>CAITVK010000121.1 GCA_903895845.1 uncultured Chitinophagaceae bacterium
CTGTAAAAGGAAATAAGATTTGACAACTTTTAAAAAGTTATCAAATCTTGTATCAAACACTTCCGAAACCTGTGAGCCGTTATATCGAACCTAGGAGATAGCTGGCTGAAAAAGAATTAGATTTCTCCTTCGTCGAAAAGACGTTGCAATGGTTTGGGAGGGCTGTGATGAAAGGGATAGTTTTATATTTGTGAGGGGGATAAATTATACTTTATGGCAAAGGGATTATTTGCGTTTATTCTTTTACTGCTCTCGGTAAGTTTAGGACTTTGTCAAGGCATTACAGTTGCCTTTCGACATCCTTATCTATGGAATTTTCAAGAAGATTCGGCATTGAACAAATTGAGGGAGGTATTGAATCAAGAGAAGATTACAGAAGTTAGATATCGCGCTAACTATAGAATATATATTATGCCATCTGAAAAAAGAATTGCAGCAAAACCCAGTTATAAAATCAAAGTGGAAAAAGGCAATATCACGGTTACTGCTCCAAATGATATGGGATTAATTAATGGGGTTCTAGATATAGCTATACAATTAAAAAAAACACATTCGCTTGCAAGAATTAAATCAAAAACATATTCGCCCACTTAGTCTGAATAATGTTTGGGTTTTCAAATATTGCGTGAGGGATTGAAGTGGAAATCCTTTTTGCTGCCCTGGGCAAAAAGATTGGAACGGAAAGCCCGACCCCGTGCTTCGGGGACACGCCCAAGTATAGCTATGAATTATGAGTTATAAGTAAAGAATAGAGCGTAGGAAGTGATTGAAAGTACTAAGATACAACCCGGCCTTTTTACCTATCTCTCTTGAATTATCCCTCAATACTCGCCTGATATGCCTGAAGTGTATTCTTTAAAAGCCCAGCAATTGTCATCAGGCCAACACCACCCGGAACAGGCGTAATGGCAGCAGCTTTTGCAGCGACTTCCTCAAAAGCGACATCTCCTTTGATGCGGAAACCTTTTTTTGCCGTTTCATCCGTAACACGGGTAATGCCTACATCAATTATTACCGCACCGTCTTTTACCATCTCCGCTTTTACAAAACCAGGTCTGCCCAAAGCAGCTACCACAATATCTCCTTGCAAACAAAGTTCATTGAGATTGGGCGTGTGGGAATGACAAATAGTAACCGTGCAATTGCCATAAGGAAGATTGCTACTGAGTAAAATACTCATGGGGCGACCTACTATATTGCTGCGACCAATCACCACCGCATGTTTGCCCTTGGTTTGGATATTGTAATGTTCCAGCATTAACATGATACCATAAGGCGTGGCGGGGATGAAAGAAGGCAGACCTTGAACCAGTTTACCGGCATTGATGGGATGAAAACCATCCACATCTTTATCAGGGGAAATGGTTTCTATAACCTTAGCTTCGCTGATATGCTTTGGCAAAGGCAACTGCACCAGAATACCATCTATGGAAGCATCGTTATTGAGTTTTATGATTTGATTGAGTAGCGTTACCTCCTCTACTTCACTATCGAAACGGATGAGAGAGGACACGAAACCCACTTCCTCACAGTTCTTCACCTTGCTGGCGACATAGGTTTCACTGGCACCGTTGTTTCCAACCAATATAGCTGCTAAGTGAGGCGCTCTTTTACCGTTGGCTAATAAAACAGCGGTTTCTTGTTTGATGGATTCCTTCACCGCAGCGGAGGCCACTTTTCCGTCTAATAGTATCATGGCGGCGAAGATAAATTATTAGACTATAACGATTGCAAAGAGAATATAAACAAATCATTATCTGTATGACTACTCCTGTATCTTCGCACTAATTTCACAGCGATGCAGTCATTCAGAAGATTTTACTTGCCTTATTCCCTACTCGTTTTATTGGTGCTTTCAAGTTGTAGTGATAATGGCCAAACGACCAGACAACCTGTAGCTAATTCTTCACAAAACAAGTCACAGAAACCTGTAAATCAGTTTGATTGGAAGCCTGTGAAGTACGATTCTACCAAAGAATACATCTACCTCACTTTTGATGATGGCCCTCAGAATGGTACGATGGCTTGTTTGGAACTATGCAAGAAACTAAATGTGAAAGCGACCTTTTTTATGGTGGGCGAACATGCCAATGACGCACACCTGAAACAAATTGTTGCTGCTGTTAAATCTAGTTACCCACAAATTCTATTGGCAAATCATAGTACTACGCATGCCAGCAATCATTATATGTACTTTTATCATCACCCCGACATGGCTGCGGAGGATTTTTATAAAGCCCAACAAACCTTGTTGGTCCCTTACAAAATCATTCGGTTACCTGGCAATAGTGCGTGGGTGATTGACACCACCACTAAGGCATCTGGTTTGGTGAAACCTGTGTGCCATTTACTGGATAGCAGTGGATATAATGTAATTGGCTGGGATGTAGAGTGGAGTTTTAATCATAAAACAGCTTATCCGGTGCAGCAGCCTTGGAAGATAGCCAACCAAGTAGACAGTGCCTTGACGAAAGGGCATGTGCACACCAAGAATCACGTGGTTATTTTATCGCACGACCGGATGTTTAGAAAGGAGAATTATACGGATAGCCTTGCGAAATTCATTACGATACTAAAGCAGAATCCGAAGTACGTCTTCGAAACAATAGACCATTATCCCGGGTTGAAGTTTTAGTTTTATTAGTCGTAAGTGGTAAGTCATAAGTCTTAAGTAAACCAACACGACTACTTGCCAATACCTATACCTTATGACTGATAACTTACAACTAATGTTCTACTACTTACGACTTACGACTTGCTACTAGTGCCTTCGCCGCTTCTAGCTTTATGTCAATCCCTTTTCTAATAGATTCCACGGTGGGCGCTACATATACATCGGGCAAAACACCCCTTCCATCTTTCTTTCGATTGGCATCCAGCACGGTTCTGAAAGTGGGCATTACGACCCTTAATTTACTATTTGGCAGAATGACAGTTGGTAAATACATAGCCGTATTGCCATAGTTACCACCGCCACTTTCCTCACCCACAATGGTTACATTTTGTTGCCCCTTTATGGTGGAAGTAAAAATAGTGGCTGCGGAATAGGTATAACCACCCTGAAGAACGTATACGTTTCCATTGAAGTGGTGCTTGGTTTTGGGATTGAAGAAATGAGTCTCCGCACGCCTATCATGGTATAATCCATCGGACATTTTTCTGCTGACGAAACGCGTACTGAACCAATAGCTGAGACTTCCCCTAACATAGTAAGGATGTTTGATAGTGTTGGTGACAGCTTCTGCCGTATCTGAATTCTTGAATGGCTTATTGATGAGGTATTTTGTAAACAAGTTGCTGCTACTAACATACCCGCCTGTATTTTCCCGCAGGTCTATTATCAGATTCTTTGTTTTTGCTTCCTCCAGCTTCCGGAAGGAACGCCTGAAGAAGGTACGCAGATGCCCTTCGGAAAAGGTAGTCAGGCGCATATAAGCAGTGCTTGTGCTAGAATCTATGGACAAGGAACGAAGCATTTCACGCTTACTAGGTTTCTTCTTGGTGTGTTCCATTTTCTTTAGTTCAGGCACAGCAGACAACAGTTTCTTTAGGGAGTCGATTGTTTTCTGAGAAGCTTTATTGGGATTTGGAATAGGAGAATAATTGGTAATAGTGGTTGTTTGAGTTTTACCCAACGAATCGAGATAAGTAATGGTATAGCTGCTGTCCAAGCCCCAGATAAGCTTATAGAACAACCCAAAATTGCCACTGATTGACTGGCTTTTGAACACATTTGTATAACCGTCTGTACTAATCAGTTGAAACATACTATCCAACAATTCTTTATTGCTTCTTCCATTGATGGAGGTGATGAGCGTGCCTCTTTTGAAGAGGGTATCCTTGGGTAAGTAACTTCCGGTGACTACCATTGTATCCTTCCAGGTCTTAATACTGAGTGGAAACATAGGATACCGATGTTTCTCTTGTTGCTTGGTAAAGTCCTTGGAGAACCTTACTGCCGTGTGTCCACAATGAATTTTACTGAGGACAAAGGCTACTTTGTTTCTGCATTGAACCTCTGTTAGAGAATCATTGATACTGCTGACTGTACTGTTGAAATAGTAGTCTAGGCTGTCTTTTGTGGTGTACCAGTACAGACTAGGATGGTTTGCCTCTAGTATTTGTTTCAATATTACTAAGTCTTCTCTAAACTTGGGTGCAGCTGTCTTTTGGTTGAAGGTGTAGTTTTTTATGCGGGAGGATACGCAAGCGGTAAGGAGTAAAGTAAATAGAGAAAAGAAAGCAATTGTATTCCACTTTGATTTGTTTATTACCATTGCTTTTCTTTTTTCCACTTTAAAGTAATTACTTCACAAATGCATTCCAACCCTGCGCTGTAATGTCGAAGGTATTACCGCCCTTCGTATAGAATTTGCAGCCTTTTTCTATATCGTCCATAAAGCCAATAACAGCTATTTCTTCGTTGAGGGTAATCTTATCGTAGTCGGACTGCTTCATGGTAAATATCAGTTCATAGTCTTCGCCCCCATTCAAAGCGCAAACTGTTGGGTCTAGTCCAAACTTAAAGGCTGCACTGCGCGTCGCACTGTTTATGGGCAACTTATCTTCATACAACATACAACCCAATCCACTTTGTTTACACAGGTGCAATACTTCACTGCTGATACCATCACTCACATCCATCATGGCAGTAGGTACAATCTCATTGGTAGCCAAAAACTCTATGATATCCTTTCTAGCTTCGGGTTTCAGTAGCCTACCTACAATGTAATCTTCCCCTTCTAGGTCGGGTTGAATCTGTGGATTCTCCAGATAAATACGTTTCTCTCTTTCCATTAGCGTAAGCCCTAAAAAAGCTCCACCAAGGTCGCCACTCACACAGATAAGGTCACCCTTTTGAGCCGTACTTCTCTTCACAAAAGTATCAGGCGTTACTTCACCGATAGCAGTCACCGAAATGATAAAGCCCTTTTGGGAAGAAGAGGTGTCCCCACCCACTAAGTCTACACCATACTTTTCGCAAGCGGCATACACCCCTTCATAAAATTCATTCAAAGCTTCCAGACTCACCTTATTGCTGATGGCGATGCTCACCGTTATCTGAGTAGGGGTCGCATTCATAGCATACACATCACTCAGGTTAACGATCACACTTTTATAACCCAAATGTTTCAGTGGAGTGTACATCAGATCGAAGTGAATACCTTCAATCAGTAAGTCGGTTGTTACTACTGTTTGTTTACCAAAGTGATCTATTACGGCGGCATCGTCACCCACACTCAAAACGGTGGAGGCATTGTGTATTTCGAAGTTCTTGGTCAGGTGTTCTATTAACCCAAACTCTCCTAGGTCTGCTATTTCTGTTCTATTGTTAGTCATATGTTTTGTTGTTTATTACGCCACAAAGAAACCAAGTCTCCAAGCAGCACAAAGTAAAAAGGAAGATAAAGCAAAAAGAAAGAAGGAAAGGATAATCTAAGATCAATGCACCCTTTGTGCTTCTTTCTGTTTTCGTGCCTTTGTGGCATCTTTTTCATTTCCTCTATAATACCCCTTCAGGGGATAGGGGCTTTATTCCACTTCTCCTCCGTTCACTAGTTTGTAAAGCGAATCGTGTATTTTACCATTGGTGGCGATGATGCCGGGCTGGTAATGGTCATATTCCTTCCCTGCAAAGTCGGTTACTTTTCCGCCTGCTTCCAACACAATCAAAAAGCCTGCTGCGCTGTCCCATGCTTGTAGTTTATGCTCATAAAACCCGTCGAAACGGCCTGCAGCAACCCAACAAAGATCGATAGCGGCACTACCTAGTCTGCGGACAGGAATGCCCTTGCGTACCAGTTTCTCGAAAACTTGAATAGGGCCATTAGGCGCATCTAAGTAAGTATAAGGAAAGCCTGTTACCAAGCAACTCTTTTTTAGATCGGTGGTGTCGCTCACATGCAATTTCTTTTCGTTCAGCGTAGCGCCAAAACCTCTTTGGGCAAAGAAGAACTCACCGAGGAAAGGGTTGTAAACAGCTCCCATTTCCATCACGCCATTGCGTTCCAAACCAATGCTTACACAGCAGATTGGAATACCGTTTGCATAATTTATCGTTCCGTCAATAGGGTCAATAATCCATTTGTAATGACTTTCTTGAATCACCGGACCCGATTCTTCACTCAATATATTATGGGAGGGAAAATGCTTTTTTATCACATTAAAAATAGCTTCTTCACTTTTATGGTCTACTTCAGTAACCAGATCGTTCAAGCTAGATTTGCTGCTGATGGTATATTGTTTATCAAAATACTCTTTCATTACGGCGGCACCCGCCATCGTAGCTTCTATCAGTGTATGTTTGTGTATCATGGCGCAAATATACAAAGCCTCGTGTTGCGCAAGCGTATGATGTTGGTCAGTAAGAGTAATAACAATAGCCGCAAGACACTCAACAGCCTACTTTTTCAAAACAAAAAAGCTATAAGGCTGCATAGTCATTTGTGCAGAAAGGGTGATATTAGTACCTCCATTCAGTGCATCTGTCCAAACAGTGCCTTGCAATGCCGTTGGAATGGGATAAGTGATGGTTGTATTGCGGAGATTACTCATAACAAACACCTTTTCACCAGTAACTTCTTTGGTGAATGCACAGATGTCTGCATTGCTATAGGAGGTTAAAGTACCCGTCTTTATTGCCAGGCTATTATTACGAAACGCAATGACAGCCTTATATTGATTGGTAACAGCGGGATTAGGCGTCCATGCAAGTTTGGTAGATGTAAACGGAAAAGTCAATGGAAAAGGGGTAGCAACTTCTTGTCCGTTATAAATCATCGGAACCCCCTTCATGTAAGCCGCCACCACAAATGCAGCCATCGATCCAGTTGTGCCACCAAACAGTTTCAACGGCGTTCCATCCGATCCGTTTACGTCGTGGTTGGTAATGTAGCGCACCACTTGCTGTCCATTGGTGGCATGGAGATAATCATTCGTGTTTAATGCATCTATCGCGGTGACCGGATTATTATTACTATATATATTTTTCAAAGTACCATAGAAGTTGAAGCCAAAGATGTAGTCGAAGCCTGTACTGAATTCGGCAGTTGTATTACTCTCTGCCAGCATCAATAGCTTGTGGGAAGTAATATTACGGAGCGAATCTATGGCTTGCGTCCAAAAATCAAAGGGCGGTCCATCGGCATAATCACATCTAAAGCCATCAATATTAGCCGTATAAACCCAGTACTTCATATCTTTTATCATCTGCAGACGCATCGCTGCATTGTTGTAGTTTAGCTGTGCCACATCATTCCAACCCATGCCGGGGGGACTAACCACATTGCCATTTGCATCTTGCAGGTACCAATCTTTGTGGGCAGTAATCCACGCATTATCCCAAGAGGTATGGTTGGCAACCCAATCCAATATCACACTCATTCCTTTATTGTGTGCATTGTCTATCAAGGCTCGCAAATCGGAGAGATTACCAAATTCACTGTTTATGTCCACATAATCCTTTACACAATAGGGTGAGTTGACAGAATTTACAACTCCAACCGGATAGATAGGCATCAGATAAATGACATTAACCCCTAATGCCTTGATAGAATCTAGCCTAGCCAACACGCCAGCAAAGTTTCCCTGATTACTGAATGCCCTGATGTTTACCTGATAAATAATAGCATCTTGCCTATTGGGGACACTACTGAAGGGTGTACCATATTGGGCAGGCGTGGAGTCGGTAACGGGCGGCACAACAGGAGGAATAACGGGCGTAACAGTGTCGTTGTTTTTGCTACAGGCAGCAAACAAGAGTACAAGAACAAGCAAGAGAGGGGCATTTTTCATTTGACGAGGCATAATATGTTTATTCGATAATGAATGTGTACTTTTTACACAAATAATCAAACGAAGGTATCTGTTTTGGATCGATTTATTGACTTCTGTAATACTTTTTCGGGGAAAGGGTCTCTCTCGGATAGAGAAATCTTTGCTTTAAACCCCTGCAAATCAATACCTAACACTTGCATTTCTGTGTAACAGTTCCTCGTGCATAGATGCTTTGAATAATACACTTTAAATTTTCCTTAAGATGCAGCTAACAACATTCCCCCCTTGTCTTTCAAACACTAAGCCCTCTTCGGGGGCTCCACCCCATACTTACAAAAAATGATTATAGATTACCTTGTTATTCTCACTGCTAAATATGGTTACTTACTTGTTCTCTTTTTTGGACTTGTCAGGCTTATTTTGTTACAATGGTTCAAACCAGGGAACTTTGGTTTTTCCTTCAATAATTTCTTCTTCCTTCAATCGAGAGTTAGTCGTTCCACCCGAGAGATGGACAACCCCAAGTGGCCATTCTTTACAGAGGCTTACAAAATGTCATCCTACATGTTGTACACGGCACTCTTACTTTGGGTTTTCTTGTACCTGATACTTCACGCCGCCAATCCTTCTTTGTTCTCTCAATAGATTGTACAGACATTTGCTTACACTTCAACAACGCTAAACTGCTGGCAGAGCGAATTTGTGCCCCTATCTTTTCCTAAAGATGTTGGGTATTTATTTTATATTTTTTCTCAAGAAAGCCTCAACTAGTAACTTATTGATATTACCAGTGATCCCCAATATGTAACTGAAGCGTTAAGACTTTTTTGGCATTAGCAGCAATGTTAACAACCTTTTCTAGTTTATAATATCGCTTCTGTTAGTTTCGTTTCAGGATGTTTAACAACAGAAATATAATACAGCTTGCTACCTCACTGCCCCCTTTATACAGGTGGATAGGTTTCAGCCCACATATCCTACAAATTGCCTACTTTCTATTTATTCCCATTTTAATTTCATACGTCAAACACCTCATCCATCATACTTCAGATATTGCATTTAGAAGTCACCTTTCCACTCTATTACACAACATTTTTCTTCCATTAGATAAAACTACTTTTCCTTCTGCGCTCAACCTGTTCTTTGTTACAGGCACGATAGACCCGCCATAGTTTGTGGGCAATTTCCTTGAGCGAATCTGTCTTAGAACCAAGTAAGGGAACGTTAGAACCAAGCAAGGGAGTGATAGAACCAAGCAAGGGAGCGACAGAACCAAGCAAGGGAGCGCTAGAACCAAGCAAGGAAACGACAGAACCAAGCAAGGGAACGCTAGAACCAAGCAAGGGAGCGACAGAACCAAGCAAGGGAATGACAGAACCAAGCAAGGGAATGGGCTTTTTAAACAAGAAAAAATGCCCGAAAGGCTTTATCATAAAGGGTTTCAGTGGTTTTGGCTACAATGGGCAAAACCGATTATAAACAATTAAATTAATTAATAATGGCACATTTTCCAGATAAGGAAGCAACATTAAACACCTACTTCAATGTGGTGGTTGCTTATATCTTGCTCAATTTTACAAGGTTGTTGATAAGTGTTCCCAACAAGGCAACGGCAGTAACCTGTTTGTCTAATTGGAATACCGATTATCCATTGGCTACCACAGCCGCCACCAAAACCGTTACGGCGGTGGCAAATAAGGATATAGATGCGGGTAAGATGAAGGATATTCTGAGAATTATTTATGGGGATTTTCCCGACAGCGTGTTGACCCAAACCGATAGGAACACGTTTAACATTCCTGAAAAAGGCGGTGCACACCCACACGTACCAATGGGTACTACCACACCAATTGGAAAGGTGGACGGCGGTGCAAGGTTGCACCACGTAATTACCCTTTCAGACAGTGTATCGGGCAAGCACGCCCACCCACACGGCACAAGTGGCTGTGAAGTTTGGCAAAAAATAGGGGGTACAACCCCTGTTTCTGCGAGCGAGTTAACCTATATTGGTGCAACGGGCAATGCAGTATTTGCCACCGATTTTCCTGGCACAGATGCAGGATTGATGGTGTATTATTGGATGCGTTGGGTAAACAGCCGCAACGAAAAGGGCAACTGGAGCCCAGTATTTTCGGCTAATGTGCAAGGGTAGGAACTTAGTTATGAGATATGAGTGTTGAATGATGAGTTGAGGAAGGGAAAGTGTAAAAGAGGTTGAAAGTTGAAGGTTGAAGAACCGAAGGCTTTCGACCTTTTTTAGTTAATATGCCATTAGTTTTAAAAACCCAATATATTTGAACAATAATTTATTCAAATGCAATGAAAAAAGACAAGCTGAAAAATGGTATTTATCAAGACCATTAAATTATGATTAGCAAATATTTAGAATCTATCCAATTCATCCACAATAACATCAATGCTAATCAAAAAAGTATTATCTAACTTCAGAGTAATTATAACAAAGTATTAGAAATGAAAATTAACATAAAAGAATTAGGGGCGATAAAGGAAGGGACAATTGATTTATCAAAAAAATTAAATGTTTTTTGTGGACCGAATGGAACAGGGAAGACTTATGTAGCTTATGTTATTTATGCTTTGATGAAAGCAGGAATACATTTTGGTAGAAATGATAAATTAGCAACAGAACTAATTGACAAAAAGCAGTTAATATTTGAGATAGATTATGCTCTACTCTACAAATATCGCTCTGATTTACAAGCAAACCTAAAGTCAGAATATGATACACTTTTTGGTATTGGAAAAGAACTTGCAAGTCATTATTTTGAAAATACAGTTGTATCATTTGCTGAAACAGAAACAGAATTACGCGATGAGTTTTACTGGTATAGTTTTAAGAAACAGATTATCATTGGCAATATTGAAATACAGGTAGTTAAGGAAACCTGCAACAACTATTTGGATTTGACCTTAACTGACAAAACAATATCTACAAAGGATATTGAATACTTAGGTTTTGTTTTACAAACTCTTTTACTATCCCTGTGCGCTACTTATCCCATCGGCTCTACCTATATTCTTCCTGTAGAAAGGAACTCTATTTTTACTTTTAGCAAGGAGTTGTCAATCAGAAAGCAAGAAGCCTTTGACCATTTCAATGCTCTGACTAACAAGGAACAGAAGGTAGACAAATTTGACTTATTCTTTAAGAAAAACACAAGATACCCATTACCAATAAAAGATGGATTATTGATAGCAGACGACCTTTCTGAGATAAAGAAAAAAAATAGTGAATTTTATGAATTTGCTACAGAACTTGAAAATGAGCTGCTTCATGGCAAGGTTCAGATAACTAGTGAAGGGGAGTTGCAATTTAAGTCTGACAAAGCCCCTAAAAAATTGTTACCTATTCACATGACAGCCTCTATCATTAAGTCTTTGTCTAGTTTAGTTGTTTATTTAAAACATATTGCTTCCAAGAACGACTTGATAATTATAGATGAACCTGAAATAAATCTTCACCCAGATAATCAAATACTTTTAGTGAGGCTTTTTGCAAGACTCATAAACAAGGGTTTCAGGTTATTAATTAGTACCCACAGTGATTATGTAGTGAGAGAACTGAATAACATTATTATGTTATCCTCGGATAAACAAGAGGTTAATTCTCTGAGAGAAAAGTTTGGATATAAAACTGAGGAATCAATTAGTAAAGACGATATAGCTGTTTACTATTTTAATTATCCTTCTAAAGGAAGAAATATCAAGCAGGTAAATATTGAAATTATAGAAATCGATGATAGTGGATTTGAAATACCATCTGTAGATGCAACAATTGATGCTCAAAATAACGTGTCTGAAGAATTGTTTTATGCATTAAAATACAATAAATCAAATGAGTAAATTATCCATTATCGAATCAATTTTACACGAGAAATTTAAAGTTTCAAATCAAACATGTCTAACAGAGAATGATAAAGACCAAAAAGGGAAAGTATTCACTTCTTCATATAAGATTGTAAAAGGGAATAATCATAAATATGGTCTATACCGTTATAGTTCAGATGCTTTTCCATATTTTAGTGATATTACTGACTTAAAAAAAATGTGTGACTATATTCTTTTCTTAGAAGAAGGGAAATATTTACACGTTCTAATATTTGAACTAAAAAAAGGAAATGACTCTGCTAGAAAACAGTTAAAGGCTGCTAAAGTATTTGTTGAATACATCGTAGAAAGTGCTAAACGAACAGGCAAACTTATTGATGATCTTATTACAATTAAAATGATTCGGGTTAGTGAAGTAAGAATTCATAAACTAAAGAAAAGAGTGCAAAAGGAAGCAAATGCAATAAACTACATTGATGATTATTGTGATTATCCATACCCAGCAATTTATCTAGAAAGACTAACATAATTTACTAGCATCATTTCCCTGCTAGTCCACGTCACTCGCTATAATCTACAAGGGCTGGCGCATCGCTTGTAGCGTGTGCATTCGCTAAGGTCTTATTTTTATAAGCCGCAACTCGTGCGTAGTCTCTAACCCGTCCATAGCCGTTACTTGTTTTTGAATAGTTGCGTGGTAAAGGAAGGCTTCGCTTGAAGCGAAACTTTCCTAATAATTTATGTTCCTACTACTATTGGTATAACTTACTTTTACAAAAATAATTTTATGGAAAGGGTTACCATCGATAAAAAGAAATATGTAATTGTTGAAGAACAAAAGTTCGAGCAATTGCAACAAATAGCAGCCGCCAAAACTACCCCACAAAAGAAATTAACACTAACCGAAGGCAAAGCACATGCTTATCAATTAATTGAGGCATGGGCAAAAGGAAAGTGAGCATCCTGAAAGAGGCAGCCACTTCTGTTGCCGAAATCTCTTATTTTATAGAAGGAAAGGGAATGCCCCTGCTAGTCCTCGTCACTCGCTATAATCTACAAGGGCTGGCGCATCGCTTGTAGCGTGTGCCTTCGCTAAGGTCTTATTTTATAAGCCGCAACTCG
Organism: uncultured Chitinophagaceae bacterium; assembly: GCA_903895845.1. Taxonomy (GTDB): domain Bacteria; phylum Bacteroidota; class Bacteroidia; order Chitinophagales; family Chitinophagaceae; genus Parasediminibacterium. The sequence goes on from CAITVK010000121.1 coordinate 12,748, forward strand.
TGCGTGGTCTCTAACCCGTCCATATCCATTACTTGTTTTTGAATAGTTGGGTGGTAAAGGAAGGCTTCGATTGGAGCGGAACTTTCCTCATCAAAGCGCAGCTACTACCTAGGGTGTCTTCACTTTTAACTTAAACTCAATTTACTTGAGACGTTATTATCTCTGATTTATTATCAATGAAAACCTTCACCTTTCTAGGATACTTTGATACTATCTTGTAAGCAACCAATTTTCCTTTTGCCCACTTAATATCTACTGTAAATCCTCCTCTAGCCTTCAATCCCTTCACTTCGCCATTTTGCCAAGCATCAGGAAGTGCAGGCAATAGCGTAATCTCCTCCTCGGTAGATTGCAATAACATTTCTGCAACGGCTGCCGTGCCGCCAAAGTTGCCATCTATCTGAAACGGAGGGCAAGCATCTAACAGATTGGGGTAAGTGCCACCGGGACCACTATAAATAATGGTATCGCCAATTGGTGGCAGGTAGCGCAGCAATTCTCTGTACATTTTATAAGCATGGTTACCGTCTTTCAATCTTGCCCAAAGGTTAATGCGCCAACCCTTGCTCCAACCTGTTGTTTCATCGCCTTTTAACTCTAAAGTTCTTTTACAAGCATTGGCTAGTTCAGGCGTTTTCTCCAGACTGATATGCTCTCCAGGAAACAACCCAATCAGGTGCGATTGGTGACGATGTTTAGGTTCTGGATCTTTCCAATCGTAATACCATTCTTGCAATTTACCTTCTGCCCCAATCTGATAAGGGTGCAGGTTATCCAATTTATTTTGCAGTGCAGCTACAAAATCAGCATCCACCTTCAACACTTTAGCAGCTTTAATCGTCTTGATGAAACATTCTCTTACAATTGCTAAATCGGCAGTGCCTCCATACAACACCGACCCATTATAGCCTGCATCAGTATAAAAAGAGTTTTCTGGCGAGGTTGAGGGCGAGGTAATATAATTGCCTTTTTTATCCTTCACCAGAAAGTCCATACAAAACTGAGCAGCCCCTTTTAGTATGGGATAGCCCTTTTGTTTTAGATACGCTGTATCCTGCGAGAAGGAAAAGTGTTCCCAGATATGTGTACTCAACCAGGCACCACCCATAGAGAAGTTACTCCATCTAGGTCTGCCCTTACCCTCTCCTACTGGGTTGCTCATTGCCCATATATCCGAGTTATGCCCACAACACCATCCACCGCAGTTATAGAAATTACGCGCATTGGCTGCGCCTGTTTTAGAAATGTTTTCTATTTGTCCCAATAAAGACAAATGCAATTCAGAGAGATTGGTCGTTTCCGAAGGCCAATAGTTCTCTTGCGCATTTATGTTAGTGGTATAATTACATTGCCAAGGCGGACGAACATAATAGCTCCAGATACCTTGCAAATTGGCGGGTATATTGGGCGTTCGGGAACTACTGATAAGCAAGTACCTGCCAAAATTAAAGTATAGAGCCTCCAATGCTTTGTCCGCAGTACCTGTTGCATACTGTTGCAATCTAGTATCTGTAGGAAGTGCTCTATCAGTTTTAGACCAGTCAAGTTGCAGATTCACCCTTGCAAACAAACGTCTGTAATCAGCAATATGTGCTCGCTTTATAGCATCGTAAGATTTAGTCATTGCCTTTTGAATGATACTTTCTGCGATGAGCTTGTATGGTTTTCCTTGCTTTACGGGGTCTTTATCAAACCCATTAAAACTGGTAGCCAAGGACACATAGATAACCGCCTCTGTAGCTCCCGTTATTTGGATGGAAGAATCGCCCACTACTTGTTTGCCATCAGTGGTTTTTACCGCAATGTTTGTCCCGAAGTGAATCCCTCTGTTAGCATCATAAAATATCTTTCCTATTGTTCCTCTTGCAGAAGCGTCTTGCCTGTACGGTGCATATCCAACGGCTTTGATACCGTTATTACTCTTTTCAAAGGCATAATGTAACACACTATTAAAACCCAAACCAAAGCTTAGTGCGCCTTTTTTATTTGCTTTTAGCTTGATAACAATCACCTTATCAGGATTAGAAACTAAGTATTCCCTTTCATAATTCACTCCATTGACTGTGTAATGTACCTTAGCAATAGAACTATCTAAATTAAGGTCACGATAATAATTAGTTACTGCTGTATCATGATTCATTTGCAGGTAAAGCGTGCCTAATGCCATATATGCCTGACTATAATGTCCTTGCAGCTTTTGGATTAAAGTATCAGCCGCTCGATAATCTTCCCTAGCCAAAGCTTCCCTCACAGCGGGAAGATTTAGGTAGTAGTCTTTATAAGTCGTATCACTTACAGGTTCCCCTGACCAAAGTGTAGCATCATTCAGATAAACTTTTTCTTTTGTAATGCCTCCAAATACGGTAGCCCCTTGTGTGCCATTGCCCAAGAGAAGACTTTCATTAAAAAAGCGTGCTGGTTTATCAAACCATAGTACTTTATCAGGTGATTGTGCAGTTGCCAACGTTACTAAAAAGGCTGCCCCAAAAGTGAATAGTAGTTTACGCTTATTATGTTTCATTTGTTATTATTTTATTTCTTTAATCATATCTTGATAATTCTCCCAACCTGCTTCGTGGTCAGTGACATCATTGCTGAATACTACAATAATCGACTGACCAGCAGGTAAAAGATAAGTCTTTGGCGCAGGGACAATAGGTTTCGCATTAGTAGCAGTTGATAAATGCACACTCGATTTAGTTCCTTTTAGATTTATGCTAGCTAAATTGATAGACGCATCAACGGTTGAATCATTATAAAACAGGACATATCGTTTTGCATTTAAATCAACTTGAAAAGCAATAACTCCATTCTGAACTGGCAACTGCTTTACAATTGCATCACCCTTTGCCCAACTAGTTTTTATTTCTGTTATGAAATGATAGTTAGTTGATGAGGAATAATGATGCTCCACATTTTCTCCTACTCCATTTTCATCCTGCATCAGAATCTCTGTTATAGGAGCTTTCGGTAATCTGAAAGGTACTTCTATTGCCTTTAAAGTCTTGTAGTTATGGTCGTGAATCTTTACAATCAAATCACCATAGGCAAATTCATTATTGCTTAACTCTTTAACCTTCTTCGGTGTTTCAGCCAAGCCTGTACCTCCAAAGATTAGATTAACTACTCCATCTACTTCATAAGCTACCGCCTGGTCTTTGAGAGGTTCAATACTCAATAACCCGATCACTCTATCGGAAAGTCCCAACCACAATTGTTTACCTTTCCAATCTACCACAGGCCCTTTTGTAGAGCTTCCAAACTGATGCAATTGATAACTTGCTGCCACTGAACTATAGTCTTTCCCCATTACCACCGCACTCTTCATATTGGAAGTAAGCCACGCATAAGCCCCTCTGTTAATGCTGCCATCTTTATTAATCACCTCCTTCTTTGTTCTGATTCGAGGATAAACACTCATCACAGAAGCGGATAACTTAAACTTACTATCTGTAGTCTGCAACCCCATGATAGTAGATAAGCCGGGCTCATTATCAGGAATATTTCTAACTGTAGCCGCATAATTAAACTGTCCATACCAAGCCCTCGGTCCACAGATATTTCTGTCTATTGCCGTATAGTTTTGAGGAAGGGGCTTTGGGGTTACATCATTGCGATACCAATAGATATTGGGGCGTGCTTCCTGCCAGTTCTTTATGTCTGGCTTATCATTATCACTACCAAAATCCATCATCCACCGGAGGTAAGGATTGCCTGTAATACTCGCTATTGATTCTCCACCACAAGGGCGGGCAAAACTATTATTCCAGGTTTCTTTCCAGGAAGGGACTGTCCAGAATTCACCCAATCTACCACTAGAAACCGGGCCATACCACTCTGTTCTTTTTAGCAGTTCCAAACATTTTGCATCATCTGTAACCTCGTAGTAACGGGTTAGATAAGTTACGTCTGCATCATGGTAACTGTGCGATTCATTCTGATGATCTTTATAAGCAATTGCTCCATCGGGATAGATGTTCTTTGCCTGCACTTCCATCAAAAACTTCGACTTAGAAAGCAAAGTGTCATCCTTTAAAAACAACCCAAAGTTTAATAACTCATAGGACAGGGCAATGTCAATATTGGCATAATCACCTAGTCTGTCCTTGGCTTTTCCATACATTATACCACCACCAATTTTCATGGCATCGTATAGACATTCTTTTTGATGAGGCAACAATAAATTTGGAAACAAAGTAGCAAATTCACGCAGGGCGCAACTAGCAGGAGCAATGGCAAAATCATCAAATATCTGTTGACCAGCTTTTATATCTTTTCCATTCTGCATGGCATCTACATAAGCCAAATATCTACGCAAGAATCTTTTAAAAATCTCATCATCACCTTTTAGCGGACTTGAAGGATTAACCAATAACCATAACATCGCCTGCATTTTATTAGCAGTTGACCGAGCACCATAAGGGCCGTCTAAAGCTTTAAAGGCACTGTTTGTGGGCGTAGATTTTCCCCAAGGAACGTCGTCTTTTTTAAGCTCTTCTTTGATGCCCAACATTAAGCGGTTTATGTATGGATTACCATCTGTTACCTTGGGCATTTTTAAGGCACTTATCAGAGATATATCCTTGGTTTGTGTTGTAAACTGGGAAGCGTCTTTGTTTATATTAGCTACAATATCCGCCAAAACTATGGAGGCTTCCTGAGGCAAGTTTGCCGCAACATCATTCTCTGCTTGTTCTATTGCTAATTCGAACACTACCTTCTTCCACTTTTCAGATTGATTACTTTCGGGTAATGATACTACTTGTTTTTTCAACAAAGCAAGACTGTCACTATTTTTTATTGATGCATTGGCACTGCAAGTAATAAGCAATAGGGCAACCGCCAAGAATGAACTCTTCATGTGTATGTTTTATTATGTTCCAAAGTAGGTATCCGTGTCATTATCCTTCCAAGGATTTTGCGATGGAAGTTTACCAGCCTCTTCGGGTGTAGGTAGTTTTTTACGGTACTTATCTATATACAACCCTATCTTATCAAACTTAATCTTTGGAAAATCTTTAATCTTATCAAACACAGGTGCAGTGGTTTTAAGACCTAAATTACCACCATTGGCATCCATAAAGCCTGGGTCTTTATCGGTAACAAAGTTTCCATCAATACGAATAAGATTAGTATCCACCTTGTTTTCTTTACTCATGTGAATTGCAGTTGCATCGCCGCTTTTTATCCAAACTACATTACCTGCAAACTTGGTTCGCTGTGGCAATTCTGGATGGGTACTTAATAAAGTAGGCATCTCAGGAAACGTTGTGCTCCAAGGTGGTGAGGTAGGATTGATTCCATTTACACCCGATAATAATTTTTTATTCGTTGCATAACCCCTGCTTTTTCCTCGGTCATCCATACCAAAAACTGGTCCTGCGTTCTTGATGAAGATATTGTTTTGAACAGTGTGGTCGGGGCCACTTGCTATCCAGATACCTGTTCGGTTGCCAGAAAATATGTTTCCATAAACAAAAGTCCCAGATGAACCATCATCGGGGTTGACACCGCCTACCGTATTGTGAATATAATTATAGCGGATAACCACCCCACGTATCGTCCAGTCCAACCACGAATAGAAAGCACCAACATCTGCGGTAGCATAAGAACAACGATGAATTTCATTGTATTCAAATATGTTCTTTTGTCCTGCAAACAAAACCCCGTCACGAGGGGCATGGTGTATTAAATTATGACCCACATAAATACCTACTGCATCTAAATTTTTATTGTCGGAATATAAATCAACAGCAGCAGAATACTGCGACTTCAAGGCACCATAGTCGTGGAGGTGATTATTGATTACATAATTGCCAGATTCAGTTAGCTTTTGTTTATTGCCTCCGGAGATAACAATGCAACCCCTTCCTAATCCATACATATCGCAGCTTTGGATACCGCTTTTATAACCATCCAATACAACGCCTCGTCCGCCAAGGTTACGGAAAGTACAACCTGCTACCAGATTTTCATTGCTTTTGGTAAAGACCATTCCATCACTTAAAGAACCTTCAAGCTTTAATCCGATGAATGCAATATTGGAAACATTATTAGCAACAATAATGGGTTGATCCATTTGAGAAACCAAAATATCCGCTTTATCAATATCCGAAGGAGGCCAGAAATAAACAATGCCAGTATTAAAATCGATAGCCCATTCACCCGGTTTGGTAATCTCTTCCAATAGATTAATAGCATACCATTGCTCTTTTCCAGAACCTTTAGGGCGATTGTATTTACTCCCTATTCCGGCGCCGATTCCTGCTTTAAACGTAATTTGTTTGGATGCTTTATCAATAGTAGCCACTTTAATGGCAGGGTTCTCCCAGCCTACACGCCAGAAGCCCTTTAGCCAGATATTATTATTTCCCTCCCATTTATCTACGGGCGTACTATCCTGATAAATAAAAGTGCCCGGTGTTTTATTATCTCCCGGATTAATCACTTCTTTCATGGTCGTATAACCTTCATCGGGCCATCTGGACAAAGGCATTCTTTTTCCATTAAAAAACAGTTCGAATATGCCACCACCATCACTAAACACATCGGGGAAAATATTGGTGTGGTTTATTCCCAAAGCCTTGGTGCTGAACTGATATACTTTTCCTTTAGCCAATGGGTTAATTCTAGCCAGTATATCAGGGTTTGTAACGATACTTATATCATTTGCAGTCAATTTTTTACCGCCAATCAATCTTACATCTTCCTCTTTGTAAGCCTTGTAAACTATAGGTGAACCTTCTGTTCCCCCATCTTCTGAATTTAATTCAAGAGACTTATACAACGAATAGATTCCTCCTAACAGATTAACAGCAATCCCCCCTTTTGGAAGACCTTTTCTTTTCAGCTTCCTTACTTCTTCTCTTGCACGTTCCAGTGTTGCAAATGGCCCATCATGAGCAGAGGACACTATTGTTGTTCCACTCCAGGAATCATTTCCCGCAGGAGAAACAAACAGTTGTACAGAGCATTTATCTGCATCAATATCTATTTGTTTGTAGGCAGGCGTATAGGTAATCGGCGTAAATGGTTGTGCGTTTATACGCATTAAACTACAAATAACCAGCATGATAAAAAGCACATTCTTTTTCATAGACTATAATCGTGTTTATTGTAATTAAGCTAATATATTTTTATGTTTATCTATCAAGCGAATAAACAGCTATTTGTTATTTATCTGCTATCTATATGTTGCAATTGAGTGGTTGAATTTATCAAGTGTCAATTATCTTTTTTATTAACTTCTACTGGTTTTATCATAGTCGAGTTCGACTTCCAAGTAATAAAAACTTTATTAGCCAGTTCCTGCAATGCAAGATCCTTTTTATAAAGTCCCCACCAACAAAGCGCATCTGTTACAGCCCCGTAATTAATCCCTTTTGGCTTACCTGTTCTGCCCATCTCTTGTCCAAAACCAGTGCGTGTATTTCCTTCTCCATTGATAACGCCATTCTCATCTATTCTAGAAAGAAGCCATTTAAAAGCCTTTTCAAACATAGCATTCAATGCTTCTTTTTGCTTATCAGTAGCTACAATATCAAAGTAACGATGTGCAAACACCAATCCAACGGCATGATAACTACAATCATATCCTTTTTTCTCGGGATTAAACCCCATGCTATCCTGCAAAGACAATCCATCTTTTACAAAGAGGGCAGATGCTGCAATAAAATCAGGATTATTACACAAAACCCCTGTCTCTCCCATAGCCGCAGCTACCAGATATCTTCTGTGGGTGTACGGTGCATTTCTTTTCTTACCTTGCTCCAGAATAGTTGGCTGTAACATCCAGTTTACAGTTCTCGCAATAACAGTTTCCAGATTTTCTATTCGTTCTTTGTACTTCAAATAATACTTGCTAGCCTTAAGAGAAATACAAGAATGAGCAACAGCTTCTACATAAAAAGAGGAGCTATGAAAGTTATCAGGGCAATTAAATGACCCATCTGGTTGTTGTTGTTTTGCCCCCCATTCCAATGCCAAAAGTCCCCTCTCAATAGTCTGCTCATTGTTTTGAACAATTCCTGCAATAATTGCTTCTGCCGCACTTCTTTGTTGTTCAATAAACCATTTGCCCGTTTTCAAGCTGTCAAAGGATTCATTTACACTGCTCCAGGCCCCATTTTCGTTCATATCTTTTCCCACAATTGCCATTCTTTGTGGACGAGAATAGAAAAATTGCTTCATCAATACAGAAGATTCAAATTGAAGATCGTTTCTATTGAATACATTATAAACATTGGAATTAGTTTGTGCAAATACACATAGATGAAGCAATATAAAGCAAGGAAATAGTATCTTTTTCATCATAACCTTTAAGAGAGGGATTTTATTGGATTAGGTTTAATAGTGAGGGAAGTTTTATGAGGAAGAGACGCAATAAGTTGTAGGTTATGCTATCAAAATTGTAAGTTACAAAGCAAACCCTTCTTCTCACACTAATAATTTATAGTTTTAATCATCTTTAGGCAATCAACTTCTATTTATTTTCGTTCACCAACTCCTCAATCCATGCAATAATGTGGGATAATTAATGAATAAACCTGCTTCATTGCCCAACCAATGCCAAAGAAGCAGCGGCTTTGGTGTACAAAGACCCTAATCTGTCAATTAAAACCTCACTTCTGTGTAAATGAATCATTTATTGACAAGAATTAAGATTTATTGACAACTAATTGGATTTATTGACAGAAAAGAAGATTAGTTGACAGAAACTGATATTTATTGACAATAATTAGGATTTAATGTCAACTAATCCTATTAGTTGACAAGAATCTGAATTTATTGACAAGAAATAAGATTTATTGACAGAAAACAGGATTTATTGACAAGAATACTAATTAGTTGACAGAATAAGGTTCATAACAAAGTATTAATGACTATTTTAACCAAAAAAGCCTCCTTTTGCAAGGATATATCTCATAAAAAAATAGCTTGTGATAACCTTAACGTTATATTGATTGAAAACACCAATAATAGCAGTCCTTTGTAAAAGTTGACCGCTAATTTATCAGGCCAACTAAATTTCATCACGCATATAAACTTAAAGTTATGGCAGGAGAATTTAGAGTGGACATACACGGAATAAAAACGATTCCGATAGATGAATTTGGCGGTAAAGCCTATAATGTAAAACAAGCAATCTTTGAAATCAATCCTTCAATCTTTACAGGTACAAAGCCTACTACGGAAGCTGAAATGACTGATTTAATTACCGATTTTAACTCCAAACGTTCCATTTACAAGCTGGGAGGACTGTCTTCAAAAGGTTTTTATGATACTGCGTACACTGCATTGTTAGATTGTATGCTTTCGTTTGCACCCTACGTAAATGGTATTGCCAATGGCAAGGAAGATGTGTTTAAGCTAAGTATGTTGCCCTATTGGGATGGCACGAATGATACGCCCACCCTCATAAAAAATGGCGCTTTGGCAACAGGACTTAGTTATACGCCAGGTGCTACTGGGATAGCAAAGGTATCTTGTGCACCCTTTGGAAGGGAAACAAAATATATTTGCCTTGCAGTACAGGGCGGCCAATTTCCTGCAGGAACCATCATGAGCCTGGATGGGCAAATAATAATTCCATTGGGCGAAGAAAGTCCAACTTGCGTGATAAACATAAATGGTAAAAGATCGAAAACGTTAGTGGGTTTGATACCCAAAACCGACTATTACCTCTATTATGTAATGGTATGCGCAGGCACAGTTAGTGGATTGAGCTTGCCATTAAAAATTGCAGCTGGGAACTAAAAAAGCTGTCTATTTAGTCTCCACCACCTCTTTACCATCCCTTGTTACTATCACTTTAGTACGATTGGTAGTATCAACTGCAAAGTCTAATACATCCTGTTGTCCGTCCTTCCAAGTGATGGTTGTTTTGTTGGCAACAGTAGAAATGGCAGGCAATTCTTCCCCAAATCTAAACGGAATCAAGAGTACTTTGAAATTGGCAGTAACGGTATTCCTATTTATTGACAGTCTATTATAAGAACCAATGCTTTGTACAAAATTAGAAAATGAAATGCCATTCTCTTTGCCAGCTTCTTTTACATATTCCATTGCTACATTGTTTTCCTCATTTGGTTTAGCAACACTATAAACCAGTAATAACGGGTCGCCTTTACTTGGTGATAGAGGAGAAACATCTGTTCCTTTATCCCATTGTTTCACCAATTTTTCATCATAACCAAGTACGACTGCCCCTTTAGGAACATTCTTTACATCAGCCTTCCAAACGCCCTTTGCAGTCATTGCTGTCCATTGATATAAGTGTTGATTTGCATCCTTTTTAGCATCATCCACAATGATAGAATAAGGATGATTTCCTTTAATCAACCCAGCAGAACGATACACATATTCTACCGGATTCCACAAGGCACGAAGTGTTGGAACATAATTGGAATAATTGTATGATGGCCACCAATAGCGCATCTTGTAATGGGTTGTACCTACAAAATATTTAAAGTTATCTGGGCGGGTTTCTAGTTCCCAACCATCTTTTGCAACAGAAGAATCTATTGTACTAAATCCTTCGCCCCATTTCATTCCTACTTGCGTACACCATTGATAAGTGTAGGAATAGGTCATATTTTCTGAACTGAAAGCACCCATCGGTTGAATGTTTGCGCCTATGTAATCCCCTCCTGCCGCAGGACCTTCGGACTCTGCTTTTCCATCGATAATTATTTCATTGTGGTAACGACCAGAATAGGCTTTTGGAGAAGGAGATTCGGTAATCCAGTTTACACCCAGACCAGAAAAATAGAACATGCCAATATCGGCATGGTGATGACCCGAACCGATGTAGTGATTGTTGCGGGTATGAAAACATAGCCAAGTTGCATTCTCGGTATTATCAGATGAGGCAGAAAGGATGCCATGCGTTTCCGTATTCCAGTCATTAGGTATTTTCAAGTCGGCACGAGTGGTCGGTTTCCAGTCGGTTACATAAGGAAAAGGAAATACAAAAGCGGGATAAGTTGTTCCTGGCAAACGAAGGCCATGACTATTTTTTTCTATCTGAGATTTGTACGCTGCTAAATCAAAGGTTGACCAATTGATGTCTGGAAAAGCATTTTGCAATAAGTAATCGGCTGCTTTATCATTGGGATAAAAAGATTTGATTCCCATCACACCCGGAAAAGAGAATGGACTACCACCCCAGGTGCCACTACTCAAAGTTTCTTTTCTGTTGGGAGAAGTAGTAAACACTTGTGCTGTCAACATCTTTCTAAAATGCGGATGACCAAACAGGTTATCACCTCTACGGGCTTGCAGAATCATAGCTAAAAACTCAAACTGAAATCCGCCACCACTCTTTCCATTACTTTCGAACATTTGTCCTTTATTATCGATGCCCCACTCCAAAAAGTCGCCTGTTAGTTCGCAACCAGAAGCATAAGCCTCTGGGTCAAAACCATCCAATCCTTCAATAGCAGCAATAGTTAAGTGATGGGTTAAATGCCAAGTAACGTGGTTAATGTCTCTCCATCCTCTGCGTGGGCCATCGCCCCCACCAGTTCTGCGTCCATAAGTAGCTTTTGCAATTAATAACTGCACAAATCTCCTTTGCTCGGGCGTCATATACTTTCCTGCATAATCTAATGATAAAGCCAAATCCATGTGTGGAACCATACCAATCATACCACGCCAAGCAGTCTCGGCATTGTTTGCATCATCCCCACTAATTCCAAACTCACTATCAGAAGTACGCAAGTGATTTTCTACCAGCTTATCAGCAATAATGTAGTAGTTGCAAAGAGCGTTTGCTACCTTCTTTCCGAGCGTTTCATTATCCGTCAACAAACAATACAAGGCCATTGTGGTAAGGCAATTGGTAATGTAATTGGTGTGAGACGTCTGCATACCAGGTTTAAAGTCTTTAGTCAATCCCACAACTGCGTACGTATTAGTACCCATTCCTGCGGGCACACTCTTATCAAAATCGCCACTTGCAAGTTTGTCAAAAAGCTTTCCATCGCTTGTGGAAGGGTCAAACCATGTCTTTTTAAACAATACTTCAATTTCAGTCATCGCCTTTTGTGCCGACTTATTTTCTTCAATATGTTTCCTCAGCATCGGTAAATCTTCAGGGCTAAACAACAACCGTGGGTAGATGCCGGGAGCGGGAACTTTACTACCTAACAGGGAATGATTAAAGCCAGTATAATCATACTCGCTCTTCGGTGTAAACTTCCATTCTGTTTCCTTTCCTTCCTCCAAAGCCTTTAAGTCTTCGGGTTTCACACGGGCATGGTCTGTCCATTTTCCCTGTGCCTTTAGGGTAGGAATGTATCGTGTAGCAATATCTGGATCCATTAATTTCTCGGGTGTATCAAAGATGCTTACGATACAATCACTCAAAACGGGGTCAGTATCAGTGTAAGTAATTGGCTTATCGCTGATTAGTAATAAGCCTCTTTTTGTTAATAATATTTTCTTACCCAAAGCCTTAGCCAAGTCATCTGCTGAAAAATAAACTGCACCCTTAATTGTTGTTTTTTCTACCAAGGCAGGGATGGTAAAATCAGGCCTATCCACTTCATAAACCCAACGGGGCTGTAAAATCTCTAATCCTTTAGGGATAGGTTTAGGATGAATTTCTTTTTGATTGATTAATGTTGCAAATGCTTCTGGTACAAACACTTTCCCATTCTGCAAAACAGCTTCTGCACGAAGGATGTCTTTGGTATCCAACCGCACTTTATACCCATTTATATAGGCATACCTACTTCCGGCAAAGAGGGCCGTTGTTCCCTTTAATGCTTCCAAAGCACGAGGACGGGCAGAACGTGTGTAGGGCAAACCAGCATCTTGCGGCGGAGGAGTGAGTTTGGGAGTCTGTGCATTCCCCTGATTTAGTGACAAAAATCCTGTAATAACTGTTGCAATAGTAAGTACTCTGTATTTCATATTATTCGTGATTAAATGATTATAATTACTTTTTTCTTCTTTGTGCTTCTTTTTATCTTAGAGCCTTTGTGGTGAGAAAGAAAAACTATCCAACTTAAACAAACTTCCATACCCACCTTTAAAAACTAAATAGATGGCATGCTTTCCTTTTTTTATACTTAATTGGCATTGATAAGTAGTGTAATCAGCCCCTGCCATACCATCTATCTTGCAAGTACCAAGTAGTTTTCCGTCAACACTATCTTCATGAAGTTCTATGATACCGCCTTCCAAAGGGATTGCTTTTATCTGAAAAGAAGTAGCAGCTTCATCAAAATGTATATTATTAAAGCCCAACCAATTATTATTCCTTACCTGATCCATGAATTGCATGGGGCGTTTAAGGATATACCGATACTCAAAAGCCCCATTCTCACTATCATAATTACATACTGAAATAGGTTTAAAAGCATTTACGTGACTGCCTATTGGTTGATTGATATTTAAATGAAACCAATCGAAATAGGCAGTACCTGTTTTGGCAACTCCAGTGTTGTAGCAGAACATGGCTAGTCTATTGCCCAAGAATGTCTTTACAGTAAACTCCATAATAAATTCTTTCCCTAAGGGAATATACTTCTTTCCTTCAAAACTGTAACTGAATTTGGCAGTGCCTTCGGGTGTGGCTTCTATTTGCAGGTAAATCTCTTTTACATTCTGAATCGGAGCTTTCTCTACAGTCTCCCCGTTCTCAAACATCAATAAAGTCTGGCTTCCTACATTCTGTTGGATGCTAATGCCTGCATAAGGAAGGTTTGCAACTGCTAATCCGGCAACGTCATTTACCTGCAAATCACTCAAATCCATCCTTGTTGTTGCAACAGAACCACCGCCTACGATCCGTTGCATCAAGCTATTTTGGGCATACATAAAGTTGGGACTATGGCTTGCCGTAATGGCTAGATAACCTTTCTTCTTAGTTAACGACCATTTACTATTATCTGGCAGATGATTCCAATGCCATTTAAGCGCAAGCTTCTCATCGTTAAACTCATCACTTCCTACAAAATTATTTTCTATGGACTTGCCCACAATAGGTATGTTTGGCTTCTTTACGGTGGTTAAAGCCCTACCTTGTTTACTACCGATGTATGGAAAACCATCTTTCCATATAACAGGTTGCAACACAGGCACCCGCCCCACATAATCCCTATCTTGAAACATAAAAAAGAAAGTCTCCCCTTCTTTTGTGTCTATAAAACCGCCCTGATGTAAGCCTGCATCGGCATAATTCATATCATCCGTACTGATAACCCGCGATTCATAAGGACCGTAAATGTTCTTACTACGCATGCAAAGCTGCATCCCATTATATCCTCGCGCTGTGTTACAGATATAATACCATCCATCCCTTTTGTAAATATGACTTCCTTCGAAGTTGGTACCACAGTTACCTACGAAAACAGGGGTTGGTTCGGTAATTAGTTTATTTAAGTTGGTATCAAACTCCGCAATCATGATGGTATTACTTCCATAACAGGCATAAATCCGTCCATCCTCATCAAACAAAACGGATGGGTCATACAATGTCTGTCCCAACTTCTTGATAGTATATGGACCTTCTGGTTTGGTGGAACTAGCTATATAAAACCCGTCAAATTCAACATTAAAGAACACATAGAACTTGCCTTTATTATACCTTATGCAAGGCGCCCAACTTCCCCAACGATACATCGCTTTGCCTTCTTCAATATGATAGGAACGGATGGAAGGCAACGAATCATAGGTGTATCCTATTATTTCCCAGTTAACCAAATCTTTGGAATGGGCAATGGGCACACCCGGAAAAGTAGTAAACGTGGAACTTGCCATGTAATAATCATCGCCTACACGGATAATATCGGGGTCAGGAAAATCGAGATTGATGAGGGGATTTGTAAATGTATTGTCGCCATTATCAGAAGTGATGGTAGATTGAGCGTTTATTGTTGGCTTAAAGAAAAACATTGCAAATACTAACAAGAAAATTACGCCAAATTCCTCCTTTCTTTTATCGATAGAAAAAGTATTAATTAGTATTAATGACAAGCATTTGTGCATGGAAACTATCTCTTTTAGTCTAAATGTGTTGCTGAATTAATGAACTCACCGCTGACAGACTTACACAAGAACTGAAAGTTAAATCATCCATTTCGCTATCAGCTCAAATTGGCCTCATTTAGCACATTGGGATAAGAGAATGAACACTTTGGATAAGATGCTGCATACGTTTTGGTGCTGTTGGGATAAGTGATTCAAAAGGAAAAGCTTATAGGTTTAGGATGTTAAGGAGCTTACTTATTTATAAAAAATATCATAAATCATAGGGCTCAAAATACTCTCCTATCACAAACACACCCTTGAAACAATCGCATCAAGGGTGTGTTTTATTTGAAATATAGAAGGGTTATAAAACTAAACGGAGCTAAGCCAATGAAAGCGATTCATGCGGATGCGGATGATAACCAACTTCTGGCTGTTGAGGAATGCTTTGTTGGGCTAATCCTTTCTCTATCACAATATCCACAATCTCTTGGGTGGACTGATGCAATATTAACGGAATGGCATGCAATCCTGTCAACCATTTTTGAACGGATAGATGGAAGTCTTCTCCTATTTTATCGATGATTTTTACATTGAAACGTTCCAACGCTGCGGCATTGCACAACTGCTCATATTGTCCGCGAATGGGAAGACAAAGTAACTTTTTGCCTAGGTACAAAGCTTCGGCTGGTGTCTCGAATCCCGCACCTGTAATGACGCCTGCAGCTGAAATCATACTATTATTGAAGCCGTCATTGCTGATGGGCATCAAGGTAATGTTGCCTTTTTGCTCCGTCGTTTTCACCTTTTTGGAGAAAACATGAAACGGTATCTCCTTGCATTTACCCAAAGCCGCCACCACCACTTCATCGCTGTAATGAGACAGATAAACCGTAACATGCCCTTCATTGGTAGGCGTGGCGGCAATGATATTGTCTTTGATGATGGGCGAAAAAATGAAATCGTCATAAGAATCAAAGTGCAAACCAACGTAACTGGTGGACGTGGCATAGTGTTTCAACACCCATTCGCCAATAAAATCTCTTTTCTTTGGTTTAGGCGTCTTGTCAGAAATAAAACTTGACTGGTGTCCGAAACCAATGCTAGGCACCCGTTTCAGTTTGCAGGCAATGGCGGTGATGCTTTCAAAATCGTTGATTACTAAATCATAATTTTCTACAGGCAACTCCTTTGCTTCTTTCCAGATGCGGCTGAGTTTTAACTCTTTCCACATCTTAAGGTAATCCAAACCGCCTCTGTTGCCATAAAACAAACTCAAACCTTTGCTTCTATATTTTACGGGTAAAGCCGCATCGAGGTTACTGTTACTGCCACTCAAAAAAACATCCACTTCACCATACTGTTCTAGATAAGGCAGAAGTTGCATAGCACGGGCTATGTGTCCATTGCCAGTTGCCTGAACAGCGTAGAGAATTCTCAAATTTTTATTTATGTGCCGCATAAATGACTATTGTAGAGATACTTTAATGGTGTTTTGAATAGAAGGCATCGACTTGAAAAACAACACTTCATCGGGTACTACATTCAACTTCGGCAGTCTCTTTTCCATTGCAACTACAGGGGCAGAGGGTGTAACAAATTGTTTGCTGTCATATTGATAGATGTTCCACTCCTTGTTGTTGTACTCCAAAGAAGTTAGATTTTCTATCCAGTCGCCACTATTCAAATACGTAACACTTCCTTTATCCGTGGTAATAACCCTTTTTGTGGTTGGTGAATGTGTCCACAAATTACGTAGTCATACTTCTTTTCAATAGCCAGTTCAGCAGCGGTCTGCTCAAAATCACCAATCCAAGACACGGCTTTCTTCACCCCATTCTTCACCTTTTTGCTAAAACTCATCTTCTCTTTGCCCATCAAGCTGAGTCCCCAATTGATGAAACTATTAATCATTATCAGCAAATCATAACCTTGTCCGCCCAGCTTAGCCAGTAGTTTCGCACTTCCTTTGGTAGTAGCATCAAACACATCTCCATGAAAAACCCAGGTCATTTTGCCATTTATCTCCATCACCAACTTGTCTGTCAACTGAAAATCACCAATTTGCAAGTCGGAGTAGCGACGCATCATCTCATCGTGGTTTCCGGTTATATAGATTACTCTGGTTCCCTTGCTCAACAGGTTCATTATTTCTTTGATCACCTGCATATGCGCCACAGGGAAATAACTCTTTTTAAACTGCCATCCATCAATGATGTCGCCGTTGAGAATAAGTATTTGGGGGGAGATACTTTTTAGGTAGTTGACTATTTCTTTAGCATTGCATCCGTAGGTTCCTAAGTGTAAATCACTCATTACAACCACTTCAACTTGTCTTCTTTCCATTATTAAAGTTTGTCAAAATTCCATTGCACATATTAACCCAGTGTTAAATTAAAAACACCAAATTGTTAACAAGCTTTTGGAGAATCAACTTACAGGTAATAGAACATAGACTAGCAAAGGCTTTGGTGAAGAGAGCGGCTTATAAATGAATACCCTGGAATTGTTTGAAAAAACTTTATAAGCCTTTTGATGTTTACTGAAAGAACAACGAACTACGCAATGACGATACAACAATACATTCTAAAGTTTCTCTACCCCTTTATCATGTTAATAGACAAGCTGACGCCCGCAAAAGATGCGTCACTTATAAATTCTCATCATACTTTGCCAGTTATACCTGTTTATAACATTGAAGTGATGGCCAACAACAATCAACCATTTTCATTGGAACAGTTTAGGGGAAAGAAGATATTGTTGGTGAATACGGCAAGTAACTGTGGTTTTACAGCACAATATGATGCCTTGGAATCGTTGTACAAACAGTATCGGGACAAGTTGGTGATTGTTGCTTTTCCTTCCAATGATTTCAGAGGACAAGAGCCACATACTGATACGGATATCAGTCAATTTTGTAAAATTAATTACGGGGTAACGTTTCCATTGATGAAGAAATCGGATGTGGTAAAAGGAAAGAATCAGAATGAAATATACCAATGGCTAACAGATCCTGCCAAAAATGGATGGTGCAGCCAACAACCCACATGGAACTTTTGCAAATACCTGATTGATGAAAAAGGAACCCTTACCCACTTCTTCAAGCAAACTGTTTCTCCATTGGATAAGCGGGTGATTGATGCAATTAAAGAATAGAAGGTTTTCTAACTGATTAAGAAGAGGTATGTAAACTTTATTTCCTTCTTTTGCGTTCAAATGTTTATGAAATGATCAAATTAAGAAGGGCGGTAAAAGAAGATTGTACAAGACTGTTGGAGTTGGTTCAAGAATTGGCTGTGTATGAAAAGGCCCCACAAGAAGTAACGGTTACACTTGCGCATTTTGAAGAGAGTGGTTTTGGCAATAATCCTGTTTGGTGGGCTTATGTAGCTACTACAACAACCGAAAAAGGAGTGGAATATATTGTGGGGATGTCTTTGTATTATATTAGATAC
Organism: uncultured Chitinophagaceae bacterium; assembly: GCA_903895845.1. Lineage (GTDB taxonomy): Bacteria > Bacteroidota > Bacteroidia > Chitinophagales > Chitinophagaceae > Parasediminibacterium. Next base: position 31,182 of record CAITVK010000121.1, read on the forward strand.
AGCACCTGGAAAGGACAATCGCTTTACTTGGAAGATTTGATTGTAACAGAAAGCATGCGCGGAAAAGGAATCGGAAAGTTACTTTTTGAAGTAATGATAGAAGAATGCAAACTAAAAGGCTTCAAGCGGATGTGCTGGCAAGTACTGGACTGGAATGAACCTGCCATCAACTTCTACAAAAAATACAATGCCACTTTTGATGGCGAATGGTTGAATGGAGCAATAGACTTCTGATGAAACATTTATTTTACAATCCAATTTTGTGCAATTCGATATACTTGAGGTGTGGGGGATGCGTAACTGATTAGTCCTATATTTTTGGCATAGTAAACATCGTTTGGAAGAATTGAACTTGAAATATCTCTTCCGCTGAGTGTAAGCGTAATATCCTGACGGACGTGTATAACACTATCCAGTGTTATCGAATTGGCAAATGTATAATTGATATTTTTCTCTACAATAGTTAGTTTTATACTCACTGCTGCAGGCTGTCCTTGATAGGTTCCAGTAAAGGTTTGAGATTGATAGAAAACACTTCCAACCGGTTTGGTATCATCTAAGAACATATACTCAAACGGAGGTATCGAAAATCCAGAGAAGATATCAGTGTATTCATAGTATTGTCCTTTATAATTTTTTCTATAATAGTGTGAATCACTAGCTCTGCTCGAAGAAAACAGTCTGTATGTTTGCCCACTTTTAACTTGTGTGCTAGGTGATACGGTATATCTAACAGTATCAGTTGCGCTTGTATTAGGTAAAGTATCGTAAGTCCAATAACTACCAATCGACATGGGGAAATAGTCTCTTTCTGATTTGGACAAACTATTTGTCAATACACTAAACGAACAAACAGAGTTCTGGAAAAATACGTTGAAATAAGAAGTGCCTTGTACTACAGGAGTGCCATTACCTCGTAGCGTAACTGTTTTTATTCCAGTATTGTAGGTTGTAGCGGAATCCATAGAAAACCAACAGCCATTAACGGTATCGGTATAGAGCTTATACCTTCCTGTTTTTGTGAAATTTACAGTAACAGTAATTGTGTTTTTAGATGTTAAAGCGGTATCCTGTGTGTAGTTGCCATTAACCGTAATGGCCATACAATTGCCTGATTCATCTTGTAGGCTACCCGCAGCTGCGGTATAGATGGGAGGTAAAACAATAAGTGTTTGGCTGTTTTCTACACTATAATCCTTTTGACAACCCGTAATTGTCATCAATATTGCTAAACAAAAAACTAAACCGAAAACTTTATTCATATTATTCCCTTCAGATAAAAAACGTAGATGTTATTTGCTGATGCTATGCTGCTTATTAGCAATAACTCCCCTCAAATGTAGCAGATTTACTTTGTAGAGAGGGTCTATAATCTGTTTTGTTGGTATAAAAACAACATGGGGAGTGCTAACTTGTGCCTTATTCCTACAAATTGGATGTAAAACAGTGAGCATAATCAATTATTTTTACAGTCATTCAACATCAAATTATCTAAAATGAAATTTCTGTTAAAAACGTTGGTTACCTCCGTTGCAGTGTTAATAGCTGCTTTTTTATTAAGTGGAGTCAGTGTAGACAATACAATTACGGCTGTTTTAGTTGCTGTTGTAATGGGTTTATTAAATAGTTTTATAAAGCCTATCCTCATTGTTTTAACGATACCAATTACGGTTTTCACCTTCGGGTTGTTCTTGCTTTTCATCAATGTATTGATTGTGAAATGGACTTCAGAAATAGTACATGGGTTTAAAGTAAAAGATTGGTGGGCTGCGCTCATGTTCAGCATCATTGTTTCGCTGGTAACATCTATTATCGAAGGACTTATTGGGAAAAAGGAGAGCGAGTAATTAAATTCGATTATTTTCGCCCAGTAGAACGATCAATTTATTTATTATGAGCAAGACAGTATTTGAGACAACCAGAAAACCAATCGCAATAGGTAGTGACCATGCAGGGTTTGAATATAAAAAAGCCGTTAAACAATGGCTAAAAGAAAAGGGATTTACAGTTAAAGACTTTGGAACCACCTCTTTGGAAAGCGTTGACTATCCAGATTTCGCTCATCCAACTGCCCATAGTGTAGAAAGCGGTGAAGCCGCTTTTGGTATTTTGTTTTGTGGCAGCGCCAATGGGGTTGCAATTACCGCCAACAAACACCAAGGAATAAGAGCAGGACTTTGCTGGGAAAATGAAGTGGCACAACTTGTTCGCAAACACAACGATTGTAATATCATTTGTATCCCTTCACGTTTTGTAGCGTTACCATTGGCACAAGAAATGATTGAAACCTTTATGCACACAGCTTTTGAAGGCGGCAGACATGCCTTAAGGGTGAACAAGATAAGCTGTTAGAAAAAAGTAGTAAGTCATAGGTTGTAAGTCATAAGTAAGCATAATATTTCCGTTCTTACTTACTACTTATAACCTACTTCTTACAACACTACAGTTCCAAATCCAGCAATGTCTTCGGCGCCACTAAGTGAATGGTTTGCAATCCAAGTGCTTGAGCAGCCTCTATGTTTTTGATGGTATCATCTATAAATAAAGTCTCTTCTGCAATCAATCCTTGTTCTTCCAATATGTGTAGAAATGAATCTGCATAAGGTTTACGTAAGCCCATTTCGTGAGAATAATAGGGCTTTATAAAGTGCAGATTAAAATCATCAGTACCCAAATCTCTCTTGTATAGATTTATAAAAGCATCATAATGAATCTGGTTTGTATTTGAGAAAAGATAGATGTTGTATTTGTCTTTAATCTTCTTCAACCAATCAATTCTTTCTTTAGAAAACGAAACAAGCATCGCATTCCAGGCTTCTTTTATTTCCTCATTCGTTAAATCTGTATTTGTTTCTGTCCTAAAGGCATCATAAAACTGTTCGGGAGTTATGTTTCCCTTTTCTAAGTCTTCAAAAAGAGAATTAGCATGATGCTGTGTAAAGAATTCATCAAAGTCTATAACCCCATACTTAATAAATAAGTCTTTGGTCAATTGATAATTGAGGTTAAGGAAGATGCCTCCTAAGTCGAATATGATGTTTTTAATTGCTTTCATCTCACAAAAGTAAAGGGAAGCACGGCGGAGAGATTACCGAATTGAGAATAAAATGCTACTGAATAGAATTATGGTTTGGTAGATGTGATGATTTGTATATATTTGCACTCCTTAAAACTGAAGAGGAATACTTTTCAGTCCGGGCCTATAGCTCAGTTGGTTAGAGCACCTGACTCATAATCAGGGGGTCCCTGGATCATGCCCAGGTGGGCCCACACTAAAAGAACCTCTCACAGAATAATATTTGTGAGAGGTTCTTTCTTTTTAAGCCTTTTGCAATAGCTGCCGTTGTTGCTTGCTGCTGCGCTATTCCAGGCCAACAACTTTTACAACACCTGCAAATCCGCCCCTGCCATTTTCGGCTTCTATTAATAATGTTAAGTTTCTACTACCCTTTCCGGCAGGAAAAGATACTTTAAAGTCGCCATTCTCTGCATTGGTCTTCGTGCCAATCAATTGTTTATCCAACCACACTTCCACCTTTCCTGTTATCGATTTAAAAAGTATCTGTCCGCCCTTTTCACCTTGTTCAGCATAGGGTTTAAAAGTTGTTCTGTACAAAGCATACTTGCCATCATTAAATTTTTGAAGGCTTCCTGGTTTAATGGACGACCAGGTATTCATATCATAAGAAGCAACCTCCATGTTGGCATCGGGTTTAACCGTATAAAAGGGCGAAAGCTTCCACTTGTCAAGAATCAAAGCAGGACCAGACACCGCCACCGATGGAATTTGTTCCGCTTCCTTCACCGTTAAATGAATGCTCGCCAATTTCAAATTGCCCGAGGTAGCTGTCAACACCACATCCCCCGCACTTGCAGCTTTACTCTGGATAATCACTTGCGCCAATCCATTATACAAGCTGTATTTATTACCCTTTTCTGGTTCGTGGTTATTGCTGTTGCCATTACCCATCCCAATAATGTTTGCTGGCCCACTTATCTCAAATTCTATTGGCAGATTAGCCGTTTCCACAGGTCTTCCCTTGGCATCCAATGCCCTGACTGTTACTGGCAAAGCATCCTGACCATCGCCTGCCAAGCTATTTTTGTAAGGTATCAACTCCAGGCTAACAGGTTCTCCCGCAGTTTCTTCCACAAAGTGAGACACTTCTCTCCCTCCTTTATAACCAACAGCTTCCAGCTTTCCGGGTTGATAAGGCACGTAAAAATTATTCATATCATATTTATCTACCTTCTGCTCTCCAATTACTTTACCATTCAGCTTCAACTTTATGGTTTCCGCATTGCTCATCACCATCACACGGATATTTTTACCGATGCTGTCTTTGGGCCAGTTCCAATGCGGCACCAACTGCAACACAGGCTGAGATGCAGGTAGCCACTGCGCCTGATGAATATAGAAAGCCGTCTTGGGGAAACCACACACATCCATACAGCCAAAAACAGAACTAGCAGAAGGCCACTCAAAAGGCTGCGGTTCGCCTCTGTAGTCGAAGCCAGTCCACACAAAACAGCCCGCCACATACGGCTTCTCATCAACCAATTTCCACGCTACCCTGTGTGTTTCGCCCCATCCTGGCTTAACATCATCATAAGATGCCAGCACATGCTTCTTCTTATCGCTCACATATTCGCCCCTATTCATCTGTCCCGAAACATCTTCGGAACTCGTGATGGGTTTATTGGGGAACTGTTTGTGGTAGTTTTCATAACCACCTTGCTGATAGTTGAAACCCACAACATCAACGGCATGCGACACATTAATGGGTGTAAAAAGCCCGCCACTTTGAGCCGCAGTAACCGGGCGGCTCGTGTCTAGCGTCTTCACAACCCTACTCATCCGGCGCACCATCTCATAACCATTTTCGGTGCCTTGCATCGGCTCTTCATTAAACACACTCCACAGAATGATGCTTGGGTGATTTCTATCCCGTCTCACCATCCACTCTAACTGACGCTGATATTCGGGTGAAACATTGAAGTTCCTGTTTTCATCCATCACCAGAATTCCGTTTCTATCACAAGCATCCAAGAACTCATTGGACGGCGGATTGTGCGAGCATCTGTTGGCATTCACCCCCATCTCTTTCAGCTTCTTAATCCTAAAATCCCACAAGGCATCAGGCACGGCAACACCAACACCTGCATGATCCTGGTGATTACAAGTGCCCTTAATCTTCACCCATTTATCGTTGAGGAAAAAGCCCGAATCGGCACGGAACTGAATGGTACGGAAACCGCAGGATGTTATCAGGTGATCTACCACTTTCTCCCCTTCATACACAACCGTTTTTACCTGATACAACACAGGATTCTCTAAGGTCCATAAAGTTGGATTATTGATTGAAAGATTTATTTTGGTAATACTTTTATCTAGTGGATTAATGCTTGCAGATTCCGACTTTCCCGTGGCTATTACAGTACCGTCATCCTTAATAACCCTCGATTCAACCACATAAGAAGCCGCATCCTTTCCACTATTCTCCACAGTCGCTTCCTCTGGAATAACCCAACTGCCATTTGCCGTTTTCACCGGCTGCGCAAACACCCCATCCGTAATAATATGTACGGGAGACTGCTTTACCAACCAGGTATGCCTATAAATTCCCGCCCCTTCGTACCACCAACCTTCTTGCGTAACTGCATCTACCCGGATGGCGATATTGTTTAGGTCTTCGCCATACTTTGCCATAGAGGTAATGTCTATGTAAGACGAAGTATAACCACAAAAATTACGGTGCATGATGGTGCCATTTACCCAGATGGTGCAGTTGGTAGCAATGCCATCAAACTGAAGCTCTATATGCTTTCCCTTATCGGCGGCATCCAGTTTAAAGTTGCGGCGATACCATCCAATCCCCCTCTTTCGGTAGCCTTGAGTAGGGTTTTCGGTACTGTCGTACGCTGTTTCCACGGCCCAGTCGTGGGGAAGATTCAGCAAGCGCCATTTTGTATCATCATACTCTGGGTCGGCAGCGCCCCACGCCTTTCCGGCCTTGGCATTTGGATAACTCATGTTCTGCCCTCTGATGATAGGGAAGGGAATATCGCCCAGATTAAACCGCCAGCCATTGTCTAGCGACAACCGTTCGTGCGGAGCAGCGTTAATTGTACTATTTGTTTGAGCAATTACTGAAGTACCAATCAGCATTAAAGCAAGCAGTGAGAAGCAAACGTTTTTCATGAAGCTATTTTTCGTTGAGACGCAAATCTAAGTATAAAGTTTAGTAGTGTATCCAAGACATTTAACGGGGAGAGGAGGTTGAAAATAATAGTTTCTATTAATCAGAATATAAAGACTAATGTTGCTGAACAGAGCAGTAAAGAAAAGTCTCGCTCCACACAGATAGACATTCGGCATTCGTTTCATTTCCATAAATCTTCTTGTATTATAAGGCAAGAAATTCTAAGCTACCAAACATCAATTTACAGATAGTCAATCATTCATTCAGCAAGTACACTCAGCCCAAAAGCGTTTAGCATTGTTTCGCTATGCTTTTGATTTGATTTAGAGATAAATAAAAAGATTTGCTATAACACGAGTTCTCGTGGCAGGGCAAATTCGAAGATTCGTTGTAACACGAGTTCTTGCGACAGGGCAAATTCGAAGATTTACTATAACACGAGTTCTCGTGGTAGGACAAATTTGAAGATTCATTGTAACACGAGTTCTTGCGACAGGGCAAATTTGAAGATTCACTGTGACACGAGTTCTCGTGACAGGGCAAATTCGAAGATTCATCGTAACACGAGTGTCGGTGTTGGTACAAATACATTTAATATTATCAAAATTAGTATAATCATTCTTTAAAACAATAAAAATGGATTTAGCTTGGAAATACATAGACGATCAATTTGTACAAGTAACACGAGATAGCGTAAAGCGATCCATCATACTAAGCACCTTTCACAACAATGCGCTCTTCACACTATCAACAAAGTATCCGTTACTATTGACATTGTACAACAGATACCACCCATTGCACCTAGCCCTAATCCAAAGCAACAACCAACGCACAAGTTCGGGTAGCTTGCAACAGGGCGACAGGCTGACGGTGATGCAAGATTACGCTGCTGCCAAACTATTGCTGACGGAAGAATGGATGCCAGTGATATTGGGGCTTCATAAGAAAACATCTCCTCGTTATCTGGCCATTTTTCCTGATGGACTGAAAGATTTTAACAGGGGCGGCATTGATGATAAGATTGAAGCCTTTGATGTGTTGAGCAAAAATATAGGCGACGAACCTGCACTCGCCTCCATCAAAGCACTTGTTGATAGTACCTACGCTTCGCTACTAGTGGTGAGGAATACGCAAAGCAGCGCAAAGACGACGTCCTCAGACGATAGTACTACTTTGGAGGATGCGCGCCTGGCTGCCATGAGTATGCAATACCGAAACATGGCCTTCATAGTAGATAATTTTTACGAAACGCGAGAAGCTATGTGTGCCCTTATTTTCGACTTGGTAACACTGCGCGAAAATCCGCAAACCATCTTTACAGGGAAGGTATTAGCAGGAGAATCAAGTAACATACTGGCACATACTTTCCTTGCTGCCGATGAAGTTGCTGTGAAAATAGTAGGTTCCGGCACCTTTAAACTACGCCTTTCCTCCTCCGCTTCAGGAACGGATAGCGCAGCGGTTTTAGTAACTGCAAACATCAAGCAAAAGATAACCATCAGTGCTTTCGACATCACCAACTATGCCCTTCACCGCTATTTAAATGTAGAAAATTTATCTGGCAACGCAGGAAGTTATCGGGTGCAGCTACTATAAGTAGTGCTGAGTGATGAGTTATAAGTGATGAGTTAGCCGCGCCTAAACTTATAACTCATCACTTATAACTTATCACTTGCTTTCGCTTTCCTTTCCTCATACGCCTGCTCGAACATGGAGAAAATGCCGATGCCGAAGTCGTTGCCTTCAACTTGTTTGCGATGATAATAGTAATTTTTGTCGCCGATGCAAGTGCCAATGCATATTCTTGTAGGCACCAGATACTGGCTTCCTTCCTTGCGGAGACTATACTTCCTAAGACCTTCATAAGCCTTATTCACCACAGGCAAAAAGGTGTTGGCAGGGAGGATATGCAGGTTGATACCCTTTAAAATAGTATAGGCAAACATAGCAGTACAGCTACTTTCCTGAAAATTTAGCGAATCTGTTGGGTGAACCGGCAACTGACACCAATGCCCGGTCTCCTTGTTTTGAAGCGCAGGAAGGTTGGCAGTCATCCTCACTAAATCTGCTTTCAAAATGGGATAATAAGGAGAGCTTTTTGGAACGATGGCAAGTGCATCAGCAAGCGTCATCAGTATCCAACCATTACCCCTTCCCCAGAACTCATGGTTTTTGCGCTCAGGATTCATATCCCAACCAATCTGGCAGCAAGAATCGTCATATTCTCGGTTCTCTTCATTCCAACCGTGTACCCAAAAGCCTGTTTTCTTGTCCGCCAACACGTTCTTATGAATGGTATATTGTTGCATGAAGTCATCCAGATACTTCGTGTCGCCCGTTAGTTTATACATCTCAAAAAAATACTGTGCCAGCATATACACCGTGTCATCCCATAGCTGCGCAATGTTTGCACGATGAGATACACCGCCATTTTTTGTCTTGATAATATGCTGATAGTCGTTGTAAATAGCCAACGCCTTCTGCTTGTATTTCTCATCCTTGGTCTTTTCAGCCAAAAATGCCATGCCCAAACCAGATACGATATCGTTGGGCGTAGTACCATTGGCTTTGGTATAGTTTAGGTCCATCGCAGTCTTGATATAATCAAAATATCTTCCTTTTTCCGTCTCGTTACTGCCCTGATATTTGGTGTAAATAGCCTTCAGGAGAATAGCTTGCGACCAACCCCAGCCATATTTATTGGCAGGAACCTTCACCTCCATACCATAATTGATGATTGAATCGGAAAGCTTTTGAGCCATAGAATAATGACCCAGCAGCAACATGGAAATTAGAACAGGAAGAAGTTTTGTACGCATTTTTTTCAAGTGTTTTTAAAGTGTTGTTTATGAATGGTTACTATTTAGACCCCAAATATAATTAGTCGTCCCTATCCCTTTGCCTATCCCCTCTTTTCCTCCTTGTCCTCCTCGTTATTTCTTACCCTTCGGAATCCAGCTTGGCACGTCCGAAACACGAAGCGTCGGTTCTCCTTTCAGGTACCCAAGGTGAGTTAGGAATTTGTCCCCTTCGGTAATAGCACTCACCACCTGTTCCTCCGTAGCAGTATAATTTGTACACACAAAAGCGTGACGCGTATTGGGAAGCAGCAGCACGGTGCAGTTGTTACCTGCCTTTTTCATGGCATCTGTAAAGCGCACCGACTGCTCGCTAGGGATTACTTTATCGGCTAATCCATGCAGTATTAAACAGGGAGGCAAACCCGGTTTCACATAACTAATGGGAGAGAAAGTGCGCGCTAGTTGCCAATCCTCAGGCTTGATAGACGCAGAATCGAGCGCCTTTATGTTCTGAATCTTATCGCTCAATACATTCTTCACCAAAGGATATACCGTCATGTCCACACACGGGTTGTAAAGCACCATGGCATTGGGTTTCGCACTGATGGAAAGATCGTCGGCAGCGTCGTCAAACCCATCCATTGTACCCAACGCACCCGCAAGGTGACCACCAGCAGAATCGCCCAACACGATAATCTTGTCGGGGTCTATGTTTAATTCTTTAGCGTGTGTACGAATGAAACGGATGGCAGATTTGCAATCGGAAAGACACTCGGCAAGCCCTGTACCACCAAACTTAATCAGGCGATATTCGATGCTGAAACCAACGGCACCACGCTGTGCAAAATATTTGGCGTGTGCAAAGAAGGAACTGGCAGTGCCACTCGTCCAGCCACCACCATGTATCCAGATAATGGCAGGGTATTTCTTACCGGGCTTTGCATCGGCAGGCTTGCTGTAATAAATCTTCAGGGTAGTATCTTTTGTCGATTTAAAAAACATCTCCTGCATGGGAGGCGTGGCTTGCAAAAGAGTGCGAAGGGTGACGGTATCTTTTTGTTGAGTGAAAGTTTTATCAATAATCCTACCCTCATTTGAGTACGCAGAGAGGATACTACCCATCACCAAAATCGTTAGAAGAAAGCTTTTCATATTCATTTATTAATACAGACCATTGTTTTTGGGAAGGTTTAAAGTAGGCAATCTAGGCAAGTAATTTCTTTTAGAATGAGGACAGCAGGTTGTTATTGAAAACTGATTATCCCATTAAAATTATTGCAGTGGTAAAATTAGTAGCGGTAGATCAGGTGTAGAAGCCTGAATGCTTCTAATTGTGGTTTGTATGTTGAAGTGGGGAGGTGAAATCTGTTTAATTTACTCGTTTACGGTATAGATGTCAATGCCATCCTTGGTTAGGATGTAGCAAAGGTTTTGGCGTTGTACTATTTTCTTTGCATTTGCAATGCTGATGCTAGGTCTCGCTTGTTGAAAATGCATGTCCTTGGGACGTTCGGCATAGAAAAAAGTACTGTCATGTCCCTTCAGGAAGCCATCAAATACCTGCACATCCTGCCACTGGTAAACGGGATATTGCGACTTGAAGCCACCATAATAATCAAAGACTTTCCACCCACCCTTTGGATTGTACAGATACAGCAACCCATTCATATCGAGGATGGTTTGGGGTGTAAAACCTCCATCAAACAATAAACGGAAATCGGGGGTTTCCAGTAGCAGGTTACCGCTTTCATCAATCTTCTTCAGCTTGTTATCTACCTCATCAAACAACCAGATTTTGTTGTCGTAACTCTGTGCAATTGCCTTCACCTGCAAATAGCCTTGTTGGGAAAGGTCAATCGTGTTTCTATTATTCAGTTGCCTGTCGAGCATCAGGATGGTATTGAAGTCCTTATAGTAAACCAGCACTTTCAGGGGGTTACTAACGTCTATAGAATAGATGTCGCCGAAGCGTTTACTATCATTAAAGACGGCAATACTATCGAGGTTGTAATTCAAGGTTTTGAGTTGATTAGAAGCCGTAATCAAATAGATGTTTCCCATGTTATCAACCGAGAAATTTGTATATGAACCCTTAATGGTTTGCGTCAATTTGAAGGGAAGCAATGTATCAGGGGAAGCCTTGATTGAATCAACTGCAAGCAAAGTAAAAAGGACAACAAAGAGTGTCTTGAAAACCTTCATTCTTCTTTGTGCCCTTGCGCCTTTGTGGCAAGATTTATTATATAATGTTAGTCTTCCCATTTGTGGAGTTGCATATCATTTCCATCGAAGGAAGCATAAGTGAAGGTCCGTATCCAGTCGCCGAGATTTATATACCTACTTGTTTCGGTCAGTTTGAAGTCGATAGGAAAATGACGATGTCCAAACACAAAGTAGTCGTAGTGTTCCTTTTGTAGTACTTCTTTGCAGAATAGAATCAGCCATTCTTTGTCTTCTCCTAGAAAATGTTCGTCGCTTGTACCCGTCTTCTCTTTACTTTTTCTACTTAAGTAATTCGCCAAGCCCATCCCTAAGGTTGGGTGAAGTTGTCCGAAAAGCCAATGGCACACGGGGTTACGGAATATCTTTTTAATGAACTTATACCCATGATCTCCCGGGCCTAAACCATCCCCATGACCTATGTAAAAGGCTTTGTCATTGAACTGGAAGGTCTTTGGGTGATGATATACTGGGATGTTGAGTTCTTTTTCGAAATATCCGCTCATCCACATATCATGATTGCCCACAAAGAAATGAATAGGGATTCCGCTATCTGTTATCTCGGCCAGTTTTCCTAATAATCGGGTATAACCCTTTGGCACAACGGTCTTGTATTCATACCAGAAGTCGAAGATGTCTCCCACAATAAAGATGGCCGAAGCATCTTTCCGTATAGATTCCAGGAATTGTACCACCTTCTTTTCACGTACCAAACTTCTTTCATGATCGGGCGCACCCAAATGAAAGTCGGATAGAAAGTATATCTTTTTAGAAGGAGGTATTTGCATTGATTATGTAAGTTATAATCTATTATATTAAGATGAAAGTGGTGTTATCCTTCAATCAGGAAGCAGAAAACCTCTTTAGGGCCGTGAACACCCACTACGAGTGTTTTCTCAATATCAGCTGTTCTGCTTGGCCCTGTAGCCAAGGATATTAAAGAGGGTAAATTGCCTTTGTACTTAGTTTTCAATAACTGCAAACCATCCTTTATATCGAACACCAACTGACTGGTGTAGGCAATACAGATGTGAACGGGCGCATATACACTTACGGTTCTACCGCTTTGTTCTGCTGAACTTAAAAGGATGCTTCCTGTTCTTGCCACTAGGGCTTCGCAGGTGGTGATAGAAGCATCGCAGCTTTTTAAATCAGTTGAACTGAGGTTAGAGAAACCATTGTTTTGAAGGCTTTCCTTTAAAGCATCCTCAACACAATAGATGTTATCCCACTTTCTTACAGCAGCCAACTCATTCAGGTTAGCGACCAACTCCTCCGCAGAGCCACAGTAGACAAACTTACCTTGAAGTTGGGAGAAATTCTCTGCAAACTTCAACTCCAAATCGTCTTTCTCTGCTTCAAATATCTCTTTGTCAGCATTCGTTGATACAAACGGAACAGGCACTCTAGTAGTGAGTGCCTGCCTTATCTTGCTTAATATCTTTTCTCTTGAATTGCTCATCTCTAAGATTCAGATTCTGTATTAATGTTTGGAGCAATAATTATTGGTTCATCAGGAGCGATTACAACTTCTGGCAAAGCCTCTTCCAAGATTTTCTTTTCATCAAAAGGACGCTTACCTATCAAGGCTTCTACATCACTTTTGTGTAATACTTCTTTGGATAGAAGTTCCTTAGCAATAATCTCTACCTCATTCTTTCTTTCTGTAAGCAACTGTAAGGTTCTTTCATAAGCCTTTGCAACAATTTCCCTTACTTCTTCATCAATCAACTTACCTGTTTCTTCACTGTATGGCTTTGTGAAGGTACTTTCTTGAGATGGATCGTAGAAGCTAACGTTACCAACCTTACTATTCATTCCATAAACAGTAACCATTGAATAAGCAATCTGGGTTACGTTCTGCAAATCGCTTCCTGCACCAGTTGATATCTTACCAAAGAATATTTCTTCACTAACCCTTCCACCAAGTGACATACAAATACGGTCAATCAGATCTTCTGTTCTGTGAATATATTGTTCCTTAGGCGTATATTGTGCATAGCCCAAAGCCGCTGTTCCTCTTGGCACGATCGTTACTTTCAACAATGGATATGCGTGTTCCAAGAACCAACCGCATACGGCATGCCCTGCTTCATGGTAAGCAATTATTTCTTTCTCATGCGGTGCTATTATCTTGTTCTTCTTCTCTAAACCTCCAATTACACGATCAATCGCATCTTGGAAGTCAATCATTTCAACACCTTCTTTGTCTTTACGAGCAGCAATCAAAGCCGCTTCATTACAAACGTTGGCAATGTCGGCACCAGCAAATCCTGGTGTTTGCTCAGCTAATTTATTGATATCAAGGGTTTCGCTGACTTTAATAGGTGTAAGGTGCACTTTAAATATCGCTTCCCTTCCTTTTACATCAGGCTTATCAATACTAATTTGCCTATCGAAACGACCCGGTCTTAGTAGTGCACTATCCAACACATCGGGTCTGTTAGTAGCTGCAAGAATGATGATACCTGTATCGCCACCAAAGCCGTCCATTTCAACAAGCAATTGGTTTAGCGTGTTTTCCCTTTCATCATTACTCATCATTACGTTCTTACCTCTTGCACGTCCTATGGCATCAATTTCATCGATGAATATGATACAAGGCGCCTTCTCTCTAGCTTGCTTAAACAAATCTCTTACCCTGCTAGCGCCCACACCTACAAACATTTCTACAAAGTCACTACCACTCAAACTAAAGAAAGGAACTTGTGCTTCTCCAGCCATTGCTTTCGCCAACAATGTTTTACCAGTACCTGGAGGGCCAATCAGTAAAGCCCCCTTGGGAATCTTACCGCCTAGTGCTGTGTACTTCTTTGGGTTCTTAAGGAAATCTACAATTTCCATCACCTCTACTTTAGCTTCATCCAAACCTGCTACGTCACCAAAGTTGATATTTACTTTAGCACCTTTATCAAAAAGGGTTGCTTTAGATTTTCCGATATTAAAGATACCGCCGCCGCCACCGCCTGGTCCACCGCCGCCCATCTTGCGCATCATCAGAAGCCAGATGCCTGCAAAAATCAATACATAAATTATAATACTTGACGCAGGACCAAAGAAGTCTGTATCGTCTGTTGGATCTATTGCTACCTGATTGATAGTAGGGTGTGTTTTATAGAATTCGCTTAGGTTCTCGTAGAAAACCTTCCAGTCAACAATGTTAAACTGAAACAAGGCAACCCCTTTTACCTTGCTTGGATCTAGTTTCTCCTTAAATTTCTTTACATAAAACTCCTTACCAATACTATCACTGTTGATGTAGACTCTTACCAGATCCTTATTTCTTACCAGTTCAATCTTTAATACATCACCTTTGGCAAGCATATTTTCTTTAAACTCTTGCTCGGTGATTTTGGTAATATCAGGGCTGTTTTTTAGATATGTAGAACCCACCAAAACCGCGAATATCAATCCATATATCCAATAGATATTAAACTTAGGTACCTTGCGATTGGGCTTTTCATCTCCTCCAGGGTTTATAAAAGGTATCTTTGGTTGCTTGTCTTCCTTTGCCATAATGATGAAGTTACTTCAAATAAAAATAATGTCTTTCCTATTGTATAGTTCAAATACGTATTGTTAAAATTCTTTTTTATGCTCCGTGTGTTTCTGCAATTGCATCGCTCCACATGTCTTCCAATCTATAAAACCTTCTTGCTTCGGGGTGCATAATGTGTACTACGATGCTCACATAATCTATGATTACCCATTGCGCACTTGCTTGACCCTCATGTTTATAAGGGTTTTCGTCACAAACTTCTTTAACATTAAATTCAATGAAATCACCAATGGCTTTTACTTGTGTAGTAGAAGATGCTTCACAGATGATAAAGAAGTCGGCCACAGCTTCCGGTATCTTTCTAAGGTCCAGACTAACGATACCTGTGCCTTTTTTATCTTCTATCGACTTGATGATTGTCTTGAATATCTTAGAGTTTTTGGTAAGCCTCGTTATTCCTTTTTTACGAGTATCTAATACGGAAAGTTGTTCCAACAAGAGTAATGTTTAAATTAAAAAATTTGTACCCACTAGTGTAAACGTTTGTCGTTTACTTATATTTTAAAAGTAAAAGTAATTTAATTATTTTGTTTTGAATATATTAAACAATTACTTCCTTTTATCTTCGGCTTCAAAAATAATACTTCTTTGTCTGCTTTTATTATTAATAAACACGTTAACCCCGAATTTCCTACAATTGGCTACCCTTTTGTAGAATTATTTGAGGTGGCTAGTACCAATAGTTATGCCATTGATAATATTCAAGCTAATTTGGCTGTACATGGCACTACCTATTTTGCGCATAGCCAGACAGCAGGCAAGGGGCAACGGGGTAAACAATGGCTAACAGAACCTGGTAGCAACATTATCGTTTCGTGTGTGGTGGGTACCTCTTTTCTATCGTTAAACCACCAGTTTCCGTTTAGTATGTGTGTGGCATTGGCTGCGAGGGACTTTCTCGCTAAATATGCGGGAGAAGAAACAAGTATCAAGTGGCCCAATGATATTTACTGGCGTGACAGAAAGGCAGCAGGAATATTGATAGAAAATGTTGTGAGGGGTAATCAATGGCCGTGGGCGGTGGTTGGTATCGGGATGAACATCAATCAAACTACCTTTTCCCCCGCATTGAAGAACCCGGTATCGTTAAAACAGATTACTGGTAAAACCTTTGATGCCGTGGCATTGACAAAAGAATTATGTTCATTCTTAGAAAATCGTTACCAACAACTGAAGCGTGGAGTTTCTTTACTTGAAGAATACAACAATCACTTATTCAGAAGAAATGAAATAGTAACATTCCTTAAAGGCAATGAAACCTTTAATTGTACCATTAAGGGTGTAGACCAATCTGGTAAACTGTTGGTAGTTGGTGCTACCCAAGATTCCTTTTCGTTTGGAGAAGTAGAATGGGTACTTTAACACATAGAAACATAGATACATAGACCGATTATAATACTACCCATGTTCCTATGTGTTGATACTTCTATTTATACTTAATCTTGTACGTCAGGATAATTAATGCCAATATCAATGTGATACCATTTGCAATCATGATTGGGTAATTGGTACTCATGATGCCAAACGTAAACCACAACAACGTTCCGAATGTAAACAACGAATACATAGACAATGAGATGCCCTTTGTGTCTTTTGTTTTAATGGTTTGCAGTGCTTGCGGCAGAAAAGAAAGCGTGGTACAAAACGCTGCTATCAACCCAACGATGGTAGTATTATTGAACATAGTTATTTATTTTATTTTACCACAATGTTCACAAAGGTTTTACACAAAGGTTAATTCGCTTATATCCTTGTGTACTTAGTGTTCTCTTACCTGGTGTCCTTTGTGGTTAAATCCCTAAAAGAAAAACCATCATCCACAACTTTAAACAAGCAATGAATGATGGTTTATTATGAAAGAATACTTCTTGTTAGACTATTTGATTAATCCAGCAAAGTATTTTACTGTACGAACCAATTGGCTTACATAGCTCATTTCGTTGTCGTACCAGCTTACTACTTTTACCAGTTGTTTGTCGCCAACAGTGATCACTTTAGTTTGCGTAGCATCAAACAATGAACCGAAAGAGATTCCGATAACATCGCTGCTCACAATTTCATCTTCGGTATAACCAAAGCTTTCATTGCTTGCTGCTTTCATTGCTGCATTTACTTCAGCAACAGTTACTGTTTTTTCTACAATAGCAGTCAATTCAGTTACAGAGCCAGTAATTACAGGTACACGTTGTGCGCTACCGTCCAATTTACCTTTCAACTCAGGCAATACCAAACCAATTGCTTTTGCAGCACCTGTACTGTTAGGTACAATGTTGGCAGCAGCAGCACGAGCCCTACGCAAATCGCCTTTAGCATGAGGCGCATCCAACGTATTTTGGTCGTTGGTATAAGCGTGAATGGTAGTCATGCTACCAGCAAGGATGTTGAAAGAGTTGTTTAATGCTTGAGCCATTGGCGCCAAGCAGTTGGTAGTACAAGATGCAGCACTGATAACTGTTTCGCTACCATCCAAAATAGTATGGTTTACGTTGTACACTACAGTTTTCATTTCGCCTGTTGCAGGAGCAGAGATCACTACTCTTTTTGCACCAGCTTTAATGTGCAACTCAGCTTTTTCTTTATCTGTAAAGAAACCAGTACTTTCAATTACTACATCAACACCATGTTCTCCCCAAGGAATTTGTGAAGGATCACGTTGTGCATAGATTTTTACTTCGTGACCATTTACGATGATAGAGCTATCCGTATTTGAAACTTCTTGATCGAAACGACCTTGTGCGCTATCATATTTTAATAGGTGAGCCAACGTCTTAGGGCTAGTAAGATCGTTGATGGCAACTACCTCGATACCTTCGATATTAAATATTTGACGATAAACCAATCTGCCTATCCGTCCGAAACCATTAATTGCAACTTTAACCATGACTATTATTTTTAAATGTGTGAAAAATTGTGTTTTGCGCGGCGAAGGTAAAGAATAGTTATGAGTTATGAGTTATGAAATATGAGTGAAGCCAAAGACAGGTTAATGATTAACGATTATTGATTAATAGAAAAGGCTGTAACAAAGTATAACCTTCATCACAGCCTCTTTTTTATTAGCAATGGAGAGATCAATCATTACCAAACGTTAATCATTTATACGATTACTGCACTAAAATAGGCACCCCAAGGGCCATATCCGCCTTTTTTAGTTACCCAACGGGCAAAGAAATAAACCGTTTTCCCTTTTTGAGACAATAGATAAGTAATGGGACTACCCGATTTGGCGATGTTTATTTTCAGGTTCATATCCCCCAATCCCATTGGGGCAGGGTCGTCTATTTTATACCACATCTCCATAAAGCCAACGCCTTTTGGCTTGCCTATTTTGCCGGTAGCTGCGTTAGTCATATTTACAATCTGTTGCAAAGGTGCGCCATACGTAATGTTTACCCTTGGTGCCGTAGTTGGGTCGGGCACGGGTGTGCGTGCAGAACCAAACAAATGGATGCCCATTGCCAACTTGTCGGCAGCAGATATAGCCGCATTGTTTATTAGGTAGTCGTCGAACACCAATGCTAAGGCGGGTTGAAACAATAACTGATTGGCGTCGCGGTTGACAGTAGCGGTCTGGTTTTTTGTAAGTTTATTTACAGATGCAGCCCAAAGCGGTGTCCAGGCGGTTTGATAAGCAACAATGGCATTCACTTCCAGGAGTGTCATGCCCCAACTGGCTACTCCTTTGGCAATGATAAGTGCCAATACTACAATTTGTAACTGGTTGAACTTTGACGGTAATGAAGGTATACTATAAATTTCCATGACAAGCGTTAGAAACCAGTTTTAGTTAGCAAGTTTCTGCACTAAAGGTCAATGATTGCATTCGTAACTGCCAAATCTATTTTCCAAAAAAAGAGGCAAAAAGTCATAGTGATTTATAATCATATCTGTAATGAAGGCTAGTATCAATGAGTTGCGTTTTTTGGTGCCTCCAAACTTTAACATTTGACGGTTGAGTTTTGCTGGGATAAAAGGGGTAATTATTAATAAAAAACAAAAAAGACTTTTTCAACAGCGCATTATTCAAGCATTCCACGTCATTATTTAAGCTTAATTAATGACGCAACAAGCTTGAATAATGACGCAACAAGCATGAATAATCACCCGTAATGCTTGAATAATGACGTGGAATGCTTGAATAATGGCACAAAAAGGCACATTTAGGTGGGTTTTTGACAATGGCAGGTTTGTAACTGGCGTGTTTTTGGGGGATTTTAGGGCATTTATTGGTAATAATGCAAGGATTTGACAACTTTTGGACAGTTTTATAATCTAATTGGGACAACTGCACAGTAAGGAAGGCTTCGCTTGAAGCGAAGCCTTCCTTTGAGCGCAACTTCCCGAAAGCTGCAACTTTTGGGAAGTTTGCTTACATGGAACGACCGCCATTGTAAATGGGAAATGTACGTATGTATCTATTTGAATTGTTTTTTTAATACTGATAATAATAAACCTTTACATTCGTTACTGAAACTGATGCAGAGACAGGGTTTGAGGGATATTAATGAAATCGAGCTTTTTACTGTTTATAGCGTCTATTTAAGAGTTAGCTGCAACCCAGATGGAAAAAGTTTACAAATTCATAGCGGTAATTTTAGTAACGGTTTTTCCTGCATTTGCATTTTCACAAATGATTAGGACAGAATATAGTTTTAGCTATATCCCCCAACATCATAGTGATAAAAAGGAAACTAGGAAAGAGAAAATCAACTATGAAAAATATGATGCCAATTCTAACCTAATCGAGGAAGGGGAATATGGAGAAATCAAACACTTTAGAACTGTAAAGAAAATAAATGACACCTCTTCATTTATATCAATTGGACACAGGCGAGATTATAAGAATCTTAATAATGTAAAATTCAATAAGTATGACAATTCTAATCATTTAATTGAAAATGAACTTTGGCATTATATCCACAACAAGAAAGGCAACCTAATTTATAAAACGGAATATGTTTATAATTCAAAAGGTCAATTAATCAAAGAAACAGAATTTGACTGGCAAGACAAAATATCAAGGACAAAGTCAAATGAATATTTAGTTAATAGAATTACTTCCATAGACACAGTTTATAATTTAAGCATAGAAGGAATAACAAGAGTTGACGGAGAAAGTCGAGACACAACATACCTTGACAGTTTAAATAGACCGGCGGAGAGTTTTCATTTTTATAATGGCAAGTTCTTATATCGTCAAAAGTATGTCTATGAAAAATCTGGACTTAACAGAACCGAATTAAGATATGATGATAATCCTAACAATCTGTGGTGTGTGACAGAATATAAATACGACAAAGATGACAATATTCTTCAAAAATATTGGAAAGTAATCGGCGGTTTTACTGAATCTAAACAAGTGTACATTTATGACAAAAACAAACGCTTAATAAAAATACTTAACTACGATGCTTACGAGTTAACTGGCATTAACAAATTTAAATATCACTTTGATTAAATGGGTATGCAGCTAACAAAAGTGTTTAGTAAAGTGCTTGGACGGGAGTAATTTGGCAATAGTGCTTTCTTTTAGCAGTAGTTTCGGGTGCAAACAACAGATGGTAATGTGAGTGGCGTGGCAATATTTTTAAGTTAAGGAATGACTGTCAGGTTGAGCTTGTCGAAACCGAGTAAATTAAGGTTCATTCTTTTATTAAACGCCTTCGACAAGCTCAGGCTGACACCCTGATTTCCATCAGGTAGCATAGATATAAACCCTTAACTTAAAGTAAGTGGCGCAGGGATGATGAAGGAATAAACCTTAGCGCTTCTTCCTGCCTTTGCGCCTTTGTGGCTAAACCCTTATAACTCTTCTTTTAACTTTTATGATTTTAGCAAGCTGCATTCAGTATAAGTTTGCAACCGTTAATGTTATTGAATGAAAAAGAAAGCATCGTTCCTCCTCTTGCTACTATTTATTGCTGCCAAACTATTACTATTAACTAGTTGTGCAGGCATCGTGCCGCCTACAGGTGGGCCAAAAGATACCCTTCCCCCTCGCTTGGTGAAGGCTTTGCCCGCAGATAGTGCCACCAATGTAACCTCTCAAAAGATTGTACTCACCTTCGATGAGTTTGTAGATTTGAAAGATGCACAACAGAATGTGTTGATTTCCCCTATCCCTACAAAAATCCCTAACATAGAGTCTAACCTTAGGTATGTTACGGTAAAGCTGCGTGATTCGTTGGAGAAGAATACCACCTACAGTATCAACTTTGGCAATAGCATCAAGGACATTAATGAGGGCAATATATTCAAGGACTTTACCTATGTATTCTCTACCGGGCCCACCATTGCACACGGACAGTTTGCTGGTAAAGTAATACTGGCTGAGACAGGCAAAACGGATAGTACCCTGTTGGTAATCTTGCACCGTAACCTGAATGATACTGCCATCTACAAATCGAATCCCCGTTACCTGACTAAAGTAAATGGCAGGGGCGAGTTTAGCTTTAACTTTATTGAGCCCGGTAAGTACAACGCCTTTGTGCTACCCAACGAATACAGTAAAAAGTATGATGACAGCACCGAGATATTCGGCTTTCTCGATAGTACCATTACCATCAGTGAGGCTACGCCCAATGCGGTCTTTTATGCGTATCAGGAGGAAAAGAAAAAAGAAAAGCCTGCTAAAGCTGCCACTCCTACCAATAACAATAAGAACAAGAAAGAAGATAAGTCTTTGAAGTTTGCCAACAACCTGGATGGCGGGCATAGTCAGGGATTGATTAATAAGCTACAACTAACGTTTAGTAAACGATTAAAGACCTTCGACTCGTCCAAGATAGTTTTGTGTGATACCTTCTATGAGCCACTTCCAAATGCAAAGGTGACGTTGGATACCAGCAACACCACCGTGTCTATCAGTTACCCTTGGAAAGAAAATACGTACTTCAAACTGATATTATCTAAAGATGTTGCACAAGATACTAGCGGCAATACTTTGAAGAAAGGCGATACACTTAGCTTTACTACAGCCACAGAATCGAGCTATGGTAGTGTGAAGATAAAGTTTACCAATCTCGATTTAAAGAAGCATCCGGTGCTGCAAATAGTCTCCTCCGATAAGATAGAAGAGAGTGTGCCCTTGACTGATATTGTCTTTAAAAGGAAACTATACAAGCCAGGGGATTACATCGTGCGGATTTTGTTCGATAATAACCAGAATGGCATCTGGGATGCAGGTAACTACAAAAAACACTTGCAACCAGAGATTGTGTTGGAAAGAAACTGGAAGCTAAACATAAAAGCCAACTGGGATAATGAAACAGAGATAAAATTGTAGAACAGATTAAACACATAGAAACATAGATACATAGACCACATAGCTTTATGTTTCTTCTATGTTTTCTATCTTCCTATGTTCCTATGTGTTTAATTTTTTCTTTACCAAAAAACAAAAAAGACTGTGGCAAATAATCCCGACCTGATAGATTTCTTCAATGCAAAGGCTGCCCAATACAATCATCCCTCTTTTATAAAGGATGACCCTATCTCTATTCCGCATCGGTTTACCACTAAGCAAGACATCGAGATAGCCGGACTGTTTGCTGCTATACTTGCTTGGGGAACACGCACAGGTATCATCAATTCTTGCAACAGATTAATGAACTTTATGGGTAATAAACCCTATGAGTTTATTATGAATATGCAGGATGATAACCCTGAAGCCCTGCTGCCAATGATGAAGTTTGTACACCGTACCTTCAATAGCACGGATTTATTCTATCTGCTCGACTTCCTGAAATACCACTATGCCACAATGGGTGAACAGTCTTTGGAAACTGCTTTTACCAAAGGACTATCAGCTACCGATACCGATACAGAGAATGCTTTGAATGGGTTTCATAACTATGTATTCTCTGGTAAGATACACGAAGACTATCCGCAGCGAACCAAGAAACATATTGCAGCGCCTTTTAAGAAGTCTGCTTGTAAACGATTGAATATGTACCTCCGTTGGATGGTGCGTTGTGATGACAATGGTGTGGACTTTGGCATCTGGAAAACCATTAAACCCCATCAGTTAGTATGTCCGATAGATGTGCATGTGGCAAGGGTGGCAAAGCGTTTTAATCTGTTGGATAGAAAACAAAACGACTGGCTGTCTGCTATTGAGCTAACCAATTACTTAAAACAATTAGATGCCAACGACCCTGTTAAATATGATTATGCTTTGTTTGGTTTGGGCGTAATAGAAAAGTTTTAAATAGCTCCTATGGAAAATCTACTTCTTATAAAAGAAACACTCGAAAAGGAAACGGGTATGGAGTTGCAGACAATCCCCACCATGGATGGGTTGCAGTCGGCATTGGCAACTTACATCAATAACCTTATTCTCAACGACTTTGAGAAACTAGTGTATCTCTTATACAGGATTGATATTAATGAGAAACACATCAAACAATTATTACAGGAAGCCACCGCCACTCCCGCCGGAGAAACGATTGCCATTGCAATTATAGAGCGGCAGTTGCAGAAGATAATTTCTCGCCAGAACAATACCCCACCTGCTAGTGAGGATTGTGAGGAAGAAAAGTGGTGAGTGTCCCTTTAAAACAAAATGCTCACCCCAATAATTGAGATGAGCATTTGCATATAATGATTGATTAATAAACTAACCCCTCCATTCCCTGTGTTTCATACTGCTCTCCAGTTTGCTTTGTTGTTCAGGAGTCAGAAGCGCCTTTACGGTTGCTTTGTGTTGTTCGAACAATGCCTTCATTTTCTCTTTCTTTTGTTCAGGAACCAAGCTTTCATCTTCGTGTAATGCTTTCATTTGTGTATGCAAAGATTCTTGCGCAGTTTTAATAGATGCCACCTGATTTTCATTCAGACCCAGATTAATTTTCATCCTTTCCAATCTGGCAGCTGCTATCACCTGCCTGTCTTCCGCTCTTTTCTTTTTAAAGGCTTCTATTTTGCTCTTCTGCTCAACGGTTAGCAGGGCCTCCATTTTAGCTTTTCTTTCGGCTATCAAGGCAGCGGTTTTCTTCTTAAACTCACCCATCTTCAATTTGTCATTGTCGTACAAAGCGGCCAGTTGCTTGTCATAATTATCCTTGATTGCTTTACCTTGTTCCTTTTGTTCTTTGGTCAGGTGCAAGTGTTGCATCATTTCATGTCCATCATGATGCGCCCAATTTTCTTTGCCATTTCCACCATCTTTTTGTCCGTCGCCATGGTGTTTGTGCATTTCACCACCTTTTGCTTGATGGTCGTTAAAATGATGTTCATGGTTTGCTTGTGTACTGTCAGACTGTGCATTGGTAATCCCTACCAATAGAAATAGTGCAGTTGCTGTTACGATTATCCTTTTCATTTTTTGTGTTTTAAATGATTAATTAATGCCTTTCAGACATCAAGTTGATTTCATTGGTTTAATGTGACAATGTTAATTCGGTATAAGGTTAATTTTTTCTGCTGACTAAGACTATTCTACTCAAAATAAACAAATGGAAAAGAATTTATGGCGCGTCTATCGTTCTAGTAACAAAGAACAGGGTAAGCATACAAGAGAAAGTGGTTTAATCAAACGGAAGCGGCGTGATTTGTGAAAAGGATTGGTGAAATAGAAGTGCTATGTTTTTTCAACTTATAACTCATCACTCATAGTTCATAGTTCATATCTCTTCTACGCCTTATCTTCGCCCCATGCAGGATTATTTACAAGGATTGAACGAACCACAACGCGAAGCAGTAACCCATATCAACGGCCCATTAATGATTGTAGCGGGTGCCGGAAGTGGTAAAACCAAGGTACTCACCACCCGAATTGCTCACCTGATGGCACAAGGGGTAGATGCTTTCAACATATTGGCACTCACATTTACCAATAAGGCTGCTGCAGAAATGAAGGAGCGTATCGAAAAGATATTAAATAACCACGAAGCCCGTAATCTTTACATCGGTACTTTCCATAGTGTATTTGCCAGGATTCTTCGCGCCGAAGCCCACAGGATTGGCTACCCAAATTCTTTTACTATTTATGATACCGACGATAGCCGAAGTGTTATAAAAACGGTTATAAACGAACTGAACTTAGATGATAAACAATACAAACCAAACATTGTAGGCAACCGTATTTCCTCTGCCAAAAATGCGTTGATTGGCCCCGGTGAATATTCCATTGATGGATACTTGCAGCAGGAAGATATCCGTGCAAACAGACCAGCTATTGCTAAGATTTATGCAGCTTATTGCGCCCGTTGTTTTAAGAATGGTGCCATGGACTTCGATGATTTGTTGTTGAAAATGTACGAGATGCTGAATACACAACCCGATGCCCTCAGCAAATACCAGCGCAAGTTTAAGTACATCATGATAGATGAGTACCAGGATACCAACGCTGTGCAGTACCAGATATCTAAGTTGTTGGCGGCAATGAATGAAAATATCTGTGTAGTGGGGGATGATGCGCAAAGCATCTATAGTTTCCGTGGTGCAACCATTGAAAATATCTTGCAGTTTCAAAAGGATTATGATGATGTGAAAGTGGTGAAGCTGGAGCAGAACTATCGTAGCACCCAAAGCATCTTAAAAGTTGCCAACGAGATAATTGGTAACAATAAAGGTCAGATACCCAAGCAATTGTGGACAGATAATAAGATCGGGGAGAAGATTAAAGTCGTCCGCACCATGACCGATAATGATGAGGGTAAGTTTGTTTCGGATGCTATTCAGGAACAAAAACTGCGCAATCATTACCTCAACCGCGACTTCGCCATTCTTTACCGCACCAATGCACAGAGCCGTGCGTATGAAGAAAGCCTTCGCCGCATGGGTATCACTTATCGTATTTATGGGGGTGTAAGTTTCTATCAAAGAAAGGAAGTGAAGGATATGTTGGCGTATTTGCGTGTGGTCGTAAATCAACGCGATGAAGAAGCGCTAAAAAGGATTATCAATTATCCGGTACGGGGCATTGGAAAAACAACTATTGAGAAGTTGGCCATTGTAGCTAGCGAACAGAATATTACCTTTTTCGAGGCGGTGCAGCGTGCTGGGGAAATTGGCTTTAAAGGCGGTACACTAGAAGCGTTGCAGAACTTCGTAACGATGATTAAGTATTTCCAGACGTTACTTAATGATAAGAATGCGTATGACGTTGCTGTGTTGGTGGGCAAGCACACCAACTTAGTGAAAGAACTATTTGCTGATAAAACTACAGAAGGGTTAGCCCGTTACGAGAATGTGCAGGAGTTGTTGAACTCAATAAAGAACTGGACAGAAATGCCCGACAATGAAGATGGTGAGGTGATGGAGAAATCGTTGGGGGCGTTCTTGCAACAGGTTACGTTGTTTACTGATGCAGACGATGACAAAGAAAATGCAGATGTGGTGAAACTAATGACTATTCATGCTGCAAAGGGTTTGGAGTTTGCTTGTGTATTTGTTGGCGGTATCGAAGAGAACCTTTTTCCAAATGCCATGAGCGTCAACACCCGTGAGGAACTGGAGGAAGAAAGGCGTTTGTTTTATGTGGCGGTTACTAGGGCTAAGGATAAACTGTGGCTCACCTATTCCAACTCCCGCTATCGTTTCGGGCAATTGGTACAGAATGATCCTAGTCGCTTTCTGGATGAAATGCCGGAACAGTTTCTTGACAGAACAAATTCTGGCGGTGGCATGCGCAACCAGGGAGGCACAAGTACAGGAATGCCTTTTGAGCGGATGCACAAAGGAATGGGGCTTCCCAATGCAGGTAATGGTAACCCCGGTGGACCCAAGCCAAAGCCGAGTTATATGCCCGCACAACCCGTTGCACCAAAAGTAAAAGAGCATACGCCAAGCGAGAACTTCGAACCTAGTGATACCAGTAATTTGCAGGCGGGACAGAAAGTGGAGCACCAGAAGTTTGGCTTTGGGATTGTACTTAAAGTAGAAGGCTCGGGACATAATCCCATTGCAAATATCGATTTCAAACAGAATGGGGAGAAGAAGATAATGCTGAACTATGCTAAGCTGAGGATTGTGGAGTAAAAACAAGGTTTAAAGATGCGGTGAAGTGGTTCTGCAAACCACTGCGTCTTATTCTCTAAAACCTTGCGGAGCAAATATACACTTTACTTACAGTAATATTGGGCAATCCTTTCTTCTCTTAAATTCTTAGTGCTTCTTCGAGTCTTAGCGTCTTTGTGGCAATTTTCCTTGTTACATTTGTTTGAACTGAAAAAATATTCGTTTAACTTTTATACCATGGCAATAAAAAATCTTACGCTCGATGTCGAAGGCCTCAATGAGGACTTCTTTAGGGGTACACGATTGTTGGCCATCACTGCCCCCATCAAAAAGCATTTGTTTTGTTGGCAGTTGAATAATCTTTTCGGGCTGAATTTTAGGCTGTGTAGTGAGAAGGAAATCCCCATCAATAAGAAAAACAGAAACTATTTCTTCTCCATCTATCATTCTATCGACACAAATAATCCATCACTCGAATATATTCTTTACCATACCCAATATGATGGCGAATATCTGTTACCCGAGTTTAAACATACCGATTTTTTGTGGTTGATCCGTGGCGATATTATGGAAGAAGAACAACTAAACTGGATAAAACAGGGCATCAAAACAATTAATGGGGTACAGCTGGTGGCAGAACTAACGCCCGAACAGATAAAAAGTAAAGGAAACCTGGTGTTTGATGTGTGATTTAAGTTGTAAGTCGTAAGTGGTAAGTTGTAAGTCGTAAGTAAAGGCAGTTATAAGTTTTAAGTAATAGGTTATACGTTAGCAAAAAATCATTGAATCATTCAAAATATTCAATCATGGCAGAGAAGGAAAAATTGAGGATTGATAAATATTTATGGTCAATAAGGCTTTTCAAAACAAGAAGTCTGGCTTCTGATGCTTGCGATAAGGGTAAGATAAAGTTAAATGGTGGCTCGGTGAAAGCTTCTAAGACGGTAAATGTGGGCGATGAATATGAGGTGAAGACGGAAGCTAGAAAATGGATTATAAAAGTGACTGGATTATTGCATAACCGGGTGGCGTATGCCGAATCACTCAATTATTATATAGATCTTACCCCTGCCGAAGAGTTGGATGTCACCAAGTTTCAACCCTCTTCTTTTCATACAGGCAAGCGTTTGAGTAAAGTAGGCAGACCAACAAAAAGAGATAGAAGGGATTTAGATGGATTTATGGAATAAGAGGAAGTAGTAGGTAATAAGTTATAGTTTGTACGTTCTTTAGATGTAAAAAATAGAGATTTAGTGATTGCGGACTTTCCCCTTTTCTTTGGGGGACACCCCCTTTTCCTTCGGGGGCATCCCCTTTTTCTCTGGGGGTATCCGCAATTTGTTGGGGGGCACCCGCAATGTTCTTGGGGACATCCCCTTTTCTCTGGGGGGCATCCCCTTTTGTTTGGGGGACAACCGCAAATAGCTTAGGGACAAAGGAAAAGTAGCTTTGGTATCCAACTTATCAATAAGAACTGCTACTTTGCAAGCATTAATCAACCTAAAAAAGATAAAAATGAAAAAGATTGTTTTGATGATGATGGCGGTTTTGATGGCGGGGAGTGGATTGAAGGCGCAAAAAAGAGATACTTTATATTCTGAGGACAAAAGTTTGACTGATGGATTCATTGGATTGTCCCCCAACGGAGACAGTATATTTAGAATTGTGCAAGTGGAAGCAAAATTTCCTGATGGCTGGGTTGGATGGCGAAAATATTTGGTAAAGAACGTAAATTCATCACTTGGCAATAAATATATAAAAATACCTAAAGGAGAAAAGTGTGCAAAAGCTACTGTAAATGTTATTTTTTTGATTGACAAGGAGGGAAATGTAAGCGATGTAACTGCTGACAGTTTATCAACTTCAACAGTAAATGAAAAGCTAGTTGAAGAAGCGAAAAGAGTTATTAAGGACGGACCCAAATGGATACCTGCATGGCAAAGAGGTCATACAGTTTCATATAGGGCTAAGCAAAAAATTACTTTCGTTGCTACTAAAGATTAAACTCCCCACATGCAAATAGACATTATCACCGTTGCGCCTGAATTATTGGATAGTCCCTTTAGTCATAGTATTATGAAAAGGGCGCAGGACAAAGGCCTGCTTTCTGTGCGTTGCCACAACCTCAGAGAATGGGCCATTAACAAACATGGTCAGGTAGACGATTACCAATATGGTGGCGGTGCAGGTATGGTGATGATGTGTGAGCCATTATCAAATGCCATTGAACACCTGCAAAAAACAACTACTTACGATGACATTATTTACATGACCCCCGATGGCGAAACCTTTAATCAGGGAATGGCTAACTACCTTTCTATGAAGGGAAATTTACTGATTATCTGTGGGCATTACAAGGGCATCGATCAGCGTATCCGCGATTTGTATGTAACTAAAGAAATTTCTATTGGCGATTATGTTTTGAGTGGGGGCGAACTAGCCGCTGCCGTTGTAGTAGATGCGATTGGAAGACTGATTCCCGGGGTTTTGAACGACGAGACCTCTGCTTTGTTGGATAGTTTTCAGGATAATTTACTCGCTCCACCTGTTTATACCCGTCCTGCCGAGTTTAAAGGATTAAAGATTCCGGATATTTTATTAAGTGGAGACCCAGTAAAAATTGAAGATTGGCGCAGCGAACAAAGTCTGCAACGCACCAAAGAAAGAAGACCCGATATATTGAGAGATTAGGAAACCGCATATCCCAGCGCTATCATTGGCTGACTTGAAAGAGGTAATATTTTGATTTTGTGTAAGGGTTGAGACATTTCCCCCCTACCAATATTTCATGTATCTCACAACAGCGATAGAAATATTATCGTTGCCTCCAAGTTTTTTGGCCTCATCAGCTAGTTTGAGGTAGCTGTTGGAGTTATTGATGAGGTTGGCAATCTGATCGTCGGTTAATTCCTTGGTCAATCCATCAGAGCAAATCAGCAACAGGTCGGTATCCTGAAGTTTGTGAGTTATTTCATGAAAGTCGATAAAAATATCCTTATTGGCACCAAAAGCATTTACAATAGCGGTTTTCAATGCACCATCATTTCCATTCAATTCCTGCAAAGAGTGGTCTCGAGAGAGGCGTGTCAGCAAGTTTTTATTGCTATTAAAATGATAAATGCGGGTATCGCCTATGTGCAACAAAAAGATTTTATTTCCATAAAACAAAGCGCCAGAAAAGGTAGATGCCATTCCTTTCTTTGTGTCATCGGCATTGCCTTCGTCCAGAATACTATCATGAATGCTTTTGGACGTTGCATTGAAATAACTTCTAACTATATTTTTTGGAAGATTCAGGGGCAATTGATTAACAGCTTTGGCCATATTCTGCATCACAAACTCACTTGCAATCGCACCACTTTTGTGACCACCCAAACCATCGGCAATGGCAATAATAAAAGGATGCTCGTAGGTGCTAAAATCAAATTCATAACGCTTGGCAGCATTTCGTAGAATATCATTTCCCACAAGAACCAGGTCTTCATTGGTAGTTCTCACAACGCCTCTGTCTGATATGGCCTCAATTACAAGCTTCATTTATAAATATTTCTTTATACTTTCTAGGGATTGTAGCCTTCAAAAATATGAATTCTCGACAAGCAAAAATTACTTTTAGAATCTTTATGGACACTAAATGCGCATTATTTGCGTTTTAATACAAATTTATGCTAGAGACAAAGCATTAGTTTTGTAATCATTAATTGAGTTTTATGAATCGCAACGTAGGAAAAGTAGATGCCATCATCCGAATTATAGTCGCAGCTATTATATCAGCTTTATTTATTACGCACACAATTGCCAATGCTTTTGCCCAAACCGCTATTATTATCGGCGGTATTTTGCTCTTTACTGGAATAATGAATTTCTGCCCACTGTATGCACTGTTGCGAATAAATACTTGTAAAAAGTAGTTTAGTTGTGTGGTATTGAACCAAATAAATAAGCAGGATTCAACCTATAAAAAGTATTCCCCCTATTTGAGGGGTTTACAAGAATTGTCTGGCTGGTATCTTTGTAGGATAGATTTTGATTGTTTTTAAAGATTTTGATACTTATATAATGAATACAATTTTTAAATACACCGCATTTGTATTGTTTTTGACAGTACTATTTACTTCTTGCAAAAAGACAACCGACACAACCACGAATGGGGGTGGAACGACAGATACCATAAAAGTGGTTGGTGGGGCAACATCGGCTTACCTGGATACTGTAACTGTTGAAGCCAATAATGTAACTATCAAATACAGCAGAACAAACCAATGCTATCCAAGCAACGAGATATTTGCTTTTAGTGCCACTGCTACAGGTCTTCCATCTGGGGCATTATTTAATTGGGATTTTGGTGATGGGCACTCTATCAATGGAGCATCAAGTGCCAATACGGTTGGTAATATTTATCAGGATGCGGGATACTATACGGTTACGCTTAATATTACAAATTCCAAAAAGAATAGCCTTGCCGTTACTACGGTAAATGTGCAGGCTTATGGACAACAAGTTACCCCTCACGCTTCTTTTTATGCGCAGCTATTTGACATCAACTATCCAAATAATCTTAATTTCAATGCAAATGGTTCATCGGTCCCAAGGGGTACCATTACAAACTATAAATGGATATGGGGAGACAGTACAACGAGTATTTCGGTAAGTGGAGATAATGTACCGCACGATTTCCCACAGATTTCAAATGATGTAACTTATCCAGTAAAGCTGATTGTAACATCTAGTGGTGGTTGCAAAGACACTTCTATTGTACCTGTTGCTATCAATGCTATTTACACCAATATTTCGGGAAGTTTTACTGCCTTAAGTTCAAACGTTTGTACGGCAGAGTCTATACAGTTTACTTCTACTGCAACCAATGTTCCTGCCGGTGCGGTTTATTTGTGGGACTTTGCAGATAATGTTAGTGGGATACCGGTTAGTAACCTACCGTCTGGCAATCCAATCAGTCATTCGTATGCTTATCAAAATAATTATGGCGTTACGATGTATATCAGTCTGAATGGTAAAATTATTTACACTTCGCCTCGGACTAATGTTACTGCTTATGGGCAAAATATTAAACCAGTGGCGCTCTTTTTAAAGAATACGGCTTATGAAGATTCCGGTTATGTGAAATGGGCTTTCTACGATCAATCAAATATCCCACACGGGTATATTACAGGACGTACCTGGACAATAGATGGTGCTTCTATAGACCCTAATTCAGACGATACTTATGAAACACAGGGTTATAGCAAACTCGAAACAACTTCTACTCATAAGATTCAGTTAGTAGTTACCAGCAATAGTGGCTGTAAGGATACTGCTGCGGCAGTGATAACTATTCCAATTTTTAATCAGTACACATATTAATTGTTAGTTGTAGATGAACTAATGAAAAAATTAACAATGAATCACCTACTAGTACATACTAATAATAGACGGTTAAACCTAGCTATTGCTTTGTTTATTCTTTTTATTTCTATTTTATCTTCCTGTACTAAAAGTGACACGACTGGTACCAAAACCACCACGTTTGTAGGCAATAAAACAACATCTGTTACGGGGGATACAACTGTATATACTTTTGAAAATTTGGTTGTGACAGTTACTAAGACCTCTCCTTGCTATCCGTCTACTGAGATATTTACTTTTAAAGCAGACCCTTCCAAGATAACGGGTGCAACAACCTTAACTTGGTATTTTGGAGATGGATATTCAGATACTGGTGATAGTGTTCAGCATGGGTACAATAGAGCCTCTTCTTTTGTGGTATTGTTGGAAGCAAAAAACAGTAATGGAACGGTTATCTATTCAACATCAATCGGGGTAGATGCTTGGGGACAACAGCTGAAACCAGTGGCTATTTTTTCATTCAAGAATGATTTTTCAAACAACCCAAACTATATCACCTTCAACAGTGCATCAAGTGTAAATCATGGATCTATCATTAATTATAATTGGAACTGGGGAGACGGAACAACATCTAGTATTGCAACAGCACTTACCAGACATGCGTTTCCTGCTGCCAGTCAGGATGTAAATTACCCAGTTAAGCTAACCATTACTACCGATGCAGGTTGCACAGCCGATACAACTCTTAGTGTCTATGTGCCAGCTACTTATCCAATTACAGGTAGTTTCGATGCGGTATCTTACAACTCCTGTTCAGGCGAATATTTTGTTTTTACGCCAACAGCTACTAACGTTCCAACGGGTTCTGTTTATTCTTGGCATTGGTCTAATGGAACAGGAGATACAACTGGTAGTCCCATGCAATATTCATTCTATTATATGAATGATTATGACGTTATAATGAGCATCTTGCTGAATGGACGAATTATTTACACAGTACATAAAACCATCCATGCAAAAGGACCCAACCCATCACCAAAAGCTGCTTTCGAATACACTTGGGTAAAAGAATATCCTACTGATGTATTGGTATCGTTTAAAAATACATCCATTTCGCCTGCCGGAGGTGGAGGTATTGATGGTTATTATTGGGACTTCGGAAACGGAAAAACAGATAATGATTACAATGCTTACACCGAAACAAGGTACCTGCGAGGCGCTACAGGAACTGGGACCCAAAGTTATCCTGTAAGGCTTATAGTTACTGGAAATGGTTGCGCAGACACGACCTATCAAACAGTAGTAATTCCCGCACAGTAAGGTGTTTTTTAAGCGATTTTCTTTCTAAGTTCTAAGTATTTGAAAAAAAGGAAGATTTTTTTGCACTTATGTGTATTACTTTAATAATATACCCTTACTTTTGCCGACCAAATTTTGGTTTATTATGTTAGCAATCGTAAAAATAGCAGGTCAGCAATTCAAGGTACAAGCAGGAGATAACTTGTTCGTTCCACACATTGAAGGAAACACTGGCGACAAGGTACAATTCAGTGATGTATTGTTAGTTGACAACAACGGAGTACTTACAACTGGTGCAGCTGTAAAAGCAACTGTAACAGCAGAAATAGTTAAAGACCTTGTACAGGGGGATAAGGTTATCGCTTTTAAAATGAAGCGTAGGAAAGGTTTCCGTAAGAAACACGGTCACCGTACGCACTACACTCGTATTAAGATTGAAAGCATTGCCTAATCAGTTTTAAGTGGGTTCAATTAATTATTAAAATATTCAAATCTTTATAAGATGGCACACAAGAAAGGTGAAGGCTCGGTAAAAAACGGAAGAGATTCAAACAGCAAACGTTTAGGCGTTAAAATATTTGGTGGTCAGCCTGCAATTTCTGGCAATATCATCATTCGTCAAAGAGGAACTAAATTTCATCCTGGTAAGAATGTAGGAGTAGGTAAAGACTTCACATTATTTGCTTTGACTGATGGCTTGGTTCAATTCAGAAAAACAAAAGAAGATAAAACTATCGTTTCTGTTGCTGCTCCAGAAGTAGCAATAGCTGAATAGTTTATTAAACTATAAACAAGAATAGCGGTTGAATCAATCAACCGCTATTCTTGTTTATAGAACCTTTAAGACGACCCCTCGTTTTTCTCACTTTTTTGGAAGCTCCGACTTATTTCGGGGCTTTTTATTTTAAGTTTGCTAACAAAAGACTTTATTATGACCAACGAAGCGATTGCAGATAATTTCTCCCTATTAGGAAAGTTGATGGATATACATGGAGAGAATAGTTTTAAGACCAAAACATACTCTATTGCAGCATTCACCATTGAGAAATTGCCAACCGAGTTGAAGGATTTGCCTCAAGATAAAATATTTGGTATCAGAGGTATTGGTGATGCTATTGGTAAAAAGATAATTGTACAACTGGAAACGGGTCAGTTACCGCAATTGAATGAATACATTTCCAATACCCCTCCCGGTATTTTGGAAATGCTGAACTTAAAAGGACTAGGCCCAAAGAAGATTTTTACAGTATGGAAGGAGCTAGGCATAGAAACTATTGGAGAGTTATTGTATGCCTGCGAGGAAAACAGACTTACCCTTTATAAGGGCTTTGGCGAGAAAACCCAGCAGAACGTAAAGGAATCCATACTGTTTTATATGGGTTCTCAAGGAAGCTATTTGTATCAACAGATAGAAAACTTTGCTATCAATGTAGAAGCGAAGTTGAAGTCACTTTTTAATAATCCTCAGTTTTACATTACTGGCCAGTTTAGGCGGCAGATGGAGGTGATAGATAAACTAGATTGGGTAACAACTACCCCTAAGAATACCGTCTCTTCCTTTTTTACAAATAATGGATACACTTTAGTGGATGATACAGGCAATTATGTTTCTGTTGTGGGACAGGAGAATGTGAAGCTGGGTTTTTATTCTGTTGAAGCAAATGCTATTTCAAAGCAACAGTTCGAAACCAGCTGTAGTGATGCTTTCTTGGATGGCTGGAAAGCAACTATCGGGTTTAATGAAAGCAGTTATCCATCTGAAGAAGCCATCTTTTCATCCAATAACATTGCTTATATCCAGCCTTGTTTGCGTGAGGAAATTTCTGTTATCGCGCAAGCAAAAGAAAACAAGTTGCCTTCTCTTATCCAAACAAAAGATATAAAAGGCATTATACATTGCCACAGTAAATGGAGCGATGGCAACAATACATTGGAGGAAATGGCGGCTGCGGCTATGCAAAAGGGGTATGAATACTTGGTGATAAGCGATCACTCGAAGACTGCCTTTTATGCGCAAGGATTGTATGAAGAACGGGTGCTTGCACAGCATCAACAGATTGATGAGTTGAATGCACAGATTGCGCCTTTCAAAATATTTAAGAGTATTGAGAGTGATATATTGAATGATGGAAGTTTGGATTATGAGAAGGATATACTAGAACGGTTTGATGTAGTGATTGCCTCCATCCATTCCAACTTGAAGATGACAGAAGAGAAGGCGATGATGCGTTTGATCAATGCAATAGAAAATCCTTACACCTCTATTTTAGGTCATTTAACTGGAAGATTGTTGCTAAGTAGAAATGGGTATCCCGTAAATCATCAGAAGATAATTGATGCCTGTGCGGCTAATAATGTGGTGATTGAAATAAATGCACATCCTCGTCGTCTGGATATTGATTGGCGCTGGGTTCGCGCAGCCTTGGATAAAAATGTACTCTTGTCCATTAATCCAGATGCACATAGTATTGATGGTTACAACGATTGCAGATATGGGGTATTGGTAGCGCAAAAGGCAGGATTGACTTCCGAGCAGAATCTTAGTAGTTTTTCATTACAACAGTTTGAAGACTTTGTGATTGAACAAAAGAAAAAGCGATAAAGGGGAGTTTGTCCTCAATAAGTGGTCACTTATTCATAATAAGCACCTTCTTTTTTTCAATAAGGACTCACTTATTACAAATAAACGAGTTCTTATTCGGAATAAGTGAGTCCTTTTTTTCAATAAGTGACAACTTATCGCAAATAAGTGGTTACATATTCATAATAAGTGACCACTATCTTTCAGTAAGTTGTCACTTATTGGAAGAAAGTACTCACTAAAAATGTGGTTGGAAGCATTTTAGTACAGGTGATTGTAGGATAGAATTTGATACGCAATAAAGTATTCTCGTCTGGTTTCAAAAGCTTTTTTATATTGCAGGGGTGCAGCATTAGGGTTGGTTAATCTATCTAAAAGAAGAATATTTTAAAATAAAGTCAGATTACCCATAACTTTTTTGCACTTTTGCACTAATCACTTACAAAACATTGCATGAAGCAAGCCTTGTACAAAACATTTACGGAGAATAAAAAGCAAGGGAAAAAGTCTTTCTCGGTTCTGATAGACCCCGATAAAGTTACTCCTCAGACTATCGATCAGTTGGTTTCATTAGGCATTGATGCGATGGTTGATTATTTTTTTGTAGGTGGTAGTCTTGTTATTTCTAATCATCTGGATGAATGTATTCAGCAGATAAAAGCCAATTGCGATATTCCTGTTGTGCTTTTTCCTGGTTCTCCCTCACAAGTGAGCCGCTATGCTGACGCTTTGTTATACTTATCTCTTATCTCTGGTCGTAACCCCGAATTGCTGATTGGTCAACACGTTATCTCTGCCCCTTATGTAAAAAAGAGTGGTTTGGAGATAATGCCAACTGGTTATATGGTAATAGATGGAGGTGCCCCAACAACCGTTTCTTACATTTCTAATGCTAGCCCGATACCTGCCGACAAAAATGAAATTGCTATGTGTACGGCTATGGCGGGAGAAATGCTAGGCATGAAACTGATTTATATGGATGCAGGCAGTGGTGCCAAAAAGCCCATTACCGAAGCAATGATACAAACAGTAGCTAGCCACATAGAAAGCCCATTGATTGTTGGTGGCGGCATTACTACCCCAGAAAAAGCTTACTTGAATTGTAAAGCTGGTGCCGATGTGATTGTTGTTGGCAATGCTATAGAAAAAGATTTTTCATTGATAAAAGAAATGAGTGACGCCATCAAACGTGTTGGCGTGACTGTATAGTTTTATACTATTACTTGCCCTGAAGATATACAACACCCCTTAAACCATCCTGTTGGTCTGATTTTTTTGTTCAATTGCCACATGCAGATACCTATTTATTTGGTGTGCAATTTTTGGTTTGACAAACAGGTTTGGCAAAAAACGAACAATAAATGAGAATTGCACACCTGATACTTGCTCACGAAGCCCCCGAACACGTTGAAAGACTAATTAAAAGATTACAACATCCCAAGGCGGATTTCTTTATCCATATTGATCTTAAGGCAAATATCAACCCCTTTTTGTATCTGGAAAATCTAGGTCAGGTGCATTTCATCCGACCAAGGGTATCTATTTTTAAAGATGGGTTTAGCAGCGCAGAAGCCATTCTCAACGGATTTGATTATGTACTTCAAACCCACAAACGATATGACTACTTTAATATCTTAAGTGGGCGGGATTATCCTTTGAAAGACGTGTTCGAGATACATCAGTTTTTTAAACAGAATCCAGGTAAGATATTTATGGAGTCGAGAGTGGTTGACAGTGAATGGAAAGAGGGGGCAGACAATATAAAAAAATATTATTTTGGCTATAATCCATTCTTTGGAAGTAAGTTGCTGGCGGGATTGGCTAGTACATTTCTTCCTGCAAGAAAAATCCCTAAAAACCTTAAAGCCTATGGTGGTTCGGCGTGGTTCACTATTTCATCTTTACATGCCAACATCATCTCCGATTATTTACTGGATTTTCCTAGCGTAATCAATTTCTTCAAAAAAACGCGCAGAAGCAACGAGTTCATTTTTCAGACATTGATGAAGAATTCGGATTACACCACAGACTTTGTGGATGATAACCTTCGGTTTATCGAATCTGCTCCTGATAAAATACTGACTATTGAGGATGCTGAAAAGCTTGTGAATAGTGGGAAATTGTTTGCCAGAAAATTTGATGCAAAAGTGGATAATAAAATCTTGGATTATTTAGATGAGCAAGCTGCCATCGCTGCTCAAAACCGTCCGGTAGAGGAAGAAGAGGATTAAGCATTTATTCCCATTCACCGGCACCCATCCGCACCACTTCATACTCCTCTTTGGTACAATCGATAACAGTGGAAGGGATCATTCCGCCAATTCCACCATCAATCACAATGTCAACCAGATTTTTAAAGTTCTCATAAATCAGTTCTGGGTCGGTATATTCTTCCACCATTTCGCCCGGCAATGAGGCAGACAAAATAGGATGCCCCAACTGCCTCGTAATGGTTTGAACAATGAGGTTATCGGGTATTCTCAATCCGATTGTGTTCTTTTTTGTCTGCAAAATCTTGGGCACTTCTTTGCTTGCCGGCAATATAAAGGTATAAGGCCCTGGCAGGTAGTTCTTCAACAAACGATAAAGGGGCGTATCAATGCTTTTGGTGTATTTACTCAGGTCGCTCAGGTCATTACACACAAAACTTAGCTGTGCTTTTGCGGGGTCAACCTGTTTAATTCGTGCAATTTTTTCTATTGCTTTATGCTGAAAAATATCGCAACCCAAACCATAGATAGTATCGGTGGGATAAACAATAACGCCACCCGAAAGCAAACAATCTACAACGGTATCTATATGCCTTTGATTGGGGTTAACTGGGTGTATGTTTAGTAATAAAGCCATTTTCGCAAAGATATTCGCAATAGGCGTATGAACAGGACTGATATATTCATAAATATATCGTCCATCTTGTAGAATATAATGAAGAGATACATGACTATATCGAGTATTGTGTGAATTTATTAACTCTGTTTATCAATTCAAACTACTTTTCTACATATCCCTTTATCAAAAAAGTAAATAATTAATAGACCGAATGCTTTTCAATCCCATTATTCTTAATCTTTGTTGAAATAAAACTAATCTGTACATGAAGATTGTTGCAATGATACCTGCACGCTATGCTGCCACCCGCTTTCCTGCAAAATTGATGCAGTTGCTGGGTGACAAAACAGTTATAAGACATACCCACGATAATACCCTTGCAACTGGTTTATTTGATGATGTGTTTGTGGTAACGGATAGTGAAATTATCTATGACGAAATAACCAACAACGGCGGCAAAGCTGTGATGAGTAAGGGACAACACGAAAGTGGTAGTGACCGGATTGCTGAAGCAGTGTTGGCAATTGATGTGGATGTGATTGTGAATGTGCAGGGCGATGAACCATTTGTGAAACGGGAGCCTTTGGAGAGATTGATTAATCTTTTTGAAGAAGATACTGAAAATAAAGTACAAGTGGCTTCACTGATGCAAGTACTAACTGACGAAAAATCCATCGCAGATCCCAACTATGTGAAGGTGGCTGTGGACAGAAATATGAATGCGATGATGTTTAGCCGCTCGGTGATACCTTATAACAGAGATGGTAAAATAACACCCACCTACTACGAACATATTGGCGTGTATGCCTTTAGGAAACCTGCCCTTATTAAGTTTACCAACTGGAGTATGACGCCTTTGGAAACGGTTGAAAAAATAGAATGCTTGCGTTATCTTGAGAATGGTGTTTCCATCAAAATGGTGGTTACAGATTATATGGGCATTGAAATAGATACACCCGAAGACTTGGAAAAAGCTGCTGCCAAGCTGGATAGTTATCAGTAATAAGAGATAATTGGTTGTCCCGCAAAGATTTCCGTACAACCCTAATTGTTTGACGGCATACCCTTAAGGAATAAGGGTGAACCCACAACAATATTTGGTATACCCGGAACAATTTATGGTGTACCCAGAACAATATTTGGTGTACCCAAAGTTGTTACGGGTGTACCCGGAAGAAAATTGGGTAAGATCGAAGAACGCCTTTTAGCGCTAAAATGAGTTAATTATTCTTTTATATTCTGTAAAGTATAGGCAAAAAAAATCCCACTGCAATGAGTGGGACAATTTTGTATTGAAGCCTAAATAATTATGCTCCCAAACGGTGGAACAGCTCTTTTACCTGGTATTTCCACAATTGTGTAAGGTCTTTTATTTCTTCTTTTTCAGCAAAATCAGAGATAACCAATACTGTAGAATGAGATATTTCTGTTTGATTGATACGAAACTCCAGGTATTCATCTTTTTCAAACTTTTCCCATCTGTATCGAATAAAATATTCTTCTTCAGAATCTACTATTTGTGCCTTTTGGGTTGGCTCACCACTCCAAGAAAATGTAAATACGCCTTCCCACTCGCTCACATGGTCTGCAAACCATTCTTGCAACCCGGCAGGGGTGCATAAAAAATCCCAAAGAACTGTGGGAGAACATCTCACAGGAAACTCTAGTGTGTATAATTGTCTTTTACTCATTTGTAATTACTTTACCCACATACAATTGTAGGGCTGCAATAATAGAAAATAAAAGATAGTTTCCAAATATTTTTTAAGTATTTGTCTATTTGTACTTATAAAAGAAGAAATATTATTTGAACAAATAAACTATAACAAAGCCCTAAAGAGGATAGATTTGCTGATTGAGGCTCTTGTTTTAAGTATAATCTCTCAAAATGAATTTATTGTTTACAGCTAATAAGCAGGCACGTTTTTCAAACCCAACTTCTTCTTCGGAGGTTGCTTTGGCACGTGTATCAACAATAGTCTTACGTTTTGCGCTCATTGCCTGGTTCTCTGCCAAACTTCTTTGTTACAAATTATGGCTGGCCGATAGAATTTTTCCAATAGTCCCGCCTTTTCATTTAGGCTTTACGGTTCCTGCACTAGTTCATACAATACTTTTTATTGGTTCTTTGTTGGTGATGATTCTTTTGTTTTTGATGCCACAGAAGAAACTTCTCTTGCAGCTATTATTAGCGTTGGAAATTGCCTGTTGTCTGCTAGATCAAACGCGTTGGCAAGCATGGGAATATCAGTATTTGTTGATGATGGTCATTTTTATAACCAACTGGCAATACAAAAACCGTATCATTTCCCTCCTTGCTTTGTTGCTTGTATGCACCTATATCTTTAGTGGGATTTGTAAACTGAATACTGTATTTGTACAAACATTTTGGCAGTTCGAAATATTGCAAAACCTCTTGCATTTGCCCGCTAGCGTTACACATAACAGGCTGATTTATCGCCTTGGTTATTCATTGCCTTCAATAGAAACACTAGGCGGAATTTTATTTTTATTTAAAAGAACAAGAAGGTTTGGGGCAGCATTATTAATACTGATGCACTTGCTTACCCTTACCATTTTGGGGCCTTTTGGAATTAATTATAACAGTTCTGTATGGTCTTGGAATCTGGTAATGATGGTATATCTGTATTTGATTGGAATCAGGCTGCACGATGTTCAATTCAAAACAATCATTTCAAGAACATCTATCATAAATATACCCGTTGTGCTACTACTGGTTGTGATGCCAATAGTTGGTTTGATTGGGTGGTGGCCACACTTTTTATCGTTTAGTTTATATTCTTATAAAGCAAAACAATTGGTTATTTCAATTGACGAAGATTCTCAAAATTACAAGCTTTTTGAACCTTTTTATGAAAGTAAAAAGACATACAAATGGGCAAATCGCAATAGCAGACAGTTGATTTTGCACAATTGGGCAATGAATGAAATGAATACACCACCTTTTCCGGAAGAGGCGTATTATAATAAGTTTAAAGAAGCATTTATCAGCAAATACCCAAATGCAAAAGCAACGTTTTATCTCTATCAATCAGAACATCCTAAGATAGTTTTACTGAAATAATGAAGATTCTTTCCAAAAATTTTTTCTATTTCTGCCGATAAAAAACAATTATTTACCCCTCTTTAACGGGCTTTAACTTATTTAGGAACGGACTATGCTATTGTCTGAATCAAAATAAGTGTTATGAAAAAGAACTATTATTTACTACTACTTTTTTGCGGGTTGTTTATGACAACTACCTATGCACAAGTTATTATTGGAGGAAGGATTGGAGGCGGTTATGGCTATGGATATGGACATTACAGGATGGGCAGAAGACCCCAAAACAAGCAAAGGGAAAAGCAGCCTGCGTACAAGCCTGTGGTATATCTTTCTGTAGGATATGGTTTTCCCAATTTAGATGCCAATGAATTTCCAGATTACTATGGACTGTATAAGGGTTCTGTTTCCCAAACCGGACCTGTGACTGCGTCTATCGATTATAGGTACAGTCGCTATTCTAGCATTGGTATCCTGGCTACTTATGGCAAAGTGAGTGTGCCCTATACCAATTACAACAACGTGTACCAAGGAAGTTCCAGCTTAGAAAACTGGTCTGTAATGGCAAACTTCATGCAATACTCGCCTCTTAGCAATACGGCAACTTTGTATTTCAGAGAAGCAATTGGGGTTAATATAGGTAATGCTACTTCAACTATTTCTCCAATCGACCCCAGTACACTTGCTTATCAGTTGGGAGTAGGTGCCAAATTCGAAATTTCCAAGAACACGGCCTTCTTTGCAGAAGCTGGTTATGGCAAGTACATCTTGCACGGAGGATTATCATTCAGTTTCAAATAAGCCAATTATTCTACTGGAAATATAAAGAAAGGGCTAATCACAATAATAGTGATTAGCCCTTCCCTTTTTTACTCAAACTCTTTATTTCTTTTTGCTTCTTTGAGTCTTAGCGCCTTTGTGTCAAAACTGCCTAACTCCTCCTAATATCCCCTCACATTCTTTCCTTCCATATAGTTTAAGAAGGCTTTATTACAAACTCGATTGCCACCAGGTGTAGGATAATTACCCGTAAAATACCAGTCGCCCGTATTGGTAGGACAGCTATCGTGCAAATCTTCAATAGTCTGATAAACTACTTCCACAGGGAAATCAATGCCTTCCGGAGTAATCAATTGTGCAATCTTATCGGATATTTCCTCTGGTGTAAAAGGTTTATAGATATAACGAACAATGTTTTCAGTATGTAGCTGATCGGTACGTTCCAACTCAAGTATTTTTTCTTGTGCATCCGTCAATACAGATTCCATCCCTCTTTCTATCAACAAGGCAATCGCTGCACGGAAAGCAATAAAGTCGCCCATCTTACTCATATCTATACCATAACAGTCCGGATAACGTATTTGAGGCGCAGATGAAACCACAATTATCTTCTTTGGTTTCAAACGGGCTAGCATCCGTACGATACTTTCCTTTAGCGTAGTACCTCTCACAATACTGTCATCAATCACAATCAGTGTGTCCTCGTGATTGCGGACAGTACCATACGTAATATCGTACACGTGTTGCACCATCTCATTACGGCTACTGTCTTCGGTAATGAAAGTCCTGATTTTTACATCCTTTATCGCAATCTTCTCCTGACGAATCTTACGGGTAATCATCTCTTGCAACTTCTCTTCATCAAAGTCATTACCCCAGCTAAGAATCCTTTTTACTTTAATCTGATTCAAGTAATCTTCCATACCCTTCACCAAACCATAAAAAGCAACTTCGGCTGTATTTGGTATGTAAGAAAAGATACTGTTCTTCAAATCATAATTAATCCTTTCCAATATCCTTTTGCTCAGATGATAACCAAGCGCAATCCTTTCTCTATAAATCTTTTCGTCGCTACCCCTGCTAAAATAGATTCTTTCAAAGCTACAAGCCCTACGTTCTTTGGCAGGCACCACCTGACGAATACTAAAATTTCCCTTGTTGTCTACAATCAATGCATTGCCCGGCATCAACTCTTCTACTTCATTCTCACCCACATTGAAGGTAGTGCGGATACTTGCCCTTTCACTTGCTGCAACAATTACCTCGTCATTTATATAATAATAGGCAGGACGAATGCCATGTGCGTCTCTAAATATAAAACTATGACCGTTTCCAACTAAGCCACCAACTGTAAAACCACCATCAAACATGGGGATTGCTTGTTGAAGCACATCTACCAGGTTGGCATTATCTGGATTGTGTTCATCGGCTTTAACAAGGAAGTGATGTATTACTTCCATCATAGCAGCTAAGTCACTTTGCTTTTGGAAGTCGCCCGGATTGATGCCTAGTTGTTCATACAGTTCATCCGTATTTACTAGATTGAAGTTCCCCGCCAATGCAATGTTTCTTCCTGGTTGAATATCGCGTTTTATGAAGGGGTGACAAAAGTCTACACTGTTTCTTCCTTGTGTACCATAGCGCAAGTGACCCATTAATAATTCGCCCAGATAAGGAACGTGACCTTTCAGTAATCCGGGATGTTTCAGTATATCTTTCTGATATTTCACCAGTTCTTGAACCTCCGCATTCACCTTACTAAATATATCTACGATGGGTTGTTTTTCATTACTGCGAAGTCTGGAAAGGAAAGGGTAGCCTGGTTCTACATCTAGTTTTACGGCTGCAATACCAGCGCCATCCTGACCGCGATTATGCTGTTTTTCCATCAACAAATACAGCTTGTTCAAGCCATACATCACCGTTCCGTGTTGTTGTAGGTAGTAGGAAAATGGTTTACGAAGCCTTATATAAGCAAGACCACATTCATGTTTTATTTCATCACTCATTGCTAGGGAAGTATTGTTTTCGGCACCTTCTCAACGCATACCGACTCAGA
This sequence comes from uncultured Chitinophagaceae bacterium, assembly GCA_903895845.1. Lineage (GTDB taxonomy): Bacteria > Bacteroidota > Bacteroidia > Chitinophagales > Chitinophagaceae > Parasediminibacterium. The sequence continues at coordinate 75,881 of CAITVK010000121.1, forward strand.
AAGCTGCAAATATCGTATTAAAAGTTGGGAGCTAAACCCATCTTAACAAAAAACCATCAATCTCGAAAAGTTCAACCCCATTCCATGTTACAAGTTACTCGAAATAAGGATTTATAACTAATAACTAATAACTAATAACTAATAACTAATAACTAATAACTAATAACTAATAATCACTGCTTCCCTGTAAATCTTCTGCACCAATCCTTGCAACACTTTTCCTGGACCCACTTCCGTAAAGTTGATTGCACCATCTGCCACCATTGCTTCCACGCTTTGTGTCCAACGCACAGCCCCTGTCAACTGAGCTTCCAGATTTTGTTTTATCTCCATCGGGTCAGTCACTGCTTTTGCAACTACGTTCTGATAAACAGGACAAGTTGGTGTATTAAAAGTTGTTGCTGCAATAGCTGCTGCCAGTTCTTCTTTGGCACTCGCCATCAACGGACTATGAAATGCACCACCAACAGGCAATACCAACGCACGTTTAGCACCAGCCGCTTTCATTCGCTCACAAGCGATGTTGATGCCCGCTACCGATCCACTTATCACCAGTTGTCCCGGGCAATTATAGTTAGCTGCTACTACTGTCTCACCCGTTTCAGCTTGTATTTCAGCACATATTTTCTCTACTGTTTCGTCTGCCAATGCCAATACTGCTGCCATCGTACCAGGAACTATTTCGCAAGCTTTCTGCATGGCATTTGCACGGATGCTCACCAGTTTCAACGCGTCTTCAAAGCTCAATGTGTTGTTTGCCACCAATGCCGAAAACTCGCCCAAAGAATGTCCTGCCACCATATCAGGCTTGGCATCAGACAATGTTTTATAAGCAATTACAGAGTGAATAAAGATGGCAGGTTGCGTCACATTCGTCTGTTTCAACTGCTCATCAGTCCCTTCAAACATAATGTCGCTGATTCTAAAACCTAGTATTTCATTAGCCTTTTCAAACAGTTCCTTAGCTGTTTCATTGCCATCGTACAGGCTTTTGCCCATCCCACTAAACTGCGATCCCTGACCCGGAAATATAAAAGCGTGTTTACTCATGTTAGTTCATTTTAGGCAGCAAATCTAAGAGTTAGATATGAGTTATTAGTTAGTAGATATTAGTAAATACCAACACTCCCATATCTAATAACTACTCTCTTTCTTTTGGTGTGTCCCGCAAGCACTGGGCAGGTGTAAAAGATATTTTGTGTTTATAGTCCTGTAATTGGGTTACAATAATTTAGTAAAGGCTGAGAACAGGATGGAAGTCCTGCTCAAGTTCGCGATTTTCGTACACTTCTGAACTAGTTGGTATTCTATTTATAAATAAACTCTGTATATCTATATTGCTCTTTGCCATATTTTGCTGCCAACTCATCAAATAGATTATTCTTTTTATCACTTCCAAATCTGCAACAAACACGTTTAACTATTGAATTTTCCAATGCGGGTATTAATTTTTCAGGAGCTTGACTTTGGGCTAAGACATAAATAAATTCTTCGAGATTGGGGGCAGTCTTTAATGAACCCAATTCGGTCAGTCCTTTTAAGTTTTCAAGATATATTCTTCGTAAAGAATGGCAATTACTAAAATCAGGAAGTTGCTTTAATTGCTTTAATGATTGAATATACAAATGTTGAAGTGTAGTCAACTTAGAGATAAATGAAAGGTCAGATAAGTCCCGTACTTGCCACAATTCCAAATACTTTAAATTTGGCAAGGAAGTTAATGCTTCAAAATTTTTGATACCTCCAAGTTTTACATCAACAGACCAAAGCTTTTGCAGTCCTTTTATATAGTCTATATTACTTGTTGAAATAGATCGTAAGGTAATTTCTTCAAGATTTTTTAGTTGATTAATTACTTCTATTCCATTTTGTTGCCCTTCTAAATACAAAATCTTTAAATCACTAAATCTTGCAATTGAATCAATTTTAGGTTTCTTAGATTTGGTTTCCCCTAAATGAAGTTCTCTAATAAACGGATTTAATTTATTCAAAAAATCAAAGTTGTCAAGATTGAAAATATCTACCCCTATTAGTTCAATATTTTTTAATTTACAAATTGATTCAATTCCTGTTGCATCTAGTATACAGTTAATTAATAATTTTCTTAAAGAAGGGATTCTTTCTAAAAAAGTCAAGTTACAAACTTGATTATAGTGAGCATAAACCCTGAATTGAATATCACTTCTTTTAGAAAATACTATACTTTCCAAAAGCTCTACTTCCTTCTCTGATAGCGGTTCTGCAATCTGGATTAATTGTGTTTTTGGGTCAATAGCAAACTTTTCAAGGTCACTTTTTTTTATCCCTCTTGAAATTCCATATCGTCCACCACCTATTTCACTAACTACTTTCTCTGCCATTTTTTATCTCCTTTCGTGTAATCATTTTTTAATTGAGGTAATCTTTCCGACATCTCTACACAAATTAACACCATCCTCCCCACCCACCAAAAAACTATTTAAAATATAATTAGGTTATGTGAAACTTTTCTTTGAACCTTCACCAGAATTAAATAACAAAATAACCACCAACACCACAAAACGATGCTTTATGAATACAATTTCTTCATACAAATTTCTCCGCTGCAATGCTAGAAATAGCTGCTACTCAACAGCAGTACTGGTTACACAGCTTCAAAAGGATGGTTGATGGATTTATTTTCTATTTATTTGAATATCGAAATAAAAGTTTTGAATATTCAAATAAAATATTCGGTGCATCAAATAAAATAGCTGACACACCAAATAAAATAATTGGTACACCAAATAAAAAATCTGACGCACCAAATAAAATAGTTGATGTGTCAAATAAAACATTCGGTACACCAAATAAAGTATTCGACACACCAAATTTCTTGAAAAAGAAAGGGAATGGAAAATTCCACAATCATTTATTAATTTTTTAAACTCAAAAATATGTCTCACAACGAAGCACGTTTCCCTACAAAGGATGATGATAAAAACAATTATTACAACACGGTAATACCATATATAAACCTACCGGCCAACCAAACTAGGTTTAATACACCTGCTACTGTGCTTACGGCACTGAATGCCAAGTACGCACTCTGGACACCCAATTGGACAAAGTTGAATGATACCGATTTGTGTACGCACAATGTAGTTGAGTTGAAGAACACATTGGAAGTGGAAATTGATGGCATTCTTGATGCTGTTTATGGGGATATTCCCGATTCTGTTTTGACAGCTGTCGATATGTCTAAATTTTTAATTTTTGCTCGTAAATTGGCAAGTGCAGCTGTGGTTTCGTCTGTTGCACCGGGTTTTGCCCTAGATACAATTGGGCATTTGTGGGCAATATTTCATTTCACCAATACCGCTTCGCCTAGCAGCAAAGAAGCACCCGTTGGTAATTTTATTTTCTTCGAAACATACGTTGGTGCAGCAGGCATTGCCGATGCCGATGTGCCTTTTGCCAATGGAAATGTGACTTCTGCAGCTAGTCATACCTTTCATTTTGTGAATGGGCAAGTAGGAAAAACTTGTTATGTGCATTGCTATTATCAAATTAAAAATGGCAACCGTAGCCCCGAAAGCGTAATCATTAGTTTTGTGATTAATTAATGTAGAAGGCCTAAGTAAAAAGGTATAAGGCGTAAATAAAAAGCCCTTGAAGAAAATTCTTCAAGGGCTTTTTTATTGCTGAACTTATTACTTACTACTTACAACTTACGACTTATGCCTTACGAAATCATTTGAGTTAGTATCGCAAAACAATAAAATGCAGGTTTATACTTGCTACTAATTCATTTTCCATTAATTTCACGCCGCAAAAAAGATAATCTAAATTATATGGCAGAAGTAATAAAAATGCCCCGATTAAGCGATACCATGACCGAAGGGGTGATAGCAGCTTGGCACAAGAATGTGGGAGATACAGTGAAAAAAGGTGATGTACTTGCTGAAATAGAAACAGATAAAGCAACTATGGAACTGGAAAGCTATCAAAATGGTGTGTTGCTTCATATTGGTACAGGTACTGGCGGAAAACTACAAGTGGATGATTTGTTGGCAATATTGGGTACTGCCGGAGAAGATATCAGTGGATTATTGAGTAATCCTGTTGCTGCTGCTGCACCGTCAACCCCAGCAACCGCTGCTCCCGAAGCTGCTGCACCTGCTGCTGCAAAAGGCGTTGATGTTTCTGCATTGGAAGAAGTAGTATTGATGCCACGTCTTAGCGATACAATGACCGAAGGCGTAATTGCTTCTTGGCACAAGAATGTGGGCGATACCGTAAAGAAAGGTGAAGTGTTGGCTGAAATAGAAACCGATAAGGCAACAATGGAATTGGAGAGCTACAAAAACGGAAAGATTTTGTACCAAGGTGCCAAAGTTGGTGAAAAAATACAGGTGAACGATTTGCTATGTATCATTGGAGAGGATGGATTTGATGTGGCAGGAACAGTTGCTGCATTGAAAAATCCGGGTGCTACTGCTCCAGTTGCCGCCCCTGCCGCTGAAGCAAAACAAGAAGTTGCCGCTGCACCAGTTGCACCAGCTGCTCCTGCTGCTGCACAACAAACCGTTGTAAACGAAGGAAGAATATTTGCATCGCCTTTGGCTAAGAAAATAGCTGCCGAAAAAGGTATCGACCTTAAATATGTGCAAGGAAGTGGTGATAACGGACGAATTGTAAAAGAAGATATTGATAATTTTAAACCTGCTGCTGCACCTGCTTCAGCTCCTGCTGCCGCTAGTCCGGCACCTGCAACTTCTGCTGCAAAAGCACCTGCTGCTTCTTATGGTGTAGAAAGCTTTGATGAAGTTCCGGTTTCGCAAATGCGTAAAGTAATTGCTCGCAGGTTAAGTGAAAGCTTGTTTACGGCACCACACTTCTTCTTGACAATGAGTATTGATATGGATGCCGCAATAGCTGCCCGTACAAAAATAAACGAAGGAGCAAAGTCTAAGATTAGCTTTAATGATTTGGTATTGAAAGCAACAGCCGTTGCCTTAAAACAACATCCTAAAGTGAATAGTAGTTGGTTGGGAGATAAAATCCGTACTAATTATCATGTAAACATTGGTGTTGCAGTAGCAGTAGAAGATGGTTTGTTGGTACCAGTTGTTCGTTTTGCAGATACAAAAACATTGAGCCAAATAAATGCAGAAGTAAAAGACTATGCACAAAAGGCAAAAGATAAAAAGCTACAACCAGCAGATTGGGAAGGAAGCACATTTACTATTTCTAACCTAGGAATGTTTGGTATTGATCAGTTTACGGCAATCATCAATCCGCCAGATGCTTGTATCTTGGCAGTTGGTGGTATCTCTCAAGAACCCGTTGTTAAGAATGGTCAAGTAGTTGCAGGAAATGTAATGAAACTGACATTGAGTTGCGACCACCGGGTTGTTGATGGCGCAACAGGAGCGGCTTTCTTACAAACACTAAAGAGTTTGCTAGAAGAGCCAGTGAGAATGTTGGTATAATTTTATTGCAAATAAATAGTTTAAACAAGAATGCCGCCTTAATTAAGGCGGCATTCTTGTTTAAATGAACATAAACATTCTTGTTTAAAAAAAGGAAATCAACTTTAAACAACCTTTTTAAAAAACTGTTGTTTGTTTAAGTATGAATGTATTTTCAATTAAAGATTTGGAGCAATTATCAGGTATAAAAGCCCATACAATACGCATTTGGGAACAACGATACACACTATTGAAACCAAAGCGTACTGATACAAATATTCGTTTTTATAGTAATGAGGAACTAAAAGCAGTTTTGAATATCTCTTTACTTAATAGGTATGGATACAAAATATCCCACATAGACAAAATGACTCCTGATGAGATGCAGGACAAAATTGTTTCCCTCTCTCACTCAGATGCACAACAAGAAAGACTCGTTAATGAGTTGATACAGTGCATGATAGATCTTGATATTGAAAAATTTGAAGAAGTTCTTGATAAATGTATTGCAGTAAGAGGGATTGAAAAAGCGATAACGAATATTGTATTTACTTTTTTGGAGAAAGTTGGGATACTTTGGCAAACAAACCATGTAAATCCGGCTCAAGAACATTTGGTAACGAATGTTATCCGACAAAAACTTATTTTAGGTATCGAAAACACATCCAACCAAATACAAATAGACAAAACAATTTTACTTTTTTTACCAGAAGGAGAACACCACGAGCTTTGTTTACTTCTAGTGCATTATATACTCAAGAATAGAGGTGTGAAAGTCTTGTATCTTGGTGCCAACATCCCATTTAAAGATGTGCTTTACGTTGTAAATTTGAAGAAACCTTTGTTCTTATACTCGCATCTCACTGCAATAGGGCATAGCTTCAACCTGGAAAAATATTTAACACAAGTGGGAAACAAATTGCAGAATAGCAAACTGATACTATCTGGGCAAATGATACAGAACTATAAGAAGAAGGTTCCAAATAATGTAGATTTAAAGAAAACATTGGGGGAAGTGATGGAGTATATAAAATCTATATAAGTTATCAAAACCCCTCGTATGCCTTATAACCATTGGGTTTGGAGATAAAATAGCCCTTTTATAGAGTAAAATTATTTTGAATTATTTTGAAACTATTTTGAATTATTGAACAAAGGTTGCTAACTTTAACCCAAAATAAAACGGCAAAAATGAAAACGATTCTTCTTCCTACAGATTTTTCGGAAACATCCAAGAATGCAGCAGAGTATGCCTTAGGCCTAGCTTCTTTACTTGGTATTCCTAAGATTGTATTTTATCACTATTTTCAAACCCACTTGGTTTACACCCCTAGTGGTGTACTTGACGAGGAGGCAACGATTGAACCTAATCGTAACAAAAGTATTGAAGGATTAAATGATTTCATCGATTCTCTAGGACCTATTCCTGCTGAAATTGAGGTTGAAATGTATCAGGGTGCCAGCTCAATAGATGAGGGTATCACAGAAGTTGCGAAGATTGTAAGTGCCGATCTTGTGGTAATGGGAATTAAGGGTGGTGGTATATTCAAAGAATCAATAATTGGTAGCCACACATTGTCAATTGCCAGACACATCACTATTCCGGTATTGATTATACCAGCAATGACCAAACTTAAGAAATGTGAGAAAATCACTTTCCTAAGTGATTTTAAGAATGTTGAAAACAATAGATCTGTTGAAGGATTGAGAACTTTTCTGGATCATGGAATTGTTAAGTTTACTATTTTCCATTTGCTTAAGCATAATGAAAAAATAGGAAATGACCATCCAGAAAAGCTAAAACTTGATAGGATGTTCAAAAAATACAATCCAACTTTCGAGTACAAAGAAAGTCATCACTACACAGATGATATCATTGATTTTGTGTTCGAAAGCAATACAGACATTTTAGCACTAGTTCCAAAAGAACATGGTTTAATTGAAACTATTTTTAATGACCATACCAAGAAATTAGCTTTCCATAGTAAAGTTCCTTTATTGATTCTTCATTAATAAGATAAAATACATTCATAAATAAGAAAGGCTGCAAAAATTTGCAGCCTTTCTTATTTATACTTTAACTCAGATATTTACCAACTATTGGCACCCGTCTACCAACTCCAAATGCTTTTGGACTAACACGTATGATGGGGCAAAACTGATTGCGTTTATACTCATTTATATTCACCATTTTAATAGCCCTATCCACAATGGCAGCATCAAAACCCTGCTCTTTTATTTCTGCAGGGCCAAGTCTTCTTTCAATGTATTGAAAAAGTATTTTGTCAAGAACCAAATAATCTGGAAGACTATCGCTATCCTTTTGGTTAGGCCTCAATTCGGCACTAGGTGCTTTTGTAATGATATTATCTGGTATGATTTCTTTTTTCCTATTGATATATTTTGCCAAAGCATATACCTGCAACTTATAACAATCGCCCAAAACACCCAAACCGCCAGCCATATCTCCATAAAGTGTTCCATAACCAGTAGACAACTCGCTTTTGTTGGAAGTATTAAGCAGGATATATCCAAATTTATTGGCAATGGCCATCAATAAGTTCCCTCTTGTACGGCTTTGCATATTCTCCTCGGCAAGCGAAAAAGGAAGATCCTTAAAGATGGGTTGCAGTGTTGTTAAAAAGCTTTCATAAACCTCATTTATTCGGATGATATCATACGGATTATTCAAATTTTTACTCAATTGCACTGCATCGTTCACCGAATGCTCGGTAGAATAGGGCGAAGGCATCAGTATTGCCCGTACATTTTCGCTACCCAACGCCTCACAAGCCAATGCCAATACCACTGCCGAATCTATTCCACCACTACTTCCCAAAATAGCCTTTGTAAAACCCATCTTAGCAAAATAATCCTTTATCCCGAGTAGTAGGGCATTGTAAACCTGGTCTATATTCAAGGTTTCGTTCAAGGAAAAAAGGCCCGATTCGCTTTCAGGCAATTCAGATTGTTGGGCAATAATGGGTTCATCTATCGTTCCGTCCTCATTTAATACCACACCATCAATTGCTTCTGTAAAAGAAGGCAGTTGTTTGCGCAAATTTCCGTTCTTATCAAATATCAGCGATGCCCCATCAAATACAATTTCAGTTTGGCTACCTACCGCATTGCAGTAAAACATGGGCAGTCCATACTTCAACACATTGTTCCGCACCACACCAATCCGTTCTTCGCCATGCGTATAATCAAAAGGGCTGGCACTAAGGTTAATCATCAAATCGGGGTGTTGTTCCATCAATATATCCATGGGACAGATGCGATATAATGGATTATTACCCAGATTCCAGATGTCTTCGCAGATGGTTATTGCTAGTTTCTTGCCTTTAAATTCCACTACATTCCATTCGTAGGCAGGCTCGAAGTAGCGATATTCATCAAACACATCATAAGTAGGCAGCAAGGTTTTGTGTATCTCCGAAACAATCTTTTGTTCATATAAAAAGAACGCCGCATTAAATAATCCCTTGCCTTTTAGGTTCGAATTTCTTGCTGGCGAGCCAACAATTACGCCGATGGTATCTGCATGCAGTTTAATTTTATCTATTGCCGCATAGCATTTATTGATAAAATCAGAAAATTCCACAAAGTCGCGGGCAGGATAACCACAAATGCTCATTTCGCTAAAAACAATCAAATCAGCTTTTGCCTCTTTGGCTGTGTTGATAGCGGCAATTATTTTTTCTATATTACTTTCAAAATTACCTATGTGATAATTCTGTTGTGCCAATAAAATCTTCATAGAAACGAAGGTAAGGAGGATGGGGGAAAGCTACAAACGGCCAAAGGATAATGTGTGATGAGCCAGACCATGATGGGCATATAAAAAGAGATGGTTCTTGCCTGCAGAATATAAAACACCCTTGAAGCAATTGTTTCAAGGGTGTTTTTGTATTTGAATGGATGAAATTATTTATTGAAATATCTTTTTAATAAGAGATTAGCATTGTGTTCTCCCAAGTCTCTTGCTTTTATAAAATCAGAATACGCTTGCTGCTTTTTATCAATTTCATATTCGGCTTCACCCCTACTAAAATAAGAAAGTCCATCTTTTGGATTTAATTCTATTGCTTTGGTATAATCAATAATTGCTTCTTTATAATTTTTTAATTCAAGGTTTACACTTCCTCTGCCAAAAAAAGCCTGACTATCTTTTGGATTCAACTTTATCAATTTATTATAATCATTTAATGACGCCGTGAAATTTTTTACTCTTGCATAATCTGATCCTCTATTTAAAATAGCTTTAGTATAGTTTGGTTTTAGCAATATTGCTTTATTATAATCTTCAATAGCCCCCTTATAATCGTGTAAACTCTCTTTAGTAAATCCTCTATTGTAGTATCCGTCTTCATTTTTGGAATCTAACTTAATTACTTTATTAAAATCTATTAACGCACCATTATAGTCTTTTAGTTTTCCTTTTGTAATTCCTCTATTAGAGTATGCATCAGTGTAGGATGGATCAATTTTAATTACTTTCGAATAATCTCCAATAGCTCCAATAAAATCCCCTAGCTCATCTTTAATACCACCTCTATTAAAATAAGCAAACGTGTTTTTGGGATTAATCCTAATTGCGTTGCATAAGTCAGCCATTGCACCTTTAGAGTCTTTTAGTTTATGCTTTGAAACGCCTCTATTTTGATAAAAATAATCTGCTGAATTATTTAAAATTATTGCCGTATCATAATCTAATATTGCTGCTTTATAAAAGCCTAATTGATCTTTTGCAGTCCCTCTTCTAAAATAAGCACTGTCAAATTTTGAATTTATTAAAATGGAAGAATCAAAATACTTAATTGCATCTTTGTAATGATTTGAAGCAAGTTTCTCCTTCCCCTTCTTATAATACTCCTCCGCAGTCTGTCCATCTACTTTAACAGTACAAGCCATCACCAACAACATCAGCAATCCGTAACAGCATTTTTTAGTTTTTATTTTATTGATAATCATATTCTTAATTAGTTTTAAATGTTTCCACAATCTTCTATCCGATTCCCAAATATAGCGTACCAATCCTCAAATACTTCATCACTTAATTGAAATAAGTGATGAAGTATTTGACTTTTTTGATCAAGTTTTCCAAAAACTTAATCAAGTATTCAGTTTTTTTGATGAAGTTTCTTAATTACTTGATGAAGAAAAAGGTTTTCTTGATGAAGTTTTTCAATTACTTGATCAAGTTTTACAATTAAGTGATGATATTTTCCAATTACTTGATGAAGTTTTTGGGGTTCGTACAAAATAAACTTTTAATTGCTAGTTAAAATAAAGGAATGTTTTTTACTTATAACTCATTATTGAGTACTCACAACTATTTTATTATAAACTTCCACCAACGTATCTACCGCTTTTTGTTTGTTTCTATATAATGCAGCGTAATGTTTGAACCCTTTTTATTTAAATCCCATTGCCCGCTGATGTAATTTACAGCATTGCTTAGAAGCACTCCACTCAATTGATGGTTTTTGAGAAATTCGATATAGTTATAAGGAAAGAGAGATTTTTGTGAAGAACTAAAAAGTCAAACCCTGCTAGTTTGTTTCCAAAATCTATCATACCCCGAGAATTTGAATCTTGCTATTTCTCAAAATTCCACGTGTCCTCTTATGCCAAATACGTGTATTGGGCCCTTTCGGTCTTTGTTGTAAGCCGGGTTGGATACAAATTGATAATCGAAAGTGAGTTTTAGGGTGGTTGTTAGTTTTATATCGTAGTAGGTTTCCACTATTTTTTCCATTCCATAGTTCAAAGCACCATCACCAATGATAAAACCATTGCCGCCTGCTGCAAGAAAATCACGATGGTCTTTAGAAATACCATTTATCACCCCGGCAATACCACAAACATCAGCAGCCCGATGCCATTTGGTACCTTTTACGGACAATCCACCACTTATGGTTTGGTCTATTTCGGTAAAAGCCCACGAAGCGTGTTTGCCATCATTCCATCCGGCACGGGCAAAGACACCTATCTCATTGGTAAGCTCCTGATTGAAGCTAAGACCTAATCCAAACTTGGTTCCCCCAAAGCTATTGTTCTCTTCTGTGCCAGTAAATACATTCAATAAATGGGTATCGTTGTTGGCAACCGCTTTAATGCCATCTAGATACGAGGGCGCACGCGAACAGGTGTTGGTAACAAGAAACCTTGCCGTACCTGCGTGTTTATTGATGGCCCAACTCTTCTCTATCTCAAAACTTTCGGAATGAACGTGCGAAATGTTGTATTCCATACCCGATTGATTGGCCATTTTTGGTACTGCTACAGTAGAAAACCGTATTGCCCAAGTGGGTTTAATCAATTCTACAACCACCCCAAAGGTATATCCTTTGGTATTGGCGGGATAATCCCACGCACCGTTGGACATGAGCGACCAATTGAAGAATTGATTGCGTGGATCGTGGCTATAATTGTTTTTATCGAAAAAGTCGCTGATGGCAAACTTGCCTGCAGAGATGGTAATGCGGCTTGTGGGGCGTGAGTCCTTCACTTGGTTCACATCATCTTCCACATCTTCATAAGCAGTATTTCGCAATGGGATATTTTGTTGAAAATAAGCCCGTGCAATAGATGTTTTGGGTTGAGGATTACCAATTCGGTAGGTTTCGCCATTCAATGCACCCGCAACACCTACAGAATAACTCAACCCTGCACCACCAGCCACCTCTGGATTAAAATAAAATGCTGCGTTTTTCCATAATTTCTTACCAAAAAACAAGGTAGATGTAACGCTAGAAGCACCTACTTCTGTAGAATCTGTCAAACTATTTCTTCCTACATAAGGAACATTGAAGCCCGAGTGACTTTGAGAGATAACAGTAACCTGAAAGTGATTGGAAAAAGTTGAATCACCACCGATTTGTGCATGTGTAGCATTTATCAGTGAAGTAAAAAGTATGATTAGAAATAGACATTTCTTCATTTTGAAAATATTTTAGCTAGCTTAATTCTAAATTTAGAATTGCAAAAATATAAGATTAGACTAATCTAAAAAATATAATTTAACATACCTCCTCGTTATTGCCAATAGAGTTGGCGATGTGGCTAATTAAGTTCCAAATCTCTGACTCTATGTGGCAACTGAGTTATGAATTAAAGCCATTCCTGGAATTTTCTTATAAACCAGTTTTTAATTAACTGCGTTAAGAAACAATAAGCAACTAAGATTCCTATTAACCAAGGGAAATAGCTCATTGGCAACGGCACTAGCTTTAAAGCCGCACCAAAAGGCGTGAACGGAATGATGATACCTAGCAACATAATTGCAGATGTTAAAGCCACCACAGGCGTTGTTGCCCAGCTTTGTATGAATGGAATTTTTCTGGTACGTATCATGTGAACGATAAGTGTTTGTGATAGCAATCCCTCAATAAACCAACCACTCTGAAACAAATTTTGATGTGCATCGCTGTTTGCTTTGAAGAAATAAAACATCACGGCGAAGGTTACATAATCGAAAATGGAACTGATTGGGCCAATGTAAATCATGAACCTTGTAATTCCGCCTGCATCCCACTTCTTTGGAGTTTCCAAGAAGTCTTCATCCATCCTATCCCAAGGAATTGAGGTTTGAGAGATGTCGTATAATAGATTTTGTACTAATATCTGCACGGGAAGCATCGGCAAGAAAGGCAAAAATGCACTTGCACCCAACATACTAAACATGTTTCCGAAGTTACTACTGGCCGTCATCTTGATATATTTGATGATATTGCCAAAAGTCCTCCGACCATAGATTACTCCCTTGCGTAATACCATCAAATCTTTTTCCAACAAGATAATATCTGCACTTTCTTTGGCTATATCCACGGCTGTGTCTACACTTATGCCCACATCAGCATCCCTCAAAGCCGCAGCATCGTTGATTCCATCACCCATAAAGCCAACAGTATGACCCATTTCTTGCAATAGTTTCACAATGTGCGACTTTTGAATCGGACTAAGTTTTGCAAGAATAGATACATCACCTATTTGTGCCTTCAACTCCTCATCAGTCATGTTTTCTATGTCGCCACCCATCAATATTTTGTTGACAGGGATACCCACTTCGCGACAAATCTTCTTTGTAATGATTTCATTGTCACCCGTAAGCACTTTCATGGTCACACCTAGCTTGTGCAACGCTTCGATAGAGGCTTTTGCAGATGGTTTTGCAGGATCAAGGAAACCAATGAAACCAGTAAGCACCATGTCTTTTTCATCTTCCACCGCATAGTTCAAAGCCCTGTCGTCAAATTCTTTAATTGCCACCAACAATACCCTCAAACCTTCTTTATTCAATCTTTTTGAGGTATCTAATACTGTTTGCCTTACTTTTTCATCGATAGGAATAATCACATCATTCTCAATATGCAGTTGCCTGTCCTCACCAGGATCGAAAGCGTGGGTACAAAGACTCAACATTTCCTCAACAGCGCCTTTGCAAATCAACAAATGCTTGCCATTGCGTTGTTTTAGGATAACACTCATGCGACGACGTTGAAAATCGAACGGTATCTCATCTACTTTCAAGAAGTGTTCTTCTACTTTTAGGTAATCATTCAGTTCAACGTGTTCCAAAATTGCTAAATCCAATATATTCTTCAATCCAGTTTGGTGATAACTGTTCAGGTAAGCCCATTTTAGTACCTCATCATCATCATCACCATCAATATTCAGGTGCCTTTCCAACACAATCTTGTCCATTGTGAGTGTACCTGTTTTATCGGTACACAAAATATCCATCGCACCAATGTTTTGGATTGCATTTAATCTCTTTACAATTACTTTTCTCTTGCTCATGTTCAAAGCACCTTTCGCAAGGTTGGCAGTTACAATCATTGGTAGCATTTCTGGCGTCAAACCCACTGCAACGGCTATGGCAAAGAGCAGGGCATTCATCCAATCGTGCTTAACAAAGCCATTGATTAGGAAAATCAAAGGCACCATCACCAACATAAACTTAATAAGGAGGTAACTTACTTTATTAACGCCTTTATCAAAACTAGTTTCAGCCCTTTTACCAACGATTGCCTTGCTCAATGAACCGAAATAAGTCTGATTTCCAGTTGTAACAATCATTGCAGTTGCCGATCCGCTCACAACGTTCGTTCCCATAAAGCAGATATTATCCAATTCCAATGGCGACTTCTCATCTGCATCCCTTATTGGCAAGTTTCTTTTCTCTACTGGTAACGATTCCCCTGTGAGCATTGCCTGACTGACAAATAAATCCTTAGATTGAATCACTCTACAGTCGGCAGGAATCATATCCCCTGCAGAGATGATGATTATATCTCCAGGTACCAGTTCTTTGATATCTATTTCAAGTTTACCAATATCCTTACGTTGAACAGTAGCCGTAGTTTTTACCATACTCTTCAACTTTTCGGCAGCCTGATTGCTTCTAAACTCCTGAAAAAAGCGCAGTAAAGAGCTTATCATCACCATAATACCCACGGTGATTACGGTTTTATAATCTTCTTCACCCTTTGGTGCCATCAATACATCAAGCACAAACGAGACGGTGGCAATAATGAGCAGTACGCCAATAAACGGGTTCACAAATGCCTCAAAAAGTTGCTTTAACCACGAAGGTGCTTTCTCATGATGCACTTCATTGAGTCCTCCTGCCAACAATTTTTCTTCTACTTGGTCTTCTGTAAGACCTTCTGGTGCACTTTCAAACATCTCGAAGAAGGTACTCGTATCGCTACGACCTGCTTCCCTCAATTTCTTTGCAGCAACATCATCCAATCCACCGATAGTGGGTGTAAAAGGCAGTTTGCTTTTGATGATTTCTTTGATTGATTGAGCCATGACTAATTATTTTAACTATGCTTGATGTGATTGGAATGAGATAAATGATTTATAAGCCAAAAGACTAGCCTTTGACAGTAAAATGCCATTAATTACAAACCAGATTGTATAAATGAAGTTGAACATAACCTTTGATGTTGTCCCGCTGCTGCGGCGGTGTACCAAAGGCATCCATGCAGAAGTGGGGGAGTTAACGAATGTTTTTACTATCTGACGGAATACTGTCCATGCTGTGTTTTTGAGTGATAAATGTGCAACCTCTTTTGTTGCGATGCGCAAATGTAGGACAGCTTGTTTGAAGGATTGTTTGGTGAAGTCTTAGAATTTTATTAGAATTTGTATTAAGTAAGCCTTGTTCCTTATACCTAATGTCCGTTCGGTTTTAAGTAAGGTGTTGTTTTTATTGTCTTATAAAATCATTCAATCCCTTACTGTTATTGCGCTGTAGCGTATTGGGTACTCCATATTCCTTATCATCCTTTTACTGTATCATCTTATTTTTTTGGATTTATTTACTGAACTTGTCACGTGTGACAGGTTTTCTGTCACAGGTTACGATATTTCTGTCACAGGTTACCAACATTCTGTAACCTGTGAAAATATTTCTGTCACAGGTTACCAACTTCTTGTAACCTGTGCAATATTTCCTGTAACCTGTGACAAGAAGTTGGTAACCTGTGACGGAACAAATAAGTAATTAGATATTCATCAAATCAAACTTCAAAATGGAGGAAATGATTTACTAAAGAGCATAAACAAAAAAGACCGCCAAAGGAGCGGTCTTTCAATATTAATAATTCAAATGAAATTATAAGTCTGTGATAGGACTATGCTTTGGAACCAATACTTTCATCATAGTCCATGCAGATAAATAAGCCAAAGCGCATACAGTAAACATGATACCATAAGCAACGGAAACATTGGAAGAAATAAAATGTCTTGCTTCTGTAAGCATATTACTATCTACCAATACGTTTTTTAGGTTATCCATTTTTACTTTATCCAAAGGAATAGCACTGGTAGCTTTGATAAGGCCTGCATTTGCTGCTTCCATAACCCCTTTGATGCGATATTTATCTTCCAAACCACCTGCAAGCAACTGAACCAATACGCCACCCAAACCACCTGCTGCTGCACCAATACCCGTAACAGAACCTACTGCTTTTTTGGGGAACATATCCGATACAGTCGTAAAAAGATTGGCACTCCAAGCCTGATGTGCAGCACCACCAATACTAATGATGATGATTGCAGCTACAATACCCAAACTTGCAGCATATTGTGTACTTAATAATAATAATGGAGCGAAAGCAATAAGTAGTAAGGCTGTCATACGGGCTTTGTAAGTCTGCCATCCCTTATTCATAAATATCATTGGGATAGAACCCCCAAATATAGATCCTACGATAGCTACTCCATAAACGATGAAAGTGGAAATCATGACCGTATGCTTTGTTGCAACAGGATCCAACCCTACACAGAATTGTTGTTTGATATAAGTAGGAAGCCAGAATAACAAAAACCACCAGATACCATCGGTCATGAACTTACCCAATACAAACGCCCATGTTTGTTTGTAAGTAAGCATTTTATACCAAGGTACTTTTTCCTTAACAACTTCGGTTATTACCTCTACTTCATCGCCACTATGAATATAATCGTATTCATCTTGTTTCAGTTTACCATTGGCAAGCAATTCTTTTGGAGTACCATATAGTCTACTCCAGAATAATAGCCATATAAAACCAATAAAGCCAGTAATTATAAAGGCCATTTGCCAACCATGGAATATACCCAAGAAAAGACTATGACCTTCGGAAGGATTCCAGGTGGATAGAATTAAGGGGATTATCAGGGCGCAAATCATTGCGCCAATATTTGAACCAGAATTAAATATACCCGTAGCTAATGCACGCTCTTTTTTAGGGAACCATTCTGCTACAGTTTTAATAGAAGCCGGAAAATTCCCTGCTTCCCCAGCACCAAAGATTGCTCTTGCTACATTGTGAGCCCACAAGCCCATACCCATGAAGGCACTCGAGATACCTGCAACAGACCATAGGATTAGAGAACCCGCAAGTCCTTTTTTGGTACCAATTTTATCAATTATAAAGCCTGCAAACAAAGTAAAGCCAGCATAGAACCCAGTGAAAATAGCAGTTAAATAAGAAAAATCAGTAGAAGACCACCCAAATCCATTCGGTTGTGCTGTACAGAAATAATCTTTTAAATAGCCAATTACATTTCTATCCATGTAATTGATTGTAGTAGAAAATAATAACAGGGTAACTATTATCCACCGGTACTTTCCTATTTTTTCGTTTGTCATAATGCAAGTTTAATTGTTAATTGGGGTGAGGGTTGATTTAAAAGGTAGTTTAATAAAAATAGTTGTACCGTCGAGACTGATTTAATCTATTGGTACAACTATCCATTCTCAATTATCAATTAGAATTTATCCTTTCACCGCCTTGATGATAGCTAAAGTTTCTACAGTCAATTTTTCAATTGCTGCATAATCTTTTTGCTCCATCAATTTTTTGCTGATTAATTTACTTCCCATTCCAACTGCACAAACACCTGCTTTATACCAAGCAGAAATGTTTTCGTGGGTTGTATCTACGCCACCAGTTGGCATAAACAATAAATTAGGGAAGATGTCTTTGATACCGCTTAAGAAATCAGGGCCCAACATATTTCCTGGGAATAATTTAATAAACGTAACGCCAGTATTTTCAGCTTCGATTATTTCTGTTGGGGTCATACAACCTGGTGCATACAACATTCCTATTGTATTACAGAACTCTGCTACTTCCTTTACAAAACCAGGACTAATCATAAAGTCAGCTCCTGCATCTACATAAATTTCAGCAGTTGCTAAATTCTTGATAGTACCGATACCTAATTTCAAACCAGGCATTTCTGCATCTCTAAGAGCTACCATAGCTTTAAAGTTCTTCAAAGCTGCTTCACCACGGTTAGTGTATTCCACTGCTTTGATACCAGCTTTATAGATTGTTTTCAGAATCTCGATACTTACTGCTTCGTCGGCATTAAAATATAGTGGCAACATCCCTTGCTCAACTATAATGTCTATTATTTCTTGTTTCTTGCTCATTTTTTTAATTTATGTAATTGTAAAAACAAAGTCCATTCTTTCATGAGAATGGACTTTGGTGAATTATATTTTTACTTTAATAACCAATTTCTTTATTTCAGCATCGCCGCCAATCATTGGTGCGTGTACGTCTTCTGGAAAGAATATGGCAAACTGATTGTCTGTTAACTGAAAATAAGTATCGGGGGCTTCGTCATAAAAAAGCACGTCTTTCTCGGGGTTGTAATCGCCTTTTGTGGCAACACATTTCTCCCTAGGCTTCCATGCAATTGTTTCTACACCACTGATACAAAGCTGTATATCAATGTTATTATTATGGCACTCAAACTTTGCCAAAGAATCAGCAGCAGCCTTTCCTTTATTGTTGGAAATGATTGCTTTTAAACCTTCTGCAATATCAGCTTTACCAACTTCAGCGTTTGCTAAGTCTGTATGCTTAATGTAGTCGAATGCTTTTTCAAACAAAGGATGCACGCTAAAATATTTATGTGCATTCTGAATAGTATCTATTATCATGTTTAAAATTTTGAGTTGTACGTTGTAAGTATTACGTTTTACGTCATCAAACTACGTATTACTTACAACGTAAAACGTATAACTCAATTAGCGTTGAACACGTCCGCTACCATCACCTTTTACAATACCCATTACTTCTTCAACAGTCACTTGGTTCAAGTCACCATGAATGGTATGTTTCAAAGCAGAAGCAGCAACACCAAATTCAGCCGCATCACCCATTGTTTTACCGCTTACCAATCCATAGATAAAACCAGAAGCAAAGCTATCTCCACTACCAACTCTGTCTACAATACGTACTTGGTATTCTTTGGTATGATAAAATTCTGTTCCATCATATACCAATGCGCTCCAGCCGTTATCAGAAGCACTGTAGCTTTCACGTAAAGTAGAAGCGATGTATTTGAAACCGAATTTGGCTTTCATTTGTTGGAACACACTCTTGTATCCATCCAAATTCAATTCGCCTTTAGTTACATCCGTTCCTTCTGATTTGAATCCCAAGGAAGTTTCTGCATCTTCTTCGTTACCGATACAAACATCAACGTATTCGCAAAGCTGAGTCATTACTTCTCTTGCCTTTTCTTTACTCCATAATTTCTTACGGTAGTTTAAGTCAATACTTGTAGTGATACCTTTTGCTTTTGCAGCTTTCAAAGCAGCCAAAGTCAAGGCAGCAGCTTTATCACTCAATGCAGGTGTGATACCTGTAGTGTGAAACCAAGCAGCACCTTCGAAGATGGCATCCCAATCAAATTCAGAAGCATCAACATCAGCAATAGCTGCACCAGCACGGTCGTATATTACTTTACTTGCACGCATAGACGCACCAGTTTCCAGGAAATAGATACCGATACGGTCTCCGCCTCTAGCCACAAACTTTGTATCAACACCATATCTGCGCAAATGATTGATTGCAGCCTGACCCAAAGCATCCTTTGGAACCTTGCTTACAAATCTTCCTTGCAAACCATAATTACAAATTGCAGCAGCTACGTTTGCCTCGCCACCACCATAGGTTACATCAAAATTGTTCGCTTGCTCGAAGCGTTGAAAACCCGGAGTAGATAATCTCATCATTATCTCACCCAATGTTACTACTGTTTTACTCATTGTTTTTATTATTGAAAGTGTATAAAAAATAGTTATGAGTTATGAGTTATGAATGATAAGCTATAAGTAATTTATTTCACTCATAACTCATAATTCATAACTTATAACTACTTTAAAGTTGCGATCGGTGCCGGATCCATATCCGTAAACTCTTTATTTTCTCCTGCCATTGCCCAGATAAATCCGTAATTAGAAGTTCCTGTTCCAAAGTGCATTGACCAAGGAGCAGAAATTACTGCTTCGTGATTTGCCATAACCAGATGCCTTGTTTCTTGTGGTTCGCCCATTATGTGGAATACACGGTGTGCTTCTGCAACATCAAAATAGAAGTAAACTTCCATTCTGCGGGTGTGCGTATGTGGTGGAACAGAATTCCAAACACTTCCTGGTTCCAAAACAGTCAATCCCATTACTAACTGGCAACTTTGAATGCCATCGTTATGGATGTATTTGTAAATAGTTCTTTTGTTTGAAGTAGAGATATCGCCCAGATTAACAGGAGCAGCTTGAGCCTTTGTGCAACTGGCATTAGGATAAGCGTGGTGTGCTGGTGTTGAAATCAAAAAGAAGCTAGCAGGATCATTTGCATCCGCAGAACTAAAATTTACTTCTTTAGTGCCTTTACCCAAATAAACTGCTTCCAGTTTTTCTATTTCATACTTTACACCATCTGCTTCTACTGTACCTTTTCCACCAACATTGATGATACCAATTTCTCTTCTTTCCAAAAAGAAATTAGCCTTCAACTCTGGCTCATTTGGCAATTCTATTTTCTTGCTCACAGGCTTTACACCACCAATAATTACACGGTCGTAATGCGAGTAAACCAGTTTAAGCACATCGGCTTGTGTTAATTCTTGCACAAGGAAGTTCTCACGCAATTCTTTTGTTGACATTGTAGCCGTCTCTTTCGGGCTATTTTGAAATCTTATTTCCACTTTAATTAGTTATGAGTTATAAAATATGAGTTATGAACTTAATTATGAGTTATGAAATATGAATGATGAGTAATCTGTTATGTTCTAAAACTCATAACTCATCATTCATAACTCATAACTACCTTCCCATCCATCCACCATCTACCGTCAATATCGTTCCATCTACATAGTTGGAAGCATCCGAACTTAAGAAAACCACCGGGCCTTTAAAGTCTTCTGGTTCGCCCCAACGTCCTGCTGGTATCCTTCCCAAAATAGATTTACTTCTTTCTGCGTCTTCTCTCAATGCCTGGGTATTATCTGTAGTAATATAACCTGGTGCAATACCATTTACATTCACCCCTTTGCTTGCCCATTCGTTGGCAAATGCTTTTACCAAACCACCCACTGCCGATTTACTAGCAGCATAACCAGGCACATTGATACCCCCTTGAAAAGTAAGTAATGAACAAGTAAATACAATCTTTCCCTTTCCACGGGCAATCATGTCCTTACCAAATTCGCGGGTAAGGATAAATTGCGCATTCAGGTTAATGTTGATCACTTTGTCCCACATTTCATCTGGATGTTCTGCTACTGGTGTACGCAGAATAGTACCTGCATTATTAATCAATATGTCTAGTGCCGGCTCATTGGCCTTCACTTTAGCTATAAAAGAATAGATAGAATCCCTGTCACCAAGGTCGCACTGATAAGCTTTGAAAGTTCTTCCAGTAGCTGTCACTGCTTTTTCAACCTCGCTGCCCACTGCTGCCAATCTGCTGGATACGCCAATGATGTTGGCACCTGCTTCTGCCAAACCAACGGCCATTGCCAAGCCAATACCGCTGCTGCACCCTGTTACAAGTGCGGTTTTTCCGGTTAAATCGAAACTGTTTTTGATACTCATTTTATTTATTATGATTGTTTTTCAGAAAATTGAATGGAGAATGTTGGAGTGATGATTGGTGAGATTTTGTATTGTGTATATTGTACACCTTGTTGAGTTGGTGAGGAAATCCGTCCCCATTTAGTCAAAAAAAAGCAAGTTTTAAAAGTGTCGCAATCGTTAATCAGCAATAATGTAGACCTCATAATCATCAGTGTTTGAAGCAACCACGCAAACATATTAAGAAACCCCAACTAAAATGCTGATTAATATTATTATTTTCAATTTAAACCTTAAAAAAAGAGTTATTTTTTGCAATAAAGCAATCGCAATCGTTATCGAATTTTGTTTTTTATGGCGTGCCCCGAGGCGGGTCGGGCTTTCCGTTCCAATCTTTTTGCCAAGCAGCAAAAAGGATTTCCACTTCAATCCCTCACGCAATGTGCGAATAGACTGTATTACTGAATAAGATTGGTTTGCAAATCATTTAAGTTTTTTGACCACTATTTGCCACTGCCTGTCCTCAAATTTTTCTAAATCCGTAGAATCACAAAATCGCCCACTTGCAATTATTGATTCTGTGTAAGAAACTGATTTTGGGAAGTCTGGAGCACCTCCATAACCTCCAGATACACCATAGTATCGAACTAAAATTGTATTGTAATTCTTGGTTAAGTATTTTTTTGCTTTTACTGAGTCTTGCTCGAGTATTGAACTATCTATATTTATTCTCTCTCTTGAACCATCTGGTTTTAAATAATAATACACCTCATCAAGGATACCATCTTCCGACTTAAAATTAGTAATTAAAATCCCAGAAGTATCAATCCTATAAAGTCTTCTTTTCCCATCAAATTCTTCTTTTCGCCCTCTCTCTTGACCATAAATAACAAGAATCTTACCTTGATAACCATAAGGAATTAGATATATTACAGGAGTCTTGATTTTAAAACATCCAATTATAGCTAGAATTAAAAAAAATATTAAAATTAGTATTCTCATAGTTTGTAATTAATCTCATTTCAATCAGCAAATAGCAAAACTGATTTAACAATCCAAATCCCCCCCACAAATATAATAGTATCCCTTTCATGCAGAATGTCTACGGTCAACAACCTTTTGAAGGTTGTTGACCGTTTGTTATTGCAACATCTTTTCGACGAAGGAGAAATCTAATTCTTTTTCAGCCAGCTATCTCCTAGGTTCGATATAACGGCTCACAGGTTTCGGAAGTGTTTGATACAAGATTTGATAACTTTTTAAAAGTTGTCAAATCTTATTTCCTTTTACAG
>CAITVK010000122.1 GCA_903895845.1 uncultured Chitinophagaceae bacterium
AGTAGAGAGAACATTTTCTTGGTTTGACAATGACCGAAGATTGTGCAGGAATTATGAGTTGTTAATGGAATCCGCTGAAGAAATGGTCAAATTATCTGCTATAAAGCTTTTATTGAATAAATTTTAAACAGGCTCTAAGTTTTCTGCAGAATATAAATAAAAAATTCAATGCTTTTCCTCCTGTTTTGAGATATGAAAGAAAATCAAAAAAGTTTCAGTTTTAGGGATTAAAATTTTTCAATTAGCTTTCTTTAAGTATGTACTCAAAAAAGGTATCTATAATAACCGTAAATCTAAATAATTCTTCGGGTCTTAAAAAGACCATAGAAAGTGTTGTTCATCAGACATTTAAAGATTTTGAGTTCATAGTAATAGATGGTGGTAGTACGGATGGTGGAGTAGAAGTAATACGGCAATATGAGGATAAGATAGATTATTGGGTCAGCGAACCAGACAAGGGGATTTTTAATGCTATGAACAAAGGTACCTTGGTAGCACGAGGAGAGTTCCTTTTGTTTTTGAATAGTGGGGATTATTTTGTTAACGAAAGAATTCTTCAAACATTTATTGAAGACATTGACGGTTATGATATTATTTATGGGGACTGGTTGCAATATTATACGGATGATAGAATCATAGAGGGAAAGTATCCGGATTTTTTGAGCTTTTATTTTGTAGCCTTTAAATCGGGATTGCCACATCAGGCGACTTTAATACGAAGGAGTGTTTTGTTGGCTAATAATCTTTATGATGAGGATATGAAAATTATTTCTGATTGGAAATTTTTCATGTTAGCAATTTTTAAGCAACAATGTAAATATCTGCACAAGCCAAAATATATAGTTTATTACAATAATGAAGGGGTCAGTTCAACAGAAAAGGCTTACGAGGTGCAAACAATTGAAAGAAATACCTTTTTGAAAAGTGAGTTCCCTAATTTTATGGGTGAGAAGCAAGAAGGAGACAACCTAAGAAAAATAATACGATATTTTAATAATCTATTTATTATACGAGTATTAAAAAAAATCGGATTAATAAAAAAAGAGAATACTACAAATTAGTTTAGTTCTTGAAAATATGTTCCTGTGAGATTAAGCCTACTTTCTAACAAAATATCTTGGTTTGGTAAATATTCGGGATATGAATGTCTTACGAATTACTTCCCAACGAGTATTGAGGTGGGTGTTATATCGCCCAGAGATAAGGTTTTCAATAAAATCATAGGAAAGGTAGTTCAAAAAGTGAACGGTTGGATTAAAGTACAGCCTGCCGAAATATTTGCAGAAATAAAATTTTTTGCAAAATTGAATGGAGCTGAGGTGTCTCACATTCTGTATCTGGAGAATCATTTACATTGTTTAAAAGATAAATTTAAAAAAGAAAATTTAATTGGCACTATTCATCTCCCTTTTAAACAATGGAAGCCTGAAATGCTTAAAAAGCTTGAATTGTTGCCTAATGCAATTGTGCTATATGAGGAAGAAATACCACTATTTTCCAAATACATAGACCCTAATAAAATACAGTATATAAAACATGGGGTAGATACTGATTTTTTTTGCCCTGGGAATGATAATCTAGTAGAAAAAAACAAAATTTTGTTTGTTGGTCATTACTTACGAAATTTCAAAATGTTTTTGGAAGTATATCACCAAATAAATAAGGATCGAAACAGGAAAGCCATTGAATTTCATTTTCTAATTCCCTCTTTTTTTAGGGGACTCCCAAGTATTAGAGACATTGTAGGGCTTCCGAATGTATTTTTTCATGAGGGACTTAGTGATGAAGCTTTGTTAAGATTTTATCAAACTAGTTATGTACTCCTTATGCCAATGGAGGATTCGGGAGCAAATACGGCTATAGTACAAGCCTTATCCACTGGTCTTCCAATAATTACAACTAATGTTGGGGGGATAAAATCCTATGGGGGGGGGGAGGTATTTCCAATTGTTAATGATAATGATGTGGTAGAAATGGTTCGGCTTTTTGAAAAATACTATTCAGATAATGCATTCAGGACACAAATTTCAAACGCTCAGCGAAAATTTGCAGTAGAGCAACTAGATTGGAGGATAATTTCTAAAAAACATATAGATGTCTATAAACGACTTTTAAAATAGATAGTGTAAAATATGAATACTGTGGTCTGTACTTTATTTGAGGGGAGCTATCATTATGGAGTTGCGGCATTAACTAACTCGTTATATAAAAACGGATATAGGGGAGACGTGTATGCTGGATACAAGGGAAAACTGCCAATATGGGCAAATAGTGCACTAGATAATTTAGAAATTGGAGATGAAAATATAAAAACACTTAATTTGACAAATAGTCTTACTATCCATTTTGTCCTTTTACAAACTAATAATCATTTAACTAACTACAAACCAGATTATATGTTAGAGTTATTAGACGGACCAGCTATGGGGGTAGATGCAATTTTCTATGCAGATCCAGATATAGTTTTAAATGCACCTTGGACATTTATCGAGGAATGGGTTACATGTGGGGTGGCATTGTGTGAAGACATCAATTCGCCTCTTCCCAGCTTGCATCCTAGAAGAGTTGCTTGGAGACGAAAACTTAAGGATTATAATATTAATTTAAAGTTTAAAGAACAGCAATATGTAAATGGAGGGTTTGTTGGGGTTAGTTCAGTGGATATTTCTTTTTTGGAACAATGGAAAGATATTCAAGGAAAAATGGCCAATTTTATTGGAGGATTAGATAAATCGTCTTTAAAAGGGCAGGCTTTGGCTACAGAAAACTCAGGACCATTTGCCCCGTTTTCGAAAACAGATCAAGATGCACTAAATTGTACCGTTGAAGCAACTAGCTTAGTTTGCTCAATAATAGGTAAGGAGGCAATGGGATTTATTGCAGGTACTCCTTGTTTGCCACATGCTTTAGGTACACCCAAACCATGGGATTGGAATTTTTTTAAGAGTGTATTAAATGGAATAGCGCCTTCAACTAGTGTAAAAAAATATTGGGAAAGTTCTAATTCCCCAATCATTTGCTATTCTTCTTTCTATTTAAAAGTTAAGATGGTACAACTGAAAATATCCTCTTTTTTAGGACGATTTTATAGCAAAAATTAATTGACATTTTGACTATCGTTTTTGTATGCGGTTCTATTGAAAAAGGAAGAGACGGAGTAGGGGATTATACAAGACTATTAGCGGTAGAACTTACTAAAATTGGACATCATTGTTCGATTCTGGCATTAGCTGACAAGTTTATCAATAAAGAAATTTTTGGGGAAGAAAACGAAGGTGAAATCAAAATAGACTTCCTCCGATTGCCATTTCGGAATGGACATTTTAATAACTCTATTCTAGCTAAAGAATGGATTAAGAGTAGAAAACCTGATTGGGTTAGTATTCAATATGTTCCTTTTTCCTTTCATAAAAAGGGGCTTCCATTTGGAATAGCTAAATCTTTTAGAAGAATTTCCGAGGGAACTAAGTTGCATATCATGTTTCATGAAATGTGGGTGGGTATTAGCAAAATATCTCCTTTAAAACATAAAGTAATTGGTTTTTTTCAGATTCAAATTGCAAAAAGAATAATAAAAAAAAACATGCCTATTTATGTAACCACGACAAATAAACTGTATAACTTAATCTTAGAAAAAGAGTCAATAAAGTCAGAAATTTTAACTTTATTCAGCAATATCAATAAAAATCGGGTTAATAGTATAGATATCTCTAGAAGGTTACAAGAATGGAGTATACCCATTGAGGAAAGACCTCGATGGGTATTTTTAGGAATATTTGGTAGTCTCTATCCCAATGTCAATTTGCAAGCAGAGATTGAGTTTCAACTTAATAAAATAAATCCCCAAAAACTAAAACTAGCATTTGTCAGTATTGGTAGGATCGGAGAGTCTGGAATAAAGGAGTTTTTAAGGCTTGAAACTATTTTCGGAAATAGGGTGAAATTCTTCTTGGTGGGGGAAGTTTCCGAAAATGAGGCATCACAAATTGCTCAGATGTTGGACATTGCTATTTCATGTACTCCGTCGCAACATATAGCAAAAAGTGGTGTTTTTGCTTTTTTAAAATTACATGAAATTCCAACGAAGCTAATATCCAAGGAGATTTTGCCAGAGTATGAAACTAAAACAGCGGAGTGGCACCATGATTTTATAAATCGGCCAAAGTATTTTTGGGATGTTTCTACTATAGCAAGGGAGTTCTCACTAAAATTGATTGATAAAAATGTCATGGCCAAATGATTGATGTAAAAAAGATAATTGCATTACAAGAGCAAAATGTTATTGAATGGCATAATTCTTTACTGGGAAGTTGTCTAGAATCGCCATGGATATTTATTGAAGAAAATAATAAATGGAATTTTAAGCTTTGGCATGAAGAGGATATCGCAAGGGTAAAAGATATTGAAGCAGAAAGAATTGTGATTGCTAAAAGAAATATTGATTCATTCAATCAGCGCCGAAATGATGCTATGGAGAAAATAGATGAATGGGTTTTGAATTCAATGGTTGACTTTGAAAATCTTTTGTCCAAGGAACTTCCTTTGCACTCTGAAACTCCCGGGATGATGATAGATAGATTATCCATAATGGGGTTAAAAAAGTATCACATGAATGAAGAGGCTAATAGGTTAGGCACATCTGAAAAACACAGAGAGTTGTGTGCTGACAAAGTTATGTTACTTAATGAGCAAATAAATGACTTAGCATTTTGCCTTCATGGGGTTCTTGAAAAAATTAAGAATGGGCAGTTAAAGTTTAAGGTTTACAGACAATTAAAAATGTATAATGATCCAACTTTAAATCCTCAACTATACTTGCGAGCAAATGGAAAAGAAGATAATCAAGATTGATTCATCTAAAGGGGGGAATGGGGATGTATGGATGAGATTGGTGAGCTTTTATGCCTCGGCTGCTTTATTGCCAGATTATTCATTTTCTATTATAGTTCCAGAAATCTTTAAAACATTATCTATTCTTGTATTTGG
The DNA here is from genome assembly GCA_903895845.1 of uncultured Chitinophagaceae bacterium. Lineage (GTDB taxonomy): Bacteria > Bacteroidota > Bacteroidia > Chitinophagales > Chitinophagaceae > Parasediminibacterium. The sequence continues at coordinate 4,987 of CAITVK010000122.1, forward strand.
TGATAGATTAAATATTTTGACAGATTCCACTACTTCAAAGGATATGTTGGTTTATACTAACTTGGGGATAAAAGATTTAATCAAACCAATCTTGAATGGACGCAGGTTTATTTCTCCTTATCAAAGGGCCGTTATTCAGGATAAAAAGAAAAAAGAAATAAAAGACTTTCTCAATATTCTTTTGTTCAAAATTGTAGGAACTTTTGGCTTTGTACTTGTGCCTGATAAGAAATGGATCCCCTATTATCAAGGGTATCTAGATATTGTTTCAATTAAAGCGATAGAGGGTATTGAATATACTAACTTTGAAAAGCAACTTAAGCTCGATTTTGTTCAGCTACTAGAAAGGTTAAATTCTAAAATACCAATCTCGCCAGAATTACATGCCCCATCAGATTTGTGTGATTCAGTACTAGTATTTCCAACGGGTACGAGCCGGCAATTTATACCTCTTTGGTGGGCATCAAACAATTTAAAAAATGCCTATTTTGCCTTCTATTTTAAAGATGATGAGGCAAAGGAATTTTTAAAGACTGGCTTAAAGGTCATTTATTTCTACAAAGAGCCAGGTGATATTATATTTTTATCTCAAAAAGCAAAATGGACAGTAAGCACCGATAGCTTCCCTTCACATCTATTGCAATATTCAAATCCCAGAACCACAATCGTATTAACCGAAGTGCTTAAAACAAGAATTATTTCCCCGGTATTTAGCGGTGTAGTAGTCGATTCAGTTGCACCTTGCCATCCCTGTTTACATAAAGCAAAAAAAATACATCCTCTTTGTGATGCAGGACTGAAAGAATGTTTGAATTGGAAGAGTAAAGTTTATACCGAGAATATTTTGAAATCTATTAAATAAATTATGAATCCAGTAAAGTCTTTTTATTTAGAGTGCTTAAGAATTTTTGCTGCATTCTATGTCTTTATTTATCATGTCGGATCAGAACGGATTCATAATATACCTTATCTTTCTAATGAAAAATTTGTAAGTTACTTACACCTTAATTATTCAACTGCCCACTGTTTTGTAATGATTTTCTTTGTGCTTTCTGGGTACTTAATTTCAATGTCAGCATCTAAACCAGGTATGTCATTTCGTGTATTCATTACTAATCGACTGGGTAGATTGTACTCAGTATTGATTCCATCACTTTTATTCTCGTTTTTATTGGCATATTTTTTTAAGTTCTCAAGCTATGATATAGGGAGAGACATTGAAAACTTATATCTACCTGTTCAGAGAGGTCTTCTCAATCTTTTCTTTTTAGGACAAGCATATACACTTTGTAGTGTTCCTCCTTTTAATGGGGCATTTTGGTCAGTAGAATATGAATTTATATACTACCTTTTTTTTGGTGTTTTTGTAACAATAAGAAGTTGGTGGAAGTATCTAATCCTGATGATACTATTATTCATTTCATGGATAAAAATTTTACTCCTATTTCCAATTTGGCTAATGGGAAGCTTTTTATATTTTATCGAAAAGAAGTATAAATTGAAGTTGAGTCTTTCAATCGTTCTTTTCGCAATAAGTTTGGCTACCTTACTATATTACTTGTCCAATTCTTCCTCTATGCCTTTTCAAAAGGATACTTCAGACAATCATTTGTTTTCATATCATTTGTTTTTATCTTGGAATTTCAGAGCGGATTATCTTTTCGCTTTAGTGGTATTTATCAACATGTATAGCCTGTTTCAAATTTCTGATGCCATCAACAAAAAAATAGTTAATGCTAGTTGGTTTCAAAGCATGTATGATAAGTTGAACATTGTTGGCAATTGTACTTATACTTTGTATTTGTTCCATACGCCATTATTGTTTTTCTACGCTACGATTTTGCCTTACAATAGATTTAATAATTTTCATGTTTTGGGCGTTATTTTTCTAGTTGTTATAACTGTTTACTTTATCGCTAGAGTAACAGAATGGAAAGTTGTATTCTGGAGAAATAATGTTAACTCTCTCTTGAAACTTTTCGTCAAGTAAAAGATTCTTCCTTCCTAGCCTATATAATAAAAATGAAGCTCTTTTCTTCTGCTACCAATTGCGGATAGCTAAATAGAAGCAACTTTTTCCATATCCGAGGTTTAGGATGTAACATACAAGACACCTTTTACAATATCCTAGGTCTAGGATATGCCTCCCGAGATACCTTTTGTCGCAGCCGACTTCTAGGAAATGATTTTAGAGGTAACTTTTTCCGTAGCCTACATTCAGGATGCGACATTCGAGATGCTTTTTGTGGTATCCGAGGTCTTAGTTGTTTCAAAAAGTTAGTAGCAAACGTCTTAAATCCTTATCACTTAGCAATTATTAATTATTGATGACTGTTTCAGTTTGTATCCCAACCTATAATCAGGAGAAATTTATTGAGCAAGCTGTCAGGAGTGCATATAATCAAACATTCAAGCCAGTTGAGATTGTAGTAAGTGATGATTCAAGTAATGATAATACAGGGTTTATTTTAAGGAAACTTCAGGATGAGATACCCATTTTGAAAGTGATTTGGCAAGAAACTAATCAAGGGATAACCAAAAATGTTAACACATGTTTAAGGGGGGCTAAAGGAGATTTGATTGTAAGACTTGATTCTGATGATATTTTGCATAAAACTTATATTGAAAACTTTGTTCCGCTTTTTAAAGCGAATGATAATATTGGCTTTGGGCATTGTTCTATTCAGGAGATTGATAGTAATGGAAATATTAGAAAATTAAGAGACCTGTTTAGAAAAGAAGGAATCCAGAATAGTAACGATGCGTTGAGGGAAGCTATTGATGGGTATAAAGTTGCAGCTAATATTATTATTTTCAGAAGGAAGGCGTTGGAGGAAGTCGGATTTATAAAGTCCAGAATAAATTTTGCGGAGGACTACTATTTAGCTTGTTCAATTTCAGATTTTGGATATGATAATGCTTATTTAAAAAGAAGGTTGGCCAGCTATCGGGTTTGGAGTGACCAACATAAATTGAGGTCTAGAAGAAAGCTTAGTGAAATTATGGGGCTAGTAGCAGTCTATGATGAAGTGTTGGAGCCTGCTTTTTTGAGAAGAAATTGGCCGGTGAATAGGATTGAAATTGCAAAAGAAAAACTAGCAATCAGGCAAGCAGATTGTTTAGGATGGGAAGTATACAGTTTGGCAGAAAAAAGGGAAATTGAGGCTGAATTAAGCAAGTTGTCAAATAGTTTGAAAGCACGTTTTTTTTATTATTTGCATTTGCACAGACTAGGTAGTATTGTAAGCCTCCCTAAATCGGTTAAAAATAAATTGAAGATGGCGCTAAAATCCTTTCTTTTTAAAAAACAGGTTCAATGAAAATTCTTTTATCACATCCAACCGGAAATGCAAATGTAAGGTCGGTCTTGAAAGGATTGGTTAATGCTGGAATGCTTGAATCGTTTTATACATCTTTGGCATGCTATCCCAATAGTATATTGGATTCTTTGAGTCGTTTGAGCGTATTTTCTGAACTTCAAAGAAGAAAGTTTGACCCGGCATTAGAACCATATACGTATATCCATTCTTTAAAAGAAGTCGGTCGGGTTTTGTCTTCTAAATTTGGAATAAAAAGTTTGATAAGGCATGAAACAGGTTTTTTTTCTATAGACGCTGTTTATGAGTATGCTGGTAGAAAAGCTGCAATCTCTTTGAGCAAAAAGAAAAATATTGATGCGGTTTATGCTTATGAAGATGGGGCATTGTCGCTGTTCAAGCAGGCAAAGAAAATGGGAATTGAGTGCATTTATGATTTGCCTATTGCTTATTGGGAAACAGGTCGAAGACTAATGCTTGATGAAGCTTTGCGACTTCCTGATTGGGCACCTACTCTTGCTGGAGGGATAAAAGACAGCCAAGCTAAATTGGATCGAAAAACGGAAGAACTAGCTTTAGCTGATGTTATTGTAGTAGCATCAAAATTTGTTAAAGACTCATTACCTTCTCATGCAACATCAAAAAAAATAATTTTTTCTCCCTTTGGCTCTCCTAAAACGAGCTTGATAAGTACCAAAAAAAGAGATAATACTAAGCCATTAAGGGTATTGTTTGCGGGTTCCATGGGGCAGCGAAAAGGATTGGGTGATTTATTTAAAGCGATTAAATTACTCAAAAGCATAAATATTCAATTGGTTGTGATGGGGTCGTTGTTGGCCCCAATGAAATTTTATGAAGATCAAATTGGAGATTTTATTTATGAGCCTCCAAGACCTCACTCGGAAGTATTAGCACTGATGCGTACTTGTGATGTTTTTTGCCTACCTTCAATAGTAGAAGGGAGGGCATTGGTGATGCAAGAGGCAATGAGTGAAGGATTGCCTATCGTAATAACACGTAACACGGGGGGGGAGGATCTTGTTATAGATGGCAAAACAGGTTTTCTGGTTCCAATTAGTAGTCCTGAAGCGATTGCCGAGAAATTAGAGTGGTTTGCAAATAACAGAAGTGAACTTGAAGCGATGTCCCAATATTCTAAAGAACATGCAATGAACTATACTTGGGAACGATATGCTGAGACTATTATATCAGGCATTTTAGAATAAACATAAGAATTGAATATAAGTACCACACATAGCCTAAGTTACAATGGTAGAACGATGAAAAGTAGTTCGGAGAGAGATGCATTGATAATTAAGAAAAGTCTACTGATTTATTTTTGGTTGCTACTTTTCGAAGGGGCACTAAGAAAATGGGTTCTTCCTGGGTTGGCTACTCCTTTGCTTGTAATCAGGGATCCAATTGCAATTTATATTGTTTTCAAGGCCGTCAACTCTAAACTTGTACCAATTAATGGATATATAATTACTAGTTGGTGCATATCTGTTATCTGTATACCGATAGCTGTTTTCTTTGGTCACGGTAATGTATTGGTGGCAATATATGGAGCTAGGATTTTTATTTTCCATTTTCCTCTCATTTTTATCATCGGGTCTATTTTTGATAAAGAGGATGTTGTGCAATTAGGTAAAAAAGTATTGGCTTTAATTATTCCTACCACAATTCTAATAGCTTCACAGTTTTATAGCCCTCAAAGCTCATTTGTTAACAGAGGGGTAGGCGGGGATGAAAAGGGGGCTGGTTTTGGGGGGGCATTGGGATATTCACGTCCTCCAGGTATTTTCTCATTTACGAGTGGGAACGTATTGTATTTCTGTGTAGCCTTATGTTTTATCTTTTATTTTTGGTTATCTGAGGAAAATAAAATAAACAGGGTTCTACTCATTTGCTACACAATCGCATTTGTGATTGCTTTTCCTATGTGTATAAGCAGGAGTCTGTTCTTTCAGATAGTATTAACTTCCCTCTTTAGCCTCATTGCGGTTTCAAGAGACAAAAAGATTTTTGTAAAAATTCTTTTTACGTTTATTATAGCAATGGTATTAATTCTTATCCTACAAAACACCTTGTTTTTTCAGACATCAGTTGGTGCATTTTCTGCACGCTTTGAGAGTGCCAACCAAACTGAGGGGGGAGTAAGAGGAGTTATTCTTGATCGTTTTTTGGGAGGATTGATTGGTGCCCTTTTTTTAAATGATAATCCTATTCCCTATTTTGGTTATGGCATTGGGCTCGGTACAAATGTAGGTGCTATGTTGACAACAGGGGGCGTTGGTTTTATTGTATCGGAAGGTGAATGGGGACGCTTGGTTGGTGAAATGGGGTTTGTACTGGGTATTGCTATGATCCTTGTAAGAACCAAATTAGGAATCGATTTATTGGGGACCTCTTATAAAGCGATAGCAAAAAAAAACATTCTTCCATGGATATTAATGAGTTGGACCTTTTTGGCAATTTTGCAAAATCAGTTGGGGCAGCCAACCTCACTCGGTTTTACTGTTCTACTTGGAGGGTTAGTAATGGCGGCATTTCGAGATAAAGCAGTTGTAACTAATAACTAAGTCCAGATCTGTTGATTGTGGAATGGTATCAACTTAAAGGATAATAGGTGAAGATATTACGTGTAATTTCAACAATGAATCCTGCCACCGGTGGCCCATGCCAAGGGATTAGAAATTTAGTGCCCGAACTGATAAAATCTGGGATTGAAAATGAAATAGTCTGTTTGGACGAACCTGATGCAAGCTATTTAAAAGGCGAGTCATTCAAAATTTATGCAATCGGAAAGTCTGAAGGAGCATGGCAGTATAATAGACTACTTATCCAATGGCTTCGAGAAAACATTTTGAAATATGACATTGTAATCGTTCATGGTTTGTGGTTGTATCATGGATATGCAGTAAGGAAGATTTTGAAAGAACTAAACAATCCTGTTCCTTATTTTGTGATGGCACACGGAATGCTTGATCCTTACTTTCAAAAGAATGAAGCCAGAAAGTTAAAGGCTATTAGAAATATTTTTTATTGGAAACTAGTGGAGTCTAAAGTAATAAAAGATTCCGATGGACTTCTTTTTACCTGCGAGGAGGAATTAAAACTTGCCAGGAAGGCCTTTACTCCATATTTACCTAAACTTGAATTGAATATTGGGTATGGTATTCCTAAGCCAATATCTTTAGTGAAAGTAACTTCATTAAATGAAAATAATCCTTATCTCCTCTTTTTGAGTCGAATTCATCTAAAGAAAGGAGTTGATATGTTGGTTGATGCCTACATACAGCTGTTAATTGCCAATAATTATTCGGAAATGCCAAATTTGGTTATTGTAGGACCCGGTCTTGAAGATGATTTTGGCAATGAATTACTCAAACGTGTTCAAGAAAATTCTTTAGCGAAAGAAAAGATTAAATTCAAGGGTATGCTGACCGGCATAGAAAAGTGGAAAGTGTTTAATGGTTGCGAGGCTTTTATTCTACCAAGTCATCAAGAAAATTTTGGAATTGCAGTTGTAGAAGCATTGGCTTGCGGAAAGCCAGTTCTAATCTCTGACAAAGTCAATATCTGGAGGGAAATAAAGAATAGTGAGGCAGGGTTGATTGAATCGGATACCATCACCGGCACTTTTCGGATGTTGCAAACATGGATTGGCTATTCAAAGAATCAAAAAAGGGAGATGTCCGAAGCAGCTCTAGCTTGCTATTTAAATCATTTTACTGTAGAGCGTGCAGCCAAAAGAACGTATGAGGTATTGTCTGACGCTACTGGTATTAAGTAATTATATTCGAAATTAATGATTAATACCGATACATATACTGGCGCATCTTTCTCGCTTAAAAATAGAATAGGCAGGGTAATCTGGCAGATTGTCTGTCTATTTTTTTTTAAGTATTCACCCAGACCTTTTCATGGATGGCGAAGATTTGTGTTACGTTGTTTTGGTGCAAAGGTTGGAGTAGGGGTGCATGTATATCCTAAAGTTATGGTTTGGGCACCATGGAATTTGGAGTTGGATGATTATTGTGGTGTAGGAAATGGGGCAAACTTGTATTCGCAAGGAAAGATTTATATAGGTAAAAAGTCTGTCATTTCACAAGGGGTACAAGTTTGTACAGGAACACACGATTTCACACTGAATGGGTTTCCGCTTGTAACAAAACCAATTTTCATTGGAGCAGATGTGTGGGTTGCCTCTGATGCTTTTATTCATCCAGGTATTACAATAGGCGATGGTGCAGTTATTGGTGCCCGCTCTGTTGTAATTAAGGACATGCCAGCATGGATGGTATGTGCAGGGCATCCATGCAAACCAATAAAAGAGCGGATATTAGGCTAAATATTATTTAATGCTAGACCTTACAATTGTTATTCCTACAAAAAATGAATCGAAAAACCTAGTAGGTTGTATCGAATCAATTGGTACTGATTTTGCAAAGAAGGTACTCCTTGTGGATTCTCAAAGTGAGGATGAAACAAAGTTAATAGCAGCAAAACTTGGTATTGAGGTCATTGATTTTGTTTGGAATGGGCAGTTCCCCAAGAAAAGGAATTGGTATCTAAGAAATCATACACCTGATACACAATGGGTACTTTTTCTAGATGCTGATGAATATCTGACAAACGATTTTAAACTTGAGGTAAAAACTAAGTTAACAAGAGATACTGATAAAGTAGGATACTGGCTTAACTATTCTATTTACTTTCTGGGTAAGCAGTTGAAGGGTGGTTATCCTTTAAAGAAATTAGCGCTCTTCAGAGTGGGCTCTGGCGAATATGAAAGAATTGATGAGAAGAGATGGAGTAAGTTGGATATGGAAATTCACGAGCATCCAATTTTGGCAGGAGAAACGGGCGAGATAAAAAGTAGAATTGACCATCGCGATTTTAGACCTGTCGATTATTATTTTACAAAACATCAGGAGTATGCTTCTTGGGAAGCAGAAAGATACCTGAATGATATTAATGATGAAGCTAAAAAAGCTTCATGGACATGGAAGCAAAAACTTAAATACAGGTTGTTGAACAGCCCCCTTGTTGGAACAATTTATTTTTTTGGCAGTTATATATTAATGGGAGGATTCAGGGATGGTAGTAGGGGATTTGCTTTTGCGATATTAAAAATGAGTTACTTTACTCAAGTTTATTGCAAGATAGTTGAGAAGACAAAATAGAAACAAGTTAGTGTCTGTTTTCTTTTTATTTTTGTCAATCGCCCCTTAATTAAAAACGTATTTATTTTGTCTAAATCTATTTTGTTAATTGGAATTAATTACTCTCCGGAAATAACTGGAATTGGCAAGTACACCTCTGAGTTCGCAACTTATCTCGCAAATAAAAAAGACTATCAGGTTAGGGTTATTACAGGAATTCCTTACTATCCTCAATGGAAAATTTATAATGGCTACAGAAATAGATTTTATACAGAAGAGATGGAAGGTGCTATCATTCATCGCTGCCCGTTATATATCCCCCAAAAACCCACTGGGCTCAGACGATTGATTCAAGATTTATTGTTTTTTGCCTGCGCCTTCTTTTATGTAACATGGCTGATTCTAACAAGAAAACGAGTTGATATTGTTTTCATTCCAATTCCTCCCTTCTCCATCGGCTTACTAGGTCTTTATTATCGCTTTTTCTTTAAAGGATCAAAGGTGGTTTACCATGTACAGGATCTACAGATAGATGCAGCAGAAAAGCTAGGAATGATTAGAAGTAATTTCTTTATTAAGTTCCTATTTAGAATTGAAAAATATATACTTGGTAAAGTAGATGTTGTCTCAACTATTTCCCAAGGAATGATCAACAAGATAATGTCCAAAAACTCTAATCTGAAGGAGTGTTTGATATTTCCAAATTGGATTGATAGTAAAAGTATTTATCCAATTCTTGATGGGGCGTCTATCGATGAGGTTGCTCACTTAAAAAATAAGAAAATTGTTCTTTATTCTGGTGCGATAGGAGAGAAGCAAGGGCTGGAAATAGTAATAGAGGCTGCCGATTTCTTCAGGGAAAATAGTGAACTGGTGTTTGTTATCTCAGGTGAAGGTCCTTACAGGCAAAGGCTTCAGGACTATGCCGAGGAAAAGAAAGTAAACAATGTTGTCTTCTTGAATCTATTACCGTTAGAGTCCTTCAATAAGTTATTGAATGCCTCTTACTTGCATTTAGTATTACAAAAGGAATCGGGTGGGGACTTATTTCTCCCGTCAAAGCTTTCTAATATATTGGGTGTGGGAGGTTGTGTTATTGTTACTGCTTCTGCAAAGACATCGCTCTACAAAATTATCAGTGGCAACAAATGCGGTTTGGTCATTCCTCCATCTAATATGGAAGAGTTGTGCAATGCGATACAGGTATTGTGTGCGGATGATACGCTTAAGGATGAATTGAAACACAACGCATTTAAATACGCTCAGAGTCAACTTTATAAAGCAAGTATTATTGATTCTTTCTTAGAAAAAATCAATAATACTTCTACTATAACCAATCCGTTGCCTACGCTTTAGTGCTTAGGTATCTTTCTGCATCCAAGGCTGCCATACAACCACTTCCCGCAGCCGTTACAGCTTGACGATAATTTTTGTCTTGCACATCTCCCGCAGCAAATACCCCTTCTAAGTTTGTTTTTGAAGTCCCTGGAATGGTTTTGATATATCCAGTTTCATCCATGTCTATGAATCCCTTGAAGATGTCGCTATTAGGTTTGTGACCAATTGCAACAAAGAAGCCTCCAATTGCAACATCTTGTGTTGTATTGTCTTTTGTATTTTTTATGCGTACGCCTTCCACTTTGTGTTCGCCCAATATCTCATCGGTTTCACTGTTCCAGTAGACTGTAATATTGGGGGCATTCAATACCCTGTCCTGCATTACTTTACTAGCACGCATGGCATCCCTTCTCACAATCATATGTACGTGTGTACAAAGTTTAGATAGGTATAATGCTTCTTCAGCTGCTGTGTCACCTGCACCTACAATTGCCACTTCTTTTCCTCTAAAAAAGAAACCATCGCATACTGCGCAGGCACTCACCCCAAAACCATTCAGGCGTTGTTCGCTTTCTATACCCAACCATTTGGCAGAGGCGCCAGTAGAAATAATTACGGCATCAGCTTCTATCCAGTTCTCCTCGTCAATCTCCACTCTGTAAGGCTGCACACTAAAATCTACTTTAGTAGCCATCCCATAACGGATGTCGGCACCCATTCTTACCGCTTGTTTCTCAAAGTTTATCATCATCTCAGGACCTTGAATCCCTTCAGGATAGCCCGGATAGTTTTCCACTTCTGTTGTAATGGTAAGTTGTCCCCCAGGTTGTATTCCCTGGTATAGCACAGGTTTCATGTTTGCCCTGGCGGCATAAATGGCAGCGGTATATCCTGCCGGGCCACTTCCAATAATCAACAAGTGTACTTTTTCTATTTCTTTGTTACTCATTATTTTTCTTTTTGGGATAGCAAATTTATCGTTAGTAAAAGTAATAGACACATAAAGTAATCAACTTACGTTAATTACTTTCTTATTCCGATAGTAGAATGATAGCAAGCGCTTGATTTTGTTCATCCACACACACACAAAAAAAAAAAATATTCATAAAGCAGGAATGTATGGTAGAAGTCAATTGGCTATTTGGTTCTGATTGCGACTACTGGATCCATTTTTGCTGCAATAGATGCTGGTATGATACCCGAAAGGATACCCAGTATAATGCAGATGCTCAGGGCAAGTAGTACAATACCTGGTGCAATAAATATGGGAAAAGGGAGTACCCCGCTTAGTATTGTTGCCAATATCCATACAAAGAACAATCCGAAGAGGCCGCCCAGAATACAAAGAAAAGCACTTTCCAGCAAGAACTCGGTTAGTATGGTACTGCTCTTTGCGCCAATTGCTTTTTTCAATCCAATCTGGCTGGTACGTTCCCGCACAGTAACAAACATAATATTGGCAACACCAAAAGCGCCTACAATCAGGCTCAATCCAGCAATGGCCCATCCACCTAAGTTTATTTTACCAAATAATCCTTCCAGGTTATCCGAGAAAGAACTGATGTCATTCAGGCTAAAGTTATCATCCTGTATGGGGCTTAATCTTCTTATCTGCCTCACCACACCTTTCAGTTCGTCTTGCAAAGCCTTGGTGGCAACACCTTCTTTACCCTGTATCAGGATGGACGGATTTGTTTTATTGGGTTGAAACAGGCTTGCAAAATAGTTGTAGGGGGTAACGATGGCATTGTCGAAATCGAAGATATTGACAAAGGACTGACCTTGCTTTTTGATGACTCCCGTAATTTCAAGTTTGTGACCATTAAAGGTAATTTCTTTGCCAACAGCATATTGTGGACCACCGTATAATTGTATGGCCACCTCGTTTCCAATAACTGCGGAAGGAGTGCCTCTGGTAAACTCGCCATCAGAAAGGTAGCGTCCGGTTTGGGTTTCAATCGACTGTATCTTACTGAAATCTTCTGTTGTGCCAAAGATGTTTATGTTCGATAATATATTGTCCAGATAGCTCACATTGCCCGATTGCCTGCACAAAAAAGCTATGTTACCTGTTAGTTGTGATTTCTCTTTAATAAATTTCATCTCTTCTATCTTTGGGATGGGGCGGTTGATGTATTTCCACCAGGGATAGTTGTCGCCACCGCCATATTCCCATTTATCCAGATAGATACTATTGCTACCCACTTGTTTTATGTCTCCCTGCACTTTCCTTTTCAGGCTGTCCACGGTAGCCAGGACGCCAATGATGCAGAATATGCCAAACGTAATTCCTAGCAATGAGAGGAATGTCCGCATCTTATTGGCCTTCAATTCTCCAATTGCCAGCTTGAAACTGTTCCACAAAATGTTGAGTAACTTTAGCATCAGGTAAAAGTAAGGGAAATATTTAGTGATTAATGGGTAATGATTAGTGTTTAATGATTAATGTTTTTTGCTGTTGATAGTGGTTCAGATTAGTTTCCCCAAAAACTCAAAGACATAATCACTTTCATCCGAACGGTTTACATAAAGTACCAACTGATTGTCCTCAATATAGTTGGTTAGCGTCTTTGCATTGAAAGGGAAAGATTGACTCGTCATTCGTAACTTTTTGTCACCAGTCTCAAGGTAATAGATAATTGCGGACTGCTCAATGAAGTCCTGTTGATTTCTATTGGAATCATGTAGTGCATCAATTATCTCAACTGTCGAGTTGCTTTCATTATTCACTTCCACATAGTAGTTGTTTTCTCTAATTTCGCAGTTGTCTACCGTAAGCAGAATCTTATCTCCATTTAGCTTTAGTTTACTAAGCCGTTCCATCGTATACTTTTCCTGCTTAGAAAGTGTATTGGATTTAGATAAATATATCAAATAGAATCCAGCTATTGAAATTGCCAAACTTAAACAGCACCACAGAACCGGATAAGGAATCTGTTCGCCATTATATTTTCTAAAAAAAGCAGACCCAATAACTCCGGTTACAGCTAAAAAGTAACCAACAACCTTTTTAAGCATGTTTGTTTAATTAGTTTCGTTGAGAAAGTGTACGAACAAATAGGTTACAATGCTCATTATTCAGACTCCGTAGAACCATCCAGCTTCTTTAGGATACTAGATACATAATTATTAACTCCGTTGCACATACGATCCATCCTAGCCGATTTGCGGGAGAATGTAGCACCAGTTTCTATAAAGCTCACAACCGTTTTACCATTGTTGCCTGCCAACTCGGGCGACAGACTGGTTTTTAAACGAATATGATCGGTAGCAAAATACCAGAAGAACACAATTCCCTGTCCATTGGATGCGGAGTACATGGTAATTGGGGCTGCAATCAGCCCGATGGCCGATACAAGATAAGAGGCAGTAATTTCTCCATCGCCCGTAAATTTACCCCTAGAGAAGTTGATGGTTAGCCCTTCCGGTTCGGTAGCTAGTTTCTTATGAACTTTAAAAGAGTGGCTGTGACTATTGTAATTGGCTATAACGACAGTCATAACCGAATCGATGTTAGGGATATATTCCCGGTCCACGCTTTTGCTAAATGTCCAGTCAATACTTAAGTCCTTTACGGTCGCCTTCTTTTCTGCCGAGAAATGGAGTGTAGCACAAGAGGAAAGGAAGACCAGAGAGATAGTCAGGATAATTAAAGGCTTCATAAACGTTTTGTTTGATAAAAGTTTGTGTGTTTAGTTTATTTAAACAAAAGCAATGCTATTGTTCATCGGTCAAATATATATTATTGTGGCATAGGTAGAAGTTTTATTTACAAATTTCGAGTGATTATCCTATCGGGGTTTTATAGTTATTAATAGTTATTTGTGCGTGTTGTTGTATTTTTTTTCACCGGATCGATCCATTGAGGTGTTTTGTATTTAAGCGAACGGCAACTATGTTTTTGGAGGAAGAAAAATTGATTTTCTCCTCCCTAAAAATTTTATAGTTCAAGCATTTTACAAAAATAAAGAGGCATCGTATCAATACGAGGCATGTTTTAAAACTTTTGAGAGGCATCAATTTTATACGAGGGCATTTTAAAAACTTTTGAGAGGCATCAATTTTATACGAGGCCACTTTCTTCGCGATAAAACATGGCTCGTATTGATAGAAAATCTGTTTTTAGGGATATTTTGGGTGCATTCTCTATATAAAGAGGGAATGCGGAAAATGAATTTAGTTGATAGTATTTTCTTAGATTTGTACTGACGGAGGTTTTATAAGGTAAAAAAATAAAATGTGATTTACAAAACATCATTAGACAAATTAGCTAAGGGAGTAACAATTGGAATAACTATAGTATTTGCCTTTGTCATCATTGTACTTTGTTCAATAATTAAAGAGACAGGAATAGTTATACCAATTTGTATAATCATTTTACTGCTATTGATTTATTTTATTGTGTCTGCATATAGACCAATCAATTATGTAGTTTCTGCTGATAACATTATCATTCACAGACCAGTTTTAGATGTAAAAATTAGCCGAGACACAATAAAAAGTGTTGAACTATTGGATAGAGAAAAAATGTACGGAGTAATTAGGACATTTGGAGTGGGTGGATTATTTGGCTATTACGGACAGTTTTATAATTCAAAAATTGGGAGTATGACTTGGTATGCAACAAGACAAAACAATACTGTTTTAGTTAGGACGATAGACAATAAAAATATTGTTTTGACACCTGACGAACCTGAAAAATTTGTTGCAAACTTTGTCACATGAGTATATCCTGTCACCAATATTAATGTTTAGGAAAATTTTGCGGAAGTATTTCAGTAATTGTACTTTTTCTAAGCTTTGTTCCTGCCTGCCAATTAATTCCAATCTGCACAACAATTACTCATCTGGAACCCCTTTTTATCCACTCATTTGAAATTGCTTTGGAAAAAGCCCGAAAATTGAGGTTATTTGCAGCGAACTAAATGAACAATAAATGTTACCTAAGTACAAAAGAGTATTGCTGAAGTTGTCGGGAGAAGCCTTATTGGGCAATCAGAGGAATGGTGATCCATTTAACCCGAAAATTATTGAACAGTATGCAGTAGATATCAAGTCTGTAACAGATTTGGGCGTTCAAGTAGCAATTGTTATTGGTGGTGGTAACATCTACAGAGGTATGAATGAAGCCGAAAGTGGTATTGAACGTGCTCACGGCGATTATATGGGTATGCTTGCTACCGTAATAAATGCGATGGCAATGCAGGCAATGTTGGAGCGGATTGGTGTGTACACTAGGTTACAAAGTGCCATACACATGGAGCAGGTTGCCGAGCCTTACATCCGTAGAAAAGCATTGAGACACTTGGAAAAAGGTCGTGTAGTTATATTTGGTGCAGGTACAGGTAATCCTTATTTCACAACAGACACAGCGGGTAGTCTTCGTGCAGTAGAAATGAAGGCAGATGTAATTTTGAAAGGTACAAGAGTGGATGGTATTTATACCGCTGACCCCGAGAAAGACCCTACTGCCACCAAGTTTGAGACACTGAGTTACCAAGATTGTCTTACCAAAAACCTGAAGGTGATGGATATGACGGCTTTTACATTGTGTATGGAAAATAAGATGCCGATTATTGTTTTTGACATGAACCAACCCGGCAACCTCTTAAGAGTGATTGAAGGAAGCAATGTTGGAACACTGGTGAAATAGGATTTAGATATTAGATATTAGATAGTAGTAGTTAATAACAATAGATACTAGACAAAAAGAAAGCCCTTGAAGAACTAACTTCAAGAGCTTTCTTTTTGTCACAGTTAATATCTACTATCTAATAACTAATAACTACTATCTACTATCTCTCTTATTGCATTCTCGACATATACTTATCCATCTCTTTCATCTGATCGATGATTTGCTTGCTCTTTGGTTTACAGTCTTTTGCTTTTCTAAAGAAATCCCTTCCTGCTTTAAACTGACGCTTTTGCACAAAAATCTGTGCCATACTCATATACGCTACTGCTTCACTGTCTTTATCGGCAAAACCCAAACGGAGTGCTGCCCTGTAGTAACCTTCCGCAGTTTTAAAATCTCCTTTCTGCATAGCCATCATTCCTAGCTGAAGCTTGTTTGAACTTTCGGCATGTGGCATTGCCGTACCGATATTAGAACTTTGCTTTAAGTACTTTTCAGCACCATCAAAGTCTTTATTCATCATAGATAAGTTACCTTTAATGGTGTAATAACCACTACGGATGGGCTTATACAATAAGTTTGGATACCATACCAGCTTCAAAATCTTTTCTACTTCTTCTACCTCACCCGATTCCATGTATTGCTCTACCAAGCGAAGTGGACCAATAAAGAAGTGACTGAACAATCCAATTACGCCCAAGAAATACAAAGGAGAAGCTGGCCAAAAACCTGCAGAGCCTGTAACATTCAAGATGATACCAATGAAAATTCCTGCAAGACTTAGCCAGAAACGGTATCTGATCAACAAATAATAAAACTTCATACTCAACTATTAGGCGCCAAATATAAGGAGAGTTTATTTAGCCATCAGGAAATGTGACCCGAATATTGGTCTGTTAGGAGGGGGGAAAAGAAAAAGTATGACCTAATAAAGCATTGTAGTGGCAGAACCATTATTTTTGCCGCCTTGTCGGTCTCATAGTTCAATGGATAGAATAGGCGTTTCCTAAACTCTAGATACAGGTTCGATCCCTGTTGAGACCACACAACAAACAAAAGGTTAGGCTTTATAGTCTAGCCTTTTTTATTGTCATTGCATTTTCTTTGGCTTATACTTTGATAATTTGATAATATTGTGGTTCAATTGATTCAATAAAAGTTACAAACAGCGTTTATATAGCTTTAGGTCATCATTGTAAATAATCCTTTTGGCGGGTTGCTTTGTATTACTACTAGAAAATAAGATTATGCGTAGATATATCCTTCTTTCATTACTGCTGATTGCTTTTGCTGCAAGCGCTATGGCACAAGTATTTACCAACAAGCAAGCCCTCGATAAAATAGCAAGTGACCGTAGAACACTGGCAGAAAATAACCGCTTCAAGGCTATTGCGCTGGCAAAGCTGAGAAACTGGACACTGGAGGAAAACGTGAAAGGGAAAGGCTATGTGAGGTTGGTTGGAGTTGATAAAAACAATCATCCAAGATATTACACCACTTTTAATAACTTGGATGCAGCTGCTACAGTAAACACAACTGCTTTGTGGCCAGGAGGAAGTAGTGGATTGAAACTGAATGGTTCTTCTGCCAATATGAAAAACAAATTAGGCGTTTGGGATGGAGGGCGTGTGCGGGAAACGCATCAAGAATTGGTAGGAAGGATAACGCGGATGGATAGTTCTTATGATAATGGGGGAGGATCGGAACATGCCACACATGTAACGGGGACAATGATTGCAACCGGCATTAATCCACTTGCAAAAGGGATGGCTAATGGATTGCAAGGAATCCTTACCTACAGTATTTCTATTGGTGATGACATTGCACAGGTAACTGAACAGTCTAAAAATATTTTATTATCCAATCATTCTTATGGCGATCAATGTGGATGGATCTATAGCGATTATTATGGTGCTTGGGTGTTTATGGGCAATTATGGCGATACAGTAGATTATAATTTTGGATATTACAATAGCGATGCGGCTACTTTGGATAAAATTGCTTATAACGCTCCTTATTATTTGCATGTGAGTGCGGCGGGTAATTACAGAAATGAAAATGGTCCGGCAGTGGGGGAGATCTATGATTACTATGACAGCACTGGTACGTTACAACAAGGAAACAGACCTGTAGGTATTTCGGATAACAGCAGTTATCAAACTATTCCTACTTATAATAACGCGAAGAATATTTTGACAGTTGGGGCTATCTCTGCTATCAAGGGAGGATATACCCAGCCAAGTGATGCGGTGATGAGTGCTTTTAGCAGTTGGGGGCCAACCAATGATGGCCGCATTAAGCCAGATATTGTAGGGGATGGTGTTTATGTATTGTCCAGCGTAAATTATAACGATAGTTCCTACGATTATTATAATGGCACTTCACAAGCAGCACCTAGTATAACTGGCTCTTTGTTTTTGTTGCAAGAGTACTATTCTCGTTTGCATAGTGGCAGTTTTATGCGGGCAGCTACGCTTAAAGGGTTGGCAATACATACAGCAAATGAAGCAGGAATTGCTGCTGGGCCAGATTATCAATTTGGTTGGGGGGTATTGAATAATCAGTTGGCAGCAGAGGCCATTAAAGTATCCAATTCAACAAAGAATTCAATTGCTTCAAAGCATATCATAGAAGAAAATATATTGACTAACGCCCAGCCATTTAGCCAAACTTTTACTGCAACTGCAAGCGGAACTTTGAAGGCAACTATTTCTTGGACGGATCCTGCAGGGCCAGTAACGACCGTAGATTCCAAGCACAAACCTGTTGCCGAATTGGTGAATGATCTGGATCTGCGCATCCTGAAAAATGGGGTTACTTATTATCCCTGGGTGTTGAACCCTTATATTCCAGCAGCTGCCGCCACCAAAGGAGACAATGTGCTGGACAATGTGGAACAGGTGGTTGTAGATGGTATAAAGAAAGGGGATACCTACACGATTCAAGTATCCAACAAAGGAACTTTATATGGTGGATCGCAAGCTTATTCATTACTTCTTTCGCAACCAGGCGACACTGCCTTGCCCTTGAAACTAATTAGTTTCAAAGCCTCATTGGTTAATAATACAGTACAGTTGCAATGGGTAACAGCCAATGAATTGAATACGCAATCGTTTACAGTGCAAACTAGTACGGATGGAAGTACATGGGAGGATATCAGTAATTTGGCTGCAAAGAAAACGACCAGTAATAACCAGTATTCGGTAAATAATATCATCCCGCAAAGTGGTCTCAATTATTACAGGCTTTTGATTGAGGATGCAGACGGAAGTATAACGTATTCGCCTGTTCAGACAATACAAATTCCTCAGGTTAAGAATGTGTTTACAATATTGCCCAATCCTGCCAATGCCGAAGCTACTTTGGTATTTGATGCCGACGAAAAGGATGTTACTATTGTGTTATCGAATGTGCTGGGAAGGGTAGTGGCTACCAAACAACTGAGTTTGCAATCCAGCAATACCTATCAATTTGAAACTTCACAGCTACCTGCGGGTATTTATTATGTTCGTGTGAATGGTGCTAATGGAATTGTAACCAGAAAATTAATGATTATTCATAATTGATAATAGGGAAATAATCCTCGGAATAAAAATAATACCCCCAATAACTAAGCTAATGATAGCAGACCATAGTACTGCAGCGGCTGAGATGTCTTTTACTGCTTTTATTACCACATTATAGTTAGGCTCAACAAGGTCGGATAGTTTTTCTAAGGCAGTGTTAATCATCTCCAAAGAGATGACCAATGCCGTGCATAGAAAGACTGCTATCCATTCTAAATGGCTTATCCTGAAAAAGAACCCAGCAATAATTACCAATAAGGCAATTAATAGCTGTTTTTGTCCATTGCGTTCGGACTTAAAAAGGATTGTATTCCATCCAAAGCATTGCCTAGGGAACGGAGGAAGGTTTGTTTATTCATATAAAAGAATTTTGGGTGAAAATAAATCATTGGATGAAACCGATTTATTTATTGTATCAATCAACTACAGAGTTACGTTAAAAGAGTGAGGAATGGAAGTAAATGCCGGAAGTAGCAACGGTAAGCAATACAGTTAGAAACAGATTTGACTCATACGCACTAGTGAAGTAGTTTCGTTAGATTGAAAGGTGTATTATAAATGTACAAGAGCTAATAGATAAATGGGGAAGGAGTCTTAAAAGAACAAGGATTTGATAGTGTTCTGTACTTAGCTCTAAAACAAAAAGTCCCGACAGTTATTAAAAACTGTCAGGACTTTTAAAAAGTGTTATTTTAGGTATCCTATCTACTAGAAAGTATATCTTAAACCCATTTGCATTTGGAAACGTGATGCAAATAAATCAACTGCGTACGGTGTTCCTGGATCAGACCAAGAATAAACTGGGTAAGCTGATGGAGTTCCAGCTTTTACAACTTTCAAGCCAACGGATGAAGTTGAGTTGTAAGTATCTGGTGAGTAGTAAACATAACCCCAATTGCTGTTTAGCAAGTTTGAAAGGTTCACGATGTCATACGTGAAAGTGAAAGAACGTGTTTTCCCCTTAATTGGCAAATTGAAATCTAGTGCATAACGGAAATCTAATTTGTTATTCCAAGGAGTGCGCGCACCATTTCTTTCTGTGAATTGACCACGACGAGAACTTAAGTATTTATTTGCATCAATGTAGGCATTGAAGGCAGCCGCCTGACCTTGCGAAGCTGCATCACTAGCAAAGAATTTAGTTGCCTCATCTTTGGTTGGAATGTAAACTAGGCTAATTTGTTGACCAGTACCATCAATAGTAGAGTTAACAAAGCCGAATGTATAAGGGTCACCTGAAGCGGCGCTAAAGAACAAAGTGAAGTTGTGTACATACTTTCCTTTAGCAGAAGACAATCTGTAGTTCCAAGTTGAAACTATTCTGTTTCTGATATCGAAGTTAGAATTAGCCAAACCTGGACTGTTAGGATTTAAAGCTGGATTTAATTGCCAGTTTGATTCCATTGAGTTACGAATACCATTTGCAATATCCTTAGATTGACCATAAGTGTATGCTGCCATAGCTGTTAAACCAAAATCGAATGCTTTGCTAACTTGTGCAGTAATGCTGTAACGATACCCTTGATTAGTGTTAGACACCAGGTAATTGTTGGTAAGTATTGAATTGTTTTTTGCACCAGAGAATATCGGTTGCAAATGATTTACGTCATAAATCATATACTTAGGTGTATCCACATAGTTAACTTGTTGGAATTTTAGATCCTCCAAAGTCTTTGTATAAATAGCTTCAAGAGTAAACTTCCACTTGTTTTCAGTGGTGTAATCAACTGCAACACTACTTCTCAAAACCTCTGGCATTTTGAAATGATTGTCAATCATATCAATTTGAGTTTGACTAGCTGGATTATTGATTGCAACACCTTGTTTTGCAGCAAAGTTTGCATCCCCAATAGCTTGACCATTAACAGGGGTTATAGCATCAACAACTGGATTTGAACCAGTAGCTATTTTCTTAGTAGCACTAAACTTTGTATCATAAGCACCGAAAGTTGTACCGTTGTTATAATAAGCATAGCCCATCCATGCAAAAGGAATACGACCAGTGAAGATACCTGTACCACCTCTGATAATCAATTTCTGATTACCATTAACATCATAGTTAAACCCTAAACGAGGAGAAATTTCTGGTTGACCAAAGAAATCATTCTTGATTGTATTAGGTTGTGTATAGGTATAGGTTGTACCATAGTAAGGGCTAACAGTTGCACTAGAGATTTTAGTACTCAAAGGTTGTTTGTTAGGCACTTGTGTTAAATCAACACGCAAACCTGGAGTCAATTTTAATTTGCCCAAGCGGATCTCATCTTCTGCATAAGCACTATACATGTTTACTTTAAACTTAGCTGGAGGGTTAGCCATAATGCCAGCTCTTGTGTTATCAAAGTAGTTATAGTTTGTACGTACACGGTTAGGGTTATTGTTCAAAAAGTCGTTAACACTGCTGTAATCAACACGACCATTCCAACTATTTACAAATCCATAAGTAATGTCATACAACTCATTGTGAGTACCAACAGTTATAGTGTTGTTTCCCTTGTTGATTGTTAAGTTGTCAGTAATTTCTATTGCATTTTGCTTCATATTGAAAATCGCACCCTCACGGTCAGTACCTAAGAATATAGTGCCACCATTTGAAGCAGCAATTTGTATTTGAGGTAATGCTGGATTTGAATTAGGTGTTCTGTAATCATGAACTGCGGAGTATCCTACAATAGCACTATTTGATACATTGCCTGAAATCTTAGATTTTAACTCTGCAACGGTAGATGTATGGTTGTTTGTTTGAACATAATCTATTCCACCAAAACGAAAATCTTTGTTATCACGTTGTAAAGTAGTCGCCTCTGAATGAACTGTATTGTTTCTGATTGATAGTTTGTTTTTATCATTGATAACCCAATCCAAACGATTGAAAAATTTGTTTGAATTAGAATAAATAGTAGTGTTTTGATATGCACCTGCACCACTTCCTGTCCAAACTTTCATGATTGAATCAATACTTGTAGCTTGAGCATTTGTAATCAAAGTTGGAACCGCACCTGCACCTTGTATTACTGGATCAACTCTACGAGTAATTTCCTCATTCGTAAAGAAGAACAATTTGTCTTTAATAATTGGTAACCCTAAACGTGCACCCACTTGATAATTATAAAACCCAGAAGGCTCAGAACTTTTGTCTCCTCCTACAGCAGTTGGTGCATTGTTTGGTCCAATTAAAACTGGTGCAGATCCATAAGCATAAACTGAACCTGCCAATGTATTTGTACCACTGCGTGTTACAGCGTTAACACTACCTCCCAAAAAGTTACCAATCTTTACATCATAAGGGGCTATGTAAACTTGTACGTCTTGAATCGCATCCAAAGAAAATGGAGCTGTACGAGTACTACTTCCTGGCTGACCAGAAGACGCTGTTTGACCACCGATAGAAGGGCTAAAACCAATCGCATCATTGTTGATAACACCATCTACAGTTACGTTGTTGTAGCGGAAGTTTGTACCAGCAAATGAGTTGTTGTTGCTCTGAGGCGTTAAGCGTGTGATGTCTTGAAGGTTTCTGTTGAAAGCAGGCATTGTCTTAATCTGGTTTTGACCAATCTGTATACCAGCACCCGTTCTTAAACCAGCACCTTTACTTTTTACTACTACTTCATTTAGTGTAGCTGTGTTTTCTACTAGTTTAATGTTTAACGAATTTGAACCTAGAGAAAGGTTGTAATCGCTTTTTTCTTCTGTTTTTAACCCAACATGGCTAAAAGTTACTTCATAAGGACCACCAGACTGTAGATTGGATACATAAAAGCTACCCTTGTTGTTAGTTTGTGTGGATGTTGTGGCACCAGTAGGAATGTGTTTTACAACTACTGTTACACCGCTAATTAAAGCACCTTTACTGTCTTTAACCTGACCACTCAATGTTGCAGTAGTTTCTTGAGCGAAACTGTACACTGAAAGGCAAACGAAAATGATAGCTTGCAATACAAGAATCAAATTTTTCTTCATAATAAAGTTTTTGTTTAGGGCGCAAACATAGATTTACAATGTTATCTCAATGTTAACTTTTGTCTTATTTAGCTGACAAAAGGCGCCTCCTAAACTTCTAACTGATTATTGCCTTCGATTCTAAAATCTTTGCAGAAAGCTGCTAATGAAATGTTATTTTTTATTGTTCTTGCTCTTTTTGGCTTCTTTTCTTTTTACGAATGTATCATCAAAATAACACTCCATACCTCTTCTGTTACCGCAACTCCCCTTTTCTTTTAAGGTCACTTCATTACCTTCAAAGTTGAAATCAATAACACATGGATCACCAGCTTGGCTATAAATGCCCGTTGCTGCATCTGTCATTTTCAGCTGTCCTTTCAGTTCACCTACACAAGTGCCGTCTTTTTTTTCAAAATGGATAAAGAACATGTAGGTATTGGCATCTTTTCCATCGCGGATGCTCATAAAGTTCTGCTTATCGGTAGCATATTCCCCACTCAGTTTGTTCTTTCTAGGTAGTGTATCTATTGGGTTCAGCACCACGCCCACCTTTTTTGGGTCTTCGTTGGTATCGTTCACAACTACCATAAATACCCCTGCTGTATTGTACACCCATCCCACTTTGGTAAACTGCAATTGTTTTGTTTCTTTATTGATGCGCTCTTTGCTTACCGTAAAAGTGGGTTCTTTATTAATGGAAAGGGAATGAACGTATCCATCTTCATCTGCATCATTACTCAGCAGGACCTTTGCTGCCAAAAATTTATTCTCCTTATTAAATACCACCGCTACCTCCTGCACTTGCTCGTGCTGAATGACGTTGAACAATAAATAGATTTCATTTTCTTTATTGATTCGTCCAACGGGATGGATAATGTATTTTGCTTTGGTATCAATCAATTCTTCCAACACGCTATCCGGAATAAATTGTCCCAATACTTTATGACTGATTCTTATCGTATCGGCAAAAGCATTGATGTTGGTATCTGCCACTGTGTATGGCAAGGCAATGGGAGCAAAGGCAGCCACAAAATCATTCACTTTCACAGGGGCATCGCCCTCTAGATTCGTTTTCTTGTTTTTGCAGCTAAAAGTAGCAATCGCAACCAGTATTATAAGGAAGAACTGAATATTACGTACCATATTATTATATACCATAGTGTTTTTTGACGCGATAAAAATAGGTGTATTCGGTAGAATAGGGCAATTCTTAATTGATAAAAGGTTCATCTTCTTCCTTTTTAGGCTAGCCTGAAGTCGTTCCAAGCTAGCCTGAAGTCGTTCTAAGCTAGGCTGAAGTCGTTCCAAGCTGGGCTAAAGTCATTCCAAGCTAGCCTAAAGTCATTCCAAGCTAGCCTGAAGTCATTCCAAGCTAGGCTGAAGTCATTCTAGGCTAGCTTGAAATCGTTTCATAGTGGCCGAATCGGTCAGAAGCGAGCAATTGAATCAAGCCAAACTAATAAGGAGACAAATAATCGGGTGAATTGGATTACAAATCTTTCCTAAATGTCACTCAATAAGGTAATTATAGGTTGGGAATTGCTGATTTATAATACGATTGTCCATCTGAATGATAATAATCATCTAAAAATTTATTCATTACTGATGAAGGTCACTTTGCACCTTCTGATTGTTTAGCAATTTGCACCCATCAAAATAATGACAGAAAAACACACACTCCTCATTATAAAAACGCTTTTTAAAACTTAAAATATAAAGTTATGATTCAGGAAACAAAATTCCCTTTTCAAGAAGTTTCACCAGCAAAAGCTGATCTTGAAAGTTGGGTAAACAGTATCGCCAACCATTGCGAAGCAGACTTCGTAAAATGGTGCGATGGAACTCAAGAAGAATACGACGGCCTCTGTCGATTGCTTGTCAACAAAGGAACCTTTATTAAATTGAACCCAGAAAAACGCCCAAACAGCTTCGCTTGTTTCAGTGATCCTAGTGATGTTGCGAGAGTAGAAGACAAAACATTTATTTGTAGCCGCAGAAAAGAAGATGCTGGCCCTACCAACAACTGGATGGAACCAAAAGAAATGAAAACTTTGTTGAATGGCTTGTTGCAAGGTTCTATGCAAGGACGTACTTTGTATGTTATTCCTTTTTGTATGGGGCCATTGGGCTCACCGTATGCAAGGTATGGCGTTCAATTGACCGACTCTGAATATGTTGTTGCCAATATGCACATCATGACAAGAATGGGCGGTCAGGTTTATCCTTATCTGCACAAAGGAGAATACGTAAAATGTATTCACTCAGTAGGTGCACCTTTAGGGCCAACTCAGCAAGACTCCAAATGGCCAAACAATCCAACAGTTAAATACATTTCTCATTTCCCTGAAGACAGGTTAGTGATTTCTTATGGTAGTGGATATGGTGGAAATGCATTGATGGGTAAAAAATGTTTCGCACTGCGTATTGCCTCTGTAATGGGACGTGAAGAAGGATGGCTGGCAGAACACATGCTTATTCTAGGTGTTGAATCACCCGAAAAACAAAAAACTTATGTAGCTGCGGCCTTCCCTAGTGCTTGTGGAAAAACAAACTTTTCTATGATGATTCCTGCAAAAGGAGTAGACGATTGGAAAGTGACTACTGTGGGTGATGATATCGCATGGATTCATAAAGGAGAAGATGGTCGTTTATATGCCATCAATCCAGAAGCTGGCTACTTTGGTGTTGCACCAGGAACCAACTACAAAACAAATCCGAATGCAATGGAAAGCATCAAGGAAAATACCATCTTTACCAACGTAGCTATCACACCTGATGGAGATGTTTGGTGGGAAGGAATGACCAAAGAAGTTCCTGCTGGATTAACTAACTGGAAAGGTTTGCCTCACGATCCTGCAAGCGGACAACCTGCTGCACACGCTAACTCTAGGTTTACTGCACCTGCTTACCAAAATCCTGCAATAGATAGCGAATGGGATAGCCCTAAAGGTGTGCCAATCGAAGCATTTGTTTTTGGAGGAAGAAGAAGTACTGCTGTACCATTGGTTTGTCAATCTTTCAACTGGAATTTCGGTGTTTATACCGCCGCAACCATGGGTAGTGAAATGACTGCTGCTGCTTTTGGAGAAATAGGAAAGGTTCGTCGTGATCCATTTGCGATGTTGCCATTTATGGGTTATCACATGGGCGACTATGTAAACCATTGGTTACAATTTGGTCGTACTTTGGGTAATGCACCTCGTATCTTTAGTGTAAACTGGTTTAGAAAAGATGAAAATGGCAAATTCTTATGGCCAGGCTTTGGTGAAAATATGAGGGTATTGAAATGGATTGTTCAACGTGTGCATGGTGGTGCAAGTGCAGTAGAAAGCCCAATTGGCTGGATGCCTCGCTATGAAGATATGGACTGGACAGGCATTGAAGACTTTGACAAAAATGATTTTGCAAAAATTATGACTGTAGACAGAGAACCTTGGAAACAAGAATTATTGTCTCATGAAGAGTTATTTGCAAAATTATATGACAAACTTCCTAAGGAGTTTTACTTTATGAGAGAATTACTGTTGTCTGCGTTATGGCGTTCCCCTGAACATTGGGCCTTGGAACCTGAAAGAGAATAGAAAACGAGAACTATACGAAAGGGAACAAGTAATTTTGCTTGTTCCCTTTTTCTTTAAGTTTCATCACCAAAATAGATTGAAAATTATTTATGAATGAATTAGAAAACAGTATAACCAATGTAGAGGAAATGAAAGAAGTGGCAGACATACTTCTAAAAACCGGCACTATGCTGATGAGTGCGGGTGCCAATACAGGCAGGGTAAGAACAACGGTGCACAGAATGGCAGATGCGTTTGGATATTCTATTGACTTACATATCAGTCAACGTTCTATCTGGCTAACCATGCTCAACGAACACGGAGCTTCAATATTCACCATCGTACGGGTAACCCCTTCACATATCATCAATTTCAGAACAATCTCTGGTATCAGTAAAATGAGCTGGAGTTTGGTAGAGGAGCGTTGGACTATAAATCAAATCACTGATGAGCTGAAAAGATTGGAACAATTACCTCGCTTTCCCAGATGGCTGGTATTAACATTAGTTGGGTTGGCTGGTGCGGGTTTCTGTTCACTGGCAGATGGTACTCCCATTGAACTAGCTTTTACTTTTGTGGCGTCTTTTCTTGGTCTTTATGTTCGTCAGGAGGCGCTGAAGGGAGGCTTCAATCCGTATGTTTCAGTTTATTTTTCTGCTTTTACTGCATCGCTCATAGCAGGTTCAGCATCTAAATTAGGGCTGAGCGATAGTCAGAATCATGCTTATGTAACTTCAGTACTATTTCTTATTCCAGGTGTGCCTCTCATCAATTCATTCTCGGATATATTGGATGGCAATGTGCAAAATGGTGTTACCCGAGGTTTCGTCGGGTTTCTGATTTCTTTTTCAATCGCTTTAGGAATACTTACTTCTGCTTTAATCTATCAATTTTAACCTATGTCTTGGATATTAATCATATTATACAAATCAATTTGGGGAGGCCTTGCCGCCCTAGGCTTTGCGGCTTTGTTCAATGTGCCTGTTCGTAGTTTCTTTCATATTTTTTTATTTGGAGGAATAGGTGTTTTTATCAAGTTCACTTTACTACATTTCAATTTCAATATTGCGCTTTCTTCTCTGGCAGGTGCAGTGGCAATTGGGTTCCTAAGTATTCCGGCAGCACATTACAAGCATACACCTCCTCTTATATTCTATATCCCGGCGGTTATACCAATGATTCCGGGGATACTAGCTTATCGGATGATTTTAGGTTTAATCACTCTTACAGGTAATCCAAAATCTGCTACCTATGGCGCCACTTTATCTGAAACCATCAATTATGGCTTGAAGGTGGTTTTTATACTTATCAGCCTATCAGTCGGGGTGGTGATACCAATGTTACTATTACGCAAAGAATCTGTAAAAGATATAAAAGTGCCTTTTACCAGAAAATAGTGCTTTATACCTTATTTTATTTACTAAAAAACATTAAAATGAAACAGTTTAAACTTCATTACTGCTTGTGCTTTGCCACAATGCTGTTGGTTATTAGTATGTTTACCACTAGCATCGTCCACGCACAAGTAACACAAAGAGTCGTTAACAACCAGACACAAACCTGGATTAGCATCAACAGTACCGAACGTTTTACCAATAAGTGGGGAATTGTGGCAGATTTACACTACAGGTCTAACCAAATACTTGCTAGTCCCAACTTTTATTTTGCCCGCGCTGGAATTAATTATTGGTTAAACGATAATATCACATTTACTGTAGGGTATGCTCACATGTGGTTAGCGCCAACTATTGCAGGATGGCATACTTACTCCAACGAAAACCGTATTTATGAGCAGGCACAGTTTATTACCAAATTTGGTAAAGTAACTTTTTTGGGAAGGCTTAGAAATGAGCAAAGATGGCAAGAGAAGATAGTAAATGACAAGAGTACTCACACTAATAAGTTCACAGACAGGGTTCGTACGCTAGGGTATTTTACGATTCCATTGTTTAAAAACCCCAAACTGCCCGCACTTGCATTGGCTGATGAACTATGTGTTCAGACTGGAAAGGAAGTAGTGTATAATGTATTTGATCAGAATAGATTCTTCATTGGGATAAAACAAAAAGTGAACAAAAATTTAAGCTTCGATTTTGGATATATGTTGCTGGATCAAGAAAAAGCAGATGGCTATCACTTTGATCAAGACCATACATTACGCTGTTTTTTTTATTACATGCCCGACCTGAGAAAGAAGTAGAAATGCTGTGCTGATTGTTATAATTGGGGTAGTGCTGGTAATCATAGAAAAAGTAAAGAGTCTGTTTGAGGTAAAAACTTCAATACAGACTCTTTGCTTTTGTTTAACTTAAATCATTAATACAATTTATTCGCTTTCATCCACACAAAAACCCAATCCAACCAGTCGCCAGGCTCATCTTTATTGTGCAATCCAAACCCATGTCCGCCCTTCTGAACAATATGAACCTCTGCAGGAACTTTATTCTTTTTCAGTGCCAAAAAGAATTCAAGGCTGTTCTCCACTTTCACAGTTTTATCATCCGCCGCATGAATCAAAAACGTTGGTGGCGTATTGGGAGTCACTTGCAATTCGTTGCTATATAACTCAATTTTTTCTTTAGATGCCTTCTTTCCCAACATATTATCCCTGCTTCCTTTGTGTGCGAGACTATCTGTAAAACTGATGACAGGATACCCCAATACCATAAAGTCGGGACGTAAATTAGTATTTTCTTTATTGGTGATCAGGCTAACAGCATAGTGTGTTCCTAAGGAAGAAGCCAGATGCCCGCCCGCCGAAAAGCCCATGATGCCAACGTTACCAGGGTTAATATTAAATTCGGCAGCCCTGTCACGCACTATTTTTATGGCTTGTTGTGCATCCATCAATGCCACTGTTTCTGTGTTCTCAACACAAGCGGTATCAATTGGTAGCCTATATTTCAATACAAAAGCAGCAATGCCTTGTTTGTTATAATTCTTTGCTACTTCATGTCCTTCGTGGTCAATAGCCAGTCTCGAGTAACCGCCCCCGGGACAAATAATTACGGCTGCCTTTGCGCTATCCGGTTTCTCCGGCAAATACGCATACAAAACAGGAACAGTTACACCACCCACCCTACCCGGAAGAGGCGAAACTTCAACTACACTACAAGGTCTGCTGTTTGGGATAGCTCCTTTGTACAAAGGAATAATTGTTTGTGAATGAATGGACGACATAAGCATGATTGACAAAGGCAATAAAAATGATTTCTTAAAATTCATACTGGCAATTAATTAAAAATAATGGGCTAAAAGTAGGTAATTATTCTTTTTGATTGAACAGGCAATTCTTCAGCTGATTTTTACCTAGACATATAGATAGAACAGTTTTCTGGTTAAATACTTGCTTGGCTAGTATGCAAGAGTGATGTTGATGAAAGACTGATGGCGGATGAGCGATTAGTGGCATCCTTAATAAGATTCCGGATAGAAACCGCGAGGCATGACAGAATCATGCTAAACTTCGACATTAAACCTAGGTTTTTGCAGTTTTTCTTTGTTAGTTTCTAAAGTTTCTTTGTTAGTTTCTTGTTTTCCTTTAAAAGAAAAACTAATTCCACAAGAGAAAGCTTATTTTCTTTATTAGTTTCCTCTGTTTCTTTCAAAGAAAACTTCCATTCTTTGTTAGTTTCTAACTTTTCTTTCTAAGAAAAACTATATTCCTTTAAAGAAAAACTCGCTTTTCTCGCTTTCTAACCATATTCTCAATTGGTTTCCAAACAACTTCTTGACAAATGTGGTTTCCTGTAGCACTCTGCATATCAAAAGAAATAGGCATAGTAAGCTTGTGTTCTATTGCCCGTATGGAAGTTGTCATTTACAGATAAGGTGAGAGAGGTTACCTTTCCACCTTTCCATGTCCAGTCTTTTTTAATGCCTGCATCCACGTGCCCGCTAGTCCTCTTACTCGCTTAAATCTACAAAAGCTTGCGCATTGCGTCTCGTGTGTGCATTCCTAAGGTATAATCCTTTTTGTTCCGAATAACCATTATCTGCTAAGTTTGTAGCCACAACGAGTTGTAAATGCGTTTATTGGGGATTAATTACAAGAAAGATGATACTAAAATTAAAAGTTACTGTTCTGTTTTTGTTGTCGGTTGCCTTGTTGCAACAAACTATTGCACAAGCCTTTATTCCTCTGTGGCCTGCGGGTAAAATGCCCAATACCAAAGGGTTGGTACTAACAGATAGCATCTTTAATGAGCGTTATCAACGGATAGGGACGCCCGGTATCTATGCATTTTTTCCATCGAGACAAGAAAATAAAAATACGGCTGTTATTCTATGTCCGGGTGGCGGATATCATCATTATGCGCACGTAAGTACTTTTCAGGTTGCCAAATGGTTCAACACCATGGGCATCAGCGCCTTTGTTCTCATCTCCCGTTTGCCACATTCCCCCGATTTGGTTGAGCGTTCAAAAGCCCCTTTGCAAGATGCACAAAGAGCCATGAGACTGATAAGGGCCAATGCACAAACATGGAACATTAATCCAGATAAAATTGGAATCATGGGTTTCTCAGCTGGCGGTCATGTAGCGTCTACCTTGGGCACGCATACCGAGGATGTTTCTTCCATCAATGATTCTTTGGATAAAATATCCTTCAATCCCAATTTTATGTTGCTGGTTTCCCCCGTAATTACAATGGGAGAGTGGGCGCACAAGGGTAGTAAGGATAATTTACTGGGAGAAAATCCTTCCAAAGAATTAATAGAAACGTATTCTTCCGAACTTCAGGTGACCACAAAGACACCGCCTACTTTTATTGTGGTTGCAGAAAATGATAAAACCGTTCCTCCCCAAAATAGTCTCTTATTTTACAATGCCTTGCGAGCAAAAAATGTATCTGCTTCCTTGCATGTGTTTCCTTTTGGGGGGCATGCCATCGGGTTACAAAATAATCCGGGCAGTACCAGATTGTGGAGAGAACTCTGCGAGCTTTGGTTGGTGGAAATGGGATTTGTAAAAGGAGAATAAATTGATGAGGGCTAGAAGTCTTGATAGAGGTTTACTAAATAAAAACTGATTTTATTTGTCGTATTCAGTATTAATCCTTTATTTCACTCTCTATTAATCGCTCAGTTTGTATGCAATCTCCGCAACGTTACATTGCCCATCTGGATCTGGATAGCTTTTTTGTAAGTGTGAAGGTATTAAATAACCCCCAACTGAAGGGAAAGCCAATTATTGTTGGCGGTTCCAAAGACAGAGGAGTGGTAAGTACCTGTAGTTATGAGGCACGCAAGTTTGGTGTGCATAGTGCCATGCCAATGAAAAAAGCGATGGAATTGTGTCCTGATGCCATTTTGGTTCATGGGACTCGTGGAGAATACAGCCGGTTTTCCAGATGGGTAACCGATATCATTGCTGCGAAAGCACCTTTGTTTGAAAAAGCCAGTATTGATGAGTTCTATGTTGATTTAACCGGAATGGATAAGTTTTTTGACCCCTATCAATGGACAATAGACCTACGCGCTGAGATAATAGATAAGACACAGCTGCCAATTTCTTTTGGATTGGCTACAAACAAAATGGTTGCAAAGATTGCTACCGATATGGCAAAACCCAACGGGTATCTTTTTGTACGGCCTGGTATGGAACAAGCTTTTCTGGCGTCGCTTCCTGTCAATAAGTTTTCGGGGGTAGGAGATGTTACCCATAAGGTTCTAAATGAGATGGGAATCAAAACCATCGGTGATATTTTGGGGATACCATTAACTATACTGGAGAAAAAATTAGGGAAGTGGGGGGTAGATTTATACAATAAAGCACGAGGAATACATAATGGACAAGTGAATAATTATCATGAAGCAAAATCTATTTCTACCGAAAGTACTTTTGAAGAGAACACATCTGATATGAATTTCCTGTTGAAAGAATTGGTAAGGATGACCGAAAGGGTGGGTTTTGAACTTCGTAGGGAAGAAAAACTAACAGGTTGTGTTGCGGTGAAGATTAGATATGCCAACTTTGAAACAACTACCAAGCAAGCCACCATCAATTTTACTTTTAGTGATGATGAGTTGATAGTTGCCGCTATGCAGTTGTTTCATCAATTATATAAATCAGAAAAACCAGTCAGGTTGCTTGGTGTACGGCTAAGTGAGATAAGTAGTCACTCATTACAAGGAAGTTTGTTTGATAGTCCCGAAAAGAAAGTAAACCTTTATAAGGCAATAGACGATGTGAAGAATAAATATGGAAGAGGGGCATTGAAAAGGGCCAGGAGTTGACAGGAAGTTAAATATCTTATCATGATAAGTAATCTTTCTGTGTTTGTATTATGAGTAGAAAGAAGCTTTAACATTCAATCTTTTCATTCTTGATATAATAGCGCTGTTTGAAGCGGAGCGTAATTAGAGTAAAAAAAAAACAAGTAGAATGACCCATTTGAGTCTATGTGGGTTTTTAACAAAATAAATTCAGATTGGTTTGTCTAACATTACTTCCAACTCATTCTCATAACTAATAAAAGGACACTATATTTGGCACTCATACAGGAAGGAATGAAAAAGAAGATTGCATTGGTTACGGGTGGTTATAGTGGTGAGGCAGAAATTAGCTATAAAAGCGCTATCACAGTGGGTAATAACATTGATACAGATAAATTTGATAGCTACAAGATAGATATTACGCCAACCGAATGGGCATATATCAATGATAAAGGGGAACGCTCCCCAGTTAATAAAGAAGACTTTTCTATTACTGATACTGAGGGAAACAAAGTTACTTTCGATGCCATATTGCTTTGCATCCACGGAACCCCCGGGGAGGATGGTAAATTACAAGGCTACTTTGATATGCTAAAACTTCCCTACACCAGTTGTGATGTTGCTACTAGTGCCATCACTTTCAATAAACGATACACGGTTGCCATTGCTGCATTTGGTGGCATAAATGTTGCAAAGAGTCTACATCTTTTCAAACATACCCCTGTTTCTAATGAAACTATATTGACTGCATTAAAGCTACCACTGTTTGTAAAGCCCAATAATGGGGGCAGTAGCTTAGGCATCAGTAAAGTAAATAGAACTGAAGAATTGGGTGCGGCACTGGACAAGGCTTTCAAAGAAGATGATCAGGTTTTGGTAGAGGAGTTTATTAAAGGGCGTGAGTTTACAATAGGTGTATTTAAGTCTAAAGGAATAATAACGACACTGCCAATCACAGAGATTATTACTAAGAAAGAGTTCTTTGATTATGAAGCAAAATATCAGGGACTGAGTGAAGAAATAACACCGGCTTCCCTTGATGCTTCCGATGCTGAGGCCATCAGCGAAGCCGCTTTGAAAGTATATAAGGTGTTGAATTGTAGGGGAGTGGTGCGGATAGATTTTATATTGAATGAAGCAGATAAGTTGCCTTATATGTTGGAAGTGAATACAGTGCCTGGGCAGAGTGCGGCTAGCATTATTCCGCAGCAAGTAGTGGCAATGAGTTGGAATTTGAAAGATTTTTATACAGCAATAATAGAAGAAGCAATTTTGTAGTTATGAGTTATGACTGATGAGTTATTGCTTTCACTTATAACCCATCAGTCATAACTCATAACTCATAACTAAATAATTATGGTTAAATTCATTACGTCAAAGCCTTTGTGGGTAAATATAACGGTAGCGGTTTTGGCAACTGCTGTAGTGATATTGTTTTTCTTTGTAAGCCTTAGCTGGATTACTGGTCATGGGAAATACGATAAAGTCCCCGATATTGTAGGACAGAATGTATATGCTGCCAAAAACTCATTGGAAGCACAAGGATTTAGAGTAGAAGTGTCCGATTCTGTGTTCACAACAGCAGTTCCGGGGCTTACCATCACCAAACAGATTCCCGAAGGTGGAGCGCTTGTTAAGTATGGTCGTACTATTTACCTCACCATTAACAGGTCGGAAGCCCCTAAGATAGAAATGCCTAGCCTGATTGGGTTCTCCTTCAAAAGTGCAGCTTTGTACTTGGAAGGAATGGGACTGAAACTTGGCGACACAACCTACAAGCCAGATTTCGCACGTAATGCAGTACTAGAACAGTTATTCAACAAACAACCGATTAAACCGGGTACACAGATTGCCATTGGTAGTACCATCAGTTTTGTATTGGGAAGTGGCGTTACAGATAGCATCATGAACATGCCCGATGTAGTGGGACTCACTTTGAATGTAGCAAAGTCTAAGTTGGCTTTAATGAACCTTAGTGTTGGTAGTGTTGTTGCTATGGGCGATGTAAGTGATACACTGAATGCATTTGTGGTAAAACAGAATCCTGCCATATTCAGTGAAGCTATTGCAGGACAAAAAACAATAAACAAGATTAAACCCGGAAATTCTGTCGACCTGTACATCAGTACAACAGCACCGGTAAAAGATTCGACTAATACATATCCACAACAATAAATAAATAGTATAACAATGAAAGAGATTACAGTAGAAGCCTTGAAGGCGAGGATGGATGCAGGTGAAAAGATTCACTTATTAGATGTACGTGAACCATCAGAATATGCAGAATTCAATATCGGCGGACAGTTGATTCCGTTGGGTAATATTCAGGCAATGGCTATTGATGAAATAGAAGATTTGCGTAATGAAGAAGTTATTATTCATTGTCGTAGTGGTAAAAGAAGCGCAACGGCTTGTGCCTTGCTCGAACAATTTGGCTTCACCGATACTACCAACGTAGTAGGAGGGGTGTTGGCATGGCAAGAGAAGTTTGGAGGATAAGGGTTTATTTTAAATTTTGAATGATGAGTTTTAAATTGTCGCTAAAAATTCTTGGTAATTCAAAATTTTAAATAAAAACTTATAATCTAAAAAGAGCTGCATACATAGTGTCGGCTCTTTTTTTATGCCCTTCAATAATGGAAGCTGATACAAGTTGTAGTTGCGGAAATTGTTGTTGGATAAAGGCAACTATCGCTTCATTCTCTGCCGTAAATACCGAACAAGTGATATAAAGAAAGTAACCGCCTGCCACTAGATGAGCAATAGAATGACTAACAATCTTTTGTTGTAATACATTGAACTGTTGGATAGATTCCTGCTTGAAATAGACTAAATTCTCGGGTGTTCTGCCCCAAGTGCCACTCCCCGTACAAGGCGCATCACAGATTATCAAATCAAAATAATGCCCTTTTAGTTGTGGGATGTCAGTAGCTATATCTGCCACAAAAGATTGGTATCTTGTGATGCCCGCTCTTTCAAAGCGCTTCCGTAAATTTTGAATAATAGATGACCGCACATCGCTTGTAGTGAGATTTATACTCCCTAGCACATCTACAGCCATAATAGATTTTCCCCCACTTGCCGCACAACAGTCCCATACTTTCAGCGTCTTTTTACTATTTATAAGTGGCGCTAATAAATCGGCTACCTGTTGCGACGAATAGTCTTGTATCACCACTTCTTTGTCTACATCCAGTATCGTATCCAAGGATGTTGCATTGCTGATAGAAAGACAACTATCCGATAGCTCTATAAAACCAATGCCATTGGCCTGCAGTTTATTCTTTACCTGCTGAGATTTGTTTGGACGTATCCTGATAAATAAGTCGGGTTGTATCAGGTGCGATAAATTAAATCTAGCCTTGTCGATGCCTTCTTGAATTTCGTTTGTAAAAGGGAAAATATGTAACTGATTTAATTCGTCTAGCAGCGTAATTTTATCGGGTAATGGTAAATCTATCTTATTATTCCATTCCGGCTTTAGAAGTTTCAAAAGTTCACTCGAGGTTGTCCTGCAAAGGAAAAGTGAAATGCCAATCCGCTCCTCAAAGGAACAAGTAACCGACTTTCCCAACCGATAATATTGATAAACAATAGAAGAAACCTCCCTTCTGTCTCTGCTGCCCATTTGCTTGCGCGTGGCAAAAAACTGCTTCAGCCAGATTGCTAATGGCAATTCTCCTTTATAGTTGGAGACTACTTCCTTGGCAGTATTCAGGTAAGAGTAATATCGGCTCATCCGGGTTGCTATGATTCATTCTTTTCTAAAACTCACATTCTTTCTGCTCCTATTGCTTTAATGAAAGTGATTCTCTATTTTAACTAAAACAATAAGTGAAAGTCCAAAACTTCTTTCTAAATAAAAACGGCTAACCCATTCAATTGGTTAGCCGTTTTATCAATATCAGTGCATCAATTATTTATGACCGTGCATCATCATCTGTGGATTCATTCCAGAAGCCGCAGCAGCAGGTGGTGCCGGCGCAGGAGTAGCTACATCTACAATCTGTACATCAAATATAAGATTGCTGTAAGGTTTAATCGGGCCGCCGCCACGTTCGCCATAGCCCAACATTGCAGGAACAAGGATCTTGCCTCTACCTCCCTTCGCAAACAAACGCAAGCCTTCATCCCAACCTGGAATTACTTTTCTTTCACCAACAATCACTTTAAAAGGTGGTGCACCTGCCTTGTCTATGTTGCTGTCAAAAACTTTTCCGTCAACAGTGTAACCTTTATACAAAACAGTCACTTCCTTGCCACTGTCTGCTTTATTGCTCAAGTCGCCAGCATTTTCAATAACAACTTCTGCACCACTTGGTGTTTTCTCTGTCTTATATCCTTTGGCGGCAGCATAAGCGTCCAGATCCTTTATTTCTCTTGCTTTCTCAGCTTCAAAAGCTTTGTTCATATAGTTGGATACGCCAGCCTGATTGTCAAAGGAAGCCAATATCTCTACCTTTCCTTTTATCGCGCCACCTTTTGTAAAGGTCTTGTCAAAGTCGGGGATAGCACCTAGATTCTTTAAAGTGTCAATACTTAAAGTGAAGTTGATTACGTCGCCTACAGCACACTTTGGCAATACTTCTGTAAAGTTATATTTGCCCAATTGAGCCGTGTCAAAACGAAAAGATACTGGAATCTTACCAAATGTATTGTTCAGGATCGAATCCTTACTACCCAACTTGAACTCTAGGTTCAGCACAACATAAGAACCATTCTTTAGTAGCGCCGTACTGCCACCCTTTGTTATTTTGTATGGCATCCCCGACTTCGTTTTGTCGAATTGATTGCAACTTACCAACACGATGGCAAGGGCTAAAACTGCTGTTAATTGTTTCATTATCTGTAATTAAAATTTGTGTCCTTTCTTTTATTTTCTTGTAGTAAGGAACGGTTAGTGTAATTGTTGTTCGTATTCGGGTAAAATCTTTTTAAATTTAGCTAATGTATCCTCCAGATTGGCATCACTTCTGCCTCCTGCTGCGTTAAAATGTCCTCCTCCCTCAAAGTGAATGCGTGCAAATGTATTGACATCGAAGTCTCCTTTACTCCTGAAGCTCCATTTTCTCTCCTCATCTCGGTCAATCACAATAGCACCAAA
Organism: uncultured Chitinophagaceae bacterium; assembly: GCA_903895845.1. GTDB lineage: Bacteria > Bacteroidota > Bacteroidia > Chitinophagales > Chitinophagaceae > Parasediminibacterium. The sequence continues at coordinate 42,836 of CAITVK010000122.1, forward strand.
CTTAATTCCTTGCATCGAAAGTAGATAATTCACCAACCCTTCCGTATCGCCTGTCTTGATCTCAAATCGTTTTAGATCCTGACTATATATGTACATAATAGCGGTATTATATTCATACAATACCTCCATCCTGTTCAATAAAGCAAAGCCAGTAAAACGTAATCGGTTCTCAAGCGAGCTGTCGAATATATTACTATGAATCTCAGAATGCTCCAACCCTATCTCTTTCAAATAAGCCACCATCAGGTGTACAGAAGCAGTGGTAGATGGAAAACGAAACGACCCAGTGTCTGTCATCACCCCCGTATACAGGCTCTTGGCAACGTCTAGGTTAATTTTATCTTGGTTGCCAGAAGCCACAATAAAGTCATAAACCATTTCGCAAGTACTGCTTTTTGTAGTAAGACTGATGCCATAAGTAAATTCTTCTTCTGCCGGCTGTTGATGATGGTCAATCAATACTTTAATGCAGTTAGCAGCAGCCAAAGGCTTTTCAAGATGCTTCGTACGGTGCAAGATGTTGAAATCCAGGCAAAAAATAATGTCCGCTTCGTCTACAATAGCTTGTGCTTTATGTTTAAACTGCTCATAATTAATCACTAGATCCACGCCTGGCATCCAGTTAAGGAAGTCTGCCCAGTTAGTAGGCGAGATAACGGTGACTTTATGTCCCAGTTGAATCAGAAAATGATACAATCCCAACGAACTGCCCATCGCATCGCCATCAGGTTTCTGATGACACGTAATAACGATGTTGCTAGGTGTATTAAGTAAAGGAAAAAAACGACCGATTGCTTCCATAAAGGCGGCAAATTTGCAGTATTCAATCCAAACAGTGAAATTTCATTTGAAAGGTACATGGTATGGGGGTAATTTTAAAATGGTTTTTGCTGTAATCCGGGTATGTAGCGAAAAGTTTTAGGTGACCCTGTAACTAATTTATATGACCTAAAGAAAGTTTTGAGTATTGTATTTATCCAGTGATACGGGGTGGTGATGTCTCAATTTTCAAAGAAGCTTAACGAACAAGTATTGTAAAAGATAATCAAGGCGATCACACAAATTATTGATATAAGCTTCCATAACTAAGTGAAGGGAGTTGCTACTTTGTATATATATTATGTAAAAGCAACGCAAGGTTGAATTGATAAAATGAAATCGAAACAAGCAATTAAATCAAGAATCAGCTATAATTTCCAATACCTGCTCTAAAACATCCCCCTGATTAATAAACCAATTAAAGTCTGTATCTTTTTTAAACCAGGTCATCTGACGCTTGGCATAATTGCGGGTATTTATTTTTAGTTGATTGATAGCTTGCGGTAAAGAACATTCCCCATTGAAATGAGCAAAAAACTCTTTGTATCCTACCGTTTGTAATGCATTCAAATGCTGATAGGGCAACAGGCTTTTAACTTCCTCCAGCAAACCTGCCTCCATCATTTTATCTATTCGTGTGTTGATGTTTTCTACCAGTTGTGCACGAGGAAGTTCCAGTGCTATCTTAACTATATTGAAGGGACGCTCCACTTTTTGGTTACTACGATACTGATTAATAGATTTTCCGGTGGTAAGTACCACCTCCAATGCGCGCATGAGTCTTTGTGGATTTTGCTGCTCTGCTATTGACCAAAAAGCAGGATCTTTCTCTGCTATTTCATTTTGTAACCAATGCAATCCCTCCGACTGATAGGAACTGATAATTTGTTCTCTCATCTCCGAAGGAATAGTGGGCATTATGTCTATTCCTTCTGCAAAAGCCTTGATATACAAGCCTGTGCCGCCAACTAGTATGGCCACCGGGTTATTCTGAAAGATAGTACTTGTAGCTTCCAACGCATACTGCTCATAGATACCCGCGTTTACTTCGTCCTGAATAGAATGTGAATTGATAAAATAGTGATGTACTGCATTCAGTTCCGAAGGCGTTGGTTTGGCAACACCAATATTCAATTCCTTGAAACATTGCCTGCTATCCGCAGAGATAATCTCCGTGCCAAAATGCTTTGCCAAATCAATTGCCAAAGATGTTTTGCCAACAGCAGTAGGGCCAGCTATGATGATTACCGTGTTTTTCTGCATCAAAAAGATTGACTAAATAATGAACTAATACTCATTTTGCTGCTGAGGCTGTTGTTTGGGTTTCTTTGGGGGAGATTTCTTGTCGACCGGCTTATTGTTTTCTTTGTCTTCCTCCTGTTGCAGTACTTTATTTTTCTTAATCATCTCATCCAGCTTGGTTTGATTCACATTGCCATCTTCATCTAATATAGCACTTTCAAGTGGAGCATTTCCATTCCCTAAAATTTGCGTTGGTAGTTTTGATACGTGTTCCCATCTGTCACCCGTCCATTTAAAGCCTTCATAACTTCCGTCAGGCACAAAAGTGTATGGGTTCTCTGGTTCCTCAGACTCACTACTCACATGGTCGTAAACAATCATATTTTCATCTTTGTCGAAGTTAAGTTTTAGTCGTGCCTCTTTTTTGTATTCAACGCTATAACGATATAAAGTAGGCGCTTTTACCGTATCCTTTTTTGAAGTTTCAAACTTGAAGTAATCCCCTCCAAAATGAGGAATTCCATCTTCATCGAAGGTTAATATTTCTATCCATTTCTTGTTACTGCGGGGGCCATTCTCGTCAAAGCCAAAAAGGGTATATATTTTCCTGTCGCCAACAGTATGCATTAATATGCGATAATAGATAGCGCCAATCCAGTTTCTGGTGTCTCTAACAGAATCATTTGGGTTCTTGGTAAAATCGGAAACGTCAAACAAAGGAAATAACTTCAAGCTGCCATCGCTAGTGTGCATCTGAATGGCGCCACGCTGACGATAATAGGTATAATCGCGCATCATCTGCCAGGTAAAAATGCGGAAACTGCTGTCTGGAGCGTATATGGAAGAAACAGTCTGTATAGAATCGAAACGATAGGAAAAGGAGTTTTTTACTTTCAAAGCCTTTACAAAGCCTCGAGTGAAAAGACTGTCGGCAACAAAGCGCAGGTACCAATGCTTGCCATTAATCATTTCATCGGAATACCCCTTGATGTCAGATTCTATTTTACGCAATTCTGTATGACTATCTGTTGTCTTATATCCCTGCTGTGAAAAGGCGGAACCAACACAACAAAAGAAAGCCAGATAGGAGAGGAGTTGTTTCATGCAACGGGTTTAATAAGCAACTAAGATAGCAGAAACAATTTGGATTTATTTATTGCGACTTTCAACTTTAGGATTTCGTTAATGCCTTGGCGAATGCAAGCAGGTCATCAAAACGAAAATCTACAGTAGGGTGGGGGTGTTCTGTATCGGGATTGGTAGTTGCTACAAATACGGTATTGATTCCCGCATTTCTACCAAACTTCATGTCACTGATTTTATTTCCCACCATGATACTCTTACTGAAATCGATGGATGGATAGTCTTTCTTTGCCTGAAAAGCCATTCCAGCATTAGGCTTTCTGTTAGGCGAATCATCTTCTAAATCAGCGCAGTAATAAATCTTATCTACCCTTCCGTTCTTCCCGTTAATAGTGGATAGCATATTGGTATGGATACGATTCAGGTCATCAACCGTCATTAGTCCTTTACCGACTCCTTTTTGATTGGTGACCATTACAATTACGCCAAACTTGTCGTTCAATATTTCTAGTGCTTCCAACACACCATCATAGAAGGCAAACTCCTCCCAATTCCGGATATAGTCCGCCTTCTTTTCGTGGTTAATTACGCCATCCCTGTCTAGGAAGAGTGTCCAGCTTTTATCTATTAAGTTTAAATCAATCATAAATAATTGTTAGTCGTAAGTGGTAAGTCGTAAGTAAAGCAAAGAACCTAATACCTATTACTTAATACTTAAGAAGTCTTTCTGTGCTTGTAAATAATCTTGTGGTATACCAATGTCAATAAAGTAAGCGTCTTGAACCAGTCCACTCATCTTTCTTTGGCGGAAGTATGCTTCCATATAATCTTTCTCGAAAGAGAACTTCTCTGTAAATGATTCTGCAAGGAAGTTGGCGACATTCAGTACATACAAACCGCCATTGATTAACCCTTCTTTATAATGTTGTTTTTCCTTGAAAGAAGCAATAGAGTCATCTTCATTTAACTCTACAACGCCATACCTGTCAAAATCTTTCATGGGTTTAAGAGATAGCGTACAATCAGATGTAGTGGTAATATGTTTTTGTAATAAATCAGAGAGATTTACATCAAACAGCGTATCACCATTGGTAACAAATACATTTTGTTCGGTTGCTTTGGTGCAAGAAAGATAGATTGCGCCACCTGTGCCTAAAGGCTCTTTTTCTATTGCAAACTGAACATTTAAAGAGGGATAGTCTTTGTTAATATAATCTATGATGGCATCACTCATATATCCCAGTGAAAGGATGAACTTAGTAACGCCCTGTTTCTGCAAATAATCAATTACATAACCGATAAATGGTTTTCCATTAACTGGCGCCATACATTTAGGTAAGTCAGGGACGGCACTGCGTAACCTTGTACCCAATCCACCAGCAAGGATGATTGCTTCTTTCATTAGCCGAATACTTTTTCTTCTACTAGTTCACAGATAATATGTCCTAGCAATATGTGACTCTCTTGAATTCTTGGAGTTGTTGTTGAAGGAACATTGAAGAGGTAATCGCTAAAAGGTTTCATTGTTCCACCAGTAGCACCAGTTAGCCCGATGGTTGCAATGCCCATTTCTCTAGCAACCTCAAACGCTTTAATGATATTGGTTGAATTGCCAGAAGTGCTGAAGCCTAGTAATACATCGCCCTTTACGCCAATACCATCTACCAGACGCGCATAAATTACATCGTAACTATAATCGTTGGCAACTGCTGTAAGGTAAGAAGTGTTGCAATGCAATGCCTCGGCAGGCAGCGCTTTCCTGTTCTTATAAAAGCGTCCACTGAACTCTGCTGCCAAGTGTTGTGCATCAGCAGCACTGCCACCATTACCACAAAACAATACTTTGTTGCCAGCAGCAAAAGCATCGCTGATTACTTGCACAACAGCATCTATTGTTTTCAGCATTGCCTCATCTTGCAATAGAGATTGTTTCACACTAATCGAATCCTGTATCAGACTCTTAATTCTTTCACTCATATAGTTAATTTATACTTCTATTCTAAAAAGTCGTAAGTAGCAAGTCATAAGTCGTAGGTTTTACTTACGACTTATGATTTACTACTTTATTGCGTTGTCCAGGTTGTTAATCCGTGTTGTGTAAGCTGGTAATTCTTTACTTCGCCGCCAAACTTCAGTAAGGTCTCTATTACCTTATATCTGTTGTTACCCGGACAATAGAACGTCATAAAGCCACCACCACCTGCGCCACTAATCTTACCACCACTTGCGCCCGCCGCTTTTGCAGCCGTATATATTTCTTCAATTAGGCTATTAGTAATGCTTTTTGCCATCAATCTCTTTTGCTCAAAGCCATAGTCCAGTATTTCTCCAATCTCATGCAGGCGTCCCTTTAGCAGGGCTTCTTTCATCATCCTGGATTGTTCTTTCAGTTGGTGCATCGCATCTATCGATCCTGTATTCTTTTCTTTTACATTACTCTGCTGCTCCTTGATAATCGTCGCGCTCTCTCTGCTAGTTGCTGTGTAATAAAGAACCAGGTTGTTTTCTAGTTCGTTCAGATATTCTTGTCTGATACGCAATGGATTTACAATCACTTTATCATTGCCATAGAATTCCATGAAGTTTACGCCGCCAAATGTAGCAGCATATTGGTCTTGTTTACCACCACTTAGCTGAAGATCGTTTCGTTCAATATCGTATGCGTAATGTGCAATGTCGTAGTCGCCCAATGGAAGTTTAAGCATCTCCACAAATGCGCCGATGATGGCAACTACCAATGTAGAAGAAGTTCCGAGGCCACTACCCGCAGGTGCATCTACAAATGTACTCAGCTTGAATCCGCTTTGTTTGATGCCGTGATCTTTCTGGATACGGTTATATACCCCCTTTAATAAATCCAATTTCCCATTGATGGGTAGTGTTGCTGCCCACTCGTATTGCTCTTCTTCGTTTCTGTCCTGTGCTTGAACTGTAATTTTATTGCCATCGGTAAGTTCAATGGAAGCATGTGCATACAAAGAGATGGTTGCATTGAGGATGGCACCACCAAATTCGTCACTGTACGGACTTACATCAGTTCCACCACCTGCCAGACCAATACGTAAAGGAGCTTTACTACGATATATCATTTCGTCTTTTTTATCTTAGGAGCGTTGGTTCTCATTAATAGTTAACCCAACAATTGTGTGCGGCAAAGCAAAGCTTTTTTCTTCAAAACTAGTAGTATTGTTTATTTATGCTAAAGCAAAATTGAAAGTGAGTTTAGGTAGAAACGCCTATTGATACTTTTATTAAACTTACTCTTTCCCAAAATCTAGCAATTGCAATTCAGGACGTGTCAAGTTTAATTTAGGGTTAACTGAGTGAAATTTTGCTGAATTCTCAATCCCAAAATGATAAATTTATCAAGGTTCATAAATCATTTATAATGCATTATGATAGTTTTAAAATACTTTGAAATAGATTTTTGTACTTAAAATATTTTGCTTAGTGTGCCTTAATCAAATAAATATTACCCAAATAGTTTAAAATATTTGTTATTGGCAAAGTTTTTTCTTACAAAAAATAGGCTATTTCGTTTAGTAGTTGTATTTTCGCCGACTTTTAAAATTTTCGTTGTTGGATAATTCTTAAATTACAGTCAACTAACACGCTTAAATAACGTTCATCACCTTACGCACAAGCATAAACACCATATATGAGGCAGCTCAAAATTGCAACACAGATTACCAACAGAGATTCACAGGCCGTAGAAAAGTATCTGCAGGAAATTTCTAAAATTCCGATGATTACTCCCGAAGAGGAGACAACACTGGCACAGAAAATCAAAATGGGTAATCAAAGAGCTCTTGACAAATTGGTTCAAGCGAATCTAAGATTTGTGGTATCTGTCGCTAAGCAGTACCAACATCAAGGGCTATCTCTTAGTGATTTAATTAACGAGGGTAACCTCGGATTGATCAAAGCAGCACAACGCTTTGATGAAACAAAAGGTTTCAAATTTATCTCTTACGCCGTGTGGTGGATTCGCCAATCTATACTACAAGCGTTGGCAGAGCAGGGCAGATTAGTCCGCTTGCCTCAAAACAAAATTGGCACGTACAACAAAGCCAATAAGGCTTACATGGCTTTCGAACAAGAACACGAACGCGAGCCATCAACAGAAGAGTTAAGCGACATCCTTGAGATGAGCGAAACTGAAATCAACAACATTTTCCAAAGCAACACCCGTCACACTTCTTTGGACGCACCTGTGCATGAAGCGGAAGACGTAGCAATGGGCGATTTGTTGGAGGGTAGCGATGATACAGACGACGATGTAATGAAAGACTCTTTAAGAGAAGAAATTCGTCGTGTACTGAAATCCTTAAGCCCAAGAGAAGCAGAAATAGTGAATGCATACTTTGGTCTTGATGGTGAAAGTGGTGTTACTATCGAGCAGATTGGTTCGAAATACGATCTTACCAAAGAGCGTATCAGACAAATTAAAGAACGTGCCATCAAGCGTTTGCAAAAAGCACGTTACAGCAATGCTCTTAAAGCATATTTAGGATAAATTAAACGTTGTCCCAAAGTTTAAAGGAGATCTCTCTACGAGGGATCTCCTTTTTTTTACCTAATCTGACGAGCCAAGCGAGCTGATAGTTGAACTTCTTTTTATTCGAAAATGAAACTATTCAATTTTCGCTTATTTTCGCAACTATTCTGACGATTATTAAAATTAGTAGCTATGTCTAAAGTTGATTTAAAAATGCTTGCCACACAATTGAATGTGTCTGTCTCCACTGTATCTAAGGCGTTGAGGGATAGCCATGAGATAGGTGAAGCTACAAAAAAGAGAATCCTTGAGAAAGCAAAGGAGTTAGGCTACAGACCCAATCCGTATGCAAGTTATATGCGTCAGCAAAAGAGCAAAACGATTGCGTTGATTATCCCTGAACTAAATAATAGTTTCTTTCTTCAAGTTATTAATGGTGCTGAATCAATTGCAGGAGAAAAAGATTATCATTTACTCATCTACATTACCCACGAAGATGTCGAAAGAGAAATGAGCATTATCAAACACTTGCAAAACGGTAGGGTTGATGGAATTTTAATGGCCGTTTCTCTTACAACAAAAGATTATACCCACCTAGAAGAATGCATAGAAAATGAATTGCCCATTGTTTTCTTTGATAGGGTATGCCATGAGATAGAAACCACCAAGATTGTTACAGATGACTTTGCCAGTGCTTTTACTGCTACAGAACACCTGATAAAAAATGGCTGTAGAAACATTGGCTACCTATCTATTTCAGATCACCTTTCTATAGGCATCAAGAGATTTAACGGTTACCTGGAAGCGCTAAACAAATATGATATCGTATTTAAGGAGGACAATGTTTTAAAAGGAAGTAATAATGAAACAGAAAACTATGGCAAAATCAAGGAAATGCTTAGTCGTGGAGACAAGATAGATGGCATTTTTGCTTCAGTTGAAAGGTTCGCTCTCTCCACGTATAGTGTTTGTAAAGAATTGAATCTGAGAATACCAGACGACGTAAAGGTGATTTGCTTCTCCAACATATATACTGCAGATTTTCTTAGTCCAACGCTCAGCACAATCAGTCAGCCTGCATTTGAGATGGGGGCTACTGCCGCCGAGACCCTATTCAAGCATTTGGATAAAAAGAAGATTCAATTGGCCAATGAAAATATTGTTATCAAATCGACATTGATGGCACGAGAATCCTCCGCTAGGAAGTAGATTGCTTGAGTACTTCATTCAATGATACTTTTTACGAAAAAGTGTTGGAATAATATTGCTTCTTATTGAAATAAAATTCTTTAATAATAAAGGGGTTGTTAAAAAACAACCCCTTTATTATTAAATTCTAAAACTTGTTATAACAATAGGTGACTAGTATATATTTACTAATAAGCAATTTTTATTTGCTATCACCTTTCTCGATACCCAACAATTCTACAGTGAAAATCAAGGTAGAACCTGGAGCAATACTAGGACCCGCTTGTTGATCGCCATAAGCTAAATCAGAAGGAATATATAATTTCCATTTGCTACCTACAGTCATTAATTGTACCGCTTCTTGCCAACCTTTAATAACGCCATTCAAAGGGAAAGTGATAGGTTCGCCTCTATCTACAGAGCTATCAAATACTTTTCCGTTAATCAACGTACCGTGATAATGACATTTTACTTTATCAGTCAACAACGGATGGGTTGTGTCGCTACCTGCTTTAATTACTTCGTATTGTAAGCCATCCGGTAAGACTTTTACACCTGGTTTCTTTGCATTAGATGCCAAGAAATCTGCTCCTTCCTTTTTAGCAACAGCAGATTTTGCATCCATAGCTGCTTTGTGATAAGATTCTAAACTAGCATCTATCAAAGAATCGGGTATGGCCAATGTTTTGTTTTGCAATACATCGCCTATGGCTCTTTTCAATAAATCCTGGTTTACACCATCAAACCCTTGTGACTTTAAATTTTGCGCAATACGAACGCCAATACCATAACTGGCAGTATCAGAATTGGTTTTAAAAGGCGAAGCTGAAGTATTGGCAACGGCTGGTTTTGCCGCAGGCTTTTTTACCACAGGCTTCTTTACATCTTGAGCGTTGATAGAGATTGCAACAACAGTAGTTACGATTAGGAGTGCTGTTTTTTTCATTTTTTTAATTGTAAATGTTTATTAATTAACTAATTTATTGATGGCGTCGTGCACCTTTTGAAAGCCAAACATAGTAAACGTTTCTTCCATCATCGAATTTATTTCTGAATTACATAAATTTCCAATGGTTCCTTCGTGTGTATGGTGGATATCGATGCTATAATTGAAGGCATTATTCTCAATTGCACGGCCTACCTGTTTGTAGGCATCGCGGAAAGGAATTCCTTGTAAAACAAGCTTGTTTACTTCCTCTACACTGAAAATGTATTTATACTTTTCATCGGTAAGAATCTGTTCCTTTACCGTAACATTACTCAGCATAAGTGTTGCCATTTTGATGCAATCCTTCAACGTAGTAAACGCAGGGAAAAGATGTTCCTTCAATAATTGTAAATCGCGGTGATACCCACTAGGTAAGTTGGTGGTCATCATCATGATCTCGTTTGGCAATGCCTTGATACGGTTGCAATGACTACGAATTAATTCAAAAACATCCGGATTCTTTTTGTGTGGCATTATGCTGCTACCAGTTGTTAGTTCTTGAGGGAACGAAACAAAATCAAAGTTTTGATTAAGGTATAAACACATATCCATGCTTAACCTTGCCAATGTTTCGGCTACGTTAGCCAACGCTTGTGCGGTGATACGTTCCGCTTTGCCACGTCCCATTTGAGCGTACACTACGTTATAATTAAGATTGTCAAAGCCTAATAACTTAGTAGTCAAGGTACGATTGATGGGAAAAGAAGAACCGTAACCAGCAGCTGAACCAAGCGGGTTTTTATTAACCACTTTATAAGCAGCCTTTAGAGTGATTACATCATCCACCAAACTCTCTGCATACGCACCAAACCACAATCCAAAAGATGATGGCATTGCTAATTGTAAATGCGTATAACCAGGGAATAAATGATTTTTGAATGCTTCGCTTTGAGACTGTAACAAGGAGAAGAAAGGAAGGATCGTGTTAACCAAGTCTTCAATCTCGTTACGAAGAAATAGTTTAATATCTACCAACACCTGATCGTTGCGACTACGGGCAGAATGTATCTTCTTACCCATCTCGCCCAACTTCTCTGTTAATAGAAATTCTATTTGCGAGTGAATATCCTCAACTCCGTCCTCTATCTTAAAGTCCGTACCAAGCGTTCTTAGGTAAATAGATTGTAATTCCTTAACGATAATATCCTTTTCTTCATTTGTCAACAGGCCAATGGTAGCCAACATGGTAACGTGCGCAATAGACCCCAATACATCGAAAGGGGCAAGGAGCAAATCCATTTCACGGTCTTTACCTACGGTGAATGTTTCTACTTCCTTAAGCGAGGTGATATCTTTTTGCCAGAGTTTCAAAGTAGTGATAAGTTATGAATGATGAGTTATGAGTTAAAGCACAAGTTGATTCAACAACTTAACGTAAGTATTTATTCCGTCCTCGAGCTCAGACACATAAATATATTCGTCGGCAGTATGGCTTCTAGCACTGTCGCCAGGTCCCATTTTTAAAGTTGCAAAAGGCATCAATGCTTTGTCACTTGTTGTTGGGGAACCATAATAACCTTTACCTAAAGCAATCCCTGCCTTTACCAAAGGATGATCTAGAGCGATAGAAGTCGATTTCATTCTGGTAGTCCTAGGCTTGAACTGACTCTTTAAGTTATGTTTCAAAGACTCTAATATTTCCTCGAATGTGTACAGCTCGTTTACACGAACATCTATCACAAACTTGCATTGGGAAGGGACTACATTGTGCTGTTTGTTTTCAGTATCGATAACAGTAACAGTCAACCTTGACTCGCCCAATAAATCGCTTACCTTTTCAAATTTGTAATCACGAATCCAGTTAATATCATCTATTGCTTTATACAAAGCATTTTCCCCTTCGTTGCGAGCTGCATGTCCAGCGCGACCTTGAGCCGTACAATCAATCACCATCAACCCACGTTCTGCAACAGCCATTTCTAGTTTAGTAGGCTCGCCTACAATACCGAAGTTGATGTTTCCTAAGTAAGGCAAAACCAATTCTATCCCATTCACCCCGCTGATTTCTTCCTCGGCACTTGCTGCAAATACAACATTGTATTTCAGGTTATCCTGATGGTAATAATGCAAGAAAGTAGCAATCAACGAAACCAAACAACCACCTGCATCATTACTTCCTAATCCAAATATCTTCCCGTCTTTTTCTATCGGCGTGAAAGGATCCATCGTGTAGCCTTTGTTGGGCTTCACAGTATCGTGGTGCGAGTTTAACAGGATACTTTCCTTATTAACATCATACGATTTATTCTTAGCATAAATATTATTGCCTACTCGAGAATAAGGGATGCCATGCTCATCGAAGAAAGCTCCTAATATCTCTGCCGTCTCATTCTCTTCCTTGGAAAAAGAAGGGGTAGCAATCAATAGTTTCAGAAGCCTTATCGCTTCATCGGTCAAATGTTTCATTTTATTCTTTTAATATTTCAAAGCCTCCATGTTTCCCTTCAGGGGTTAGGGGTTTATTGTCGTACCAGCCTCACCAGTAATCAGTTGTTGCAGTTGTTCTGCCTTGCCAATAATCACTTTACTAACTCCACTATTTATAGCTGCAAAAGCATTATCCAACTTAGGAATCATCCCTGCAAAAATGACTTGCTTCTCTTTCAATTCACTGTAAGTTGTTGGATTGATAGATGGAATTACACTTGCATCATCATCTGCATTCATCAATACCCCACTCTTTTCAAAACTATAAATCAATTCAACATCATAAATACTACTCAATGCTTTAGCCGTTTCCTGTGCAATAGTGTCTGCATTTGTGTTTAGCAATAAGCCATTTCCATCATGCGTAATGGGTGCTAATACAATTGCTATATTCTGTTCTAAGAGACTTTTCAACAGCCCCGTATTTACTTCATCCACATCACCAACAAATCCATAATCAATAGTTGGGTGATTTCTTTTATGCGCCTTGATGGCATTTCCATCAGCACCAGTCAATCCTATTGCATTGCAACCATTGGCTTGCAATTGTGCCACCACATTCTTGTTGATAGCACCTGCATAAACCATAGTAACAATCTTTAGGGTAGCAGCATCTGTAATACGTCTGCCATCAATCATCTGTTGTTCAATGCCTAAATCAGCAGCTAGTTTAGTCGCCAACTTACCGCCTCCATGCACCAAAATTTTCAATCCCTCCACAGCAGCAAAGTCCCTGATAAACGCAGCAAGCTTCACTTCGTTATCAATGATGTTGCCCCCAATCTTTATGACATATAATTTCTTCAATGCTATTCTTTTACTTACTACTTAATACTTACAACCTACTACGTATTACGTAAAACGTATAACGTACTACTTCTTCCCTTTTAATATTTCCGCCAACACCGCTTGTGCTGCCCAAACCCTGTTACCTGCTTCTTGCGTCACAATACTATTCGGACTATCCAATATCTCATCGCTAAGTTCCACATTTCTTCTCACAGGAAGACAGTGCATCACCTTCGCATTATTGGTCAAAGCCAACTTTTCCTTGGTTAGCATCCATCGTGGATCGTTGGTGTGCATCTTTCCATAATCATGGTAAGTACTCCAATTCTTCACATAGATATAATCGGCATCAGCCAAAGCCTCATCCTGATTTTGATTGATTGTGGCTCCCTTTGTAAACTTTTCATCCAACGCATAACCTTCAGGATGCGTAATTACAAAGTCCGCCTCGCCCCAGGCATTGATCCATTCTGCAAAACTATTTGCCACACACTGAGGCAAAGGCTTTACGTGAGGTGCCCAAGTAAGTACCACCTTAGGACGTTTTTTTGTTGATGGATTAGCCAACAAATCTTCTTGAATCGTAATAATATCCGTGAAAGATTGAAGAGGATGTAACGTAGCACTCTCCAAACTTACCACCGGTACGCCCGCATATTTGATAAACTGATTCACATACATTTCGCTGTAATCATCGGTCCGGTTTTGCAAGCTAGGGAAAGTTCTTATCGCCAATATATCAAAGTATAAACCCATTATCGGGGCGGCATCCTTAATGTGTTCAACGGTGTTGCCACTCATGATGGCACCTTCTTCAAATTCCAATGCCCAACCTTCCTTATCCACATTAAAAACAATTGCCTCCATTCCCAGATTCTGAGCAGCAACCTGTGTACTCAATCTTGTACGCAAACTCGGATTGAGAAATAAAAGCCCGATACGTTTATTAGCCCCCAATGCCTTATCTATCATCGGATTGGCCTTATATGCCAATGCCTTTTTAGCCAAATCGTTGATGGCCGCACCAATATTTGGTTGCGAAGGCGTTATTAAGTCATTAACCGAAATAAATTGTTTCATAATCCAAACCCGCTTCTGCGGCATATTTTGATGATAAAATAATTATGTTTTGCTGCATCCAAAGCGTATACCTTCTGTCACAAAGCGTACACGTTCTGTCGTAAAACGTACAGGTTCTGTCACAAAGCGTATACGTTTTGTCATAAAGCGTATGCGCTTTGTCGTAAAGCGTACACGCTTTATGCTTTCAATAATGCAATAGCCCCCTTCAAAGCCTTCAAAAATTCATCCGCATGTTCCTTGGTTAAAGCCAATGAAGGCAATAAACGGATAACATTTGGCTTCGCCTCCCCAGTAAAAACCTTGAATTCAGTAAGCAATGTCTTCTTCAAATCCATCAAGTCTTCCGGTACATCAAAGCCAATCATCAAGCCTCTTCCACGAACATTTTTTATCCCTTCAATACCCTTCAACTCTTCAATAATATATGCACCCAATTCTTTTGCGTGATTAATCAATCCATCTTTTTCTATCACTTCCAACACTGCCAAAGCCGCCGCACAGGCCAGATGATTGCCACCGAAAGTAGTGCCCAGCAAACCATATTTAGCCTTGATATGTGGCGCAATCAAGATGCCGCCGATAGGAAAACCATTGCCCATACCCTTCGCCATAGAATAGATATCGGCATTAACGCCCGCACAATCGTGAGCAAAAAACTGTCCGCTCCTGCCATAACCACACTGAACACTATCAGCAATATATACCGCATTGTACTTGTCGCACAAAGTTCTAATTAATTGTAAAAAACTAGTATTAGCCAAAATAATTCCTCCAACACCTTGGATACCTTCTATGATAACCGAAGAAATCTCATTGCCATGTTTTTCAAAGCAAGCAGTAAGAGCCGCTTCGTCATTAAATGGAAGAAAAATAATGTTATCAGTTTTATTAACAGGGGCAACGATAGATAGATTATCAGTAGCAGCCACCGCCAAAGAAGTACGTCCGTGAAAGGACTTGCTAAACGCAACTACCTTCTTTTTTCCATTATGGAAGCTAGCAAGTTTAAGCGCATTCTCATTTGCTTCTGCACCACTATTACAAAGGAATAGCTGATAATCTTCCTTACCGCTCACCTTTCCCAACTTTTCAGCTAACTGCGCTTGGATAGGAATGATGATAGAATTAGAATAAAAAGCAATCTTTTCCAACTGCTCTTCAATGCGTTTCACCCAATGAGGATGTGTATGCCCGATACTAATTACTGCGTGACCGCCATACATATCCAAATACTGCACACCATTTTCATCCCAAACATTGCTTCCAATTGCTTTGGTAATAGTGATATTGTTGAGAGGATATACGTCGAATAATTTCATTTGAGTTGAGAGTTATTAATTATGAAATACGAGTTCTAAAACCCTGCGCCTTTAAGTTTAAGCCCCAGCGTTTCTTCAAGACCAAAAATCAAGTTCATATTCTGTACCGCTTGTCCAGAAGCTCCTTTTAGCAAGTTATCTATGACTGAATGAACAACCACTTTATTGCCTACAATCTCAATATTGATAATACACTTATTGGTGTTTACCACTTGCTTTAGATTAATGGGTTCAAGCGATATTTTAGTAAAAGGTTCATTCTTATAAGCAGCCTTGAATACTTCCAATATCCTATCCTTACCCCAGTTACATTTAAAAGTAGAACTGATGAAGATGCCTCTTGTGAAATCTCCCCTCCAAGGAACAAAGTTTAGGTCTAAGGCTTCAACCCTGTTACCAGTTTCTGCTTGTAATAAAGATTGTATTATCTCTGCATTATGCTGATGGGTCAATGTTTTGTAAGGGGATATATTATTGGCTCTCCAGCTAAAGTGTGTGGTTGCACTCAAACTTTGCCCTGCACCGGTGCTGCCTGTAATACCTGTAGTGTAAACATCTTCATTCAAGAAAGCACCTTCTTTAGCAAAGGGTAATAGTCCTAATTGAATAGCTGTAGCAAAACAACCTGGGTTAGCAATGCTATCTGCTTTCTTTATTTGTTCCCTGTTTAGTTCAGGTAACCCATAGACGAAGTTTCTTCCTTTTATGTTGGCATCAGCCTTCAAGCGGAAGTCGTTTCCTATATCAATCAGTTTTACTTCTGGGGCAATTTCATGTTCCAACAAGAACTTCTTTGCCTCTCCATGACCCGCACAAAAGAAAATTACATCAACAAAGTCTTTTGTTAGAGGTGGGATGGTCGCAACAAACTTGATGTCGGTATCGCCAATCAAATCTGCATGAACCTTACTCAATAAATTGCCCGCATTGCTTCCACTTTGCACAAAAGCAATCTCTGCCTGTGGGTGATTAATCAGTAACCTAATCAATTCCCCACCTGTATATCCTGCACCGCCTATAATTCCTGCTCTTATCATTTCTAAAGTTTTACGTTGTACGTTTTAAGTTATACGTTAAGGAACGTGCAACGTAAAACGTATAACTTATAACGTATTACTTGCTTGAACCTTATTCCAAATAGAAGTCTGGTTCCCGAATATCTTACTGAAACCACGAACATCTTCTCCAGTAAAGCCTGTATTCATTTCACCATATTTACCAAACTTAGCACTCATCAAATCGTAGTTACTTTCTATTCCTATTATCTGGAAACGATATGGCAATAATTGCACAAACACATCGCCCGTAACGTTTTGCTGACTATTGGTTAGATAGGCTTCAATATCGCGCATTACTGGGTCAAGAATCTGACCTTCATGCAACCAGTTTCCGTAAAATTGCGCTAATTGATCTTTCCAGTTTAATTGCCACTTAGTAAGCACGTGCTTCTCTAAAGCGTGGTGTGCTTTTAAGATAACCATTGGAGCAGCGGCCTCAAAACCAACACGTCCTTTAATACCAATTATAGTATCTCCTACATGTATATCTCTACCAATACCATATCCACCTGCTATGGTTTGTAAGTATTGTATAGCCAGAGAAGGGTGACTGAATACTTGGTCATTTATTGCTTTCAATTCGCCTTTTTCGAAGGTTAGTTTTACTTCTTCTGCTTCATTCTTGGTTACTTGTGTAGGCCAGGCGCTTTCTGGAAGAATCCCCTTACTGTTCAATGTTTCCTTACCGCCCACACTCGTTCCCCACAAACCTTTATTGATGCTGTACATGCTTTTCTCAAAGTTCATGTCCACATTCTTGCTTTTTAGGTAAGCAATTTCTTCTTCCCTACTTAGTTTCAAATCACGTATTGGGGTAATGATCTCCACACCCGGAATCATGATATGAAAAATCATATCAAACCTCACTTGGTCATTTCCTGCGCCCGTGCTGCCGTGTGCAACTGCTGTAGCATTCAGTTTCTTGGCATGTTCTGCAATGTGCAAGGCCTGACTCAAACGTTCGGCACTCACACTTAGCGGATAAGTATTGTTCTTCAAAACATTGCCATAAATAAGGTACTTTATAATGCTATCGTAATAATCTTCTACTGCATTAATGGTAACGTGCGTTTTCACGCCCAACTTATAAGCGTGTGCTTCAATGTGTTTCAACTCTTCCTCACCAAAACCACCTGTGTTTACAATGATGCTATGCACATCAAAACCCCTGTCTTCTGTCAGATATTTTACGCAATAAGAAGTATCCAATCCACCACTAAAGCCTAGTACTATTTGTTTTCTAGTTTCACTCATCGTTTATAATTATTTTATTGTCAATTTCAGGATTACCAAAAGAATTAGGAAGCCAAAGATAGATTTCAGTAAGTTTCCACTTTTCTTTTCATCTTTCTTGTAAAACCATTTCAGTAGTTTGCTCTGCTTTATGCTGTTAAAGCGTTCATATACTTTAGAATGTTCTTTAAAGTTGTCAGCAGTTTCCTTTGGTTCGTAGTGATCTTTTGGGTCGAAAAGCATGGCTGTACACATACAGTTCTTCCTTTCTTTGGTCATCAATATGTCGTAGTTAACGCAGCTTTTGCAACCTGCCCAAAAGTCTTCATCATCGGTCAGTTCGCTGTATGTAACAGGCTCGTAACCAAGGTCGCTGTTTATTTTCATCACAGCCAATCCTGTGGTCAATCCAAATATCTTGGCTTCGGGATATTTCTCTCTTGATAAAGCAAAGATGGTTTGTTTGATTGTTTTGGCTACACCACTCTTTCTAAATTCTGGTGCCACTATCAGTCCGCTATTGGCTACAAACTTGCCGTGGCTCCATTCTTCTATGTAGCAAAAGCCCACCCATTGTCCTAGTTTGGTCAATGCGATGACTGCTTTTCCTTCCAACATTTTTGCTGCAATGTATTCTGGGCTTCTCTTGGCAATTCCGGTTCCCCTTGCCTTGGCAGACGATTCCATTTCGTCTGTAATCCTGATTGCGTAATGTGTATCGAGGTTATTAGCTACACGAACAATAATATCTTGTTGTTCCACTGTATAAATAAGTTATAATATTCGAAATAATTGTTGATTGTGCCAGCATCTAAAAATAAGAGATGCTAAAGAGGTCGGAATATTTCACTGATAGGGGCAACTGGCAAAATGCTCGGCCTATCAGAAACCGGGGCGTGGTCGTGGAGAGAAAATAAAAGCAGGCACAACAGTCGTAGACTGTGATGCTTTATTATATGAAGTTGTGTTTTTCAACTGCTCTTTTATTTAATGATTAATTTGAGGTAGCAAAAGTATATAGAATATATGGATTATAGTACATTTAATTTAAAAAAGGCAGGTTAAAAGAGGTATTAATTTTTAGTGATTAGTGTTTAGTTGGCAAAAGGAAGTAGAAAAATATTGTAAGAATTGTCTTTTTAGTTTTGCTAAGCATCTGGTTTACTAATTTATTATATCTGTTACTAACAAAGTGTAAATACCCATTCATATCCTTTAATGTGTTCTTAAAATTACTTTGCGTTTTTATTTTATCCTAATCTTGATAAGACTTAACCTTCCGACAAATGCCTTTGGTGCTGAAAAAAAGGAACAAAAAGGTGTATTCACAAAACAAATTACAATCAGTTATTAGAATATAAAAATGACTATAAAAAGGCAATCTTGAAATTGCTCAACCATGGGTGGAAAAGTAATAAAAAATATTGGTTATGTTAAGGAAACTGAAGCAGGTGATAAAATTTCTAAATCTAAAATATTGGAAGGGATAAAAGCTGTGCGTTGAGATATGAAGCATAATAGAATTGGAGACTAAAAAGACGCATGCCAAAGACTTCTTGAGATAATTATTACAACTATTGTAGAGGTTTGAAATCGGATATAGTGGCCTTAGTAAAAATCCTTCACTAAAAGCTGAATTAGCCGAACTCTTACTTAAATACTTCAAAAAAATTAGCCATGCTAGCCACTGTTTTTACCCACATTTTATATAATCGTCAATTTGGTAATTAGAGTAGTGTATTAATCTTTTACATTTGCCAACTTACAGGGTGGCTAAAACAATAGATACTGTGTATTAATAAAAACAAATCCTTTGCGTTGCGAGGGATAAGAAGATGAAGAAATGGCAAGAATAATAGGTGTAGCAAATCAAAAAGGGGGAGTAGGTAAAACAACTACCGCAATAAATGTGGCGGCAAGCCTTGCTGTACTCGAATATAAGACGCTGCTTGTTGATGCAGATCCACAAGCGAATAGTACCACTGGTACTGGCTTTGACTTGCACAATATCACCAGCAGTTTGTATGACTGTATGGTGAATAATGCCAAGGCTGAGGATGTGATCCTTAAAAGCGATATCCCTCATCTGGATGTATTGCCTAGTCATATTGACCTTGTTGGTGCGGAAATAGAAATGATAAACTATCCTCATCGCGAGAACGTGATGAAGAATATTCTTCAAGCCGTGAGGGATAGATATGATTTTATTGTGATTGACTGCTCACCTTCTCTTGGATTGATAACTGTGAACTCGTTGGTGGCTGCTGATAGTGTGATTGTGCCTGTACAGTGCGAGTTTTTTGCGTTGGAAGGATTGGGAAAACTACTGAATACCGTAAAGATTGTTCAAAGCAGGTTGAACCCGCAATTGCAGATTGAAGGTATCCTGATGACGATGTATGATGGAAGATTGCGCTTGTGTAATCAGGTGGTGAGTGAACTGAGAAGACATTTTGATGACATCGTATTTGCTACCATCATCCATAGAAATAGTAAATTGAGCGAAGCGCCAAGCGTTGGTAAGCCTGTAATTTTATACGACTCCGATAGTAAGGGTGCTAATAATTACCTGAATCTGGCTAAGGAAATTCTTCAGAAGAATGAGATGACGAAGATGACTAATGAAGAAAGGATATTGGACTAATCAATTCCAACGCATATTTCTAGAGACTTTATAATAAATAATTAAAAAAACAGACGGCTAATGGCTCACTGCTAAAGGCTAATAGTTCATAAAAAGATGGCATCTCCCAAATTAAAACAAGATTTACTAGGCAAAGGGATTCGTTCTCTGTTGCAGAATATAGATACTGATTTACAAACTACAGAAGGTAAATTGAAGAATGAAGTAGTGGAACAAGCAACTACTTCTAGTCGTGTTCCGCTAAAAGATATTGCAATTAATCCAAAGCAACCTCGTCGCGACTTCGACGAGACTGCCTTACAAGAACTAGCAGCTTCCATTAAGTTACACGATATTATACAACCATTAACTGTTGCCAAATTAGCCAATGGAAAGTATCAGTTAATTGCAGGGGAGAGGCGTTTCAGAGCTAGTAAACTAGCAGGATTAACCGATGTTCCTGTTTATATCCGTCAGGCTAATGACAATGAATTGTTGGAACTTGCTTTGTTGGAGAACTTACAACGCGAAAACCTCAACGCGGTAGAAATAGGGCTTAGCTACAAGCGGATGATGGAAGAACTGAACTTTACCCAGGAACAAGTGGCGGAAAGGATGGGTAAAGAACGTAGCACCGTTACCAATTACATTCGTTTGTTGAAATTACCTCCAGATATTTTGTTGTCTGTTCGCAATGGCAGCCTTTCTATGGGACATGCGCGTGCATTGATAAATATTGATACTGTTGACAAGCAATTGTTTGTTTTTAAAGAGATAAAAGACAAGGACTTAAGTGTTAGGAAGACCGAAGAATTGGTAAGAGATCTTTATAAAACGGAGAAGAAAGAACCCGCTAAGGAGTCAAAGAATACATTACCTGCTGCGTATAAGAAGATTGAAGATAATCTGGCATCACATTTTAGTACAAAAGTTAAGATGGCTGTTAATAAAAACGGGACAGGCAGCATTACCTTGGAATATTTCTCTCTAGATGAATTGAATAAGATCCTAGATCAGATGAATATTGTAGTTAGCTAGGTATTAAGTCGTAAGTCGTAGGTCAAAAGTCATAAGTCGTAAGTCATAGGTTGCAAGTCGTAAGATATGAGTTACAACTCAGGGTAAACTACCTGACTCGCATTATTAGAATATGTTTTTACAACGCATCATATTATTTGTTGTTTTTCTTTCCATTTCCTATTCCAGTTTGATGGCGCAGGAGGTGAGACCGAAGATGACAAATGATTCGTTGCTACGTGTTACTAAAGACTCTATAAATGGCTTTAGTAAAGATACACTCCCTCCCAAAAAGAAACATATCCCTCGCATTGCAACTCGTCGCTCCCTTATCTTACCTGGCTGGGGACAAGCGTACAATGGTGAATACTGGAAGATTCCTATTGTATATCTCGCAATTGGCATACCTGCTTACACTTATTTTTACAATAATAACTATTATAAAAAGACTAACTACGCCTACAATGCAAGGTACAGGCAGTATGTGAATTCTAAAGATACTGCTGCCATCGCTGGAATAGATCCACAACTGATTAATCTTGATATTTATTCCTTGGAAAGCTATAGAAATATATTCAGGCATGATAGAGACTATTCTATCCTTTGGTTTGCAATATTGTGGGGCGTAAATGTGGCAGATGCGACTGTGTTTGCTCATTTGAAAAACTTTGATGTAAGCAGAGACTTGAGTTTACATATTACCCCTACACTTAATTCAGTAGGAGGACAGCCAACAATAGGGTTGGTGTTCAACTCTAGTAAACCAATGCATAAGTTGAGTAGTTTATACAGAAGTACGGTTCAATAATAGATTTTTTATTATTATAAAAAGGTTATGGCAATGAAAATAGCATTGATAGGATATGGCAAAATGGGTAAGGCAATTGAGGAAATTGCTATTAGCAAAGGACACGAAGTGTTGTTGAAGCTGGACATCTCTAATCCGGAAGACTTCACAAGTGAGAATCTGACTAAATGCGATGTAGCAATAGAGTTTACCAGCCCACATAGTGCTGTTGCCAACCTTAAAAAATGTTTTGCAGCAGGAATACCGGTAGTTTGTGGAAGTACAGGCTGGCTGGCTGAGTGGAATGAAATAATAAAAGACTGTGAGGAAAAGGATGGCTCTTTGGTTTATGCCAGTAACTACAGCATTGGGGTGAACCTGTTTTTTGAATTGAATACTTATCTAGCCAAACTGATGAGTAACCATGCCGAATATGAAGTGATGCTGGAAGAGATTCACCATACACAGAAAAGGGATTCACCAAGTGGTACCGCTATTACCCTTGCCGAACAGGTATTGAAGCATATTACTTCAAAGAAGCAATGGGTGAATCATATCAGTGACAATGTTAGTGACTTGGAAATAATCAGTGAAAGAATTGACCCTGCCCCAGGAACGCATAAGATAAAATATCAATCACCAATTGATGATATTGAGATAATACATACCGCGCACAATAGAATAGGTTTTGCAGGTGGAGCTGTATTGGCTGCTGAGTTTCTGGTAGGCAAGAAAGGTATATACAATATGAAGCAAGTGTTGGGGCTGTAGTTTGCGGGAAATCTAACGGTAATATTTTACTGACAAATGATGGGAGACCGCAATTGGCAGTGACGAAATATGGCTTTGGTTGTGGTAATAGTAGTACAGTATCGTATTACATTGTGATAGATGAATTTTGGGTTTTATCTCCCAAGCTGAAACTTCTTTGCAAAGTAGCATAAAACCTTTGGTACAGAAAAACATTATTAATTGAAGTGAGAAGCTGTTTGGTAGGTGGTTGATTAGCAAATACATACTTTAAACTTTTGTATGAAAAAATTTATTCTAAAGGTACTTCTCTATCTCTTTTCACTAGGTATAGTTTTCCTTTTAATGGAGTATCGCATTGGTAAAGTTCCAAATACTTACAGTTACAAAAGGCAGTGCCTAGAGCAACAACTAGACTCTATTCAAGTACTTGTTTTAGGTTCCTCACGCTCTTTGTACGGGATTGATCCGGCCTATTTCACTTTGCATGGATTTAATTTGGGCAATGTAAGTCAGTCTATTTACTACGATACCCATCTTACACTTAAGTATCTGGATCAAATGCCCAAACTGAAATATGTGCTTATCAATCTATCCTACACTTCTTTGGGGGCAAGTCTTGGAGATGGCATAGAAGCATGGCGAGAATATTATTATGCACAGTTTTGGGATATTACGTCACCCGATTTAAAGCAGTGGGACATAAAACGCTATAGCAAAACCTATTTGTACCCCATCAATTTATTGCCAGGGTTGCTAGTAAAGGGAAGCAAGGCGGGGCTGATAAACGGAATGAACAGAAATGGATATTCGATATTGGATACCACAAAAAATTACATGAGTATTAGCGATAGCTTAGGAAAGGAACGAGTTGTGTTTAATGAAAAAAACTATAAAGCATATCATCAGGCAGAGAATATAGCTAATTTGGAAGGGATGCTTGCAGCGCTGAGGAAGCGCAATGTTCAGCCTGTATTCATTTATCCGCCAGCTCTTAGTACGTTTTATAAATATGTAAGCCCAACAATTGAACAGGAGAATGAGAGGATGCTTCGTTCTATTTGCGATAAATACAATGCTGGCTTTTATAATTATTTCAGAGATAGCCGATTTGTAGAGAGAGACTTTAATGATAATGACCATCTTAACTTTCTTGGTGCAGCAAAATTTAGTAAGATAATCAACGATGAAATATTGAAGAAGTAGAGATGGGTTATAAGGTGGGTTGTTTCTGTAACTCAAATATATTTCCTTTCAAGATATTATTGGTGTGATAATGGTTGCTAAAATTTCTAGGTAGGGTTGATAAATTCATTTTCCATTCTTTTCTTTCAAATTCTTTCTTTGTATAATATTTAGGTAATTATGATCACACATTTTGAGGCTGAGCTTAACCATATCTCCATACATAAAATAGGTAATAAAGCACAAAACGAACCCTGTAGCCTTTCTACAGAGGAAGTGAATTTGTATGATGGATTGATTGGAGGATTGCTGATGCAATATTTTCTAAATCCTTTTGAGAAGATGAATGAGATGTACCAGTTTTATCATCCTACCGGAAATATACTTTTGAATGAACTATATCATTTTGCTTCAGAGATATTTGATGGGGAAGGGGACTTTCATGAAGTTTCTGTACAGATAGCCAAGCATTTGTATGATGTATCCGGGCATCCAAAAATTAAGACAGGGGAGTTATATGTAACCCATTTTAAGAATTTGCAGATTGATGGGGAATTATTGGAGGCAATAGGTATTTTTAAGTCGGAAACAAAAGAAACATATTTGAAGGTGTATCCCGATCAAAGAAATTTTGAAGTACGATATGAAGAAGATGCTATCAACCTAAAGAAACTAGACAAAGGTTGTATAATTTTTAATACCGAAAAAGAAGAGGGTTATCGGGTTGCAGTGATTGACCAGACCAATAAAAGTGGGGAAGCGGTCTATTGGACTGATGAGTTCTTGAAACTGAAAATACGAAACGATAACTATAACCAAACTTCCAATGCACTAAACATTTATAAGGATTTTGTGACCCAACAAATGGAAACTGAGTTTGATATGAGTAAAGTTGATAAAATAGATTTACTCAATCGTTCGATGAAGTATTTCAAGGAGAAAGATACGTTTGACCTTGATGAATTTGCGACAGAAGTAATTGATAATGCCCAAGCGATAGAGTCGTTTAAATTGTATAAAAGCAACTACGAAGAAGAGTTTGACACTGAAGTTGCAGATAATTTTTCAATATCGGGAGCCGCAGTAAAGAAGCAAGCAAGAGTTTTTAAAAGTGTATTGAAGTTAGACAAAAACTTTCACATCTATATTCATGGCAATAATGAACTGATAGAGAAGGGAATAGATGATATGGGAAGAAAGTTCTATAAAATCTATTACGAGAATGAACTGTAGGGCTTGACTATTTTGCAGCTTTTATCAATTGTGAAATAGAAGGCTTTATTGGTTTGATAGGTTCTGTGATAGATTTTGCCTCGCTGATACCTTTTTCCCTAGAACCATAGGCTTCTAAAGAGTCAAGGAGTATTACCATCTCTTTTG
Source organism: uncultured Chitinophagaceae bacterium (assembly GCA_903895845.1). Taxonomy (GTDB): domain Bacteria; phylum Bacteroidota; class Bacteroidia; order Chitinophagales; family Chitinophagaceae; genus Parasediminibacterium. The sequence goes on from CAITVK010000122.1 coordinate 68,305, forward strand.
TATGGGTTTGGTAGTAATTGTAGCTTTTGTAAAACTGTTCTTTTGTAACGCCATCTTGCTTGAATACAGACTCGTAAAGGGCAATATATTTCTTATTCTTTTGTGCAGTTGTGTCTCGTATTGCAGTTTGAGCATACCAGTTGTCGGCAAGTAACATATCCCACATCACTACTTTCATATCGTTTATAGGGAGTATTCCCCTTTTGCTTTTGCAGGAATAAGTTAATGAAATTGCGGATAAGCAAACTATAGCAATAAGTATCCTTCTTCTCATTTCAAGGCATCTTTATATTTCTGAGCACCTGATATATCCAACGTAGTAAAAATGTCTAAAGCCCTTGCTTTATCATCAAATGGCAGGTTCTTAGCAATACCAATTAATTCAATGGATTTGCTTTGCATAAACAACTGAACAATGGCTGTTCCTGAATTCTCCTGATTAAAGGCTTGTAGTTTAATCAACGTTTGAAGCAGATTCTTTCTTGCTTTGGTATCGTTCGTACTTAAACTATCCAACCCATTTCTGTAGTATGAATAGAGGACATCGTGGATAATATTATACTTGTTATTTACCAGGTTTTCATTTGTCCAGTAGCGATTGCGTAAGCCATCAAATAATTTCCATCCTTTTATATTACTGGACTCAGGCGCATTATTAATGATGTTTAATGCTTTTTGAAAAAAAGGATCGCCACCCTTTGGTGAAAAAGAATCATAATCCAGCCCAAGAATAGTATAGGCATAATATGCGAATATGGCAGAAAGGTTACCGATCATTGGGTCTGTTCCCTGCACATGATTATCATTAAATTCTATAGGTTGATATTCGATATACTTAAATGTGATATCCTGATCTTGATAATTAAGCAAAGGTGACTGATAGCTACTGCCATAAATAGGGCGTGCGGCTTGAATAATAAGTGACGCACTGTAAACATTGGGTTCAACAATACTTTTCAATTCCAAAAGAAAGCTGCAAGCAACTTTTTCATTAGCTTTATAGCTGTCTCCACTCCACTTGTGCCCATTTAAAAAGTCGTTTAGTTGATTTTGAAGTGTAGTAAATATCTTCTTATCTACTGTGTTATTGATTGCACTGGCATTGATAGTAACCCTAGCTTGCAATTCTTGTGCAATGGCAAGCCGTCCTAACAGGCATAGAAAAAGTAATGTACAAATTTGTTTAGCCATTTAATTTCGATATTATAAATGAAACAATGTCTTTTGCAACCTCTTTCTTACTCTTGAGATCAAAGGCAGTTATATTCCCAGACTTATCTAAAAGTGTTATTTTGTTAGTCTGATGACCAAAACCTGCGTTTGCATCATTTAAGGAGTTGAGTACAATGCAATCAGCGTTCTTGTTAATTAGCTTTTGTTTAGCATGTTCTATTTCGTTGTTGGTCTCCAATGCAAAACCAACAAGGAATTGGTTGTTTTTCTTCTGCTGACCTATAGAGTAAAGGATGTCTTTTGTTTTGGTAAGCGCAACTTCCCAGCTGCCTTCTTTCTTTTTTATCTTATTGGTAGCAACGGTGATAGGGGTATAATCGGCCACAGCTGCACTCATTATTAGGATGTCACTGTCTGAGGCAAACTCCAAGCAAGTATTATACATATCACTTGCAGAAACTACATCGATTCTTTTGATGGTGTCAATGCTTATTTTTTCTTTTGTAGGACCGGTTACCAAAGTTACAGTTGCACCTTTCATGGCCATTTCTTCTGCAAGTGCAAAACCCATTTTTCCAGAAGAATGATTACCTATAAAACGAACAGGGTCAATTGCCTCATAGGTTGGTCCAGCAGTGATGAGTACTTTTTTGCCAACCAATTCAGTAGTGTCCTGAAAATAGTGATAAAGATAATCTACAATTTGTTCAGGCTCAGCCATTCTGCCTTCACCAAATAAGCCACTTGCCAATTCACCGTTATTTACGCTAAGTATTTTGTTTTGATAACTCTCTATGGTCTCGATATTTTTTTGTGTCGATGGATGTTTCCACATGTCCTCATCCATAGCGGGTGCCACAACAATAGGGCAAGTGGCTGATAGATAAGTAGCCATCAATAAGTTGTCACAAAGGCCATAAGCCATTTTGGCTAAGGTATTGCAGGAGAGTGGGGCAATAATAAATACATCTGCCCATCTGCCAAGCTGCACATGATTGACCCATTCGCTGTTGCTGGATAAATCTTGTAAAACAGGGTTTTTAGAGAGGGTAGATAATGTAAGAGGAGAAACAAAGTCGGAAGCAGCTTTTGTGATTATAACTTTTACTTCTGCACCTTCTTTAATTAAAAGGCGTGTCAAGAGTATGGCTTTGTAAGCAGCAATACTCCCCGTGATTCCTAGTAATATTTTTTTGTCTTTAAACATTCTAAAGTATAAAAGTAATAAAAAACGACAGTAGCAATACTACTGTCGTTAACTATATATTTTATATCAGCTTATCTGAATAAGTCATTGTCATTCTTACGGTAATAGATTTTATCATCCATAAATTCGTATGTGGCCAAAATTGCTGGATTAGGAATCTTTTCATATACTTTAGAGATTTCTATTTGCTCTTTGTTTTCATGAATTTCTTCCAAGCTATCAGTATGCGTAGCAAACTCTTCTAATTTGTTATGCAATTCTTCTCTCAAAGAAATATTAATTTGATTTGCTCTCCTTGCAGCTATTGCAATTGACTCATAGAGGTTACCTGTTTTTGCTTTTATGTCAATCAGACTTTTTGTTTCAATAACAGACGGGATATTGCCTACACTGAAATTCTTTTTTACTCTACTCATTTTTTTATATTATTTAAAAAGTTTTGTGCCAATGTATTGTATTCCTTGGCATCATTTATTAATTTACTGTCTGGGTATCTTTCCTTAAAGTCAGAATATTCTGAGATTACTTTCTCAAAGCGTTCTTTTTGCTTTATTTCATAGCTTAATTCAGCATACTTATAATCCGACTTAATAATAATCAGTTTGTATTCATCTCCATGCTTTGAATCAGGAAAATCCTCCAAAAGAGAGTTGAAAGCAACTGCGGCTGCTTTGTAAAAGCCTAGGTTGTAATATAAATCAGCACTTTTAAACTCTTTCAGTTCTAGCTTCTCTCTACAAGCATCAATCAAATCGGTAGCCTCTTTTACCCTACTAGACGTCGGGTGGGTACTTATGAATGCTTGTAACAAACCCACCGCTTTAGTTGTGTTAGTCTGATCTAAATCTACTTTAGGCGATTGTTTGTAAAAAACAAGTGCTCTCATAAACTCACATTCTTCAGCATGATTGCTGGAAGGGAATGTCTCTGTGAAAGTTTTGAATAAGTTTTCAGCATTCACATAGTCTTCCTGATTGTAATAGCTGTATGCCAATTTGTAAAAGAGCGTTTCGTACCTAGAAGTACCTTTCAAAAAAGGAATTACTTCTTCATATAATTGCTGTGCATAAACATATTTCTTGGCGGTGCTGTATTCATCCGCCATTTTATATTTATACTCATAATCATTACTTTTTTGAATCTTAGAAAACTTTGAAGTGCAGCTAGTTAAGCCAATCAACAAACAAATCACTACGTAAACTCTATTCATGCTTTCTTATAAATCTAATGAGCGCAAAGTATTACTAATAAATCAACAACTAGAGAACTAAAGGTTAATAATAATCCAAAAAGGCAAAAGTAAAGAAACTAGATGGCTTTATGAAAACAAAAAAAGACTGTTTCACTGAAACAGTCTTTTTTTTAGCTAAAACTAATTCTATTTTTTAGACTTTAAGTTTGGGTGAGGAGCTGGAACAGAGTTTGGTCCATCTTCAGTAGTAGGTTGCAAATCAACAGTGTTTGCATCTCCATCCTGACCATAAACAAATATTACTCTACTTTCAGAGATACCTTCTTTTTCAACAAGGTACTTAATTACAGCACTTACTTTGTCATAGCTAAGTTGTTGAGCAGCTTTGCTTGATGCACCATAGCCAATAACTTTAACTTTACAAGAAGGGCTAGCTTTCAACTGAGCAGCGGCAGATGCCAAGATTGTTTCTGCATCTTTAGACAACTTAGTGCTAGATTTAAACTGAATACTTGGCAAAGAAGCAATACTGCAATCAGCTTTTTTGCTTGCTAATCCTTCGTCAATAATTTTTTGAAGTTCTTTTTTAACATCTGTGCAGCATTGTGATTCAGGACAAACACCAACACCATCAGCGTTTACAGGGAAACATTTTTGTGGAGTCAACAATTCTTTGTCTTTGTAATCAGGAACACCGTCACCATCTGTATCCAATGCACGACCATGAGCATCTACTGGAACACCAGCTGGAGTATTTGGCTCCAAGTCAAACTGATCTGGAATGCCATCACCATCAGCATCAGGAAGTACCACTTTAGGCATCTTCATGTGTTTAGGAGCATTCAACTCACTATAAACATAATCATTCGGGTTAATCCACCAAAGTGGCTCAACTTTGTTTTTACTTTTAGTCTGCGCATGTGCAGTAAGTGAAATAGAAGCTATAAGTCCTATTATCAAAAGAAATTTCTTATTTATCATTTTGTTTGAATTATAAAGTGTTGAAAGATAATTTAATCAGAATTAGTACTACTAAAACAAATTGAAGTTCAATTTTAAAGCTGTTAGGTAGTAAATGTTTTTAGTACCAGTTTGAGAGTTAAAGCCCGTTAAGTAGTTCACGTGCTTTACAGGAGAAGTGATACGTTCTTCGATACCAATATTAAATTTCTTATTGATTTTATAAGCATATCCCAAACCTAAATCAAATGTAGTAAATGCAAGTTGATGTCCTTTTTCCGCTAAAAGTTGAGTTTGGGGAATGTGATATTCGTAAATGTAGGTGGAAGATCCAACTGGTTCGACCTTAGTGCCGCTGAATCCTATGCCAACACCTGCAAAAACATACAGATTTGAAGTAGGATCTCCTCTGTAGTTGCTGAAGGTGTTTAGTGATGCTACTAAATCTAGAGCGAAATTATGGGAGGTGTTTTTGTATTTTTCATTGCGAACGCTTGAAATAGGAGGTGTTTCGTAAGATGGTCTACCATAATAATCATATGTTTCACCATTGCCACCATAATTAAGAGAGCCATAATAGTTAAGTCTGTACGAAAATATATTATTAAGGGCTTTTCTTAAAGAAAGTGTTCCGCCAATACCTAATTTTGAACTTTGGTCGCCAGTAATAGTAGACATTCCACCACCAACACTAAATTCCCAGGCATTTCTTGGCTTAGCAGGAAATGGGTTTTTGTTTTGTAAGAACTCATTGTATTGTGTAATACTTTTTACTGGAACAACAGATGAATCTTTCCAATCCCATGCAGCTGTCTGAGCGTAACTTGCTACTCCTAATGTGAGTAACAAAACTGTTAATACTGTGTACTTCTTGCTTACCATAATTATTGTTTAAAATTTATAATAAAAAAATATTTCCCTGTAACAATCCGCGAAAGTATCATTTTCTGCCGATTTACCAAATCTTGAGCCAAATTTGTAGTTTAAGACAACGATAAATTGCCCAATGCTGCATTTTATTTATTTATTTTTTCACTCACAAGTATATTGCAGCCATTATTTATGAATTTAGCAAGAAAAATAATATCAAAAGAACTCGATTTGTTCGAGAAGCATTTCCGTGAAGCTGTAAGAAGTAGGGTGGCACTGCTCGACAGAATAATGGAATATATAGTTAAGCGGAAAGGAAAGCAACTCAGACCCATGTTTGTTTTACTGTCTGCAAAACTGGGAGGCCCCATAACTGAATCAAGTTACCGAGCAGCTTCTTTGGTTGAGCTTTTACATACAGCTACACTTGTACACGATGATGTTGTTGATGAAGCGGATGAACGCCGCGGTTTCTTTAGTATTAATGCACTATGGAAGAATAAAATTGCCGTATTGGTCGGAGACTATCTTCTTTCAAAAGGGTTGTTACTCTCTTTGAATCATAAAGATCATCAGATTTTACAAATATTATCTGAAGCAGTGAAGTTGATGAGTGAAGGAGAATTGCTACAGATTGAGAAATCGAGAAAACTAAATCTCGATGAATCCGTGTACTATGATATTATTAACGGAAAAACTGCTTCTCTTCTTGCATCTGCTTGTGCGGCGGGAGCAAGTAGTACGTTTGAATCACCGGAGCAGATAGAAAAAATGAGGTTGTTTGGAGAGAAGGTTGGAATGGCTTTTCAGATAAAAGATGACCTTTTTGATTATGGCAATAAAAACGTTGGCAAACCTACAGGCAATGATATAAAGGAGAAAAAGTTGACCCTTCCGCTGATTTATGCGCTTAATAATTGTGAAGCATCAGTTAAAAAGAAAATAATCTACATCATCAAAAATCAAAATACCCAAAAAGAAAAGGTTGATTTTGTGATTGATCAAGTTCAATTGTTGGGCGGTATTGATTATGCTACCCAGAAAATGGTTGCTTTCAGGGATGAGGCATTGGCAATCCTGCATACATTCGAGCCTTCGGATGTAAGGGAGGCATTGGAAGAGTTGGTACGATACACAACGGATAGGGAATACTAGTTGTAAAAGGTGAATAGTATATTTTACTCTTAAATAAAGGAATCACATATAATGCAGAAGAAATGGAACATATTGCCAGTAGATACAGCAAAGACATTGTCCATTCAGGAGGCATTAAAAGTAAATAAAGCCCTGTGTGCCATGCTCGTTCAGCGTGGTATCGATACTTTCGAAAAAGCAAAACATTATTTCAGACCCCAACTATCCGACTTGCATAGTCCTTGGCTAATGAAGGACATGCATAAAGCAGTTGAGCGTATCATCACAGCGTTCAGTTCCAAAGAAAAAATTCTTGTATTTGGTGATTATGATGTGGATGGCACTACAAGTGTTGCTGCTATGTTTCAATTCATCCAGAATATTTATCCAGCCGTTGAGTTTTACATCCCCCACAGATACAAAGAAGGATATGGGGTAAGTAAAATAGGTATTGATTACGCCCATAGCCAAGGTATTACGCTTATCATCTCTCTCGACTGTGGCATTAAAAGCACTGACCTGATTGCGTATGCAAAAACACTTGGTATCGATTTTATTGTGTGCGACCACCATCTGCCAGACAAAGTATTACCCGAGGCCGTTGCAATTCTCAATGCAAAACAACCAGATTGTACCTATCCTTACAAAGAATTGTGTGGTTGTGGTGTTGGGTTTAAGCTGATGCAGGCTTTGGCCGAAAAGCTTCAATTGCCAGACAGCAGTTACCTGCAATACCTCGACTTAGTAGCTACTGCCATTGCAGCGGATATCGTTCCGATGACCGATGAAAACAGGATATTGGCTTACTACGGCGTTAAGAAAGTGAATGAAAACCCTTGCCCAGGCATTAAAGCACTAATGAATCTGGCAGGAGTTAAAAAAGAAATGCACATTACAAATCTTGTATTTGTGATAGCTCCCCGCATCAATGCCGCAGGCAGAATGGATGATGCCAAGAAAGCCGTACAGTTATTTATAGAGCAAGATCCCGAAAAAGCAATGGAACTGGCAGGCTTGCTACACAGCGATAATACCGATAGGAGAGAGGCGGATAGCAGCATCACCCAAGAGGCCTTGGCAATATTGGAAGAAGATGAATCACTTAAAAATAAAAAGACCACGGTTGTTTATCAACCACACTGGCACAAAGGAGTGGTAGGTATTGTGGCTAGCAGATTGATAGAAACCTATTATCGCCCTACTATTGTGTTGACCTTAAATGATGGAATAGTGGGAGGAAGTGCCCGCAGCGTAACCAAGTTCAATTTGTACGAGGCAATCCATGCTTGCAGGGAACATTTGTTGGGATATGGCGGGCATTTTGCCGCTGCCGGAATGACTTTATTGCCCGAGCAAGTAATTCCTTTTGCCAATGCCTTTGAGAAAGTAGTTGCCGAAACCATTACCGAAGATGCTCTTATTCCCGAAATAGTTATCGATGCCGAGCTCAGGCTTTCCGATATTACAATGGGATTATATAAGCTGATTGCCCAGATGGAACCCTTTGGTCCCGATAATATGCGCCCCGTGTTTGTGACCCGTAAGGTAACAGATACAGGTTTCAGCAAGATATTAAAGGAACAGCACATTCGCTTTGTAGTAAAGCAAGGCGATACAATTGTAAATGGCATTGCCTTCAATATGGCCGATAAGTTTAGTTTGTTGCAAATGAATGAACCGGTAGACATTGTGTACACCCTCGAACTAAACGAATGGAACAACGAAACCAACATACAACTACGGGTGATAGATATGAAACTAAGTTTTGATTAAGAAGCCCTTGAGTTAATTGTTTAGAACCATTAATAGCTGGTTTTTAAAATCCCAACGAGGCAAATCTCCTAGCCATCTCCACAGCCAAATTCACCCACTCTTCCCCAATCACAGTAATTGTTTTTAATTTTTGACTAAGGGCATCTTCCTCCAGAAGGAGTATCGATTTTTGAATGGCAGTTTTTAGGATTGGTCTTTTGTTTACAAACTCAATATAGGCTCTTTCAAAAGACTTACATAGAGCAGTATTTTAAAAGGCTATTAAGGTGCGAAATTATTTCCGAAGAAGTTACTGCTTTGGTCTTGTTTTTTTGTGTGCAGTTGTTGCTGTTTTTGCATTCTGTGCAATCTCTTTACGACGTTCTTCTACTTGTCTTTTCTGGGTAATTTCAATTATCATATCCCTGCTATCAAAATCTAGCTCCATCAATTTTTCTAGTGTTTCGTTTATTGTATTCATGACAGTAACAATTTTTACAGATCTAATACAATGTTGTTTATTTGAGGGAAAGAAAAAAAGTGAATGAAAGCGAAGCCCCCCTTAGCCAAACACTTATTTAAAAACAAGCAACGGCTGCAGACGGGTAAGTATGTCCTTAATACATCAATGTCACAATACTATAAAACTCCTTGCCATTACAGGTAAACCAATCCTTGTTTTCACCACAAGCAGGTGCAGGATTATCTTTTGTTTGATAGAATTCTATTTCTTGTGCATACTCATTTCGTTCTTTATCCCAAATAGAGAATGCTGTTTGATAAATTACATTCTTAATAAAACCCTTAAAGAAATTCTCATAAGGCGTTAAGAAATAAGGGAAAGAAAATAGGTTGTTATCAACCAATGTCAAGTTTTCAAGACAAGATTGCTCATATTTTCCTGTGATGGTCTTGTTATCAATACGAAAAGAAAGCACCATTTTAAGATTCTCCAACAAAGTAGTAACCAAAAAGGAATCATTATCTATTAATACCAATCGCTCTCGTGAAGAATCAGGGACTTTAATTATTCTTTTTTCAGGCTCTGTTTTATAGTAGCCATATCTACCATCATAGCTGCTTTTCGTTATCAGTTCGTACTCCTTATCTGTTTCACTTATCATTTCTTGATCTTTTTAAATAGAAAAGGGATTAGCTACAGGATATTTCAATTTGAAGTTTGTTTTCATAGAAAACTTTTGAAAAATAATATCCTCCGTTTCCTTGTCTCTAATTGGATAAGAATCAAGAATATAAAACCACTCTGCTTCCTCAACAATTTCCTGATTGGCAATTGCCTCACACTTTAAATTATTAAACTTTGATACGGTTAAATGTTCTAGATCAATACAACCGCCCGTTGAATTTTCAACTTTACACCTTGACAGCAGAACCACCATTGGTTCTCTTAATTCATTTAAATCTTTTATATCAAACTTTAATCTTTCTATTGCTAACCCTTCAATGCAGATTTCTTCTATTGTGTCATAATCTTTCGAAAGCTGAAATAAGTAATCTGGAAATTTATTCATCTGTTTTATTTTTAAAGAAAATAACATCATCTTCTTTATGATAATATACAGAAAAAATATTAGACTACCAAATTTAAATTAACGGCTCCTTGAAAATTCTCACAATATAGCTATAAGCAAAATATTATACCTGTTGCTATTTTCAATCGTACCAAAATTCTTTTCCAATTTTATCAACCTTACCCCATTTATCTCCAATCCTGACTTGTACACAATCGTAATGAAAGTTATAGTCATAGCATTCATCATAAATAAAAGAAATTATTTCTTTACCTGTTTTATCGATGAATCCCCATTTTCCATTGTATTTAACCTTTGACAGCCCCTGATAAAACACAGAACATTCATCGTAAATAAAAGAAATTATTTCTTTACCTGTCATGTCGATGAATCCCCATTTTCCGTTGTATTTAACCTTTGACAGCCCCTGATAAAACACAGAACATTCATCATAAACGATAGGTATTATCTCATTACCAAATTTGTCAATTAAACCCCATTTACCTTTGCGTTTAAACTTAGCAATTCCTCCAGAAAATTCTAAAAAATTATCATAACTTGTTGGGATTATTTCTTTACCATCTCTGTCAATGAAACTCCAATTACCATTGAATTCCACTTTTGAGACACCATCAATGAAATTGCTACAGTCATCATAAATAACAGGAATTACTTCGTTACCAAATTTATCAATAAACCCCATTTTATCATCTAAGGAAACCCTAGCAAGTCCCTCAGAAAAAGAATCCTCAAAGCAATATTTTTCAAAAGCTTTTATACGTTCCCCTTTTTTATCAATATACCATAGATGACCATAGGTAGGAAATAAAACTAATGCCATCCCCTCCAAGAAGGGTTCACATTCTTCAAATGCAAACGGAATTGACAGATTTCCATTTATGTCCATGTAACCCCAAGTGTAACTTTCGAAATCCATTACCCCTGCAAGACTCTCTGAAAATGACTGAACTTTTCTATAAATATGAGGAATTACACACTCCCCTTTCCTGTTTATAAAACCCCATTTATCACCTTCTTGGTGGGGTATCAATATTGTTTCATCAATCAATGCAAGTAGTCTATTAGTAACCCTTACTGCACCGTCTTTCTTTACTATTTCATTGGATTGATATTTCTTTATTTCATTCATAGCCTATCAGTATCTCTTTAAATTGTCAAGATTTCTATCTCCTTTTGTAGTTTGGCTTTTACCTTTTCAAAATAAATGTCCCAATCTTCATTCTCAGTAGCTGTTTTGTAAGTATCTGTTTCTTTTATCACGCCAATGTGTTTTATCAAATCATCCAACTTCAATTTTAATTTAGCTAACCGCGCCTGCAATAATTTCTTTTTAGTAGGTTGTTTTTGGGTATCTACCGTTAATATCCCATTTTTCAGGTTTGCAAGTATTTCATTTACCTTCATTACATCGTTGCTACTATAGGCATCTTGCAAAGTTTTAAAGAGTTCTTCTGCCTGTAGTAGTTTTTCTGGTTCATTATGAAACTTGTCTGGGTGGCAAAGCATAGAGGCTTCCCTATACACACTCTTTAGGCTCTTTTGTTCTTCTTCGTTTAGTTTGGGTATTTGTTTATTTTTATTGGCTTCGTAGCTTTCCTTATACTCATTCTCATCACGCTCAGCATCCTCTTTTTCCTTTGCTGTTGCAGCGTATTGTTTTCGTAGGTATAAAAGCTTTAAAACCAATTCTCCCAATTCCTTTGTATGCCTAATGCTAAACTCTTGTATTAGTTTTTCAGTTTCTACTTTGTCGTTTTCCAAAGCATTCAACTGTATCTCCAACGATTTTATTTCTAATTGCAAGGCAAAAACGGTAGTATCCTCATATACTATCAGTTGACTGTGTTTGTTTGTGAATGTTTCTATCAATTCTACAGCCTCACTATAACTCGCTTTTTCTAATGCTAGTACTATGGCAATGAGTTCGGGTGTAAGGTTTTGCTCTTGTAGTTTCTTTGCTTGATTTATTATCTCATCCCTTTCTTCCAATACTACAAAGCTTTTTATAATCTCAAGCCTTTTTATAATCTTTGTTAATTCAATATTGCCAATTGTAAACTTATTGGCAAATGTTCTTTCCTTTACAGAGGTAAACTCCCTTTTAAATTGTGCGCCTAGTTCGAAAGCATCCCAAGTTACTATAATGTTTTCATCATTATGCTGCGCTTTCTTGCTCCAGTTGTATGAGCCTGTTATTACCGTGCAGTTATCTATCACGCAAAACTTATGGTGCATAACATAACCTTCATCAGTGGGGGATATAAAATAGACAAACCCTCCGTGTGTTTCAAGTAGATTATGGTTAAAGGGTGCCATATCATTGTTGATACTGTCATTCATCAGTATCAATTCCACCTTTAGCCCCTCGCTTGCTTTGGCACACAACTTATCAAAAATAATTTTATCGGTTATCCAAGCCACAGCAACTTGCAAAGAAGATTGTGCCTTATCAATTTCCGAAAGGATGGTTGCTTGTATATTATCAAAATAGGCCTGTGTCTGCATTTAAAAGGAATTAAAGTTAATGGTTTTACAAAGATGGGCATTTGAATGTAATAAAATATCAAGAAAGGGTTTGAGAAACAAAAAAGGTCAAAAGCCTTCAGTCTCTCAACCTCCAACTTTTAACCCTATCAATTATTAATTTTCAATTATCAACTAAGAACTTACCAATTCCTGCTTCGTCTCAACCCAATTAATGATAGCTTCTGCTTCCTTCAATCCTTCATTAGCAATTATTGCATTGGGGCTTCCATCATATCCCATCAATAAATGCAACGTTTCATACGCACTAGAAAACGTGTATAGTATCTTTTTATCCAACTTGCTTAGTTCTTCTTTATACCAATCCACGCTCTTTCTCCCTTTTTTCTTATTCCCCAATAATCCATCCAATGCAACCAATACTCCATTGTAGGCAGTATTCCCAGCCATCTTCACATACTTGGAATCCTTGTAATATTTATCTTCTTTCTGTGCCTTATCCCTAAGAATTTCTTTGGCATTATCAATATAACGGTGTGCTTCTATAATGTGTTTCATTTTATTATTTGTGTAAAGATAAATGTACTGTTAGGCGTTTGTAAAAAAAAGGTCAAAAGCCTTCAGTCTCCCAACCTCTATTCTTTGCTTAACTTACAACCTACGACTTAAAACTTACGACTATTGCTTCCTCGTTCCGCCTCCCTAAAACATAATATCCTCATAAACCTCCAATAAAGAAATGGCTAAATCAACAGTTTCTATACGAACATGCTGTTCGGGTTCTTTATATTCTGTTAGCTGCCAACTACCATCTGCATTCCGCATAAATTTTTCGATAGAGACCCTTTCAGAATCTATCAATAGGTATTCATGCAATGAGGCAATGTCTCTGTACAAAGTAAATTTTCCACCTTTATCATAGTCGCGGGTAGAGGCCGATAATATTTCAATAATAACCGCAGGGTTCGTGATGGTGTCGAAGGAATGATGCAACGTCTCTATCTTTCCGCAAACTATCGTTATATCCGGATAGGTATACAAAGTATTTTGTGGTATATGAACCCTCAAATCACTGCCAAATGGTTTACAGTTTTTTCCTCTCAATTTGCTCGACAAGATACCAAATACGTTAGAAAACACTAGGTTGTGCGGTATTGAAGCCCCACTCATGGCAAATACTTCACCTTTATAATATTCATGTTTATCTAAACTCTTCCTTTCAGCAGTCAAATAATCCTGCTCGGTAATCTGATTTGCTTTAGTAAGTGTCATCTTAGATTAATTTGTGTAAATGTAAGGCATTAGTAGTGAGTGGTTAGTCATAAGGCGTAAGGCAACAAAAAAGGTCAAAAGCCTTCAGTCTCTCAACCTCCAACTTTCAACCTTTTTCTTCATTACTCCTCTGCCTAATTATTTATTGAGTACTTTGTTGCTGCATTTGTTCGGTGAACTTTTTGCTACTTTCAGCCAAGTAGGCTTTAATCTGCTCAAAATTCATCCCTGCCATCTCCAAAGATATCTTTTCCTTAATTTCTCTAAACGTGCTTACGGTATCAAACTCTTTGTCTTTTGTTTTATTAATCTTCATTTTGCAATACTTCTTTTGGTGAACGAATTTCCAGTGATATATAATTCGACCGGATGTTTATGGAGTTATACCCCCTTATTCTATAAACATTTACAATATGCTTAAAATTCCAACTTACCAATATATCTACCTTATTTATTGTTGCTGCTGCTATGTGGATACAGTCATCAAAGCTCGTCGCCCCAACTACTTTTTCATTCACATACATCAATGCCAAAGATAGTATTTCATCATTAACAATTACTTTCTCTAAACAATCTTTAGGGATGCCAGCAAAATATGTCCTTACTCTTAGTGGTGCAGTTAGTAGCTCTCGCTCTGTAAGGTCGGAATAAACACAGATAATTTGCCCCATATTTACCCTCTCAAAAAGTTGTAATGTAGCCTCGTCAAATTCTGCATCGTAAACACCACCAAAAACGGATGTGTCAAAGTAAAACCTTTGTTTCATTATGTAAAATTAAGTCATAAGGTGTAAGTTATAATTAAGAAACCCCAAAAAGGTCATCAGCCTTCAGTCTCCCAACCGCCAACTTTCAAGATTATCTATGCTTAACTAAACAGGACTATTGGTTGAAGTTAATACCTGCCACCAAAAAACTGATCCGTGCCATGAAAAAACTGATCCGTGCCATGCCTGATGATGGTTCATGCCATGAAAATACTGAACGCTGCCATGAAATAACTGAACCGTGCCATGCCTTATGATGGTTCATGCCTACACTGTTTGTTATCCCTACAATGGAAAAACGGAACGCTGCCATCAAAATACTGATCCGTGCCATCAACGTTCATGGTAACTACTATGAAAAAAACAATCATGCCATGCCTGATGATGGTTCATGCCATGAAAATACTGAACGCTGCCATCAAAAAGCTGATCCGTGCCATGAAATAACTGAACCGTGCCATGCCTGATGATGGTTCATGCCTACACTGTTTGCTATCCCTGCTATGAAAAAACTGAACCGCGCCATGAAAATACTGAACCGTGCCATGCCTGATGATGGTTCATGCCTACACTGTTTGTTATCCCTACTATGAAAAAACTGAACCGTGCCATGAAAATACTGAACCATGCCATCTCTTCAAGCAGTTTAAATCAATAAAGGGGATAGTCCCTAACCACATGTACTGGCACCTCCCAAACATTTAATCCTTCATTGTCAATTATTTACTGCATCTTTGCCCCGTTATAAACAAACAATCCGTCAGTTTCTTTATAACTAAACACGCTTTTGCGCATTACTATTTTCGCTTGGGTTATCATCAAAACCTTATTACGTACTTCTCCACTAATAAAGATGATATACAACTACCCAGCTTCCATAAGATGATCTCTAGCAACTTTTTAATCGGCAATGTGATTTCCCATCGTGGATGACTGTTGCCATAATAATTTTACAATGACATTTAACGAAATGGGCTTAATCAGTCCTATTTTACAAGCACTTCAAACCGAAGGCTACACAACACCTACACCCATTCAGGCGCAGGCAATACCGCAAATATTAGCAGGAAAAGACTTGTTAGGTTGCGCACAAACAGGAACCGGGAAAACAGCAGCATTCGCTATTCCTATCCTTCAGTTGTTGGAACAACACAAACTGGAACAACATAAAAACGGAGCTAGCAACAATGGTATCAAAGTATTGATATTGACGCCTACAAGAGAATTAGCCATCCAGATTGATGAAAGCTTTGGTGCTTATGGCAAAAACTTGAGAAACAGACACACTGTAATATTCGGTGGCGTCAATCAACATAGTCAGGTATTGGCTTTGCAAAGAGGTCTCGACATCGTAATTGCTACGCCTGGTAGATTGTTGGATCTGATGAACCAAGGCTATGTGAACCTGAACAACCTCACCACTTTTGTTTTGGATGAAGCAGATAGAATGTTGGATATGGGCTTTGTACACGATGTAAAACGCATCATTACCAAGATTCCTGAAAAGAGACAAACCTTGTTCTTCTCTGCGACCATGCCCAATGACATTCAACAATTGGCTAACAGCATCTTGACTAATCCTGCAATTGTACAAGTATCACCCGTATCTTCTACCGCAGATACCATTCAACAAAAGTTATTTTTTGTAGATAAAAATAACAAGAAAGACTTGTTGTTCCATTTATTGAAAGACCCTGCCATCAATAGTGCTTTAGTATTTACCCGTACCAAACACGGTGCAAACAAGGTAGCAGAACATTTGGTGAAAATGGGAATCGAAACACAAGCTATCCACGGAAACAAATCGCAGAACGCACGTCAGGAAGCGTTGAATAACTTTAAGAGTGGAAGGAATCGTGTATTGGTAGCAACAGATATCGCTTCCAGAGGTATTGATATTGATGAACTATCACACGTAATCAACTTCGAATTGCCTAATATTCCTGAAACGTACGTACACCGCATTGGTCGTACAGGCCGTGCAGGTTTTAATGGTATTGCCTTCTCTTTCTGCGATCCAGAGGAAAAAGAGTACTTGAGGGATATACACAAGGTAATTGGCAAACAAATACCTATTGAAGGCGGACATCCTTATGCGATGGATCCAAATACCCCTTCAGTCCCCCCTCCAAAGCAAAATAACAACCAACCTTTCAGAGGCGGTGGTGGTTACAACAGAAACAGCTCGGGTAATAACGGTAATAGAAGTAACAATAATAGTAACGCCAACAATAGCAACAGCAGAAGGAGATACTAGATATGAGTTATGAGTTATGAGTTAAAAGTGATGAGTGATGAGTTACAACTTAAGACTAATGCCTTACGCCTTACGACTTACAACTTACGACTAAAAAAGGGTACTCATAGTCTAACTATGAGTGCCCTTTTTAATTGGCAAATATCAATTGATACTTGTCAATTGAATGTACCATTTACATTTGCGCCCTTAAATGAATCATTTTATTCATTTAAATCATTCTAATTACAGGTTATGGTTATTGTTATTCAGTGTACAGATAAAGTAGGTTTGGTGGCTACAATTTCGGGATTGTTGCAACAACAAGAGTTGAACATCGTATCTATGCGGGAACATGTGGATGGGATACAGAACCGCTTCTTTGCACGGGTAGAAATCAGCAAAACCATTGATGCACAAATACTGGAAATGCAACTGAAAGCGGTGTTGCCTCCCGATGCACAAGTGATAGTAAATCCTAATCCTGTAAAGAAGATATTGGTATTGGTAACCAAAGAATACCATTGCCTGAGCGATATACTAATCCGCAATCACTTCAACACATTAGGTGCCGAGGTATTGGGAGTTATAGGCAACCATCCAACATTAGAGGACATTTGCCGCAGGTTCGATATGCCTTTTCATTTGGTTAGCCACGAGGGAATCAGCAAAGAGGAGTTTGAAGCTAACTTATCCAATGCCGTCAGTAAATACACCGTAGACTACATCGTTTTGGCTAAGTTCATGCGGATACTCTCCCCATCTTTTGTAGAGAGATATCCTTTACAGATTATCAATATACACCACTCCTTCCTACCCGCTTTCATTGGTGCCAATCCTTACAAACAAGCGTATGAAAGAGGGGTGAAACTAATAGGTGCCACCGCACACTTTGTAACCAATCAACTGGATGAAGGCCCCATCATTGCACAACAAATAATCTCAGTCAACCATTCTTTTACCACAGCAGACATGGTAAAAGCCGGAAAGGAAATAGAAACAGCCGTATTGGCAAATGCTTTACAACTGGTATTTGACGATAAAGTATTGGTATATCAGAACAAGACTGTAGTGTTTTAGTAAATTGTAGACAATTTGTGGACTAGTAATCTTCTACTGTAAGAATGATTACTTATTTTGCGGAGATATATAGTACTTGCTTATGAAATTGATAAGCCCAACCATTTCAAGGTTCGCTCGCATCAGACATTACAGGATTGAACAATGGATTAACAATCCCATTGCCACTCAGCGTGATGTGCTGCAAGACCTGGTGACCCACGGGCAGTTTGCAGAAATTGGCAGGCACTATGGCTTCGATAAATTGTTCAATATCAGAGACTTCAAAAAAACAATCCCCATCAGTGAATACGATGATATAAAACCTTATGTGGAACGACTGATGCAAGGAGAAAACAACTTACTTTGGAATACCCCTGTCAACTGGTTTGCCAAGAGCAGCGGTACTACAACTGATAAAAGTAAGTTCATCCCTATAACGGAAGAAAGCCTTAACAACTGTCACTATCAGGCATCAAAAGATGTGTTGACAATGTATTACAACTACAATCCTGATAGCGACTTACTCACGGGCAGAGGCTTGGTCATTGGAGGTAGTCATCAGATGAGTCTTATAAACGACGATATCCAATACGGCGACCTTAGTGCTGTTTTACTTCAAAATGCCCCGATGTGGGCAAGCTGGATAAGGACTCCAGAACTGGCTATTGCTTTACTGGATGAATGGGAAGACAAATTAGAACAACTTGCCCAAAGCACAATAGAAGAAAATGTGACTTCCATATCAGGCGTACCGACCTGGACTTTGTTGTTAATAAAACGTATATTACAAATAACAGGCAAAGAAACCCTCAAAGAGGTATGGCCTAACCTGGAATTATATATTCATGGGGGCGTTTCATTTGTACCGTATAAAGAACAGTTCCAAAGGCTGGTTGGTGGAAATGTGAAGTACATGGAGATATATAATGCCAGTGAAGGTTTTTTTGCTGCACAAGATAGTCCGGATGCAGATGGAATGCTCCTACTGCTTCAACATGGCATATTCTACGAGTTCATGCCGATAGAAGAATACGGCTCCGCAACTCCCAAAACGATTGGATTGAAAGATGTGGAGATTGGTAAACAATATGCACTCGTTGTCACTACAAACGGGGGACTTTGGCGATACCTCGTAGGCGACACCATTCAGTTTACAACAACCTATCCATTCAGGATAAAAGTATCAGGAAGGATAAAACACTTTATGAATGCTTTCGGGGAAGAAGTGATGGTAGATAATTCAGACAAAGCGATTGCGATGGCAAGCAAAAAAGAAGGGGTAGTAGTCAGTGATTACACAGCTGCCCCCGTTTACTTTAGTGAAAGTAAAAACGGTTGTCACGAATGGCTGATAGAATTTGAGAAGGATTCTGTAAACCTTCCTGAATTTGCTTACGAACTTGACTGTGCCTTAAAGTCAGTGAACAGCGACTATGAAGCTAAGAGACATAAAGACATTGCTTTAGGTATGCCAATTGTAAGAGCATTGCCAAAGAACACATTCAACAACTGGTTGTACAGTAAAGGAAAATTAGGTGGGCAACACAAGATTCCACGACTAAGTAATGATAGAAAAATAATAGAAGAGATACTAAAATTCAGTCAAAAAGGTTAATGCCCTGCAACTTATAACTTACAACTTATAACTAATGCCCTATGCCTACAATAGCAACAATAATTAGCGTTTTAGAATCTTTTGCACCACCTGCCTATCAGGAAAGCTATGACAACAGTGGCTTGATTATAGGCAATGCTTTACAAGAATGTAGTGGCATTTTGTGTACACTCGATGCAACAGAAGAAGTAATTCAAGAAGCAAAAGAAAGAGGGTGTAATTTAATTGTAGCCCATCATCCGATTGTATTTAGTGGGCTCAAGAAGATAACAGGGAAGAACTATGTAGAGCGTGCAGTTATTGCCGCTATCAAAAACGACATCGCCATTTATGCAGTGCATACAAATGCAGACAATGTAGTAGCGGGCGTAAATGATGTAATAGCTGACAAGTTGGGATTGATTGAAAAGAAGATATTAGTCCCAAAGAAAAATCTTCTTGCCAAACTAATTACGTTTGTCCCTGTTGCACATCTGTCAAAAGTAAGGAAGGCACTCTTTAATGCTGGCACTGGAAACATTGGCAATTACAGTGAAGTTAGTTTTTCTAGTGAAGGGTTAGGTACTTATACTGCCAACGAAAAGGCAAATCCTTTTTTGGGAGAAATAGGAAAGAATCATGAGGAGGTAGAACGAAGAATAGAAGTAATTTTCCCGATACATTCCCAAAGAAAAGTTATAAATACATTAAAAGAAGCACATCCTTACGAAGAAGTTGCTTATGATATAATACCTCTGGCTAACGAGTATGACGAAGTGGGAAGTGGCCTGATAGGCGCTTTACCTAACCCAATAACTGAACTTGAATTCCTTGAAAAAATAAAGCAAGCCTTCGGTTTACAGGTAATCAAACATACCCAACTGTTAGGAAAACCTATTCATAAAGTGGCATTATGTGGTGGTGCTGGAAGTTTCTTAACAAAGGATGCTATTGCTGCTGGCGCAGACATTTATATTACCGCAGACGTGAAATATCACGAGTTCTTTGACGCAGATAAGAGGATTATAATAGCTGATATTGGGCATTGGGAAAGCGAACAATTTACGGCAGATTTATTAATTGATATTTTACATGCTAAATTTCCTACTTTTGCCGTCCTTAAAAGTAAGGTTAATACAAATTCGGTTAGGTATTTTCTTTAGTGAAAGGATAAGTTTTAATACAATTACATCATAAATTTCAAATTAATATAATGGCTGCAGTTAAGGATTATTCAGTTGAAGAAAAATTAGTAGGCTTAATTAAACTTCAAAAAGTAGATACAAAACTTGATCAAATAAAGATTTTAAGAGGAGAACTACCAATGGAGGTTAGTGATCTTGAAGACGAAATTCAAGGACTTAACGCCCGTAGGACTCGTATTGAAGAAGAAATAAACGGTATCACTGAGTTCATTGAAAGCAAAAAAGAAGCAATCAAAGAAGGTGAAGCTACTTTGGCTAAATATGAAAAACAATCTGACAATGTAAAGAACAGCCGCGAGTTTGAAGCATTGAACAAAGAAATAGAAATGATGCAACTTGAAAACAAGCTTGCTGAAAAACACATCAGAGACGCAAATGAAGAATTGTCTGAAAAGGCAAGAGCTTTGGAAATCTCTAAGAAACAAATAGCTGTAAAAGATGGTGTGCTGAACCACAAGAAAGGTGAACTAGAAAAAATAATCGCAGAAACTGAAATAGAAGAAGTAGACTTAGTAAAACTGTCTACTGTTGCCAGGGCTACTGTTGATGAAAGATTACTTTACAGCTACGATCGTATCCGTAGAAACTATCGCAACGGATTGGCTGTTGTTCCGGTAGAAAGAGATGCTTGCGGTGGATGCTATAATGCAATTCCTCCTCAACGTCAAAGTGAAATCAGATTACACAAGAAGATTGTAGTTTGCGAAAACTGTGGTCGTATCCTGATTGATTCTGATTTGAATGATAGCGTAGAGGTTAAGTAATTAGCTCTAACAATCACATTAACAATAAAATCACAAATTGAAGAGCCGCATTAAGTGGCTCTTTTTATTTTCGCAAGATGGGGAAGTACTTTGCCTTTATTATATTCTTTTTAGCAACCTTAACCGTCAAGGCAGAAAAGGTTTATGAGTTTAATAGTACCTGTCAGCAAGCTTATCAGGAAATTCTAAAACTAAAACTAGGCAACGGCATTGCGTTGATAGAAAAGGCCAAACAGCAAAACCCCGACAATCTTATCCCTTATTATCTAGATAACTATATAGATCTGATTTCTCTATTTTTTAATGAAGATGCAGACGAGTACGCCATAAAGAAACCAAAGATTGAAGAACGGATAAAACTGCTGGAACTAGGTCCGCAGAGTTCTCCCTTCCACCGATATTGCTTGAGTATGGTCTACGTACAAAAGGCCTTTATAGAGATAAAGTTTGCCGAGAACTGGAGAGCTAGCTGGGATGTAAGAAAAGCCTTTGTGCTGATAAAAGAAAACAAAAGATTGTTTCAGACATTTACCCCCAACGATTTGCTTTATGGTGGTTTACAAACTATCATCTCCACTATTCCTAGTGGCTACTCCTTTTTTGCCAATCTCATCGGCCTGAATGGTTCTATGGCAGATGGCATGACACTACTCAAAAACTTTGCGTTCAGTAGTGACCCTTACGCCAAGCTTTTTAGTAATGAGAGTGCTTTCATTTACTGTTATGTTTCCTATCATATTGGAAATAAAAAGGCAGAGGCTTTCAAGTTCATTCAAGATAAGAAACTAGATGTAGTCAACAATTACCTCTTGTGTTACATGGCTGCAAACCTGGCAGTAGTAGATAAACGGCTGGACGTGGCTAAAACAATTATTCAAAACAAAAATAAATCATCAGAATATTATAGCCTCCCTATCTGGGATTACGAACTAGGATTTATTAAACTGGATCATCTGGAGTTACAAGAAGCAGCCGGTTATCTAGAAAATTATCTGGCTAGGTTTAAAGGCAATTTCTATGTAAAAGATACGTATCTGAAGCTTAGCTGGTGTTATTATTTGCAAGGTAACATGAAAGCAGCCGAAGCAGCTAGGCAAAACATACTAAAAAAAGGAACAACTGATACTGATGCAGACAAACAGGCATTGAAAGATGCAAAAAGTGGTGTGTGGCCCAATATGATTTTACTAAAAGCACGCTTACTATCTGATGGCGGTTATTTTCAGGAGGCACTTGCTATGCTAAATAATAAAAATATAAATAGCTTTGCACAAGAAGAAGAAAAACTAGAGTGTCAATACAGGCTAGGTAGGATCTATGATGATTTAAACAAAAATGAACTAGCTATTGACTATTATAACGCAGCCATCAATCTTGGCTTAACCAGAAAAGAGTATTATGCAGCTAGGGCTGCCTTGCAGATTGGAGAGATATATGAAAGAGAAGGGAAAAAGAAGCTTGCCATCCCTTATTTCGAGAAATGTATCAGCTTGAAAGATCATGAATACAAAAATTCATTAGATCAAAAGGCAAAAGCAGGATTGCAACGATGTGAGAACTAGGCGGGAGTCTTAAGTAATAAGTCAGAAGCAGTGAAACACATGATTCTTTTACTTCGATTCATAGCTCATAGCTCATATCTAATAACTAATATCTAATAACTCATTCTCATGGATATCAACAGTAACGACATACTAACCGTCACCTTCACCCTATTTGCGGTGATAGACATTGTGGGTTCTATTCCACTTCTCATTTCTTTGAAAGAAAAGATGGGAGGTATCAAAGCCGCTTTGGCAACAGCAGTTTGTGGCACCCTGATGATTCTTTTTCTTTTCTTTGGAAAGAATATCCTACAGATCCTAGGACTCGATATCAAATCGTTTGCTGTGGGTGGTTCTATCGTTATCTTTCTATTGGGTTTAGAAATGGTATTGGGGCACGAAATCTTCAAGGCAGACAAAGATGGCAAGTCTGGCAATGTAGTCCCTATCGCTTTCCCTGTTATTGCCGGAAGTGGCACGCTGACAACCATTATGAGTTTGAAGGCCAACTACGACGAATGGGTTATTACCATTGGTATTCTTATCAATCTGGTGATTATCTATATCGGCCTTCGTTCGCTCAACATTATCGAGCGGGTTCTAGGGCAAGCTGGTTTATTGGCTGTACGTAAGTTCTTTGGCGTAATACTATTGGCTATTGCCGTTAAGATTTTCAGTAAAAACATCGTTTCCTTTGGGAAGTAAAAACAAACCATTTACTAGTAGTGATAATTCCACGCTCTGCTTAAACCTGTGTAATTCCGTTTTTTGTGTATGAATTGAATAATCTGCAAAGAAAAAGGCTGTTAATCGTGAGATTTACAGCCTTTTAGCCTGTTTTACCTAAATAACGTGAGTTCGGGATAAGAGATTAAGAAAAAAGGTGTAAATTAGAGGATATAATGTACCACCATTTTATCACTAAAATACACCCTTATGTTGCGGGATAAAGTTATAGATATTTTCGTTCCAGTAGATGATTTCTGTA
>CAITVK010000123.1 GCA_903895845.1 uncultured Chitinophagaceae bacterium
GACAATAGATAATAGGTTTGGTGGTCACCTTGTTGAATCGTTGAGCAACAAAAGTAGTGCAATAATATTTGGTATTGCAATAAACTATTTTACATTGAATGAGAAATAAATTTCTACTCAATGTCGTTTAGTTAAGGATGCTTTCCGATAATACTCCATTAAATACGGGGTGTCAGCCTGAGCTCGTCGAAGGCGTATAATAAATGAATGAACCTTTATTATATTCGGTTTCGACAAGCTGATGACATCTTTATAAATGTTTGAAAATCAATAGTTACAATTTAGCTTGTTTGCCCTTCGACAGGCTCAGGGAGACAATCCGGTTGATTTTCGAAGAAGATACTTTGTCATCTTAATAAACTTGAGAACCTCTACTTAATGCCTCAACCTGACAGTCGTTCACTTAACTAAACGACATTGAATTTCTACCCCCCTGCTCAGTATAAAAGAAAGTTATTTCTTTACTAAACATTTACTGCCAAACACTTATCAACGGTTACTTGTAATTAATAGCAATATATTCGCACCGATGGGAAAATTTGCACACGATACAATAGTGCCACAAAAAGATAGTAGCCTCAGTAAGAAGGAACAAGTGGCCGACATGTTCAATAGTATTGCTTTTCGCTACGACTTCCTGAACCGTTTTCTGAGCGCAGGAATCGACATTACCTGGCGCAAAAAGGCAATCAGACAACTAACAGCTCTCCAGCCACAAACTGTACTGGATGTGGCAACAGGTACAGCCGATGTGGCTTTGATGACCTACGACCTCCTGCACCCCAAGAAAATAATAGGTATAGACATCAGCGAGGGAATGCTGGATCTGGGAAGGAAAAAGATTACAGCCCGTAATCTGGACAATACCATTCAGTTGTTTACAGGAGATAGCGAAAATATTGGTTTTCAAGCAGATACGTTTGATGCTATCACGGTTGCTTTTGGCGTACGAAACTTTCAGAACCTATCTAAAGGACTGGAAGAAATGAGACGGGTATTGAAACCGGGTGGCAAATTAGTGGTACTAGAATTCTCCAAGCCCAAGAATGTATTATTCAAGGGCGTTTATAACATTTATATGAATAATATTGCACCCGGCTTTGGCAAAATGGTGGCAAAAAATAAAGATGCCTATCAGTACCTGAATGATAGCGTACAGGCGTTTCCGGAAGGGGACTCTTTTTTGGGTATCATGAAAGAAGCAGGTTTCAATCAAACTTATTTACAAAAACTTACACTAGGAATATGCACCATTTACTGCGGAACCAAATAAAAATAGTTGCACTTGTTGCGGCAATATGTGTGTTTGCTTCATCGGCGATGGCGCAGGACAAAGAGATTTATCGTCAGGAACACGACAACCTCCCCTACTATTTTGGTATCACAATCGGCTATAACGCTACCTCATTGCGTCCAACCTTTTCTTCCAAATTTTTATTGGACGACAGTATAAAAGTCGCTTTGCCAAGTGCAGGCGGTGGTATCGCACTAGGCTTTTTGGGGACATTGAAGCTTAATAACCACTTTCAATTACGCGCTAATCCTCAATTGGTAATTGGCGGTGCAAAGAGTTTTCAATATACCCTAAACAAAGATTCCTTGGCTCCAGGCGAACCAGAATCAGTTACAAAGACATTACC
The DNA here is from genome assembly GCA_903895845.1 of uncultured Chitinophagaceae bacterium. Lineage (GTDB taxonomy): Bacteria > Bacteroidota > Bacteroidia > Chitinophagales > Chitinophagaceae > Parasediminibacterium. The sequence continues at coordinate 1,641 of CAITVK010000123.1, forward strand.
TGCCACGCTGATCAGCTTGCCCATACACATCAAATTCAATTCGGACAGGATAGACAACTTTCGCTTTTATGCACTTGGTGGTATCAGGATAGACCGAGATTTAGCTGCCAACTCTGCACAGAGAACATTGGAAGGGCTTTTGAAACTAAAGCCCAATGACTTTGGACTTGAAACAGGGATTGGTTTTAATTTCTTTCTGCCCTACGTAACGATTTCCCCGGAAATTAAGTTTACTTATGGATTAAGTAATCTGAATGACAGAGACCCGAACTTGAAATATTCAGCTGTTTTCGATAAGATACAATCGCGCATGATTAGCTTCTCGATTCACTTTGAGGACTAGGACAATAGTTATGAGTGATGAAATATGAGTGATGTGTGAAATCAAAGACTCAAACTTCATCAATGACTTATAACTTCAACTCATAATTCATAACTCATAATTCATAACTCATAATTCATAATTAGTTGAGTGTCTATCTAATCACCCCTTCTTTTACGCAGTTAAATACGCCCTACCCCGCAACGGCGTATTTAAAGGGCTTCCTCAATACCAAAAGCATTCCCTCCTATCAGTCAGATTTAGGGATAGAAGTCACGCTTGCCCTGTTTTGCGCGAAAGGCTTACAACGGTTGTTCGCTACTGCCGAGCCCAAGTTTACAGTAACAAATGAGGAGGATAAACCGAGTGAAAACGCATCTAGGATATACGCTTTAAGAGAAGATTACATACATACTATTGATGAAGTAGTAGCCTTTCTGCAAGGAAAGAACCCTACCCTATCACACCTCATCTGCAAAAGAAATTACCTGCCCGAAGCATCCCGTTTTGCACAACTAGACGATTTGAACTGGGCTTTTGGAAGCATGGGAACACAGGATAAAGCCAAGCATATTGCGACCATTTATCTCGAAGATTTAAGTGATTTTATCGCCGAATGTATCGATCCACATTTTGGTTTCAGTCGCTATGCAGAACGATTGGGCAGATCGGCCAACAGCTTCGACGAATTGTACGAAGCACTCCAACAGCCGTACACTTTTACAGATGAGTTGTTGATAGAGATTCTCGCTGCAAGAATAGCGGAACTGAAGCCAAGGCTAGTAGCGTTGTCCGTGCCTTTTCCCGGGAATTTATATACCTCCCTTCGTTGTGCGCAGTGGATTAAAGCAAACTACCCAAGTGCCAAGATTGCCATGGGTGGCGGCTTTGCCAATACCGAGTTACGCGCTGTTTCTGATGCCCGTGTGTTTGAATTCTATGATTTCATTACACTAGATGATGGCGAAGCACCCATAGAAAATTTGTGGAAGTATATAGACGGACAAGCAAGCCTTGACTCCTTAAAAAGAACGTTTACCCTGGTAGATGGCGAGGTTACTTACATCAACAACAAAGCAACAGCCGATTACAAACAAGGACAAGTGGGAACGCCCGATTACAGCGATTTTCTATTGGATGGATATATCTCTGCCATCGAAATCGCCAACCCCATGCACAGTCTCTGGAGCGATGGCCGTTGGAACAAACTGACAATGGCACACGGTTGCTATTGGGGAAAGTGTACCTTTTGTGATATTTCATTGGATTATATTCAACGCTACGAACCCATCAATGCGCAGATACTGTGCGACAGAATAGAAGCCATCATTGCCCAAACAGGACAGAATGGTTTTCACTTTGTTGATGAAGCAGCACCGCCTGCATTGATGCGCGCTTTGGCGTTGGAGATACTGAAAAGGAAACTCACCGTGAGCTGGTGGACGAATATCCGCTTCGAAAAGAGTTTCACGCTGGACCTATGTTTGTTATTGAAAGCATCTGGGTGCATTGCTGTATCGGGTGGCTTGGAAGTAGCATCCGACAGGCTATTGGAGCTGATAGAGAAGGGCGTAACGGTAGCACAAGTGGCAAGAGTAAACCGCAACTTCACCGAAGCGGGCATTATGGTACACGCCTATCTGATGTATGGCTTCCCTACCCAAACCGTTCAGGAGACAGTGGACTCGCTGGAAATGGTTCGTCAACTGTTTAAGGCAGGCGTGTTACAATCCGCTTTCTGGCATCAGTTTGCACTTACCACGCACAGTCCCGTTGGGATGAACCCTTCCAAGTATGGCGTCACACTGGCAACAGACAAGCCTGGCACTTTCGCTAACAACGATGTGGTATATACCGAAGCCACAGGTGTTGACCACGATGCCTTTTCTTTTGGATTGAAGAAGTCATTATTGAATTACATGCACAACCTCTGCCTTGATGATTCCTTGCAAAACTGGTTTGAGTTTAAAATTCCAAAGACAAAGATTGCCCCCGACTTCATCGTGAATGCGTTATTGGAAGAAGAACCATTGGCTAATAAACCCAACACCAAGATAGTGTGGTTGGGCAAATCGCCTTCGGTAGAAATTGTTACCAAATCGAAGAAAGGCAATCAATGGCAAATAGCTTCCCTTACTTTTCAAACGAAGAAAGAAAGTATCAACATTAAAGTGAGTAAGGAAGAGGGAGAATGGCTGGCTGATTTATTGGAGAAGGTATCCATCAATAAACTAAAAACCTATACGCTACAAGAAGTAATGGAAAGTTACGAAGCAGCCGGGCTAGAAGACTTCGAACTATTCTGGGACAACAAACCCATCAACGCGATGAACAAGTTGGGTTTATTGCGGTTGTGATGACGAGGTTATTATTGGGAGTGACAAGAACACAAACACACTGCAAAAGCCATTTAAGGTGCTGTATTTGTTTAATTTCTGAAATAAAAAACGTTTTTCCCGTCATAAATCTTCTTTTCTTATGACTGATGTCAGTTTTACAGTTATTTTTAGATGTCACATTTGCGAACGGAGAAATTGTTTTCCAAAAGAAGGTTATTAATAGGATTTATTTATGAGTAACGCAATTTATATAGCCACCAATCAACCATATAGTGGCAAGTCGGTGATGGCATTGGGATTATTGAATATGCTGTCTGGAAAAACCAAGAAGGTCGCTTATTTCAAACCAATTATCTATAGACCCAATGAAAAAGAAGCAGATTATCACATACAGATGATTGCTTCGTACTTCAAGATAAACACGCCGTACGAAGATATGTACGCCTTTACCAGAGAGGAAGTATTGCAGTATCGGGCAGCAGGCAATGATGCTTATGTGATAGATACCATCATTGAGAAGTTTAAGAAACTGGAAGAGGAAAACGACTTTGTTGTGGTAGAAGGCACCGACTTTTTAAAGGATGGTGTGTCTTATGACTTCGATGCCAACCTCGTAATTGCTAAGAATCTCGGCATCCCAGTCATCATATTGGTAAGTGCAGATAAATCGGATAACGAATCGGTGATAAATAACCTGTTAGCTGTCTGTAAAAGCTTCGGCGATCGTGATATTCAGGTATTGGCTACCGTCATAAATAAAGCAACTACCGAAAACATAGCTTCGTTGAAGGAGCTATTGAAAGAATCGCTTCCAAAAGATATATTGCTAAGCATTATTCCGGCAGATAAGGACCTTGATAACCCAACGATGAAGGAAATTGCCGAATCGATTGGTGGAACTGTCATATTGGGGAAAGATAACTTGAGTAATCAGGTAGATCATTCCATAGTGGGGGCAATGCAACTGAATAACCTGTTGTTGAGATTAAAGCCAAATACGCTGATAGTGACCCCTGGAGACCGTGGCGATATCATATTGGCTGCGATGCAAGCAAATATTTCTTCCAATTATCCCAAAGTGGCAGGGCTTGTCCTGACAGGTGGCCTGAAACCAGATGAACCCATATTGAGGGTAATAGAAGGGTTGGAAACAGTGATACCTGTGGTGGAAGTGCAGACAGGAACGTTTGAAACGGTGACCAATATCAGTAAGACGCCTTCAAGAATCAGTGTTGACAACAACCGAAAGATTTCATTGGCAATCAATACTTTCGATAAATATGTAAATGCAGCAGGATTGGAAGAGAAAATAAAGACCTTCCACACAGCTGGCATCACCCCACACATGTTCCAATACCAGATGGTGAAAAGGGCAAAGTGCCATAAGAAACATATTGTATTGGCAGAAGGCAACGACGATCGGATTCTAACCGCTGCAGTGAGACTATTGCAACAAGATATTGTAACACTGACTATCCTTGGGGACAAAGAAGAGATTGGTACTGCAATGAGACGATTGAATTTGACCTTGCCTACCGACAACTTAACGATTATCAATCCTTTGAAGTCTGATTCATTTGAGCGTTATGCAGAAACATTATATGAGCTACGGAAATCGAAGAATGTAACCTTGGAAATGGCGAGGGACATGATGGGTGATGTATCCTATTATGGAACAATGATGGTTTACCTTGGTGATGCAGACGGCATGGTTTCAGGCGCGGTTCATACCACACAACACACCATCCGGCCAGCTTTGCAATTTGTGAAGACAAAGCCAGGCATCAATACAGTATCCTCTGTATTCTTTATGTGTCTGGAAGATAGGGTTTGTGTGTTTGGTGACTGTGCGGTAAACCCCAATCCAACAGCAGAGCAATTGGCAGAAATAGCCATATCGGCCGCAGAAAGCAGTATTGCCTTTGGAATAGAACCACTGATTGCAATGTTATCCTACTCCTCTGGCACATCGGGCGTAGGTGAAGACGTAGATAAGGTAAGAAAGGCAACAGAGCTTGTAAAACAACTCCGCCCCGATTTGAAGGTAGAAGGTCCTATTCAATATGATGCCGCAGTAGATCCCGTTGTGGGCAAGCAAAAGATGCCAAACTCTCCAGTTGCGGGTCAGGCAAGCGTGTTGATATTCCCCGATTTGAATACAGGTAATAATACTTACAAAGCGGTACAAAGGGAAACAGGGGCATTGGCTATCGGCCCGATGTTACAAGGACTAAATAAGCCAGTAAACGACCTTAGCCGTGGTTGTACGATAGAAGATATTTTTAATACAGTAGTAATAACAGCCATACAGGCGCAGTAAGCAAGTTATGAGTTATTAATTATGAGTGTTAAACAAGGCTTATAATTTACAACTCTTACTCATAACTCATAATTTATAACTCTTAACTAAAGAAGCATGCAGATTTTTGTTGTTAATTGTGGTAGCAGTTCTATTAAGTATCGGTTGATTTCTATGCCTGATGCTACCTTGGTTTGTAGTGGATTGGTAGAACGGATTGGAGCCAAGGGCACCTTCCTTATACATAAAGTATTTACTGCCGAGGGCGAAGTTGTAGTGAATAAAGAACTGGAAACAGGCGATCACGGAGAAGCTCTGGCAGCGGTGGTAAGCGTTATGATTGATAAGGAAACTGGGGTAATCAGTTCTGCTGAAGACATAAATGTGATTGGTCACAGGGTGTTGCACGGTGGCAGGGCATTCTCTGAAACAGTATTTGTAAATGATGCAGTTAAAGCGCAGATAAAGAAACTGTTTCCGTTGGGACCACTACATCTTCCAGCCAATTATACAGGAATAGAGGTTGCAGAAAAGCTGTTTCCCAATGCAAAACAAGTGGCTGTATTCGATACTGCTTTCCATCAAACCATCCCCCCTGTGGCTTACAAATATGCAATCAGCGATGAGTATTATGAGAAACACGGAGTGCGTGTTTATGGGTTTCATGGTACAAGTCATAAGTATGTATCAGAGAAAGCTGCGGCTTATTTAGGCAATCCAAAGGCAAAAATCATTACAATTCACTTGGGCAATGGATGTAGCATGGCCGCCATTGACTCAGGCAAGTGTGTAGATACCTCAATGGGATTAGGGCCCTTAAGTGGCTTAATAATGGGTACACGTTGCGGTGACATTGATGCCTCTGTCATCTTTCATATAATGGAGCGTACGGGCATGTCGGCAGAAGAATTGCAGACAATACTCAATAAAAAGAGTGGTATGTTGGGATTGTGTGGATACAGTGATATGCGAGACGTAAAGGCTGCCATCAAAAATGGAAGCGAATCGGCTGCGTTGGCGTATGAGATGTATGCCTATCGGATAAAGAAATATATAGGTTCGTATGTGGCAGTATTGAATGGAGTAGATGCCATAGTGTTTACTGGTGGGATTGGAGAAAATGATGGTGCAATGAGGGCATTGGCAATAAAGGGGCTAGCCTTTATGGGAATTACCTATGATGAGGCAAATGCAAAACACGCTCCTGAAGGAATAACAGAATTTCAAGCAACTGGAGCCTCCGTGAAAGTATTGGTAGTACCTACTAATGAAGAATTGGAGATAGCAAAACAATGTTATGAATTGTCAGTAGCATAAGATAGGTCTGTAATATAGAATTGACTATTTGCAAGATAAAGAGAACTAATTAAATCACACCGTATCGAATAACTAAAGAGCCGCTAGGAAATATCCTGGCGGCTCTTTAGTTAAAGAAAGTTATCCAACTTTATTTGATAATCATCTTTTGTGAATCATACTTTGTACCTGCCCCTTGCAAGGAAACAAAGTAGATACCACCCTTTGCTGCCATGCCAACATTCACAGATACTTCGTTTTTACCAACAACTGCATTTACCAATGTATTGCTGATGATACGTCCAGAGATGTCTACAATAGCC
>CAITVK010000124.1 GCA_903895845.1 uncultured Chitinophagaceae bacterium
CAAGTCATCGATCAAACAATAAATTCCTATAACTTTATCTTCTGTGAGCATAATATAGAGTCTGATTGTGTGGTAACTTTCTAAACTCTTTTTATGCTCACTTATTTTATAACTAGCAACTTGCGTTAATTAAACTGATTTCTACGTAGAAACGATCGCGCAAAACATATTTATCGGGTTTTAGCTAAACCGTTGCAATGAATAGGAAGGTAGTTTATAAACAATTAACGAGCTTTATCTCTTATTGTGATTAATCTCGTAATAGCACTCTATCGTCTTACTAAACAACTCATGTAAATTGATTATACAGCCTCAACGTACACACCCCCAATAAAGACACAGCATTTCGAAATAAAAACTCATCGTATATTAATGATTAGAATGCCAATATTCATTCAAAAAACTAGTCATACCAACCCATATCCAATAATTCTCTTACTTTTATCTGATGAATACAGACATAAGCGCCGAGATAGAATTCAGAACAGCTAGAAGTGGAGGCAGCGGCGGACAAAACGTGAACAAAGTAGAAACGATGGTGGAGGGAAGATGGAATATAAATAACTCTTCCCTTTTTAATGAAGCACAAAAACAACTGATTTATCAAAGACTTTCTAACAGAATCACGAGCGAAGGATTACTCTTAGTCAAATCACAAACGGCAAGAACACAGCTAGATAATAAAGCCAATGTGGTTGCCAAAATTAATGAGCTGGTTAACAAATCACTACTAAAAAAGAAGATACGCATCGCAACAAACCCATCTAAGGCTGCAAAAGAAAAAAGAATAGAAAGCAAGAAACGAAATGCAGAAATAAAGAATCAACGTAGTAAAATAAACAGAGACCACTATTAGATGAAAAGAATTGAAATAACGATACTATCGCTGCTACTCTTCGTTTCACTTGCCATCTCCTGGCAAAACAGAGAGCCGTCCACCAAGGTAATCGGCACCAAAATTCCTTTCATTGTTCCAAAAGGATGGCCGCAACCTGTGTATGATTTTAAGAAGAATCCCATTACTCAGGAAGGCTTCGAACTAGGCAAGAAGCTTTTTTATGATGGTCGCCTCAGCAAGGATGGCAATTTTCCTTGTGCTAGTTGCCACCAACAATTCTGTGCCTTTGCAACTTACGACCATCCATTCAGTCACGGTGTTAACAATGCCCAGACTTTTCGCAATACCCCTACCCTATTCAATCTAGCTTGGCAGAAAGATTTTATGCTTGATGGGCGAATCCACCAATTAGAAAATCAACCCATTGCACCCATTACCGCATCCAATGAGATGGGCGAAAACATGGATAGCATTATCCTGAAACTAAAGAACGATACAGCTTATGCGAGGATGTTTACCAAGGCATTTGGCAGTAAAACCATTACAACGCCCCGCATCATGAAAGCACTTACTCAATTTATGTTGATGCTGGTGAGTAGTAACAGTAAGTACGACAAAGTAATGCGTGGCGAAGAAAAGTTCATACTTCCACAACAGCTAGGCTATGATATCTTTAAAAAGAAATGCACCTCCTGCCATACAGAACCTTTGTTTACAGACTACAGCTATCGTAATATTGGGGAACCCGCAGATGGCTATCTCAACGATTTTGGACGGATGAGGGTAACAGGAAAAAGTGAAGACTCCTTAAAATTTCGTGTACCGAGCCTTCGCAACGTGGCCTACTCATCACCTTATGGCCACGACGGCAGATTTTTTAGCTTACTGAATGTTTTCCAGTTCTATCGAAACAGTGCAGTAAACGGTCCCACCACTGATAGCTTATTCAAACATCGGATGCCGTTGTCCAACTTCGAGATAGGACAATTGACCGCATTTCTGTACAGTCTTAGCGATACAAGCTTCATCAAAGACAAACGTTTTGCCGAACAAAATTATGTTCCCGTTATTACACACGTTCACTAGTAGTACATTTGTCGCTTTAAAACCTTTGAAGGGTTCCAAACCCTATAAAGGTTATCAATTCAAATTAATCGACACTTCCATTGAGTAATATAAAGAAATTAGCTTCTCAAACAATGTGGTATGGACTCAGTTCCATCGCCGCAAGGTTTATCAATTACTTATTGACGCCTTTTCTCACCTACTCTCACCACATCAAAACATCTGATTTTGGCAAGATGGGATTAATCTATTCTGCCCTGCCTGTACTGAATGTATTGTTTACTTATGGCTTTGAAACAGCCTATTTCCGTTTCTCCTCCCGCGAGGAATACAAGAAAACTATCTACAGTACCACAGCCATCTCACTATTCATTTCTACTTGCTTATTTACTCTTCTGCTATGGTACAATCAAGCATGGATAGGCAATGCCACTGGTCTCTCAGACATTCCTCTACTAATAAAGTATAGCATCCTAGTCATCGCTTTCGACACGTTGAGTACAATTCCCTTTGCACGTCTACGTCAGGAGGGACGCCCTATCAAGTTTGCGGTCGTCAAAATAATGGGCATTACCATCAATATGCTGCTTACTTGGTTTTTCATAGGCTATTGTGCTGGCAAAGTGGAGGAAAACCCATCGAGAATCCTGCATCTGGTCTACAATACCCAGACAAATCCCATCGTGTACGTTGTGCTGGCAAACTTGGTGCAATCTGTTCTCACACTTGTTTTATTGTTCTCGGAGGTAAGACAGATACGTCTTCGTTTTGATACCACCCTTTGGAAAGAAATGATGGTCTACTCCCTTCCGCTGTTGATTGTGGGTTTCGGCGGAATCATCAATGAGACTTTCGATCGATTGATGCTGAATAAATGGCTGCCCGGCACACAGGAGTCTAAAGAAGCACAGGTGGGTATTTATAATGCTTGTTATAAGTTATCTATTCTCATAACCTTATTTATTCAGGCTTTTAAGATGGGGGCAGAACCCTTCTTTTTCAAACAGGCCGAAAGTGCAAACCCACAGCGAATCTATGCCCGTGTAATGAAGTTCTTCGTTATCGTAATCACCCTTATGTTCTTGGTAGTAAGCCTCTACATCCCCATCTGGAAATACTTCGTTGGTCCACAATACCGCGTCGGACTAGCAGTTGTTCCAATACTGTTATTGGCAAACATCTTTTTAGGCATTTATTACAACCTGAGTGTCTGGTTCAAGTTGAGTAATAAAACAATTGCTGGAACTTACATCACCCTCATCGGTACAAGCATCACCTTAGTTGTCAATTACTTTTTCATCCCTACTTTCGGATACATGGCAAGTGCTTGGGCAACTTTCTTATGTTACGGAACGATGATGGTGTTGAGTTTTGTTTGGGGACAAAAGGAATATTACATTCCCTATGCTTGGAAGAAATTGGTGGCATATATGGTCATCGTCATTCTACTTTTCTTCATCCACAAAGGCATCACGGCGCTTTGGGGCAATCTTTGGTTTGGATTGGCTATCTCCACCCTTTTGGTATTCGTTTATACTTGGTTCATACTTCTCGTTGAAAAGAAAGAATTCCAGAAGCTACCAGTTATAGGAAAGATGATTAAATAACAACGTTGTTTCAGTTACTGGTTGCTGGTTACAATTACTTGCAATCGGTTTTCACAACCCACTTCCCACAACTCACAGTTTCTCTTTTTATTTCTGCTTAATCAACGTCAATGTCTCTAGTTGTCCTCCTCTGTTCATTTGAAATACAAGGCTATCAGTAGTCAGCTTTGTAATTCCAACAGCCATTTCCTGTTGACCATCTGGAGTAGTAAACAACTTACTTTCACTCACTCTAAAAGTACCTTTTTCGGTCACACCCGAATTATTATAAACATAATCCCCTTTATCAGTAAAGGAAAAGGTCGTATTCTTAGGGTTTGCTGCAGATGGAGTCCCGCCAACCAACCATTCTGCGCCAACCCAATTGCCCACTATCAATTTATTTTGCTTTATGTCCTCACAAGCAAAAATCAACAATGCCACTACTACTGCTACACAACTTTGTTTGATTAATTTCATCTGTCAGACTGTTTTTTATTTGTTTATTGCTGATTAATTTGTTTTAAGTCAAAAGTCTTCAAAGGTACGGTACCAACTCTTGCACTCAGTTCATTGTGTGCAATTCTCTGCAATGCCACTGCCTGTTCTGCCGAAAAGCCTAGTTCAATGGCTGCACGCTCTTTATTTCCAAAACTCAAAGGATCATATCCTGTTATGCTGCCAAAGTCCATCAAAGCTTCCAGATAATACCCATAAGAACTTGCATGATAGTTATCATAAGTCCACAAATCCAACTGTCCAGCACCAATCCCATCATACGGATTCGAATCAGCTACTCCCGTTTTTATTGCCCTGTTAAATGCCTCCCCCACAGGTATCACATCTTTTATATCAGCATTTTTAGCTGCAAGGTCATACCCATTGCGAATATCCAATGCCATTTGATCAATTGGCTTCCCATACCAATGCCCCGACGACAAATAAGTTTGATCAGCGCGAGACCATGTTGCCAAAAGATGAATATCCACATTGGCATTCTTACTTCTTAATAACAATGCCATTTCTTTGGTGGAAGCAATAAGCTCGGTTGGGTCACCCGGATTCTGCTTATCCATTGTACTATAACCGTGCATTACCACAAAGTCCCAAGGTTTTGCAATGATAGTTGATTTTTCTTTTAAGTGAAATTCCAGATTCTTACCGGGAGATGTTTCTAAACTCACCAAGAAATTAAGACCCGCTTCACTAGTAAGGGTTTTAAATAACGCAGGCACACCTCCAATCCTTGTATGATTCAAATCTGTAACTGTTTCTGGATGATAAAACATGGCGGACGAACCGTGTGCAAACGTGAAACTATTACCAATAAAAAGAATGGTTTTAGGCTGATTATTGCCAGTATTATCTTGTGCATTCCCCTTCACCAAACACGACCATACCAAGGCTGTAACCAAACAAGTAAGCAAGAATCGTTTATTCATTTTAAGTAATTTGTTCAATTTATCTAGTTAAGGGTCAGCTTCATTGCCTCACAAATATATACTTTCCCCTTTTATAATTGTTGAAGAAAGGTTCAAAAATGCTACAAGGGCTTTATAGTTAATTCTTTTATTTTTCTTAATTTGATGATGCTACCCTGATTGGTTACAATAAAATCTTGCATCTGATTCCTGCATTGCACTTATTTCATTTCACACAAAACAGGATTGAATGGCATGAGTAATTACATTCGCAGGCAATTAAATAAAACAAAATAGTTTTTATGAGTGATTATCCAAAAGTATTTACCCCCTATCCTGCAGGATTTATAGTAGAAAAAGGAAAGACTTATGCTTGGTGTACCTGTGGACTAAGTAGTAAGAATCCTATCTGTGATGGCAGTCATAAGACACTGGCAACAGAAGAAAATGGAGAAATGGTGTTTCCTTTTAAAAGCTTAAAGTTTACTGCCGAAGAAGACGGTGAAGTATGGCTATGTAATTGTAAACATACCAAAAACCCTCCTTTTTGCGATGGAAGTCACAAGGAATTATAAGTAGCTTGTTACAGGATAATGGCCACAAGCTACTGTTAACCACCGAAACTTGTAACCATTGAACACAAACGAATAAAAAATTATCAACTTGGAAAATAAACTAATCATCATAACAGCGCCATCGGGGGCGGGCAAGACATCTATCACCAGGTACCTTTTGGAGAAATACCCTTATCTGTCTTTTTCTATTTCTGCTACAACCCGCAAGCAGCGTGGACAGGAAGTGGACGGTAAAGATTATTACTTTCTAGAGCTGGCAGACTTCAATCAGAAGATAAAGGAATTGGCTTTTATAGAATGGGAGATGGTGTATGAGGGAACCTATTATGGCACCCTGAAAACGGAGCTGGATCGCATCTGGTCTGCTGGTAAAGTACCCATGTTGGACATTGATGTAAAAGGGGCAATACATGTGCAACAGCAGTTTCCTAATAACTCACTGAGTCTTTTTATAGAACCCCCAAGTGTGGATGCTTTAAAAATAAGGTTGGCAAGCCGTGGTACCGAAACAGAAGAGAGTTTGCAGACAAGGGTAAACAAAGCTGCTTATGAGCTATCTTTCAAGCATCACTTCAACAAAATAATACTCAACGACAACCTGCAAAAGGCCTGTGAAGAAACGGAGAAGGTGATAAAAAGCTTTTTGGGGGAAGGCTTTTAGACTGATAAAGAATTAAATATAAAAAGGAGTTCATTCAGACAACTGGATGGACTCCTTATCATTTGTAACCTATAGCTGAAAATAGTTGGAGCCAATACAAAACCATCTAGAAGCAATTAACCCACCAACAGAATATGCGCTACTACTGCCAAAGGAATACAAACAAGGCTATGGATACCAAAAAATGAGATGACGTTTAATAGTTTTCGGAAGCGGTACCGTACTTTTGCAACAATTATCAATCAGGCAGGACGGGACGGGATAGTTGAAAAGTGAAAGCTATTTAATTTCATCGCCAAAATAAATTAATATATTTGTGCCTGCCGATAAAAAAATACAAGTCGCGAATAGTACATGTTTTAACGATAATAAATACTATCCCAATTATTGTATAACGATTTTAAAAGGTCAGCTTGCACAAACAATTACTTCAAATAGCATTGTTATCACTTCACACAAAATAGCGGAAGCTACTATATGAAAAAGAATTCCTTATCAGGTTATCTCGGATTAGCAAGAGTTACAGTTTTGTCTATTGCAGCAATAATGTTTTTGGGTACACTGAAAGCACAAACCCTTGCAGAGTGGCCATTGTTAAAGGTAAAAACTGGTAATGCGTTTGCAGCCACAAATGTTGCATCAGGAGTGACTGCAAATCCAGTTGTCCTGAATGATAGCTTTGTTCTGGCCAACTATTTTGGTGCTACTGTTCCTGCGACTACTGGTTTAAGGCTTAAGCAAAGCCACGCCTGGCCTGGAGGACCTACTCCATTGGACTTACGTTATGCCATTGATTTTCCTATTAGCCCTGCTGCCGGAAATGATTTAATAATAACTGGACTGAGTCTGGAAGATTCAACTCCTACTTCAAGTGGTGGTACTCCTCCGCCAACCTTATCAGTTATTCCTTATTACCAGATAGATGGCAAGGGCAATTGGACACAGTTGGCCAATGCTCAAAGTTTCTCCATGACGGCTTCAACTAACGTTAATTTTGGCAAGTTGAACATACCGTTCTTTTACAATAGTTCAAAATCTACTGGACATACTTATTCTGTAAGACTCTATTTTTATAGTACAGATGGTGCCATCAAGGGGGATGTTTTCTATTTGGCCAATGTTACCTTTTATGGTACTACGCAAACAGCAAGGACTACGCCTACCATTAAAACCATTTCGGCAGTACCTAGCCCGACTAATGGAAAATATGTTGGTGTAGTAACTGGTAGCTATGATTTTGGTACTACTTATCAAAACCCAACAATGGCTGGTGTTGCATGGAGTACAAGTGCAAACCCTGACATATCTTCTTCTTTCTTTACAACTGATGGGGCAAGTGGAATAATTAACAGTAACATAGCCGGTCTCGCCGCTAATACCTTGTATCATGCAAGAGCATACATAGTTACGCCAATTGATACCCTTTATGGACAAGATTTGACTTTTACGACAGATAATTATACCGCCCCTGCTGTTACTACTGTTGCAGCAACTTCTATAACCTCTATCAAGGCAACTGTTGGAGGCATTATTACTGATAGTGGCGGGACGGATATCACAAATAAAATGATTAACTACAGCACAAGTCCATCTCTCTCCAATGCCATCACCATCAAACCAACTAACAACACAGGTAGTGCACCTTACAGTGTTGTACTTACGCAGTTAAAGCCAAATACACAATATTATTATCAGGCGTGTGCTACCAACAGTATTAGTACTTCTTGTGGCAGTATAGCTACATTCACAACAACAGGTGTTGTGCCTACTTTAGCTGCAAATCCATACAATATTGATTTTGGGGATATTATTTACAACTCTCCTTCACCCGTAATAAGCTATACATTAACGGGCAACAATCTAACTCCTGCGTCTGGTACGATTACCCTCAATATATCGCCGGCAAAAGGATTCATTATTTCTACCTCCTCCACTGCATTTCCTACCGCTCCGGTATCTACTATTACCATCCCTTATTCAGGTGGGGCATTCAAAAAGAGTATTTTTATAAAACTATTGACTAACAACTATGGCACATTTACAAGTACTGTTGTGCATAGTGGAGGTGGGGTGGCTGCAATAGATGCCGATACCTTGACGCTTAGAGGCAATATAATTCCTTCACCAGATAAGTTGTCAAATATGGGTACAGATTTCTGGACTGGTTTCGGTTGTGAGGAGAATATGAAAACAAATACTACTCAATTTGATACTATTCCAGGAAGTAACAACGCAAAAGGGGCTCACTTCTCATTATACATAGCAACTGGCAATCAGCCTGCTACAGTACTAGTGGATATGCCAGGACTATCAGGTGTCCCAACTTTCCCTAGAACAGTAAATATTCCAGCTAATTCAGTCACAGAGGTTGGAGGCTTCCCTGTTGGTGATGGCACTTATAATAATCCAACTCATGCACCAGATAGCAGGTTATACTATACTGGCGTTAGTAATAGAGGAATACATGTAACATCTACTACTGGTATACCAATAGCTTGTTGGTTATATGACTGGGCTACGAATAACTCTGCCGCAGGTGCTATGTTGTTCCCTACAAATACCTGGAACTCTTCCTACTCAGTACAAGCTTATGGGGGAACAACAAGTAACACGGGCGTTGTAAGTTCTTATTTCTTTGTAATTGCCAATGATGACAATACAGTTTTAACAATTACGCCAACAGCAGACATTATTGATTCTGCAACTAACTACATAGCTAACAAATCTGTAAAGGGAGGCGGTACTATTCTGCATCCAAAAGGAATAACGTATTATGTTACACTGCCTCACAAGGGAGATGTGTATAATGCGATTGGATTAGTTGATGCAAACAGCTTAATTGGTTATGACTTGACTGGGACTAAGATATCTACAGATTGTAGTAAGAAAATAGCCGTATTTGGTGGGAACTCAAGAACGTTGATTAATACACCTTCTTGTAGTGGAAATACTTCTGGCTCTGACAATCTGATTCAACAGATGTTCCCTAAGGTAGCTTGGGGTACTAAGTATCTGACAGTGCCAACTAAAAACATGGAGTTTAACACCTATCGTGTTAGTGTTGAAGATGCAGCTACTGTTGTAAAGGTAAATGGTTCGCCAATACTACCCTCAAAGTACCCTGTTTTGGGTGCTGTTTGGAATGCAACTGGTTCATTTTACGAATTTGGCTCTAATCAGCCTATGTCTATCACTGCTGACAAGCCAATTTCCGTTACTCAGTTCATTATGCCTGGTGGAAGTTGTGGAGGTGCATCGGTGGGTAATGATGGCACTGGTGACCCAGAAATGATTTTGCTCAGCCCTATTCAACAGGCAATAAACAGTGCTACTGTATTTTGCCCTGGCTTCAAGGACGGCACATCAGGTGGTACCTATATCAACGTTATTATTCCTACTGCAGGCGTAAGCAGTTTCTCACTTGATGGTAAGACAGGTAGTGCCTTGGTAGATACAGGTACCAGTAGTTACGGAGGTGCCCCTTACGGATCAATTAGTATTCCTTTGAGTAAGGCTTTTATTCCTCATAAAGGAGACCCTACCTATAGTTGTGCGATGTTCCATGTTACTTATCCAGCTGCACATACCCTATCATCAAGTGTTCCATTCAATGCGATAGCTTATGGAACATCAAAAGGTGAAAGTTGGGGTTTTAATGCAGGTACTGCTATTAATAATTTATCATCTGTCAAGATTGCAGTGAACCCTAATGGTAACGATACCTCTAGCTCTGTTGTTCTTACTTGTAAGGATAATCCGGTAAGGTTGCAGATAGCACTTCCCTATTTGCCATCGCAAGTAGATAGTATTGTTTGGAGTGCCCCCAATAACTCGAATATTAATTTAAGTGGAAGTGCTATCACAGGACCATACAAGGTTATTTCAACAAGCCCTACCAAAGTGCAGGCGGATACCAATGGTACTATTGTAGTGGGAGGGGAAACTTTTTATTTGTACACCTGTCCTGTAAAATATCAGTTTAGTGATTATGGTTTTTATCCAATAGTAGCAACTGCTTATGGTACATTCCAAAGTGATTGTGCTGGTACTGATGCACAAAAAATATATGTACAAGTTGGTTCCGATAACATAGACTTTAAGGTAACTAAAGCAGGTTGTACAAGTACAAATGTTACTATTTCCGATAGTTCGACTGCAATGGCAGGCGCTTCGATTGTAAAATGGATATGGGATCTGGGTGATAAGAGTCCGATACAGACCTACACCGATACAGCACATCATAATCCTACACCTAGTCCTTATACTTATCCAGCATTGAGCAGTTATACAATCAAGCTCACAACAATTAATAATCTTGGATGTAATTCCGTAGATAGCTTTCCAATTAATCTCGCCTTTGGCATCAATGCAGGATTCTCGAAGGATAACGATACAATTTGTCCTAATGCAACAGTAACATTTACTGATACTTCTTCTGCTACTGCTGATAAAAGGGTCTGGGACTTTGGTGAACCTAGTAGTGGTGCAAACAATAAAGCAACCTACACTAGTGCTACCAATCCTTCACATACCTATTCCACTCCTGGAAAGCATATTATTACGTTGCAGGTATTCTCGGGAGTTTGCCCTAGTAATGTTTTTACAGACAGCATCTATGTAGCCTCAACGCCTAAACCCGACTTTACATTCAAGGGAGTTTGTTTGCCGGGTAGTACCACATTCACCAACACCAGTGATACGGCTACTGGCTTCGCACCTTACTCTTATGTTTGGTACTTTGGAGATTCTACTAATAATATCCCAAACACGGCAACTACAACTGCTGGAATACACACCTACCTGGCAGCTCCATCAAACCCTAATGGATATGGGGTAAAATTGATTGCTACTAACCGTTTTGGTTGTGTTGACAGTGTTAGTCATAATGTAGCTACTATCTATGACAAACCAAAGGCTATTATTGGTACAGTTACTAATATTTGTTTTGGAGACTCAACTGCATTTACAGATGCTAGTATCGCGCTAAAACAAACGATAACTAACTGGAACTGGGACTTTAGCGATTTGCCTGCTAGTACTGCAATAAACCCTAAACATAAATTCTCAGGTGTGAATAGTTATAATGTTAAGTTGTCTATTACTACGAAAGAAGGTTGTAGCGGTGATACCACTATTACGGTGAAGATTAATCCATTACCGGCGCCAAGCTTTGTAACACCTAGCAGTTGTTTTGTTAAAGGTGGTGGGGCAGTTACATTTAAGAATACATCCACAATAACAGACAATACGCCTTTAACTGTCTATTGGTCTTATGTACAAGGAGGTACTCCAGCTGTATCAGCTTCACCAGACGGAGATGGACAATACACTTATTCTGCAACAGGAATTTTCCCTGTCATTCAGAAAGCAACTTCAAGCAATGGATGTTCTGCATCAGATACTTTACAGTTTCAGATTGTTGGTACAAGGCCGCAGGCTGCATTCACTATACTCAATGCAAATGATTTGTGTAGTAAGACTGCTGTTCAACTGCAAGACGCTTCAACCAATAGTCTTGGAGGTATCAGCAGGATTGATATCATCTGGGATACTGTCAATCATCCTACTTTACTGGAAACGCATTCTGCCCCTGCTGTTAACACAGTCTATTCCAATAATTATTCGGCCTTACCTACTGATGCTAAGTACTCAATACGATTGATTGCTACTTGTGGTAGCTCTTGTGCTGATACAACAAAAGCGCAGATTGTTACGGTGCATGGCAGTCCAGTGATTACTTTCGCAGACCAGATTGCTGCCCCTTGTGCCAACGCGAAGCCAATTACTTTCACTACTGCCACAGAAACCTCTGGGCCAACTGGCGGTACATGGACTTATTCAGGAACAGGTGTAAACAATGCAAACACTACTTTTGACCCTTCTGCGGTTGCAGGTGGAACAACTAGTACAATTACTGCCGTTTATTCGACACCTCAATGGGGTTGTAAGGATACAGCGTATAGCAAGATTAATGTGAAGTCTATAGTAGATTTAAGTTTTAATACGAATAACTTCTCTATGTGTAAGGGTACAACAGACTCCTTGCAACTGAACCCTATCAGTAAAGCGGGTCAAACATTTGCATGGACAGAATCTGATGCCCCATTGAATACCATCAGTAATGCCAGCGCACAGAAACCTTGGGTTAAGCCAGTAAGCGATTCAACTGTTTACACTGTTACGGCTTCTAATCCAGCATATTGCCCTTCATCACCTGTGTCTGTAACAGTACATGCGTCACCATATCCTACATTGTCTATCATTAGTCCTGCATCTAAGGATACCATTATTTGTTTTGGGGATACGGCAAAACTAGCTGTAGCACCTAAAGCAGCTTCTATTGTCTGGACCCCGGTAACTGGATTGCTAAATAGTACCTCTTTCTCTACCATAGCTACACCGACTACAACTACAAAATATAAGGTGACGGTAAAAGATACCTTCTATTGTACGAAAACAACCTCCGCCTTTGTAACTGTCTTCGTTCAGCCTCAGTTTGCAATTGGTGTGGTGAACGATTTGGGTAACGATTCGGCAATCGTGGTTCCAGGAGACTCCATAAGGTTACATGCTTTTGTAGTGGATTCCAACGCTAGTTTTATAGTTACTTACAAATGGACTGCGGTAGGATTGCCTAGTGATATAAAATACCTAAGTAGTAGTATCACTTCCGATCCTTATTTCAAACCTACAGACGCAGTTTCTAAGGATAATTTACCTTATATACATTATACTGTCACAGCAACAAGCAAAGGCAGTTGTCATGCTTCTACCGATTATGCAGTAAAAGTATTCAATGCCCTTCCTGATTTATTGGTGCCAACTGTCTTCATCAATAATGGCAGAACCAGAATGTTAACACCTGTTCCAGTGGGAATAACCGAGGTATTATATTTCAGGGTCTATAATAGAATGGGTCAGTTGGTGTTTAGTACCACAGACTTAGGAAAGGGATGGGATGGGATGATAAACGGTTCGCCAGCAGATGCAGGTACTTATGTGTGGATGGCTCAGGGTAAAGATTACAAAGGCAAAATTCATCAGCCCCAAACAGGAACGGTGATATTGTTGCGCTAACAAAAAGACAAACTCTAGTTCAAAGGCTGTCAGTTAGATGAATACACATCTGATTGACAGCCTTTTTTTTCTTGATAGACCTATGTAAATGTTGTTACAATTTATATCAAAGCTTACTATTTCTATTAGCTTCTTTTTAGGATGACAAATACACTATATTCTCTCATTGTTGGAATATATTTCAACTACTGTCTGTCGCAGGATAGTGCAGGATAGTCGTTGTTTGTTAATCAATATTTTTGTTTCAGAAATTTTACAATGCTTTGCCATGCTACCTGGATTATTGTACTGTGTCCCAACATTACAAAGCACTTTATCTACAAATGAATAAACTTTGAAAAATACAGATTTGTTTTGCTGGTTAAGGTATGTGGATATGAGATTACTATTTCTGTCGCTGGTTGTTTTGCTTCTCAACCAATCAACTTTTGCCCAAAACAATCAAAAGAAATCTGACCTATCAAAAATAGATTACGAACCTTTTGCAGATAATACTGGACATTGGTATTATGGATTTGACAAAACCCGAATGATTAATCCTTTGCCAGGCAAACCACGCTACAAGCCGACAGACCTTACAAACATTGGCGATAACATCATACTGTTTCAAAAAACAAATGGCGGCTGGGCAAAGAACTATGATGTGTTTGCGATATTGACTAATGAGCAAAAAGATAGCATCAGTGCAAGACGTAATGAATTGAATACCACTTTTGATAATGGGACCTGCTATACACAGATTGCAGCTTTAGCTATTGTTTATACTGTCACCAAACAAGAAAAGTACAAAGAAGCTGCATTAAAGGGAATAGATTATCTGCTAAAAGCGCAGTACCCCGACAATGGTGGCTGGCCTCAGTTCTATCCTCTGGAGTCTGATTACAGCAGGTGCATTACTTATAATGATGGTGCCATGATTGGCGTAATGGAATTGCTTAAGGATATATTGGATGGAAAACATCAATATGGTTTTATAGATGCCCAACACAGAAAGAGTATTGAAACTGCCTACCAAAAAGGGCTGGATTGCATCATCAAAACACAAATAAATGATAATGGCAAACCCACAGCCTGGTGCCAGCAATATGATGAAGTAACCTTGCAACCCGCTTGGGCCAGAAAGTTTGAGCCGCCTAGTATCTGTAATCAGGAGAGTGCCGATCTGGTACTGTTTCTAATGCGTATAACCAATCCAAGTAAGGAAGTGATTGATGCAGTGCAAAATGCAGTCGTTTGGTTTCAGGATTCAAGAATATTTAATACCAGGGTTAAGAAGATACCTGCCCCACAAATGGTTACCCCCTTCAGGGTCTCCACCTCTGATAGGGTAATAGTGATTGATAGCACGGCACCTCCCATCTGGTCAAGGTATTATGAGCTAAAAACACATAAGCCTATTTTTTGTAACAGGGATAGCAAGATTGTTTATTCACTTGCAGAAGTAACGCGCGAAAGAAGGGATGGTTATTCATGGTATGGCTATGGACCTCAAAAAGTATTTAAGAAATATCCTAATTGGCAAAAACGTTGGGCACCAGCTAATAATATACTATCTAAATAAGAACCTTGCAATGAGAAAAGTTTGTATCGCCATAGTTATCACACTTTCCCTCACTGGGACGTTTGCACAAAAAGTGCCCATGTCACAGGAGATGGCTGCTACGGTGATGAAAGTATGGCCAGATAGTTCTACTAGCGTTAAATGGGCTTATGAGCAAGGCGTTTTTATGAAAGGGATTGAAGAGTTATGGCTGCAAACAGGTGACAAGAAGTACTTTGATTATATCCAGCATTATTTAGATCATCTGATTGCTGAAGATGGCTCCATCAAAGGATATAAAGAAGAGGATTATAACATAGATAACATCTTGTTAGGCAGAGAAGTTCTTTTACTCTATCAGAAGAAAGGGGATGCAAAGTATTTGAAAGCGTTGCAAATATTGAGACATCAACTTCAAAATCAACCTCGTACCAACGAGGGGGGATTCTGGCATAAGAAACGTTATCTGTACCAGATGTGGTTGGATGGGTTGTATATGGGCGAACCTTTCTATGCAGAATATGCGACTGCTTTTAAAGAAGAAAAAGATTTTGATGATATTGCCAATCAGTTTATTTACATGGAGCATCATGCTCGTGATGAAAAGACGGGATTGTTGTATCATGGGTGGGATGAAAGCAAAAAAGAAAGATGGTCTGACCCTATAACAGGATTGTCAAAGAATTTTTGGGGAAGGGCTGATGGATGGTATGCAATGGCTTTGGTGGATGTGCTGGACAAAATGCCTGCCAGTCATTTAAAAAGAAAAACGCTTGTGGCGATACTTAACCGATTAGCTATAGCAATTGCTAATTATCAAGACAAGTCATCTGGACTTTGGTATCAGGTGCTGGATAAAGCGACTGAAAAAGGAAACTATCTGGAGGCTTCTGCTTCCTCTATGTTTGTTTATGCATTGGCAAAAGGAGTGCGGAAAGGTTATTTGTCGCATAAGTATGGAGCAATAGCTGAGAAAGGATATCAAGGAATTATCAACAAGTTTATTGAAGTAGATAGCAACGGACAAATGAATTTAAATGGTACAGTAAGTGTTGCTGGTTTGGGAGGGACACCTTATCGTGATGGCAGCTATCAATACTACCTGAGCGAAAAAGTGGTACAAAATGATGCGAAAGGGGTGGGTGCCTTCCTGCAGGCTGCAATTGAAATGGAGAAAAGGATAGCTAAGTAGGTACTAATTGGGAATAACAAGTTAGGATTAATACAAGGGTATAAAAATAAATATACAAGGATGCAGTCACAGTTAACAAAACGGTTCTCAACGAAAACAGGGATAGTACTCTTGATGCTGCTATTTATGTCGTTTATTGTCCCACAACCAAAGATTACTATCTGGATGATTGGGGACTCAACCATGGCAAAAAAAGAAGCGAAAGCCTATCCGGAAACAGGTTGGGGGATGGAGTTGGGTAACTTCTTTGACAATAGCGTCTTAATAGAAAATCGTGGATTGAATGGGCGTAGTACCAAGTCTTTTATCAACGAAAATCATTGGCAGCCTGTACTTGACAATATTAAAGAAGGGGATTACGTATTTATAGAGTTCGGTCATAACGATGAGAAAATAGATAAGCCTTCTGTAGGCACTTCAATTGAAGTATTTAAATCGAATCTTGTAAGATTTGTTCTGGAAACGCGCGGAAAAGGTGGAATACCTGTTCTTTTAACCCCTATTACAAGACGTAGTTTTAAAGAGGGTACACTGACTGAAACGCATGGACTTTATCCTGCTGCCACCATCAGTGTCGCAGATTCATTGAAAGTTCCTTTAATTGATATGCTGGCCAAGAGTAAAAAGGTAGTAGCAGATTTGGGCGATGAACCTTCTAAGGCTCTCTACAATTACGTAGAAGCTGGAGATGTAAACTATCCCAATGGCAAGAAAGATGATACCCATCTTAGTCCGGTTGGGGCAAAGAAGATTGCCTCATTGGCAGTACAGGGTGTGGTAGAGTTAAAACTGGATCTTGCAAAAAGGTTATTGAAGTAATGAAATAAAAGGCTGTTTTAAACAATAAAAATAAAGAACGTGATTTTATCTAGAGAGAATTTGGTTAATGTAACTGTTGAAGGGGTAAAGAAACCTCAAGAACATATATTTAATCTTCCTGAAAAAGTATTGCAATTCGGTACGGGTGTATTGCTACGTGGATTGATTGATGACTACATCGACAAAGCCAACCGTTCTGGCATATTCAACGGACGGGTAGCTGTGGTTAAAAGTACCAGCACTGGCGGAACAGATGCTTTTGCACAACAAAATGGTTTGTACACGCACCTGATAAAGGGAATTGATAATGGCAATAAAGTTGATGAAATTGTAATCAATTCGTCTATCAGTAGGGTATTGGCAGCAAGCGATGATTGGGAAGAAATCTTGAAGATTGCGGCCAGCAAGGACTTACAGATCATTGTGTCTAATACAACCGAAGTAGGTATTACCTTACTCGCTGATGATAAAGTGAATGCAACACCGCCAAAGTCTTTCCCTGGTAAACTACTAGCTGTCTTGCTAAAGCGTTTCGAAACATTTGGCGGTTCTTTAGATAGCGGTCTGGTAATCGTTCCTACAGAACTATTGGTAGATAATGGCAAGAAACTAAAGGGCATCGTAACACAATTGGCCGTCAACAACCAACTGAGCGAAGACTTTATCCATTGGCTAGAAAGTGAAAATGATTTCTGTAGCTCTTTGGTAGATCGTATTGTTCCTGGTACACCTTCTGCTGCCGACAAACAAACCGCGATAGAATTGCTTGGCTATACGGATGAGCTGATGATTATGAGTGAATGCTATAGGTTATGGGCAATTGAAACAAGTAGTGAGCGTTCCAAATCAATCCTTTCCTTTAGCAAGGCAGATGAGGAGGGAGTGGTGATTGTACCTGACATTAATAAATTCAGAGAATTAAAGCTGAGGCTTTTAAATGGCACACATACTTTCTCGTGCGCTTTGGCTATTGTTGGGGGCTTTGCAACGGTTAAAGAGGCCATGGCAGACAATACGTTCAATCGTTTCATCACAGGCATTGCCAATAAGGAAATGTCTCCGGCCATACTTACAAAGGATATTACATTGGATGATACCGAAATATTTGTGGGCAAAGTACTAGATCGGTTCCGTAACCCATTTATTGAGCATCTATGGTTGAGTATCTCTGTTCAGTACACGTCTAAGATGAAGAGCCGCAACTTGCCTGTTCTCGAGAAATATTATGTGTCCCAAGGCACTCCTCCTGCTTATATGGCATTGGGATTTGCTGCCTATATCTTGTTTATGAAGAGTGAAAAGGATGCAGACAATAAGTATAAAGGAACCTTGCATGGTAAGCAATACGTAATTACGGATGACTTCGCAGCTATTTTAAGTGAACATTGGAATGGTAAAGAACTTTCCGCAGTTGTGCATGCAGTACTGAAAGATACCACTCTTTGGGACAAGGATCTAACTTCTTACCCTGGGTTTGAGTATGCCGTTTCCCTCGCATTGGAATCCTTGGTGAACAAGGGGTTTGCCTCAACTGTAAACGCATTGTAATATTTTTAAATCATAATAACGCCTAAATTAAAAGACATAGAATGAGAAAGTTTTTAGATGAGAATTTCTTGCTGAACAGCAAGACGGCAGAAACCCTGTACCACGAGTATGCGAAGAATATGCCCATTATCGATTACCACTGTCACTTGCCGCAACAACAGATTGCCGAGGACAAGAACTTCGATAATTTAACACAGATATGGTTGTATGGCGATCACTATAAGTGGCGTGCAATGCGCACTAATGGTGTAAACGAAAAGTACTGTACAGGTGATACTACCGACTACGAAAAGTTTGAGCAGTGGGCTGCCACCGTTCCGTACACACTACGCAATCCTTTGTACCATTGGACGCATCTTGAGTTACAACGCTACTTTGATGTACACGAGATATTAAATGCTTCTTCTTCAAAACGGATTTATGAAGAATGTTCAGAAAAGCTACGCTCCAAAGAGTACAGTGTAAAGAACTTGCTACGTAAAATGAATGTGGCTGCCGTTTGTACCACGGACGACCCTGTAGATAATCTGGCCTATCATCAGCAGATAAAAGACCAGGGGTTTGAAATCCCCGTGCTGCCTGCATTCCGCCCCGATCAGGCAATGAATGTAAGTGATGCAGCCAAGTTTATTGCATATACCAAAAAGCTAGAGGCAGCTTCCAACATAAGCATCAGCAACTTTGCTGACTTTGTGAAAGCAATCAGAAACCGTCATGATTTCTTTGCATCTATGGGGTGCAATGTCAGCGATCACGGTATCGAGGAGTTATATGTAGACAATTATACTGAGGCCGAAGTTGCCGCCATCTTCTCGAAAGTTTATGGTGGAAAAGAATTGAGTGCCGAAGAGCAAAGCAAGTTCAAGAGTGCCATGCTACTGTTCTTTGCCGAACTGGATCACGAAAAAGGTTGGGTACAGCAATTTCACCTAGGGGCACTACGTAATAACAATGGCCGTATGCTAGCCACATTGGGTCCGGATACTGGCTTTGACAGTATCGGTGACTTTCAGCAAGGACGCTCTCTTAGTACTTTCCTTAGCAGATTGGACACAAACAATAAACTCACCAAGACGATTATATACAACCTCAATCCTGCCGACAATGAACTGTTTGCAACCATGATTGGCAACTTCAATGATGGCACCACTCCCGGAAAAGTACAGTGGGGAAGTGGTTGGTGGTTCCTGGATCAGAAAGATGGAATGACCAAACAAATGAATGCCCTATCCAATATGGGACTTCTAAGCCGCTTTGTAGGGATGTTGACGGATAGCCGCAGCTTCCTCTCTTTCCCAAGGCATGAATACTTCAGACGTATTCTTTGCAACCTTTTTGGAGAGGAAATAGAGAATGGTGAATTGCCTAATGATATTGCATGGACAGGTAAAGTAATACAAGACATCAGCTACCACAATGCCAAAAACTACTTTGGTTATTAGGATTTAGCCTTAGAAGCTGTTTGATACAATAAAGCCCGTGAAGATTCTTCACGGGCTTTATTATTATGCTAATGCAAGTAGCCGAAGCTTACTCAACAGTACTATTCCTTTACAAATCCCACTCCACTCACTTTACCATCGGTTGTTTGTACCCTTAAATGATACGCCCCTGCTGGCAAGTTGCCCAAAGACAACGTTGGGTTTGTTGCATCCTTCAAGGAAACTGTCTTCACTACCCTTCCCAGATTATCTACTACCTGAACAGAAGCAATATGGCTTCCGCTGATCACTACATTGCTCTTTGCAGGATTCGGATAAATTGATAATTGATAATTGATAATTGATAAAGGCTTGGAGAAAACCAGACTATACCTTCCTATTGTTTCACTTGTAGTTGTAGTGATTGTTGTATTGGCTGACAAATCAGTGTACGTTCCTGTCACTGCATCCTTCAGGTAAACAGGCAGACTGATATTCTTCGTGCTTAAACCCACCGCATACGTTCCTGTCCTTGGTGTCAACACCGTGATTGGCAACTCTGTCTTGCTGTCTATTGCTGTCAATGTATTGATGGCTGCTTTTGTTCCGTTCACATCAAATGCAATCGTTGCATTGGTGGCAGTGGCTGGCTGTGCCATCTTCCTCGAGAACCCTGCCTGATTGCTGGTGTATGCAACTATTTCATCGGTCGTGCGTGCCGCCTCATCCTTGATGGATATCCTCAAGGTACTTGTAGCAGCCGTTGACTGCGTTCCAAATATCTCTGGATTGGTGTAGCTATAAGTCCGTACGGTGTTGTTGAAGTTCAATGTACCACTATTAGTCACATATACAAAGAAGCCAAGGGACGAGTTGATAACATCCCCTGCACCATTCACACCAACTGTGCCATCATAAGCAGTCCATGTTCCGTTTGTAGCAACACCTGATGCTTTCCATAGGTAGCAAGAAGCATCCCCAAACAAACCTGGGTTCAATGTTTTCAATGCTTTCCAACTGATTGGTGAAGGATAAGGATTACCCACAAAATTCCATCCTTTAGGAGCGTTGGTTCCTGTACTATGCGTAACAGGAATACTGATTGCCCCATTGTTTGGCGTACCGAATGTGTTGAGGGTTGGCAAGCTATTTAACCATGCTGTATATCCTTTACCCGGAGTGAGGGCTTTAGAAGTTGCGGTGTAGTTGTAATAGCCCGAATCTAATATGGAGAAGCCATTGTCCACCTCGTCATATATCTGTAAAGAACCCCAGTTACTCAACCAGCTTGGTGCACCATCAGGCCCGGTTATAGGGAAGGCATTACTCCAGCTGTTCACCGTTCCATCGCTTATTGGGCTACTAAAATGGTGGTAACCAAAGTTACCTCCTGCATAGTGCTGTATGTATGCCTTGCCACTCAAAGCACCGCCATTTTCTTCAATCAATGCAGAACCCGAAGCATTGGAGATAAGCGTCAGCTTATCGCTTGTTGAAAGCGTGCCACTTGTCTTAATCAATTTCCCAGTCACATATGCCTTGTCTGTTGTAGAAGCCCCTACTCTATAATTTCCTTGTATCTCTAGGTTGGCAAAGGTATCTGTGCCGCTGATGGTACCGTAATCAACCAACACTACATTGTCGTACCCTGAACTTTTGAAGCTACCCGAATTGGTAAAGTTGCCATACACATACAATGGGTCTATATTGGAGAATGTTGCACCACTATCTATTGTCAGATTCTTTACATAAGCCGCACCCGTACTACTGTTGGTTGGCTGATTGGTTGGGGCGGCGGGTATTTCAGCATCAGTTGTGGAGTCGGGTACCCCTACTGTCCAGTTACTTGCATCAAACCAATCGCTAGATTTAATACCAGTCCAAGTATTTACAAGAACACTAATATTTAATGTTGTAGTCTTGTTTCCGCCCGCATTGGTGGCAGTTACCGTGAAGGTAGTATTGTTGATTGTGGTAGTTGGTGTACCACTGATAATACCAGTGATTGAGTCGAGACTTAAACCAGTTGGCAAGGCTGGACTTATACTATAGTTGCTCACAGCCCCACCTGCAGTTGTTTTATAAACATAAATTTGACCTTCATTTGTTATATAAACATTATCAGCTGCATCTACGGCTATATCTGTTCCATCACCACCTGTACTAGCGTAAAAAGAGGTATTGCCAGCTGCATCTATTTTATAAACGGCACCTATGTCCACCACAAATACATTGCCCGCAGCGTCTACTGCTACACCCGCAGGTTGAACGAATCCCGAACCAATTGTAGTAACAGTGCCATCAGTTGCTATTTTCTTTACCAAAGCATTGCCCAAATCTGCTACATACACATTGCCAGCAGCATCTACTGCAACACCGCTAGGTTGATTGAATCCCGAACCGAGCGTGGTAACATTACCGTTGGTTGTAATTTTATATATTGCATTTCCCTGGTCTGCCACATATATATTGCCAACGGCATCCACAGCTACACCGTTCGGAGAAGTAAGATAACCAGAACCAAAAGAGGTGGTAGTACCATTGGGAGTCACTTTATCTATTACGTTATTACTTATATCTGAAAGATACAAATTGCCAGCAGCATCCACCGCTACAGAACTATACAACCCATCGATTACCCCTTTTCCAAGTATTACTAACCCCTGTTCAAGATCCGCTACATACAAGTTACCAGCACCATCCACGGCCACGCCAGCAGGAATATAAAGTCCTCCACCTGTTTTACTTGTTTGTAAATGTGGTATAGGTGATAGTGGGGTGATAGCAGCACCTAGTAGAAAACTGTCAGGAGTAGTATATGTGAAGGCACTAGGCTGTGGCGGTGCCATAATTGTTAAATTTAATGTTGTCAGACTATCGCAACCAGCCGCATTTGTCGTATCAAAAGTAGCTGTAGAGGTACTTGCTGTATAAGTTGTTCCGTGCCAGGTATAACTACCATAAGCAGAAACTGTAACGGTAGTAGAGGTAGGGGTACAAGGAAGGGCAAGTTGCGCAAGATGATAAATACCAGCATTATCATAGTATTGAAGATAAAGGTTGTTACCAAAAACAAAAGGGTTACCCTCATAACCCTCGGTACTAGCTGGGGTGCTAATTAGTGAAATATTAACACCATTATATTCTGCCAATTGGTCACCACTGCTACTACCATGTTGAATATAAAGGTTGTTGCCTAAAACAATCGGATTATCATAATAACCAGATCCATTATCTGGATTGTTGATTAGTGTAACACTTTTTCCATCAAATTTTGCTAATTGCCCATTTCCATCAGTATTCTGATACTGGAAGTAAATATTGTTGCCAAAGACAATTGAAAAGCCTTGATAACCTTGGCCATCATCTGGGTTATTGATCAGATTGAGGCTTTTCGCATTTGAAGGGTTGAAACCAACAGAAGAAAGCAAGCAAAAAAGCAAGGCAAAGATGCCTTTTGAGGGAGAGGGTAGTTGCATGTTGTTTATTTTGGTCGCAATTGTACTACTTTATTTTGAATAGATACTACAATTTGCTAATTCTGCATTATTTGTTTAATAATAACCAAAAAGTAAAAGTTAAAAATATAAACACAAAGCTAAAACTAATTGTACATCAATTCTGAAAACCTCTTTTTACCTTTATTAATTCCCAAACCAGTTAATGAGTGGAGGAAACCTTCCTTAGTGTGCAGTTGCCCCGATTAGATTTGACAACTTTCCAAAAGTTGTCAAATCTTTGCATCATTACCAATAAATGCCCCAAAATCCCCCCCAAAAAACACCAAACCCTCTTTTTTACGCCGTTATTCTAGCATTCAACGTCATTATTCTCGTGTCATAGATGATTACTCCAGCATG
>CAITVK010000125.1 GCA_903895845.1 uncultured Chitinophagaceae bacterium
ACTTATGTTGTTGACATTACTACCTTTTATAAGCTTTATTCTATTTTTTATCAATTTCAGAAGAAGTTATAAAGGAAATAAGGCAACTAGAATTTCAACTTTAATACATTTAATTGTATTTATTTCTTTTCTAGTGCTTTATAGTTTTCGAGTTAATAAGTAATAATACTTTGATATTAAAATTCAAAACAAGTATCTCTTCTATTGTATAAACCCCTATAAAGGTTTTGAACCTTTATAGCGTTTTCACTTACTTTGTAATCATTAATACAATTAACAATCAAAAAGTATGAAGATAGATTTCAAAAATCCAACATCCAAAAATACAATACTCACCTTGTTGTTCTATTTATCCGTCATAATCGTAGTTGCAATCCTTAATCAGTATTCTCCTTCTGGACCATGCAATCCGGGTTTAGGAATTCTGTTGTTAATATTCGTATTATTTCTTATGACCCCTATTTTGTTTGTCATTAATTTCAATAAGACTAGAAGAGGGGACAAAACGAACCGTTATTCTGCATTAATTCATTTTATAATTTCGATTTCTATCGCAATAGTATTTATACTATTGAATTTTGGGGTAATCAAATAACAATTTAATCAAAATTAGTTCCCTAATTAATTCCCTCCGTTAATTTGCACCAGAATTATGAATGATGTAAACGACATTTTGACGACTAATAATAAAATCACCATCCTTGCCATCGAATCCTCTTGCGATGATACTAGTGCCGCCGTATGTGTGGATGGTGTCATTCGCTCCAACATCATTGCCACTCAAAAGGTGCACGCAAAATATGGCGGCGTAGTGCCCGAACTGGCTAGCCGTGCACATATCCAGAATATTGTGCCCGCTGTACATGAAGCTTTGGAAGCCGCACAGACTACTTTGCAGGAGCTGGATGCAATTGCTTTCACGCAGTCCCCCGGTCTCATTGGCAGCTTGCTGGTTGGCGTTCAGTTTGCAAAAAGTACTGCTCTGGCACTCAATAAGCCATTAATTGCGGTACATCACATGCAAGCGCATGTATTGGCGAACCTTATTGATGCAGAAAACCGACCTTCTTTTCCGTTTTTATGCCTGACAGTGAGTGGGGGACATACGCAGATTGTGTTGGCCAAATCGCCATTGGAGCTGGAGGTTATCGGCGAAACAATTGATGATGCCGCCGGTGAGGCTTTTGATAAATGTGCCAAATTACTCGGCTTGCCTTACCCGGGCGGCCCTTTGGTGGACAAATATGCCAAGGAGGGCAACCCGCTTGCCTTTAAGTTTGCTGAGCCTCAGATGCCCGATCTTCAATTTAGTTTTAGTGGTCTAAAGACCTCTGTTCTCTATTTTCTTCAGAAGCAAGACGCCGGATTTATTGAGCAAAACCTGCCCGATTTATGTGCTTCTATTCAACATACCATCATTAATATCTTACTGAAAAAGCTTAACAAAGCCGTGTTGCAGACCGGCGTGAAAAGGGTGTGCATTGCGGGGGGCGTTAGTGCAAACAGTGGGTTACGCAACGGATTGCAAGAGATAGGGCGCAAATATGGCTGGCAAACTTATATCCCCGCCTTCCAATATTGCACCGACAATGCCGCCATGATTGCTATCACTGCCTTTTATAAGTATCAGGCAGGTCTTTTTGCTGGTTTGGATGCTAGCCCGAGTGCTAGGGCTGAGTGGTAATAAAAATGGTTTACAAAGTCGGCTAAAGAGATAGACATAAATGCAAATCTTCATTCCTTTTTTTCCATTCTTACCTCTAATGTGGCGTTACTAGTTTTTAGTAACAAAAAGTGTATTAATCGACACAATTTTCAACTCAAAATCAGGTTTTCTCTAGCAACTATTTTTACAAAATGGTAATATACCACCAATTCGCCCTTTAATGCCCCCTTTTTGTTGTGTAAAATACCCCCTAAAAACTGCATGCTATCCAATATCTATAACAAGTTGTCCAATATCTATAACAAGTTGCCCGTTTTCTACCATATTTTACCCATTTTCTATAACAAGTTGCCCAATATCTATTACAAGTTGGGCAATATCTATTACAAGTTGCCCAAAAGCGAGGCGATATCGGACAACTTGTTATAGATATTGGGCAACATGCAGTTTTTTTGGGCAACTTGCAATAGAAATCGGACTGCATGCAGTATTTCTGGGCAACTTGTAATTGCGATCGAATAATGATTCATTGAAATCGGACAATAAGGGGAAGGAAATGGATAATTATTGATTGAAAAAGAAGCCTATTAAATTGATTGTCTACAGAAAAGGTAGTATGTTCTACTAATGCACAATTCTTTTTTAATGTTTCATCTGGCAAACCCATCGAAACATTAAAAAAGTGCTAAGAATATGAAAAAAATAGAAAATGATGATGTTCTGCCGAATAATTGAACACCGCTTTACTCCACCACTACATGGCTGATTACCTTCTCACCAAAGGCTTCATTTACCCGTTGAATAATTTGTGGCTTTTGGTACATCAACTCATTTCTAAGTGGACCTACATTTGTAGATATAAACAAGGTTTGGTTTACAATCTTAATCTTATCTGTATATTTTGCAATGGTTTTGCCCATCAAATTCTCCCAAACTTCTTCTATCTGCACCGCACGGACTCCATTACGAAGATTACTTTTGCTAATCATATTCTTTAGTGCATCACCAATATTATATTCTCCCATGAAACAAAAGTAAGCTATTAGATAGTAGATATTAGTTAGAAGTTTTTAGTCTAAAAACAAATAAAACATGCTGTTTACGAATTATATATTTAGAGTTCAATCAACTGAAAACCTGCTCCTACTTCCTTTAGCTGTTGTTTCAATCGGGCTGGATGTGTATCGGTGATAAAAACTTGTCCGTCATCGTCCGTACATACCCATTTTAATAGATTGTGCATCCGCTTTTCGTCAAGCTTTTCAAATACATCATCCAATAGTAGTATGGGAGAGAATCCTTTCTTGGTTTTTAATGTTTGCCATTCGGCGAGTTTAAGCGCGAATAAAAGACTCTTACGCTGCCCTTGTGAAGCATCGTTTTTAAAGTTACTTTCGCCCATCTTAATCAACAAATCATCTTTATGAATACCAATAGTTGTCCGTTGAAGCACACTATCTTTCTGCCTGGAAGCTAAAAGCAGGTCCAACATCTTTCCCTTTTGCAAGTCACTCTCATAAACAATAAAAACTTGGTCATCCTTACCCGCAATACGGGCGTAAAACTGCCCCACCAATACCAGAAACGACTCCATAAAAAATAAACGTTGCGCATAAATCCACTCCCCATTCTTTGACAATTGCTCATTGAACACCGACAATAGTTCCTCATTGATGTTACCCTGATCCGCCGCTTGTTTCAGCAGGCTATTTCTCTGTTGAAGCACTTTGTTATATTCAATAAGGTGTTGCAAATAATTGCGGTCTATCTGCGACAATATTGTATCAACAAACTTCCTACGCTCTTCGCTGCCACCTATAATCATAGAGATATCGTCGGGGGCAATCATCACACAAGGGAAACGCCCAATGTGTTCGCTAAACTTTTTATACTCTTCACCATTCAAACTAAACTCTTTCCTATTATTTTCCCGCAGGATAGACACTATTTCGTGCGGCTCATCATTTAATAAAAACTGTCCTTGCAGCCTCAACCCCGCCATCCCATGATGTACGTTCTGACCATCGTTCCGAGAGAAGTAACTCTTAGTGAACCCAAGATAATAAATAGCATCTAACAGATTGGTCTTACCACTGCCATTTAATCCACAAACACCTACCACCTTCTCGGTAAAAGAGAATTGTTGTTGTATATAATTACGAAACTGTACCAGACTTATCTGTTGCAACTGAAGCATTACAGGCAAAGTAAAGGGATAAAACACAGACTAATAAATAAGATTATTGCTATGCTTTTTAGCCATATAATGAGTTAGTCAAGAACTTTTTGGTCTAAAACAGAACAAGGAAAACTTTATTAAATTCTATTACAGTGAAAACTTTTCTTTTTTAAAAAATGAACCGTAAATGACACTCAGAAGATTACATGTTACAAGTATCAAAAAGGCACTACCCATCCATGCTGGAACCGAACTAACCACTATCGTATTTCTATAATCTTTACAGGGCAAGCGTTGGCAACACGTTCATTTTCATCGCGTTCTTCTTCTCCTAGCTTAATCGTCCAAAAGCCTTTCTTGTTTATGGCACCAATGAGGTTGCTTTTGCCATCTTTCTTACTCATCTGCCAACGCTTAGGGGCAATCTCCTTGCAATAGTTGCATCCAATACACTTTTGTCTTTTGAAGGTTATGATCAACATACAGAGAGTTCTTCTTTAGCAGGGACAATTTTATAGAGTTTATCCGAATTGCGTACTTGAATTCCTGTTTCAAAGGAACAGTAGTCGCCTTTTTCAGCAGATTCTTTTGCACCATCGTTATTCACGTGCAATGTGTTGATGGTTGTTTCTATAACCCCAGTAGTAGGGCCAATAATCATTACTTGCTGACCAATTTTTACCGAATAAGCCTCTATCAAAAACTCTCCAATACCCGAGCGAGCATAGTAATTGGTTGCTTTGCCTATGTATATCTTTTTGGTTAATGCTTGCGAGCCAGAACTGTCAGCCCATTCCCCCATTTCTCTCCCAAGATAATATCCTCCCCAAAAACCTCTGTTATAAACATTGTATAATCTGCTCATCCAATCCTCAACCCTTTCGGAAGTGTAATTATTAGATAGATAGCTATCAATGGCTTCGCGATAGCAACGGGTAACTGTTTTTACATAATCGGGAGCCTTTCCTCTTCCTTCAATCTTCAATACTTTTACGCCAGTATCCAGCAATTGATCGATGAAATTGATGGTACATAAGTCTTTAGCGCTCATTATGTATTCATTGTCCAGCTCCAGTTCATGCCCATCTTCTAAGTCAATTACCTTATACCTTCTTCTACAATTCTGTACACATACACCTCTGTTTGCCGAAGCATTTTGGGTATGAAGACTAAGGTGGCATTTGCCTGAAACTGCCATACACAAAGCCCCATGTGCAAACACTTCTATCTCTACAAGTTTTCCTGAAGGTCCCTTTATTTGTTGTTTTTCTATTGCCTTGCAAATTTGTTTTATCTGATTAAGACTAAGTTCACGAGAAAGAACCATGACGTCGGCAAAATGGGAATAGAACTCAATGGTTTCTATATTGGTAATGTTTGCTTGGGTAGAAATATGTACTTCAACACCTTTTTTAAAAGCATAACTAATCACAGCTTGGTCGGCAGCTATTATGGCATCAATCCCAGTTCTTTTTACTTCATTTACAATATGTCTCATCATCGAGATGTCGTGGTCGTAAATGATTGTGTTGAGGGTTAAGTAAGACCGTACTTTATGTTGTTTGCAGAGATGGGCAATAGCGGGAAGGTCTTCTATTACAAAGTTCATGGTAGCCCTCGCACGCATATTCAATTGCTCAACACCGAAATAAACTGCATCTGCACCTCCTTGAATTGCGGCAACCATACACTCAAAATTTCCTGCCGGGGCTAATAACTCTACCTTTTGTTGCATAAAAACATTTCGGTACAAAGTAGCAGGAAACAATTTTATTGAAAGCTGACATAAATCAGTTTTAGTTGTAAGTGATAAGTAATAAGTCAACAAAAAAGCCCTTGAAGAATCAACTTCAAGGGCTTTTATTTATTAAAAACCTATCTTATTTACCAATTTGCTTCTTGATGATGTTCAAGGCCGCACCTTCCTTAAACCACTCAATTTGTTGTTGGTTGTAAGTATGGTTTGCAATAACTGTGTCAATTGTGCCATCGGAATGAGTAAAAATTAAAGTAAGTGGCGTACCTGGTGCAAAGGTGGTTAACCCAATTACATCAATAGTATCATCTTCTTGAATCTTATCGTAATCGGCTTTGTCAGCAAAAGTCAAAGCCAACATACCTTGTTTCTTCAAGTTTGTTTCGTGGATACGAGCAAAAGACTTAGTTAATACCACACGTACACCCAAGAAGCGAGGCTCCATAGCAGCATGTTCGCGAGAAGAACCTTCACCGTAGTTTTCATCACCCACAACAATAGAACCTACACCCGCAGCTTTGTAAGCACGTTGAGTAGCAGGAACTGGTCCATATTCACCAGTTAATTGGTTCTTAACGCTGTCTGTCTTCTCGTTGAAATAGTTAACAGCACCAATCAACATGTTGTTACTGATATTATCTAAATGACCTCGGAACTTCAACCAAGGACCCGCCATAGAGATATGATCGGTAGTACACTTGCCCTTAGCCTTTATTAATAATTTAAGCCCCTTCAAATCAGTACCTTCCCACTCAGCAAAAGGCGCTAATAATTGTAGTCTTTTAGAATCAGGATCAACTAATACCTCAACACCACTACCATCAGCAGCAGGCGCTTGGTAACCAGCATCCTCTACTGCAAAACCTTTAACTGGTAACTCATCACCAGTAGGCGCATCCAATTTTACTTGTTCGCCCTTATCGTTAGTCAAAGTATCAGTCAATGGGTTGAAAGACAAATCACCCGCAATAGCCAAAGCTGCAACAATTTCTGGTGAAGCTACAAACGCATACGTATTAGGATTACCATCCGCACGCTTAGCAAAGTTTCTGTTGAAACTATGAACGATGGTATTCTTTTCTTTCTTCTCAGCACCCATTCTATCCCACATGCCGATACATGGTCCGCAAGCGTTGGTGAAGATAGTTGCGTTCAAATCAGTGAAAGTTCCCAATAGACCATCTCTGTCAGCAGTGTAACGTACTTGTTCAGAACCAGGGTTAATACCAAATTCTGCCTTTGTAACTAACCCTTTAGCAATAGCTTGTTTTGCAATAGAAGCCGCTCTTGACAAATCTTCATAAGAAGAGTTAGTACAAGAACCAATCAAACCCCACTCTACTTTATTAGGCCAACCGTTTTCAGCAGCTACTTCTTTCATTTTAGAAATTGGTGTAGCTAAATCTGGAGTGAAAGGACCATTCAAGTGTGGTTCTAATGTATTTAAATCAATTTCAATCAATTCATCGAAATAGCTAGATGGGTCAGCATAAACCTCAGGGTCAGCATTCAAATCAGCTTTAATTGCGTCTGCTGCAGCAGCAACATCGGCACGACCAGTTGAAGCCAAGTAACGGCTCATACTTTCATCGTAACCAAAAGTAGAAGTAGTAGCACCAATTTCTGCACCCATGTTACAGATTGTACCTTTACCAGTACAACTCATAGCAGCAGCACCTTCTCCAAAATATTCAACGATTGCACCTGTACCACCTTTTACCGTAAGGATACCAGCAACCTTTAAGATTACATCTTTAGGTGCAGCCCAACCGTTCAATTTACCCGTAAGTTTAACACCAATAAGCTTAGGCCATTTCAATTCCCAAGCCAAACCTGCCATTACATCGCAAGCATCAGCACCACCAACACCTATGGCAACCATACCCAAACCACCAGCATTTACGGTATGGCTATCAGTACCAATCATCATTCCACCAGGAAAAGCATAGTTTTCCAATACCACTTGGTGAATGATACCAGCACCTGGTTTCCAGAAACCAATACCATATTTATTAGACACAGAAGCCAAGAAATCATACACTTCCTTGCTTTCTGTATTAGCTACAGCCAAATCCGTTTTAGCACCAACCTTAGCAGTAATCAAGTGATCGCAATGCACCGTAGAAGGCACAGCAACCGTAGGACGACCAGCTTGCATGAACTGTAATAAAGCCATTTGAGCAGTAGCATCTTGCATTGCTACACGGTCTGGCGCAAAGTCAACATAAGACTTTCCTCTGCCAAAATTTTCTAACTTCTGATCGGGGTGTAGATGAGAAAACAAAATCTTCTCAGACAAGGTAAGCGGTCTGCCTAAAGCCTTACGTGCAGCTTCTACTTTAGCAGGCATCTCTGCATAAACCTTCTTAATCATTTCAATGTCAAATGCCATAACGCGTGTTTGATTTATGTGTTAAAAATTAAACTTTTTCTTGAAAGCTGCGAATTTAATGAAAACAAAACATGGGTAACCGATGTTTTTGTAATTATTATAATTTATTCCATATTTTGCACCCTCAGTTAAAGAGAAATATTAAATAATGATTAGTAAAATCCGCGAATTTCTAGAGTTACACGCTTTTGGCGTATGTAGTGCGATAGGCGACAAGCTAGGCATTGCCTCTTCAAGAATAAGGATGTGGTTTATTTACATTTCTTTTCTCACGTTAGGCTCTCCGGTTGTTGTTTACATGGTTTTGGCATTCTGGATGAATATAAAAAATTACATCCTCAATGCAAAACGTAATCCACTCAGATATTAGCTGCTTACTCTAATTTTAAAGTTGTTGAATTACTTCCATCACAGCTCCATAGACTTCGTTGGGGGTGATGGAGAGAATACATTTTTTCTTTTGCTCTGTGCAAACTGTCAAACCACAACCTGCACAATCTGTCTTGTGGTAGATAATATGATTTTTTTCTCCTCTGGGAAACCACTTCCGGGGAATATTAATTGAAGCAAAGACAGCCACAATTGGAACGCCCATGGCGCCAGCTAGATGCATAGGCCCACTATCATGTCCTACAAACAAACTTGTCTTTTTAAGAACTGCAGCACACTGACGCAACGAAACTTTGCCACAAATATTTAATACCTGATCTTTGTGCCATGCTGCTTCACATTGGTCAGCCGCATCAATTTCATCGGGAGCACCAATAATAACCAATGCCCAATCTGGTAGTGCGGCAGCTA
This sequence comes from uncultured Chitinophagaceae bacterium, assembly GCA_903895845.1. GTDB lineage: Bacteria > Bacteroidota > Bacteroidia > Chitinophagales > Chitinophagaceae > Parasediminibacterium. The sequence continues at coordinate 8,795 of CAITVK010000125.1, forward strand.
ACAATTTAATAAGTGCAACCCAATTTGCTACAGTCCAATCTTTTGATTGCATCTTAGTGCCGGGAGATAAACTGATGAGTTTCATTCCTTTTGGAAGCTTACTCAACTGATACCCTGCTTCTGCAGTTTCGGGCAGGGTTAATTTCAAATCCCAATTGGATTCAATGGATAAATCGGGGATACCAATAGGTGCAATTCTGCGTGCAATCCGTTTAGCTTCCCATTCTTTTTCTCCAGTTTCAACATCGGTAAGTAAGTTAAAATCACCGTATTCGCTGGGGAAGCCTACCATTCTTTTAATGCCTGCGAGCCCAAAGAACACCTTATCTCTTTTTGCTGCTCCTTCACTTCTGGCAGCTGTCAGGTTCACCATGCAATCAAACTTATAGGTACGTAGTTTGAATAATAGCTTTAAGAGTAACAAGGGATTGCGACTGCCTACGGGATAATCTATTATTTCATTAAAAAACAAGTCTTTGCCGAGTACCGCTTCCAAGGGAGCCGCTTTTGAAGCAACTGGTTTATTGGTCAATAGGACAATATTTGCACCCGGGAAAGCCGTCAAAACCTGATGAAAACATGGGAGTACCATGATAGTATCACCCAAACTACCCAATCTGTATATCAATATGTTTTTATTTGAATTCTTCATTGCAGTTTTATTGAATCATTGATTGGCATTAGGATTAAAGTGGTGCAATATAAAGCTTTCAATCTAAAGGGTATTTTATTTGAGTTATGAAATCTGATTTTAGTGCATTAATCTTTTAATCTGGCATCCTAAAGGGTTGATGGAGAGCAAGGATGCTTTGAAAGAGATGGGGCTATTTGCGCAACTAGCAACCTACAACTGATTTTTCTTCGTTTATTTGCCGCCTTCACCCAATAAAATAACAATGATTAATTACGAGGAACTGGTAAAGACCCAATCGGGGGATCTGATAGAAAAGTTAGTAACCTATGTGGTAAGTCAAGACCCTGTTGAGGTACATTTTAATTACCTGGATAAAGACCAATGGGCTATTATTTCGATGCATAACTATGAAGAAGATCTAGAGATTTCGCTTCGGTTGCATTTTAATAACGTCTACGATTTATACATCGGATATTACGACGACGATGATGAATTTTTTGAAGTAATACATTTGTTGACGGAAGAAGAAAAGGACATACTGCCTCCTGCCTTAAGAAAAATAATGACTAAAGTGTTGATAGATGAAAGGGGAATGAGATTGTCTGGCAAGTTTCTATCGAGGTAAAAATCATTCATACTTCAAATAATCAATCTTGAACGATACATCCATTAGTTTAAATAAATTTATTAGTGATACCGGCTATTGTTCTCGCCGGGAAGCCGATAATTTAATAACACAGGGGAGGGTTTTACTGAACGACCAACCTGCGCAACTAGGCAATCGCTATCAACCCGGCGATACCGTGGAAGTGGATGGTAGTATTATTTCTACCATTAGTGAAAAGAAGAAAAAGGAGAAACTGATTTATATCGCTTTCAACAAACCAAAAGGGATTACGACAACCACCGAGGAGAAGATTCCAGGTAATATTATTTCTTTTATCAATCATCCTAAACGTATTTTCCCTATCGGGCGATTGGACAAAGATTCGGAGGGACTGATTTTGCTAACTAATGATGGGGATATCGTTAACAAGATTTTGCGTGCCGGCAATAACCACGAAAAAGAGTATATCGTGCGAGTGAGTCTTCCAATTGATGGACATTTTATTCAACGAATGGCCAGTGGTGTTCGTATAAAAGATGGTATGACCAAGCCCTGCATCGTAAAGAGATTGAGCACCCACAACTTCAAAATAATACTGACACAAGGACTTAACCGACAAATACGCCGTATGTGTGAAGCGCTTGGAAACAAAGTGCAGACACTGGAACGCATTCGCATTATGAACATAAAAATAGATTGTATTGCCGTTGGTAAATGGCGTAACCTGAGCGATGTGGAACTAAAACAAATGATGGAAATGATTGGAAATTCTTCGAATAATTGATAATTAATAATTGACAATTGATATAAAAGAAATCTGCTTAATATCGTATCAATTGTCAATTGTCAATTGTCAATTATTAATTATCAATTAAATAGTATTTCCGTAGCTCCAAAGCCAAAGCGGCTATCATATTTGTTGATGAAGCTTTTTACTTGCTTTTTTGGTTTCAGGAAGTCGTGTATGTCTTCCTTCAATCGTCCCTTTCCGATGCCGTGGATGACTATCAAACTTGGTTGACGATGTGCAATGGCGAGGTCAAACCACTTCTCAAACTCTTTCAATTGTATGTCCAGAATCTGTCGGTTAGAAAGCCCCTTCCAATCATCCGTAAGCTTTTCTATATGCAAGTCAACAATAGAACGGGCAGGTTCCAAATTCTGTCTTGTTTTTCCTACTTCATAAATTTTAAAACCATTAGCTACCAGCGGACTCAATTCAAACTTGTCTTCTGGAATATAATCCGGATAAATATCAAATAGTTTGTAGGTGATAGAAGGCAGATTCTTATCCTTCATCTCCTCAATCCTTTGGAAAAGTTGTTTGGGCTTAATCTTTAACGCAGTTTCATAGTGTGCCAATTTCTTTTTGTCTTGGTTAACCAAAGAAAAATCTGTAGTGAAAGACGGGCTGTCATTCACTTTCTCAAAATCTATATCGTGCAGATAAAAATCTTGAAAAGCGCCAATCTGGTTGTGAATCTCAAAGTTGGTCTCGTTAAGAAATTGTTGTTTGTAGATGAAGGTGTAGGCGGTATTTGTTTTATTAACCAGATAAATCTTCAGAATATCCACTACTTCATCATTAAAATCATCTAAGGAGAACTTTGGAATCAATACAATCCAAACACCATCTTCTGTTTTAATTTGACTTGGCTGTGGCTTTTCTTTTGGGATATTATCCAAAAATACCTTTGGCTTCTTGGGTTCTTCTACCACTTTCTTTTTAGAGAACCGATAGAAATAAGGGAAATCAATCTGATCCATATAAGCAGGAAACTTCACGCCCCTCACTTCAATCATCACCATTTTGTCGTTCATCAGTTCAACAACCCTGCCTTCCTCGTTACTATGCAAAACAATAATCTCGTCGCCCACCTCATACTTCATATTCGTCCTTTTAAAACGCAAATGTAAGAACTAGTAAGAAGGTTATAGGTTGTAAGTAATAAGTAATGGGTTATATGTAGCTAATTTGGGGTGAAGTAGATGGTATTTAGAAGCTGTTTGCGTTGATTATTTACAGAAGATATGCCTTTTATAAATTATCGTATCTCTTAGTAACATTATTGCATCTCTCACAAGGATTATTGAATCTCTTTGTAAGATTATTGTATCTCTCACTAAGATTATTGCATCTCTTAGTAAGATTATCGTATCTCTCAGTAAGATTATTGCATCTCGCAATAGTTTTATTGCGTTTCACAATGAGATTTCTGCTACTCGCATCTACATTTCGCTATCTAACAATAATTTGAGGCATTTGATGGGTGGATAAGGGCTTATTTGTGTGTATTATTGAATGAAATCAGATGATATATTGCCGTATAACCAAAAACTTATTATATACAGTTTAACTATCTAAGGCTTTAACCTTAATTTTGTCGACCTTTCAAAAAAGAACGGGTTGTTATGAAGAAGATTGAATTAGAAATTGTTGCCTTGTCACACAGCATTACGCAAACACATTCCTATGCCGTGGTGTTGGGCGAGGTGAATGGGCTGCGCAGATTGCCCATTGTAATTGGAGGATTTGAGGCGCAAGCAATAGCTGTTGCATTGGAAAGGATGAGCCCAAGCCGACCACTTACGCACGATTTGATGAAGAACTTTATGAACGCTTTTGATGTGCAATTGCAAGAAATTGTAATCAACGACTTACAAGAAGGCATCTTTTATTCTAAACTTATTTGTTTTACAGAACACGATACGGTTGAAATTGATAGCCGTACCAGCGATGCACTTGCTTTGGCAGTCCGCTTTCAATGCCCAATTTATACCTACGAAAGCATCCTGGATAATGCAGGTATTTTGATGGGTGATGCTGCACCTAAGAAAGAAAAAGGCGAAGCAGTTGGTATAGAAGAAACCGGCGGCGGTGAAAGAGATGATCTTTCTTTGCTGAGTCTTGCAGAGCTTGAGACTTTACTGAATGAAGTATTAGAAAACGAAGACTACATAAGAGCAATTTCCATTAGGGATGAGATAAATAAACGCAAATAATTATGAGTGATGAGTGAAGGTTTAGGGTTCCTCAAACTCATAACTCATAATTCATAACTCATAACTAACTACATGGTCGTTTTTCCCAACTGCAAAATAAACCTCGGATTAAACATTCTTCGCAAGCGAGCGGATGGCTACCACGATTTGGAAACTGTTTTCTATCCTATTCCGTTAAAAGATGCGTTGGAAGTAGTCCGTCAAGCGTTGACCTTTGACAGTTTACCGTTAGCCGAGGTTGCAGAACATTCGACGGCCTTCGGTGAACGGAATACGGTAAAAGGTATTCATTTAACGACTTCGGGATTAGAGATAAATGGTAATCCCGAAACCAACCTCTGCATAAAAGCCTATCATTTACTTAAAAAAGATTTCCCTACACTACCTGATGTTCAGATGCACTTGCATAAAGTAATTCCGATGGGAGCAGGATTGGGCGGCGGTAGTGCCGATGGTGCTTTTGCTTTGAAGCTATTGAATAATAACTTTCACCTCAACTTATCTCAGGAGCAATTGATTGATTATGCCTTGCAATTGGGTAGCGACTGCCCATTCTTTATTCTCAATAAGCCTTGTTTCGCAACAGGTAGGGGAGAAGTGATGGAAGAAATTTCGTTGGATTTATCTGCTTATCAATTTGTAATCGTCAATCCTAAGATACATATAGGCACAGGTTGGGCATTTAGTAATATCATTCCCACGACTCCCAATAATTCACTAAAGGATATTATCCAACAACCCATAAACACTTGGAAAGATGTTTTGATAAATGATTTCGAGTTTCCTGCCATCAATCACTATCCAGAAATTGGTTCCATAAAAGCTGAACTCTACAAACAAGGAGCAATCTATAGTAGTATGACGGGCAGTGGAAGCACCGTCTTCGGAATCTTTGAAAAAGGTGCGAATGTGAAACTATCTTTCCCCGAAAATTGTTTTGTGTTCACAAGTAGCAAATGAAAATCCTCCGCATCACATACTGCATCTACGCCTATCTTATCTTCATTTTATTGATGTTCATTGCTTTTCCATTGGTGATGTGCAGCCTGTTATTTGGCGAAAAAGCTAGTGGCAACTTTGTTTATAAAGTTGCTAAAGTGTGGGCGAGAATCTGGTATCTGCTCATTGGTATCAGGCATCAATCCACTGCTGAGGATTTTCCTCATGCTGATAAACAATACATTTTCGTTGCCAACCACATCTCCTATCTGGATATTCCAACTACTATGCTAGCCATCAGTCAGCCATATCGTGTTTTAGGAAAGCATGATATTGTCAAGATTCCCATCTTCGGGCTCATCTATAAAGCAGCGGTGATATTGGTAGACAGAAGCGATATGAAAAATCGTTCGCAGAGTGTACGGGAATTAAATGCAGCAATAAACAAAGGCATATCTATCCTCATCTTTCCCGAAGGCACTTTTAACGAAACCGATCAGCCGCTGAAAGATTTTTATGACGGCGCATTCCGCCTTGCCATTCAAACACAAACACCCATTAAACCTGTTTTGTATTTAGACAACAAGAAAAGGCTACATTACGATAGCATTTTCTCACTCACGCCAGGTATTAGTCGCGTGGTCTATCTCCCCGCCATTTCCACAGAAGGTTACACAACTAAAGAAGTAGCAATACTAAAAGAAAAGGTCTATAAGGCGATGGAAGAAGGACTACTTAGATAGTAGATAGTATTGCATTACTGAGTGACCACCACTTTTTGAGTAGAGGTTAAATTTCCACTAGTATCATTTATAGAAACGAAATAAATCCCTTCAGACAACTTGTAAGTCTTTATTACAACTGAAGAACTTTGTGCAGTTGCCTGATGAACCAATTGCCCCTTTAGGTCTGTTATACTGATAACATTTCCTGCATTCAAACCTTTAATTGTAAATGCACCTCCTTGTTTTAGTGATGTGGGATTAGGGTAAATAGTAACTTGTTGTTTTTTGAAAGGACTTATTGAAACTACACTTGAGTAATTACAAGTGCCATTCTCAACAGCCTTAATCCGATAATAAGTTGTAGCATCAAGCTCAGTTTTGCTTTGCCATTGGTAATGTTCAATACCGTTATTATTGGTTTTATTGATGGAAACACTTCCTACAACTTCAAAGTTTTTACCATCTGTAGATTGCTCTATAGTATAATCATCATTAAAGTTGATAGCACTCACATGCCAATCTATTACTGCAAAATTGTTTACGTTCTTACCTGTTACGTCAATAAAGTTAACTGGCAGGGTAGTGTCTGTTGTAGCCAACCAAATTGTAGAATTCATAAACATGTATCTATGATTATCCCCTACTTTACTGTCTCCAGAATAGCTTTTGTATAACCCCGAGTTAGTAAAACCTGTACCATCATCTGGGGGCGAACTATCGCCTGTTGCAACAATTTTCCCTTTGCCATAACGAGCATAAACAACCATCGCACCACTGATTGTGCTTTTAGATTCATTTGCAAATATGACGCCTTTAACAGTATTGTTGGCAACAGTGTCTAGCACCATGGTAGAGCCATCCGAATAACTAAACTTTGTTACTGTTCCATAGCTTCCGTTAGTTATTGGATTACTTATTTTGGTAACATTTGTACTAACTTCTGTAATATCGGATGGGTATAATTTTTTATTCGGATTTGTTGTGTCGAAACTTATTCCAAACGGATTTTTTACTGCTCCATTATTATTTGAGAAATCATTCCATATTTGAGTAGCGTCTTTACCGTCACTATTTCTGTCGGCACCCGCATGGTCGGATATCATAAACAAGCCTCCTCCATTTTTCACAAAGTTTAGCATAGCAGTCTTTTCTGTGGCTGTAAAAAGTATGTTGGGCTCACAAATAATGTAAACCTTGTAATTGCTTAAATCTTGCACATTTGTCTTGTCGCCATAAGTTATTTTACCATTTGATGGTAACGATTCTACAATGTATCCTTTGTTTACACAATCGATCCCCCAGTTAGATAAAGCGCCCGTCCAATAAGTTTCGGGGGTAGAGGGAGTGATAGTACTTTGAAGCGGTGTAGGTACACGCTGTGCGCTGCCTTTACTTGCATCTGCATCAACTACCCAGTCGGCACTACCTGCTGTTTCTGCTTTTGTGTTATCGAACAGTATTTTTGTTTGGGCATTGGCTAGTGTTCCAATGAGGGTAGTAGTTGCAAATAAGAAAAAAAATAGAAAATGCCTCATACTGCTGTAATATTTATTAATGATTGTATTATCGATACCTGTCTTGCTTTTTATGCTGTCTTGCTCAACAAAAAGAATAATCAATTTGAAAAATAAAAGTAAAAGCCCAAGAAATCCAATAGGATTTCTTGGGCTTTTTAATAAGCTATCTTTATCTATAGATTTATCTTCGCTGTGAAAGCCCACGTTCTCCCAAAGCCAGGATAAACAGTATTTAATTTACCTGAACCTTTGTCTCCAATAACAAAATCTTTGGGTGTAGTTTTCTTGTAGGGAGTATCTGTTGTTGATTCAGCAATGTATGTCTTATCCAAGATGTTATCTACATTCAATTCCAAAGTAATCTTTTTGCCTTCAACTCTGGTTGTATAAATAAGACCGGCATTTACTAAGCCATAATCTGGCAATTGCCATGCCTGACGACCACTATCAGCTTTATCTGAACGACCAGAACTTCCAAAATCTGCATAAATAGCATCACTTAATCGATAGTTGGCTCTTACAGTAAGCCCCTTCAATACTTCATATCTGGTTCCTAAGCTGAAAGTATTCTGTGGATTGGCACCTACCTTAACACCCTTTAAATAATAGAGTTGAGTGCCTAAGTATTTATTGTTGTTGTCATATAGTGCGGCATTAACATTGTTTTTATATCTCCAATCACCCAGTGACCCCATCACATTAATTTCAAATTTTCTAACTGGCCGTATTACAGATTCTAATTCAATTCCTTTGTGATCCTCTATTAGCCCATTAATGTTTGCAATAAAAGTGTTTTGATTGGCATCTGTAGTTGAATAAACCAAGTTTTTATTCCATAATGTATGGTAGATATTAACTGTTACATTTACAATGCTTGAGCGATAGTTGTACCCAGCCTCTTCTGATGAAGTAGTTTCATTGTGCAGATCATGTGTAATTGTAGTGTTGTCGTAGTTGTAGAAGACAGAACCAAATAATGGGGCTTTTTCGAAGTAACCAATATTACCAAATACAAAGTGATTGTTATTAATACGATAGCTAACACCACCTTTTATTGAATAACCATTATAAGTAATAATCTTTGAATTACGTGTAGGATCGGTTGACTTGTACAAGAAATAGTCTACACGTTGGTAAGAGGTGGTATTATAAGACCCAGAAGCCGAAATGGTTAACTTGTTCTTTTCATAAGACCCACCCAAATAACCACCGTATTGTTTTACCAGGTCATTATTGTCGTTAAAAATCTTTGTTTTTCTATCACCAGCAGCCACATATTTAGCAGGATTGTTTATATCACCAGAATTATTTGATTGAGAATAAGCCTCATAATAAGCATCAGTTCCCAATGCATCCTGCACTCTTCTATAATGAAGTCCTTTGTAGATACGGATGTCAACCCCACCATCCAACTCTAAATATTTTGATGGCTTGTGCGTTAAATTAACAATAGTACCATACCAATTGTGTTCATTCATTGCTGCAATTCTATTTAGTCCTCTTGCTAAGTTAGTTGCAGTATTGGAAGCGCTAGCTACATACTTTCCGATGTAAGAAGGGTAATTGCTAGGGCTAGCAGTTCCCCATTGCTTAAATTGAGAGCCGAATCCTGATACTGACATCCCTTTATTCCAATTGCTAATATCATCAAATCGTATCAAATTATTAGCGTCTCTCGGTGCAGTCAAAAATGTATAGCCATTCAAAGTACCAGCAGTGTATGAATAAGATGTTCCACCACCTCTTCCAATAGAACCGTATAAGATAGCACTTAACTCAGTTTTAGGGTTCATCTTGTAGTAGTAATTGATGTTTGCCACTGGCTTATGATAAAAGTTCATATTTGTATTAAACTCTTTACCACTCAGATAGCCCCAGTTATTATTGTAACGAGGTCCTCTTTTTATAACAGTAGAGTCTAGCGGATTGCCATAATAGGTTTGATAAGTTTGTGCAACCCTCATATCGTGCCATTGTGGTGCACCAGTAGCTGTAGCAGTCAACGTGCTCTTACTGTTAATCTCCCATGAAAGGGTTGCGAAGTAATTGTACACTTCGGAAGCAGTACCTTGCACATACCCAGAACTTGTTTCATGAGAAAGCAGCATGGTGTAAGCAAGATTACTTTTCCCTTTACCTGTAGAAAAGCCAACGCTTGTTTTTTCAAAACCACTATTTCCAACAGAAGCACTAATCATAGTACCGGGTCTCATCTCAGAAGCTTTGGTAATGACATTGATGCTACCACCTACCGCAGGCGTAGACAATTTAGAATTACCCAAACCTCTCTGAACTTGTATCTGTGCACCAATTTCGGACATGCCCTTCCAGTTGCTCCAATAGACACTAGAATTCTCCATATCATTCACAGGAACACCATTTACCATTACTGCTATTTGTGCTTGTTCAAAGCCCCTGATGGCTATTCTGGAGTCTCCATTGCCACCCCCTTGTTTAGAAATATTGACAGACGGAGTATTCTCCAACAACTCAGGGAACTCTCTGTTAGGACTAAATTCTTCTATCTGAGCTAGATTAATAGTTGAAACCGCAACGGGTGTTTTGCGGGCAATAGCAATGTTGTTGGTAACAACCACCTCTTTCAAAGTGGTTTGGCTAGAAGTCAGCTCAATTGTTGCAATTTTATTACTGCCTACAATACGACTCAAATATCCTGTGGACGTTAATTCTAAGCTATCACCTGCTGCTGCTTTTATTGAGAATGAACCATCGATACCCGAAGCTGTAAACACTTTTTTGCCCTTAACCTTGATTGTTACACCCGGTAATGCTTCCTTTGTAGTAGCATCTACGATCTTCCCCTTGATTACTGTTTGCGCAGAAAGATTACTTGCTGATACTACCACTAAAAATAGTAATGCAACTCCCTTTAGCATAAAAATTAACATGTTCTTTTTTAAATTCATAAAAATAAATGATTGATTGTGAGCGGTAAGAATGAAAAAATGTTGTTTTAAAAGATGTATAACTGCAAATTTAGTAGAAAAATTAAGAATAATTTAGCAAATAAACAAAATATTTCCTCTGCCCGAATCAATTGTGGAAAAGATAATAATAAGTTAATGCTGATTTTTATCCAAAATCACAAGATTGGCGTCTTACAAAAGTCTTTAGCTATGGAAACAATCTTAGCAAAGCCACCCGCCACAGACAGTGCGACAGTAGTCACTAACTGAGTTAATTCGATGTCCAACTAGCAAGAATGACATGGACTAGCTAAGGATCTAAGGGAATCTAAGAGCCTCTTCGACATCGATAACCTTTTCGAGACATTCGTCTGTTTAGTATTTGTATGCAGGATGAAACCGCTGCAGTGTGCTTCTGAGAAACTCTTTATCTAAATGAGTATAGATTTCGGTTGTGGTAATGCTTTCGTGCCCTAACATCTCTTGTACGGCTCTTAAATCAGCTCCTCCCTCTACTAAGTGCGTAGCAAATGAATGACGGAAAGTATGCGGAGAAATGACTTTGGTTATGTTCGCCTTTAGTGCCAAATCTTTGATGATATAAAATACCATCACCCTCGATAAAGATGTTCCCCTATTATTAAGGAATACAATGTCTTCGAAGTCTTTTTTGATACGTATCTGTTTACGATCTGTTTCAACATATAACCGAATATATTTCATGGCATCGCTGCCTATGGGTACCAGCCTTTCTTTATCACCTTTACCTATAACACGTATGTAACCTTCATTGAAAAACAGGCAACTGAGCTGCAAGTTTATGGTTTCGCTAACTCGTAATCCGCAGCTATACATCGTCTCTAATATTGCTTTGTTCCGATGCCCTTCTGCCCTACTCAGGTCGATTGCCGCAATCATACTTTCTATTTCTTCGAAGCTAAGTGTATCAGGCAATAACCTGATTGTCTTGGGGGCATCCAACAAAGTAGAAGGATCTGTTTTGGATATATCTTCCAACAAACAATACTTATAAAACCCACGGATACCCGAGATAATACGCGCTTGTGAAGTAGCTGTCATCCCTAGTTCTGCCACCCATTTCACGAAAGCTTGTAAGTCTTTCAGCTCAATTTCTGCAGGATTCTTCATTGTCTTAGATGCCAACAAATACTCCGTCAGCTTCTCTACATCACGCAGATAAGCTTCCACCGAGTTATCACTCAGCGACTTCTCTAGTTGTAAATACGCCTTAAATCCTTTTTTATATGGTTCCCACACGTCTTTTAGTTATGAGTTATGAATGATGAGTTATGAGTTTTTGCATTTAGTAATTAATTATGAAATAGGATGAGTTTTTCTTCCTTTCACTCATAACTCATCATTCATAACTCATAACTAATTTGGGTCTACATCCACTACAATACTTACACTTCTCCATCGTTTATCGCTTTGTACTATTGCTATCTGTTGTTGAATCTCCCGTTTACACTGGTTGATGGTTGCTGCATCCTTTGGCAATTTAATCAATAGTTCCCAAAGATACTGATTACGCACCCTATCCACAGGTGGTTGCGCTGGTCCATTTACGTATTGCCTAAAGTTTACTTGCAACCCTAGCAACATTATATTAGCCGCTTCCTCCGCCACATAACTATCTCTATGTTTAAAGGTCAACTGTATGATTCTAAAGAAAGGCGGATATTGATACACAAGCCTCCCCTCAGTTTCATAATTATATAGTTGCAGATAGTTATGACTCTGTACAAATCCCAATACCGGATGCTGCACATTGCTCACTTGTATCAATACCTTACCCTTGCCATCTTTCCGTCCCGCCCTTCCACTCACTTGCTCCATCAACTGGAAGGCTCGTTCGTTTACCCTAAAGTCTGCAAAGTGCAAGATACCATCGCCGTCTATGATGCCCACCAGATTCACATGTTCAAAGTCCAATCCCTTCACCACCATTTGCGTACCCACCAATATGTTTATCCGTTGTTGTTCGAATAGTTTTATCAGGTTATCATGGTCATGCTTTCCTTTTACCGTATCATAATCCATCCTAGCGACACGTGCGTTAGGAAACTGTTCTGCTACCATCTCCTCAAGCTTTTCTGTACCGAAGTTCTTCTGGATAAAGTTGTGACTACCACATGCCGCACAAGTATGCAATACGGGATAGGTGGTGCCGCAGTAGTGACAACTTAATTTATTCTTCGCTTTATGATAGGTGAGACTCACATTGCAATGCTGACATTGAGGTATCCAACCACAGTTGTTGCAGATCATATAGGGACTATACCCTCTCCTGTTCTGAAAGAGTATCACTTGCTTGTTCTGTGATAAAGACACTTCTATGGCAGCTAACATCTGAGGCGATAAAGCAATCTTGCTCTTGTCTTTATTGGCAATCAGTTTTAAATCTATCAGCTCAATAGTAGGTAAATCTACCTTACCAAAGCGTTCAGATAAAGTCACCAATCCGTATTTATTCTGTAAGCAATTGTAGTAAGTTTCGATGGATGGCGTGGCACTTCCCAACAACACTTTTGCATTAAACAAGGAGGCATAATAAATGGCTGAATCCCTTGCATGATAGCGTGGTGCAGGTTCTTGTTGTTTGTAACTGGCATCGTGTTCTTCATCCACCACTATCAATCCTAAGTCTTTAAAAGGAAGAAACAAAGAGCTTCTAGCTCCCAAAACAACTTTTATCTGCCCATCCTTTACCTTATTCCATATCTCTACCCGTTCATTGGGGTTGAATTTGGAATGATAGATGGCAATGTTCCCACCAAAATGCAATTGCAATCTGCGTATCATTTGTGCCGTCAATGCAATCTCGGGCAGCATATACAATACCTGTTTGCCTTGTTGCATAAACTGTTCAATCAGCTTCATATACACCTGTGTCTTTCCACTGGCAGTAACGCCGTGCAATAGGCATACATTCTTTTCTTCGAACGATTTATTGATGGCATCAAAGGCTATTTGCTGCGCTTCTGATAGAACAAAGTCCAAATTCATATCCTTGGGCAGTGCCTTAATCCGATCTGTTGCCCGCTTCTCTCCTACTAATATCTTCTTTTCTATCAATCCCTTAAGCTGTGCAGCACTCGCATTTGCCTTCTTTAAAAGCGTTGATTGTGTTACCTCTCCTTCCGTTTTGGATAAATGCAGGTAAGCCAATAACAACTCCATTTGCTTTGGCGCATTAAATTTAGGTTCATTAAACAGTTGCGATAGCTTCTCTTCGTCCTTATAAACTGGATTCAATAGTATGTAGGTCTCAGTCTTGGTTTTGAATTTCTCTTTCAATTCCTCCCATACAAAACACACTTGTTTATCAATCAGTTTCTTGATAACAGGATACACATTTTGTGTGTCTAGTATTTGATGCACTTCACTCAATCGTAACTCTTTCTTCAATTCCAATGCCTGTGCCACCAAGTATTCATTGTCCGTAAATGCCGAGCCATCATTGAGGTCGTAGTTGGTTTCTTCATTCCAGATCAGGATACTTTCACTAGATAGTTTCAGGTTAGCAGGGACGGCGGCCTGCATCACTTCCCCCTCACAACACATATAATAATTACTGATCCAGTTCCATAGTTTCAGTTGATTCTGATACAAAACCGGTTCATCATCCAATATATTCAGTAATTCTTTCGGCTCGAAGGCAGCCGGTTTTTCTTTGGTGATTGATTTAATGATGCCTGCATATTTTTTATTCCGCAAGTCTACTTCCACCCGCAATCCAATCTTTGCAGCGTCCCGCAGATGCGTAGGGATAGCCCAGGTATAGGTAACCGGCAACCAAAGCGGAATGATTACCTCGGCGTACAAACCATCTGTGGAGGGGGTGTGAGGAAAGAGACTACTGTTTTTGTTCGCACGCATAATTCAAGGTGCAAGATAAGGTTTTAGTGGTAAGTGATGAGTGGTGAATAGTGAGTGATGAGTTGAATGATATGATAGTGAAAAAGGAAAATATTGGGGCAAAAAAATAGTTTTCACCCTTCAAAACAACTATCCACCCATTTTTAACAATAAGCAAGGAAACAAATTTTAATATTTGCGTGTCTTACTTAAAAAAATATTAGTATGAAAAAATATTTTGCTTTCACAATTGCTTCTGTAATCGTTGTCCTCTCAATTATTGCCTGCAATAAAAGCGCACAAGTGGTTAATATAAACAATCTTAATACAAGCACTACGGCTTTACTTCCACTTAAAGTTGGCGATACCTGGATTTACCAAGACTCTATTTATGATACAGCTACCAACGCTGCTTTTGTTTCGATAGATACTGCACAAGTCATTAATAAGTCCGTAACGGTAGGCGGAAATCCATATTGGGGTGTTGTAGAAACAGATTCTCTTGGCTGTTTCGACTACGGAGGATATCTTACAAATTATCAGGATCAGTATGGCAACTATGATGTTTTAGAACTTGATAGTTCCGGTTCACCCTATTTATTCTGGGGTGCTACAACCGTAAACGGTTCTCAGTTAACACAAACTTATACCGACTTCAGCAACTTATCTTGTGGACTTACCGAAAACACTTATGGTTTCACCACCCAATACAGCATTGCTGGCTACACCTGCTACAGAAACATTGTTCAGGTTCAAGATTGTCATGGCACAGCTAGTTACGTCACCTATATTTCGGCAGGCGTAGGTGTGGTTCGTTACGAAATTTGGCAACAAAACGCTGGTAGTTCAACAACTTCAATCCTCTATTCTCAAACACTTACCAAGTTTATTCCTAAGTAAGTACAGCTTATAAATAGAATTGTATTGAAAAGAGGAACTTAGCAATTCTTAAAAAGAAAGTACCTTGCACGCACTCCCTAAATATTTCTGGTATGCGTAACCTTATTTTTTTATTCCTTTTAATAAGCAGCTTTTATGTATCCGCACAAAAGGATACTACGATACAGCTAACGTTTATTGCAGTTTATAATATTCCACAAAAGTCTACCGAACTTATTCATTTACAAGATTCTGCCTTCTATTCCAACGACAAAGACAGTATCGAGATACGCACCTTGAAATTCTATATTTCGGGTATTGAATTATATAACAAAGGAACTTCAGTTTGGAAAGAAGCAAATAGTTACCATCTGATTGATGCAAGCGATAAAAAAACGCTTTCTATCCCTTTAAGTTTCCCTACATCATTGGACTATACGATTCTTTCTTTTAATTTAGGCATTGATAGTGCCACCAATACAATGGGTGTACAGGGTGGCGACTTGGACCCGATGCGAGGTATGTATTGGACCTGGCAAAGTGGCTATATCAACTTTAAACTAGAAGGAAGTAGTCCCCTTTGCAATACACGTCACCATGCATTTGAGTTTCACATTGGCGGGTATCATCATCCTTATAACTCATTGCAGCGCATATCCCTAAATGTTTCAAAAGACATCAATACAGTTGCATATATTGAGATAGGAAAGCTGTTATCTGTTATTGATCTTACTAAAACAAATCAGATAATGACACCCGGAAAAGAAGCCGTTTGGATAGCAGAACAGGTGAAAAGTTGTTTTTATTCGCAAGTGGATATCAAATAAACGTGTTTTCATTATGAAGAAACTGATGGTACTTTTATTGGTTATCAGCATTGCTACATCTGCCTATAAAGTAACAGACACTATCCATTTTATCGTTCCAAAAGGATGGCCCCAACCCGAATATGACTTCACCCAAAACCCACTTACTACAGATAAGATTTCGCTAGGAACCGCCTTGTTTTATGACCCCATACTTTCTAGAGACAGTACCATTGCCTGCGCCACTTGTCATTCAAACAAGACTGCATTTGCGCAAACAGATCAATCATTTAGCAGAGGAATCGATAATAAACTCGGTACCCGCAATGCTCCTGCCCTGATGAACTTGGCTTGGAATACTTCTTTTATGTGGGATGGGGCGGTAAAGCATCTGGACATGCAAGCACTGGCACCCATGAGCAATCCAGATGAGATGGACGAGTCGATAAAGCATGTGGTAAGCAAGTTGCAACAAAGTAAACACTACCCTATGTTATTCTTTAAAGCCTTTGGCGATAGTATTATTACTGGTGAGCATACGCTGAAAGCCATGTCGCAGTTTATGCTTACACTCGTTAGCTACAATGCAAAATATGATAGTGTACTGAGAAGAGAAGCCTTGTTTACACAGCAAGAGAACAATGGTTATCGGTTGTTTAGAGCCAATTGCGCCTCTTGCCATAGAGAACCACTATTTACCAATAATCAATTTGAAAACAATGGATTGCCTGTTGACACTTCCTTACATGACAATGGAAGAATGCGCATTACGCAAGATTCTGCAAACTACCTACAGTTTAAAGTTCCCACACTAAGGAACATACAAGTTAGCTATCCCTATATGCACGACGGCAGATTTGTACGGCTGCAACAAGTGTTGAATCATTATACCAATGGAATTGTAAGGAGTAAGACTTTATCTAAGCAATTGCAACAAAGGATTGTACTATCCAATTGCGAGAAGGAAGAAATTATTGCTTTCTTAGCTACCCTAACCGACAAAAACTATCTCAACAACGTACAGTTTGCGTATCCCAAAAACATTCTACACTAGTGCGAAGGTTTATTTCTACTTCAACGTCTATTGATATAACAAATAGATTTTAGCAGTTAATTGTACAAGCAATCTAGCAGTTACAAGTAAAAATAAATAATTCAATATCCACAACTAAAAAGGTGATGGCTTATGCTATCACCTTTTTCATTTGCAATCAGCGGAAGGAGAGATACTAAAATAAAAGCGCCGCAAAACAAGGGTTAAACAACTTGTTTTGCGACGCTAACTATTTGATTACTGTAAATTAAAAGTTAAAAGCTAGCTTAGTAAATAGCCTTAATCCATTATACCCCATTTGAACGGCATCAAATGGTCCACCAGACTCGCTATCTCCCCAAGAACTTTGGTGTGCACCAGCAGTAACTGCCAAATCCGGATGAACATTAAATATGTTATCTGCTCCAATAGTCCAAGTTGTTTTCTTTGATATTTTGTATGAAGCATAAATATCTGTAGTGAATTTGCCATGAAATACGAAGTCTTCTGGTACAGCTCCTGTACCATCATCTTTCGCAGTGTATGGATCCCATCCAGAATATTGGTCGGAGATACCTGCACCACCTGGCCCATTATCGGGAGCTCCAGCCAAAGAAGCATTACCAAACCCTTTGGTAGTTAGCTTTCCGAAATAAGTAATATGAGATCCTGCGGCAAACTTGTTGTAAGAATATTCCAGTGCCAATGAAAACTTAGCATGAGGTGCAGAAGCTACTAAGAATGCTTGTTCTCTTGAACTAAAGAACGCTTGTTGATCGGCATAACTAGTTCCTAAAGCAGTAGGAACATTAATGTTATCAATATTTACGTTTTGAATATTACCAGCTAGTAATGCTTTAAAACCATGCTTTCCCCATTTATTTGTATAATCTAAAACGACATCTACACCTGTATTTGTTGTGTTTACAGCATTTACAAAGAAATTAGCCGCAAATAAAGGCGGATTATTATTTGCCAATACATTAGTTAAAGCAGAAATAGAAGAACCATAATTACCAGTAATTACTATTCTATTCTTCATTTGAATCAAATAGCCATCAACTGTTGCAGTAAAATTCTTGGCAGGTTTCCAAGTAAAGCCTAGACTATAATTTAATGAAGTTTCTTCCTTTAATTTGGGAATACCAACCGCTCTGGCAATTGAACTGTAATTTGGAACCAACTTAACATAGACTAGCGTTGGAGTGCCATTTATTTTTTGTACATTGGTATTTGTGTTGCTAAAGTTTATTTGCTGTAAGGTAGGAGCCCTAAAACCAGTACTTACTGAGCCTCTAAGATTGAAATCGTTTGAAACCTTATATCGTAAAGCTACTTTTTGAGTGGCTACAGAGCCAAAGTCTGAGTAATTTTCAAACCTTTCAGCTAAATCCAACAAGATTTCTTTTGTAATATCAATGGAAGCATCCACATAAGCTCCTACATTGGTGCGACTTGCATTTGCAGCATCTCCTGGAGTAAATCCAGGAAACCCTTGTGAACCAGAGGCAGGTGGTTGGATTGAGTCATTATTACTATCACCATTAAGATTAGGGAAATATTTATTTGCTGCGGAATAACCATAAGAATCAGGTTCACCAGCATATAATTTATAGCGCTCATATCGATATTCTCCACCAAAAGCTAAGGTTAGTCCATTCGCAAATTCTTCAAAGTGTTTACTAAAGTCTAGGTTTGTAGTATTTTGTAAAAAATTGAACCCCCCATCATTAAAATTTGTTTTTAATGGAGAAAGAGGTAAAGCATTATTCAATGATGCATTAAAAGTGTTTTCTCCATAATAATGGAAATCATTATAACCAATCACATTACTTAAGTCCCAATCCCAACCACTTTTATTGGTCCCTCTCAATCCTGCCGCAAAAGATAGGTCAGTGATGTGAACATCTTCTTGTGGGTTATAAAACACATTAGCTGTATCTAAAACTCCAGGAGTTGGGTCAGCAACATGCATGATACTTGGAACAAAAATGAGACTTCCATCAGGATTCGTCGGAAACTTTTGTGGGCTTCCAGAGAAATTCCGTGTCCAAGCGTAAACATTAGAGTGCTTATAATTTGCTCCTCCAAAAGAGTAGATGGTCGTTTTTGTTCCAGCCAAAGGAACTTCAAGATTAAACATACCACCGCCAGAAGTTACACTACCATCGCCAAATGCCCTTCTCCAAGCATCAGGAGTAAGTGCTTGGCTATTTGTAGATATATTAGTATCAGGATCTGCCCTAAATGTTTTGCCCTGATCCATCAGGTTAACACCAATATTCAGGAATCCTCCATTTTTACCAATTGCGAATCCATCATTAAGACCGAGTGTAAAAGTTTTACCATCTATTTTACTTCCAGTGTAATATTGGCTTGGATCGACATTGTTTAATGTATTATACTTATGGTCATAATAACCAGACCAACCTGCATTGACAGATAAATGATCGACATCCTTCTTCAAAATGATATTGATAACACCAGCAATTGCATCCGAACCATACTGTGCAGAAGCACCATCTCGTAGTATTTCAACTCTATCTATTGAAGCTTCGGGTATTGCATTTAAATCTGTTCCACTGTTACCACGTCCCCTAGTGCCTAACTCATTAACAAAAGCAGATAAGTGACGACGCTTTCCATTTACCAACACAAGTGTTTGGTCGAAACCAAGTCCTCTCAAACTAGCAAAGTCTATCGCATCAGATCCGTCAGCACCACTCTGTTTATTATAATTAAAAGAAGGAACAGCCATATTCAGTTGACTCATCAAGTCTGGCTTGGCTGTTGTTTGTCCAGTTTGATTTACATTTATCACATCAACCGGCACTGGAGAGTCGGTCTTTACCCTACCGCCTCTGCGACTACCCACCATTACAACCTCTTTCAATTCAACTGCACTTGTTTCTAGTGCGATATTCAAATTGGAACTAGCATTAGTTACATGTACTTTCTTGGTTGTAAAGCCAATACCACTGATTTCCAAATCATCAATCGCTGCAACTGATACAGTAAAAGAACCGTCCTTAGCTGTAGCAGTACCCGACCGGGAAGACTTAACCTTTACCAAGATACCCTCAACCGGGACACCGTTACTAGTTACAACACCTGAGATTTTTGTCTTCTGTGCAAACAATACACACGAAAAAGAAACTAATAAAAGGGTAAACAATGACTTCATACATTTTTTCATTTAGAGTGTTTAAAGTTAAAAAAGAACTTTGTTGAAATGCCAAAATACAAGTTTTATTTCAATTTAGTCAAAAAATATCTATTAAAGAAATTAATTTGAAAACATCTTAATAAAATATATTCGAAACATTACTGATGTATAAGACATATAAAAAAGCGTTTTGTTGTTAAACATGCCCTAATTTTTTAATTTGAATCAAACATAAAATACGCTCAGCCAATTTTATAGATGCATATTGCAACCGTTCCTTCCTTTACATTTGGGAGCATCACATTTTATCTACCTGATTGATAGAGAACAGCAACTATGAAGAGACAACTTGGTATTCCAACAGCAATTGCCCTTGTAATTGCCAATATGATTGGCAGCGGCATTTATACTAGTCTTGGTTTTCAACTTAGCAATATGCAAACCCTGTTTGGGGTACTGATGTTGTGGGTCGTTGGAGGTATCATTGCCGTATGCGGTGCCTTAGTTTATGGAAAACTTGGTGCAGCATTCCCAAATAATGGTGGGGAATACAATTTCTTGAAGAACCTTTACAACCCACTACTTGGTTTCTTGGCTGGATGGGTATCTGCTTTTGTGGGATTTGCTGCCCCTGTAGCAGCTGTTTCTATTGCATTGGGTAATTATCTGCACAGTGTATTCCCTGTTTTACCTGTGTTGATAACAGGGTTGGGTATGCTGATACTCATCACCGCCATTCACTCCTGGCATGTGATGATTGGGAGCAAGTTCCAGCAATTGGCAACTATTGCCAACATCTGTATTATCTGTTTTTTGATAGCAGCAGGTTTCTTAACCAAAGCCCACCACACCATCAACGTTACCCCGTCAGCCAAAGCGTGGAAAGAGGTTTTTACCAGTCCCTTTTTTGGCGTAAATCTCTATTGGGTTTCGTATGCTTATACTGGATGGAATGCGGCTTCATACATAGCCGGCGAAATGAAGAACCCAGAAAAGAAATTACCCATCGCTTTGATTGCAGGCACTGGCATTGTTACTGTGCTATATGTATTACTCAACTGGGCTTTTCTTCATGCTGCTCCTGTTGATGCAATGAAAGGGCAATTAGAGGTAGGCTTTGTGGCTGCGCAATATATGTTTGGTAAGATTGGAGCTTCTTTGATGGCAATCATCATCTCTGTTTCATTGGTAAGCACCATCAGTGCCATGACTTTTGCAGGCCCTCGCGTTAGTGCATGCTTGCAGGATGAAGTACCTAAACTTGCTTTTTTGGCACGCACCAATAAACATGGTTCTCCTTCATATGCCATCATTACACAGTCTTTAGTTGCTGCCGTATTGGTACTAATCAACCAGTTTCAATTTGTAATAGATCTTATTGGCTTTACATTGACTCTCTCCACAAGCCTGACTGTGTTTGGTATCTTCAAACTACGTAGAAACTTTCCTTCGCAACCTCATTCCTATAAAACATGGGGCTATCCTTTTACGCCTGTACTGTTTTTAACCATCAACGCATGGATTTTATATTACGGCTTCACCCTGAAACCATGGGTTAGTTTCTATGGACTATTTTTGATACTAGTAGGCGCTATTGTTTATTGGATCTGGGGTAAAAAGAAATTAACGAGTCAAAGAGGATTGTAAGTTATAATTTTGAGTTATACGTTTTGAGTTATAAGTTTTGCATCCGAGACAGTATTTAGGCTTATTACAGCTTTCTCAAATCATTTTGAACATATTCAATAGCAATCTACAGCCCCGGTCACATCTTAGACCTTGCTAATTTCTATTAACAAAAAAGCCTCTTCAATTGAAGAGGCTTTTTTGTTAATAGCATGAGTGAGATTATTTTTTCTTCTCGTCTTTCGCAGCATTTGCTTCTGCTTGTTTCAACTGACGAGTCATTACTACAGACGCAATTGGAATACGTGGTGAGTTCATCACCTCATAATCAGATGTAACTATGTCTGAAACGCGTAAGTTTGCGTTCAACTCAAGGTTTGTGATATCTACTTCTATAAATTCTTTCAAAAACTTAGGAAGCGTTTTCACCTTGATGCTTTTCATTTTAACTACAAGCTTACCACCTTCTTTAACCCCTTTTGAAGTACCTACGTATTTCAAAGGCAAATCGGCAATTACTTTTTTAGTATCTACTAATTCAAGTAGATCTACGTGTATCAAAGCATCGCTTACAGTATCAAACTGCAAGTCCTTTAAAATACATTTATAACTCTTCCCTTCCAGATTTACTTGCGCATACTGAAATTCGCCTGTGTACACTAATGGTTTGAAAGCTTTTGCTGGAGCAGCAAAAGTCAATTCAGTTGGCCCACCATAAATTACACCAGGCACTAATTCTTGAGCGCGTAGTTGACGGGCAGCTTTTTTGCCAACTCCGGTTCTCAATTGTCCTTCGATTGTAACTGTTTTCATTTTACTTAAAATTTTTTAGGCGGCAAAAGTAGGGAAATTTGGTTAGATGTATTTACAAATTTTTAAACCCTGCTTACAGGTATAGATAATAGTCCTTTAATAAGGCAATAAAATCCGCTGTATAACTATCATTTTCTTTAATTACCAACTTACTCTCAGAGATCATCACCTGTTCATATCCAAACAAAAGCATACATCGGAAGGGGGGATGCTTGGGAGTCTGCTTCACCAGTACTTTTTCCCTCAAATAAAACCCCGCTAAAAGTGCTTTACCTTCAAATTCAACAGACCGATGCGTAGGTAACAAGATGGCAAACAGCCCTCCTGCCTTTAATAATCGCTCAATAGATACCAACAATTCATCCAGGCTCAGTGCTTCACTATGCATGGCAAGATTCCTTTTGTTGGAATCACTCTTCAGGTCATTGTTAAAAAAAGGAGGATTCGTGATTATGAAATCATACAAATCCCCAACCTTATACTTTATGATATTCTCCCTGATAAGGTCAACCCTTTCATTCCATGGCGAAGCCTTGAAGTTAGTTGCTGCTTCTTTTGCCGCCTCGCTATCTATTTCTACTGCATCTATTTGTGCATCGTTTGTTTTTTGTGCCACCATCAATGTTAGCAAACCTGTGCCAGCCCCTATGTCCAATACTCTTTTACAATCCCCAACTCTCTCGGCTACCCAAGCCCCAAAAAGGCAGGCATCGGTAGTCACTTTCATGGCACAATACCGTTGGTGTATCAAAAATTGCTTAAATTGAAAGTAGTTATTTGCCATTCATCCAGTTCATTAGATTCTTAAATACTTTTTAACGAATACTTGCCAAAGGTACTGTTACATTTACTGCCGTTGAGTACTTGTAAATATTGCAGGTTATTTTAAAAGAACCTGACAAAATGTAATTAGTCGTAAAAAAATTGTTAATTGAAAGATAAGAGTTACTGACTAAGCAACAGGTTTAAATATTTACAATTGGAAAGGCATATTATTTGTTAATCGCACAAAAAAAAGTACTATGAATGTAAAAAACATCTTAACGATTGTGGGCATCAGTGCCACAACAGCATTAGTGAGTGTTTTTGGGTACACCAAACTAATGCAAAGTCAGTATGTGGGCACGCAAGAACCCGGTAAAATACCCGCCAACTATGCTGGTTTTTTTGGCAACAACAACGGGCCTAGTTCTAATATTGACTTCACTTCGGCCGCTCTTACTGCGACACCAGCTGTAGTGCACATCAAAACAAAAACAAAAGCGCGTCAGATAACAAGCAATGCTCCTCAGCAGAAGAATCCTTTTGGGGATATGTTTGGTGGCGATTTGTTCGAACAGTTCTTTAACGGCCCTCGTGTTCAGACTATTCCTGAACAAAGAGCAAGTGGCAGTGGCGTGATTATCAGTGAAGACGGTTTAATCGTTACCAATAACCACGTAGTAGATGGTGCCGACGAAATAAACATTACCCTCACCAACAAAAAAAGCTATAAAGCTACATTGGTGGGTACCGACCCAAGCAGTGACCTAGCCGTATTGAAAATTGATGCAAAAGACCTTCCTTACCTTGTTTATGGCAACAGTGATGAAGCCAAACTAGGACAATGGGTACTTGCAATTGGTTATCCTTTGAATCTGGATGTGACTGTGACTGCTGGTATTGTGAGTGCAAAAGCAAGAAGTATCAATATCAACGAGAAACAAAGCTCTACACCTGTTGAGTCTTTCATTCAAACAGATGCTGCCGTAAATCCGGGTAACAGTGGTGGTGCTTTAATCAATACCAATGGTGAACTAATAGGCATCAACTCTGCTATCGCCTCCCCTACTGGTTCTTATGCAGGCTATTCCTACGCAATTCCTGTGAATATTGTGAAGAAAGTAGTGAATGATATCATCAAGTTTGGTACAGTACAGAGGGCTTTCATAGGTATTTCTTATCCTAATGAAGCTATGAGCGACGAGGAAAAAGCCAAACAAGGTATTAAAGATGTAGATGGTGTTTATGTGATGGAAACTCCTGCTGGTGGTGCTGCCAACTTGGCTGGCATCAAAAAAGGAGATGTAGTAACAAAGATAAACGGCGTGAAAGTGGTGACTGGCCCCGAACTGGTAGAGCAAGTTGCACGCTACAAACCAGGCGATAAAATTACGATTACCTACCTGAGAGATGGAAAGGAGACGACTACCAATGTAGTATTGAAAAATAAAGTAGGCAATACAGATGTGGTCAAGAATCAAGGTATCATAGAATCTTTAGGTGCCGATCTTGAAAATGTAGACAAAAAGATAGCTTCTGCCAACGACATCAGTGGTGGTGTATTGGTGAAGAAGATAAAAGAGGGCTTGTTGAAAGCTACTAAAATGCAGGACGGTTTTGTTATTACAAGTGTAAATGACGAGGAGATAAAGAATGTAGACGACCTGAAAAAGGCATTGAACAATGCCAAGGGGGGCACCGTAAGGTTGATGGGTATTTATCCTGGCTTCCAAGGAACGTATGCTTATCCTTTGACATTGACTGGAGAATAGTTTGTTTTGTTGTTTGTTTGGTTTAAAAGAAAGGCTGTCTCAAATTGAGGCAGCCTTTGTTATTTATATACTTCAGCTGATTTAGATAACCAATTTTGTTTTGATTTTATCTTCTTTGTTTTGGGTTGTGTCAATGTGTTTATATTGTTTTTTTCTCATTGAAGTTGTTTAAACTTTCATCACAACTATTATCAGTATTAAGCTGTCGAACAAGTTATTAATAACGTGAGTTCGGGATAAGAAAACAAGAAAAAAGGTTTAAGTTAGAGGATATAATGCACCGCCATTTTATCACTAAAATACACTCTTATGTTGCGGGATAAAAGATAATGTACACTAAGGTGTGTAAATGATTAAAAATGCTCTTAAATACTGTATTACAAAGAGTATAAGAGAGTATAAAGGGAGTATAAAGCAGTTTGTGTAAACAGGTTTTTTTAATATTGCATCTGCTTTCAAAATAATTAAAAATTGGTTCAATATCAACTACCAGTGTTTGATAGGGTGAGAGTATGAAGTAGCCTTTTTAATCTAGGATTCTGGCAAAAAAATGAGAGAGAAATCTAAAAAAATACCTATTTGAATGTGCTTCAAGTATATAGTCTCTTTTACAATACGAACAGACATCACTGCATTAAGTTAAAAATTAGATTGATCACAACATTATCCCTCAGATAATTTATGCAGTAACATTGTGCATAATGTTTAAGCTTTAATGTAATATACATTTCGTATTATTACTATCTTAACACCCTACATCTGTACAGAAAGCACGTATTATGAAGAAAATGTCTATTAAACAGTTGGCAAAAGAATTAAATATTTCTACTGCAACTATATCCTATATTATTAATGGCAAAGCAAGAGAAAAGCGGATAAGTGAAGAGTTGGAAATTAAAGTTCAGAAATATGTAAAAGAACAAAATTATATTCCTAATCATCTGGCAAGTAGCCTTCGATCAGGCAAAACAAAGATAATTTGCCTGATGGTTGAAGACATTTCCGATGTATTTTTTGCTGGGGTAGCTGGTCTCATTGAGCAGATTGCTTACGAGAAGGGTTATAAAATTATTTATTGTAGTACCAAGAACGACACTAACAAAACCAAAGAGTTAATAAGCACCTTTTTTAGCCGGAATGTTGATGGCTATATTATCACACCACCAAATGGAATCGAAAAAGATATTCAATCTTTACTAAATGAAAAAATACCTATTGTAACCTTTGACCGTTATCTTACAGACACCAACGTAAGTTATGTAGGTACAGATAACTTGAATAGCTCCTACAAAGCTACCAAGCATTTATTGGATCAGGGATTTAAAAATATTGCATTTATTACTTTAGAATCGACCCAAAGTCAAATGCAAGAAAGGCTTGAAGGCTATAAAAAAGCAATGGCCGAAGCCGGAAAAGAGACTATCATTGAAAAGATTGACTACTCTGCAAGGCTTCAAGATTTACCAATAAACAAAATTGAGTCCTTACTCAGAGAGAATCCAGCCATCGATGCGGTTTACTTTGGCACTAACTATCTTGCTGTAAGTGGCTTAAAAGCAATAAACAAAGTAGGGCTCAAGCTAGGAAAAAACATTGGCATGGTAGTTTTTGATGACAGCGATTTATTTATGGTCCACCAGCCTACAATTACAGCTGTAGCACAACCAATTGAAGCAATGTCAGTACAGCTAATTAATATTTTACTCTCTCACCTTGAGAAAGTAGATGTTTACACTTCTCAAAAAGCTATCATCTCAGGCGAACTCATTATCAGGGAGTGTTCAATTAAGAAAGCAATTAGCAAGTTGTAGTAAAGGAGTAATCACTATAATAATCATGGTAACTTACTATTTTCAGGAGTTAACTTGATTAAATTACTTATTCAGCTTTCCACTCTCCTGTTTTCACGTTGATGCTCCAAGGCTTTGGCCGTGGGACCCAAAGTTTGCCATCACCAATTTCCAATGGCATCCATATATAACGAGAATCCCACTGGGTTTTAGGTTTCCATATATCAGCCAGAAATATTACAGTAGTCGTTTTTGTTCCAACAACCTTTAAAAGCATGGTAGATTGTCCGCCATACGTATTTGTTTCGGGTGGGGCTATATCTTTAAACTCACTCCATGGCCCGCTTAAAGAAGTGGCGGTTGCATACTTGTTTGGGTTTGCACGCCAACCTGTAAGGGCAGAACCGATAGAGTAATACAACCCATTGTAATGAACAATAGCACCCCCTTCCATGTGTGCCGGAATAAGACAAACTTCTTTTTCTACATTCATATAATCATCTGAAAGAGTGGCAATACGAAAGCCGAAGGGACGGTCTTCGAACACTAAATAAGGCGTTCCATCATCATCTATAAACTGGCCAACATCTCTACTTTCATGCCCAAGTGGACGGAATCTTTTAACGAATTTAAAGTCACCATCTGGCTTGTCGCTAACAGCTATTCCTACCTGAGCAACTTTGTAGGTTCTGTTATCTATGTGCATATACATGACATATTTTTTAGTTTTTTTATTATAAAACACTTTGGGTCTTTCTAAAATCCATTTAGCACCAAGACTATCTGGATCGCTCATTTTGACTACATCGCCCCTAAACTTCCAATTCGTTAAATCGGTAGAGGAATAACAGCTTACAAAGCGAAAGTTGGTATCCAGTCCTTTAGCCCGTTCTTCCCCGTACCAATAGTAGGTTTTGCCAACCTTGGTGATGCCACCACCATGTGCTTGAATATGGTTGCCATTTTCGTCTGGCCATAACTCTGTAGGTTTGATAATGGATTGCTTTTGTGCTTGTGCAATACTTGTAACTGCGACAACAGAAGCTAGAAAAAAAGACTTGAAAAATATATTCATAATGATGATTTTGAAGAAAGACTATTTAGTGTATGGAATGTTTGTATTTGAATCAATAAACTTCTCTATTGCTATAGTGAAGCCTTCTGCATTTTCGAGGTTACTAACATGCCCTGCATTAGGAATGAACACCTGCTTTGCGGAAGGAATTAACGCCAATAACTTATTCTTTTTATTGGCATCAACATCGCCTGTTAAAACCATAACGGGAATAGTAATCTTTTGCGACTGAAGCTTTCCTGCCAAATCATTTCCTAATAAGAAACGAGGTTCGATGTGTAGCGGTTGCCAAGCTGTCCACTTATAAATCATATTCCACAGTGGTTTGCGCAGATTTTTTATGGGCTTACCCTCTCGAATGGTAAGTGCATTGTACCATGCTATTTTTTTTTGCAAGACTCCCTTCTTTTTATATAATTCAATTTCCGTTCTTCTCTTAGCAATCAGCGAATGAGTGTTTGGGAAGGTGCTTGGCAAGAATGTTCCGTCTGCCGATGGACAATTGCTTAATTCTTGTTACAAAAGCCAAAAGTAAGAACAGAAGCCCAATAGTGTGACGTCCCCCGAAACAAAAGCTTAAAGAAAGTGCTGAAGCCGAGTTTGCTCCGTCCCCAGCCATATTTACTGATGTAAGCAGCAGTTTTTTCTAGCAGTCTCTCATATATTTTTAAGCGTGTCGTCATACCAAATGTCTTCATAGCCGTTTTTGTCTATAAGAAATCTATAACCAATATCAAGTCCCAAATACTTGATAATGTCTGGTCTTAGTTGCAACAAATGTTCTGCACATATTGGTTGAAAAAAGTCGTCACGTTCTGAATAGTCGCCTGTCCAAATGAACCAACCTGTTGTTCCTTTTTCGTTTGGATGGCGTAGTCCATTAATTGGGTCTTTGTCAAGGTTAGCAGAAAAACCAACTCGCAATTTTTTGTTTATTGGCTTCCATTGAGAATTATATGTTGCACAAACTTCTTTTTGTCGTTCAATATGCGAGTTCCAAGAATTGTAACTAATCAAGTCATCATGACCTGTCAAAAGTCTGTTTTTCCAAAGCTGGATATTGATTTTGTTTATTTCAAAGCTCATGTCTTCGCTGTCCCAGTCAAAAATTGTCTCTGAAATAACATCGTCATCTCGCCACTCTGTTTCGTCATCAGTAATTACTTCCCAAGCAAAGTCTTGAATGAAAGTTTTATCAATCTTGTCATCCAAGAATTTGTCGCAGATGTCAATTAAATTTTGTCTGGTTATTCTCATTAAACGGGTTGTCTAAAATTACTGCCAACGACTAGTATTGAAAATGTGGCTGCCAAGGTTGTTCCGTCCACCGACCACTAAAACCCAATTACTAATCGAAAACCAAATGTGGGCTCGAAGCCCAATATTGTATGATCAGCCGAAACAAAAGCTTAAAGAAATTGCTGAAGCCGAGTTTGTTCCGTTCCCAGCCATATTTGCAATACTGATGTTGGTGGCAGGCGGTTGTCGTCAAGGTGATTGTGCTTTATTCGCTATGCTTTATTTGCTTTTTGCGTATGTACCCTTGAAATTGGATGCTGTCCCTGCCATAGATTTCAACCTGTATAAAGTAATTTGTTTCTTTTAAAGCAGTCAAGGTTGTTCCCTCAGAAACAGTTGTCAATGGTGTCGAGTTCACATTTGGCTCGCTGTATAAAGTTGCTGCTTGTGTTGTCGTCCATGTAGCAGAGTTGTTGGTAGTAATGTTGGTGACTGATGAATATCGTGGACGGACAAAGACCCATAAGAAAAGCAGCACCAAGATAGACAAGAGGACTTTTGCAAACGTGAAATGCCGTGGCTTGGGTATGTACCCTGCGTTTGTTTTTGCGATATACTTCTGATTTGCTATTTTCTCAAGCCTAAAATATTCATTAATACTTTTCAGTACGTCAATAATGGCTGTTGATTCGGGGTAGTTGTTCGGATTGTAATTTGAATTGCCATTTGAATTGTTCCCGATGTCCTCAAATGATTTCAAGGTATCGTCATATTCTTTACGCTTGGTTGGGTTTGATAAGATTTCGTTTGCCTCGTTGATGTTCTTAAACATTTCTGCAAGGAAGTCGTCCCCATTGTTTTTATCTGGGTGGAATTTCATTGATAGCTTCCTGTAGGCTGATTTCACTTCTTCCTGTGTTGCGGAATGTGTCAAGCCTAATATGTCGTAGTAATTTTTAAAAGCCATTGTCTAATGTTTAGAAATATAGAATAGGAATGCGGCTACTGCTACAAGCAAAAAGAATACGATGACATTCCGATTGGTCCGCTTTCTTGCCTCATCAATTGCACTGGCGCAATCGTAGCAAACGCTTTTTACTGTATAATGTGTACTGTTTCCATAAGTTATGCGTTTGCCATAGTTGACCCTTTTGGTTTGTCCACTATATATTTCACGCCTGTAAACATTTTCATTTGCCGGCATTTGTTTGCCGCAGTTGTTGCAAATAGCCATTGTAATTATTTTAAGTCCCGAAAGCCAACTAAGTAATCATTCTCAAGTATAAGCTCAAGTGTATATCTATAATTCCCCAACCTGTTTACATATTCCCCGTAGTACCATTTTTCAGTTACGGTGTCTTTGTAAATGCTTTTCTTGATGTCGTTCGGCTTCCCACGGCACATTAGCAATAAGTGCATCGGCATATCCATCCAGATTTCCCCATCGATTACTTTTTGGGCCGTGTCTTGCCCGTAGGCTTTTGCAATCTGGGCAATTGCATTTGATTTTGCGGTTTGGGCATTTTGTTCTGCGGCTTCATATTCGGATATTGCTGTTGAAATTGCATCGTTCCTTTCATCGCTCTTTGTTAGTTGTAACCAAAAATTGTAACCAATGAAGGCGAGTGTCAAAAATACCCCAATGTAAAAAATCATTTCCCTGTCCATAAGGTTCATAAGTTTGATGTTTATGGAGTCGGGGCTTTAGCTTGCCACCAACTCTTAAATAGAGCGCACAGCAGATGGGTAACTATTTTTTTTGTATGTTAGAAATCAATCCGTTACAAAAATATCCGCCACTTTCTTGTGTGTCGCCAATACAATATTACAGCTTTTTATATTTCTAAATCCAAACTATCCAATGTGCTTAATATTTTCAATAAATCCTTGTCACTGTTGTGCAAATAGCGAAAAGTGGTTTTTATGCCATTATGTCCCACTATCTTTTTGCTCCACTCCTGCCATATTGCTGGTAAACATGACACACAAATATCTATTCCTAAAAGATTAACATTTGGGCACTGCCACCCCAAAACACCTCTTTTAGTCCCTAAAATAGTAGTAAATAGCCTTTTTTTGCCCCAAATCAGGCTTTTTGCCAATACTAGGTGTGTTTCCTCGCGAGGAAAGTGACCTAAAGTTTCCCCTAGGTGGGTTTCCTCGCGAGGAAAGTGACCTAAAGTTTCCCTTAGGTGGGTTTCCTCGCGAGGAAAGTGACCTAAAGTTTCCCTTAGGTGGGTTCTTTTCTGCCTTATCAGACACAAATTAAAAATAGCAGTCAGCTAAAAGTAGAAATAAAGGCCAAGTACTAAAGGTGGCATCCTATTTGACCTTTATGCCAACAGAATTATCGTTTCTTATTAGGTTACCACTCCACTCCAGCAAAGTGTAGCCGCAGCAGGGGATATCGCGATGGTTGGTTGAATCGGTTTTTATTAAATCATTTTTTCATCACCTTCAAAATTTTCACCCATGGGCACTACAAGAGAATCTCCTCAATCTATTATTGGTCGCCTGAAAGCATTGACCACCGGAAAAAACAAAAAAGATGGCGTTGTAGTTCCAGCAGATAATGTACTGTCTGCCACCACATCCGCCCGGCTAGATGCTGGCTTCACCAATTATTCCAATGGCATTGCCGCCATCCGGCTCGCCAAAACAACGTATCATAGTAAAGTAGAACTTGCCCGTCCCGAGCGTGTCCTGATGAAAAACAACATCACCGGCTTCTACGATTCGTTGAATGGACTAATTACAAGAGGCAAAGTGCCTGCATCGGCCCGGGGTTATTACGGCTTGGCCATCACCAACAAAAAGATGCCCAAAATGGATACAGATGTGGAGCTTTTGTTAGCTGCCGAAACCGTATTGAGTGGCGATATTTTGAGGGTGGCTGCTGGCGGCATTGCCATGAGTGGCCCTACTATTGCAGAATATACCATTGTTTATGACCTTGCAAAACCTGCCATCATTGCCATCAGCAATGCACATACAGCATGGAACACTGCCACCAAAAACCTGAAACTTCAAATACCAGAAATAAAAGATCTTATCACACATATATGGGACGAAGCAGAGGCACATTATAGCATGAATACGCCTACGGAACGTAGGGTTGAATGTCGCTTGTGGGGTGTGCGCTACGTGAGTACAGGCGTATTGTCGGTAGTTACTGGTACTGTAAAAGATGAAGCAGGTGTGGTAATAGCTGGCGTAAAAGTGCGCATCATCGGCTCCAGTAACAGTACCTTGACCGATGCACTGGGTCATTTCTCGCTTAATACTTCCCTGTATGGCGACCTGGAAATAGAAGCTTCCCACATTAACTACGAAAAAACAATTACCGACTTTGTAAAAGAAGACGGTGTTGCAATGGCAGTGGAAGTGGTGATGGCACACGTTTAATAGATAGTAGATAGTAGATAGTAGTTATAAGTTATAAGTTATGAGTTATGAGATAGTAGATAATCCCTTGAGGCTGCGTGTTTCAAGGGATTTTTTAGTATTAATCATCCATCATTAATCACTAATCACTATTATTGCATAATTATGGTGTAGCACCCAACTAACAAAATATACTTTTCGGCTAAGCAGGCACTAAAAAGAAACAACCGCACAAGCTCGTCCGAAACTTTAGCTACATCTCACTTAGATCATAACAAATGATAGAATTTCTGGTTATTCTTGGTCTTATCTTATTGAATGGACTATTTGCCATGGCAGAAATATCGCTGGTCTCTGCAAGAAAAGCAAGACTGGAATCGCAAGCCAACAAAGGTGACAAGAAAGCAAAACGCGCACTGGAACTAGCCAACCACCCCGACAAATTTATTGCTACCGTACAGATAGGCATCACCTTTATCAGTATCTTATTGGGTATCTACTCGGAAGAAAGCATCCGACAGCATCTGGCAGACTGGCTGCAACAATTCACCTTTCTCAAAGCGCATATTGGCTCCATATCCAAAGCATTTATGTTGCTTATCATCACCTACACTTCATTGGTATTGGGCGAACTGGTGCCCAAGAGAATTGGTCTGAGCAAGCCCGAAAACATTGCAAAAGCAGTGGCGGGGCCTATGCGGGTTCTCTCTGCCATCACCTTTCCATTTGTGTGGTTGCTCAACCATTCGTCCAACTTATTGGTACATCTGATGGGCATCAAACACAACGATACCACCGTTACCGAAGAAGAGATAAAGGCAATCATCAGCGAAGGCACCGAACAAGGCACCATTGAAGAAGCCGAACAAGAGATTATTGAAAGGGTATTTCACCTGAGCGACCGGAATATTACCAGCCTGATGACGCACCGTAGTGACATTGTTTGGCTGGAAGCTAACAAGACAATAGGTGAAGTGAAAGCAGACCTGAAAGAAGCGATGCATACCGTTTACCCGGTGTGCGAAGGAAATATCGACAAGATAAAGGGTTTTGTGAGCATCAAGGAATTATTTACTGCCGATGTAGATGTGTTGTTGGGCAGCATTGTGAAACAGCCAATGTATGTACCCGAAAACAACACAGCCTATATGGTGCTGGAAAAGTTTAAGGAAACGAAGATTCACCAGTGCTTTATTGTTAACGAATATGGTAGTATTGAGGGATTGATTACACTGAATGACATATTGGAAGCCATTGTGGGAGACATTCCGCAACCCGATGAAGAAACCTACCAGATAACCGAAAGACCTGATGGCAGCTTCTTGATAGATGCGCAGATTTCTTTCTACGACTTCCTGAAACATATTGACAAAACAGAATGGATTGAAGAAGGCGAACAGGAATTTGATACCCTTGCGGGCTTTGTACTGGAAGAATTGCAAGAGATACCTAAAACAGGCGACACCCTACAATGGCGCGGTTACGACTTTGAAATAGTGGACATGGATGGACATCGTATTGACAAGATATTAGTGAAAGAAGTGGGAGAAGAACAGTAGGACAGTAGATAGTAGATGATAGTTATTAGTTATTAGTTATAATTGCGTATCCGACTATCTACTATCTAATATCTATCATCTACTATCTACTATCTATCATCTATCATCTACTATCTACTATCTATCATCTATCATCTAATATCTAATATCTAATATCTACTATCTAATATCTAATATCTAGTATCTAGTATCTAGTATCTACTATCTACTATCTACTATCTAATATCTAATATCTGTCTCCGGGTAGTCCAGCTTAAAGCTTTGCTCCTTTCCATTTGCCTTAATGTGAAATATATTGGATTGCTTATCCTGATAATCATATAACAGGCTACAATTAACTGCTAATTTGTGCATGGTCGGCACATCCTTCACTTCCAGATATGTCCAGATGCTTTCTAGTTGTTGCTCATAGCCCAGATAATGCATCGTCACCGGTTTGCCTTCAATATTTAGTTGCAGCTTATGCTGGATATAATCATTCAAAAGTTTATCTATTGCTGCCTTATTTGCGGGATGCAACAGATCAACTTTGGCATTGCCATACTTCCTGAGGGTCGCTTCCAGGTCTTCGGTAAAGATGCGGATACTTATCTCGGCGGTCTTTTCCTTGGCATTATGATTAATCTCTATGACAGAAACATAAAAAGGATGCAGTGTTTTGGGAGAATCATGTTCCGCCCGATGCACCAATGAAAACAAAGGCATCAGTGATAACAGACACCATCTAAATAGAATATTAACCATTCGAGCAATTTCTTTTATTTGCAACAAAAGTGGTGATTTATTTTCACCTCTCGGCAATTACTTACGCTTCATGAATGATTTTGGTTTATACTTCACACTCGGCAGGCAACACATTGCAGATTGGCAGGGGATAGACCATATCCTTTTTATCATGGCATTATGCCTTCGTTATCAACTTGCCGACTGGCGAAAGATTTTGGTATTGGTTACGGCTTTCACCATCGGGCATTCCATCACTTTGGCATTGAGTGTATTGAATGTGGTGCATTACTCAAGTAAATGGATTGAGTTTCTTATTCCCGTAACCATCGTTATCACCGCCATCAGCAATGTATTTGTGAAGCGGTTTACGTTCAGGAATAAGTTTCCGTTCATCTATTTTATGGCTTTATTCTTTGGATTGATACATGGACTCGGCTTTAGTAATTACCTCAAAAGCTTATTGGGAAAAGACAGTAACATCATTATACAGCTATTCGCCTTCAACATAGGGCTGGAAGCAGGACAATTGTTGATTGTATCTGGCGTTTTGTTACTTTCTTTTGTAACAGTGGGATTATTGAAGGTGAGCAGACGAGAATATGTTTTATATTGCAGCGGAGGCGTTTTTGCACTGGCAATGCAGATGGTACTGCAACGGTGGGTTTGGTAAAGACAACTAACCGCAAAGGACACAAAGATTTACGCAAAGAACACGAAACGGTAATGAGTAAAGGAAAATGCCACTGAGACACAGAAAAAGAAATGAAGAAACATCTATCTATTCCTCACTCTCTTTCCTCTATGCCTCAGTGGCAAGAGAGTATCACTTGTGCACCTTGTGGTTCTTTTTATAGTGTCCTTTGTGGTTAAATGCTTACTTGTATTACATCGAACAACTATTTTACACTACCGTTATAGGTCTTACTTTATTAATAAAACAATACAACTACATACATGACTAAGAAACTGGTTTTCATATTGATGGTTTGCACACTCGGTGCCAAGGCGCAGGACATACACAACAATCCTTCTTCCAACCACGGCAATAAGTTTGAGGAACTGGGCACCATACTTCCAACGCCCAATGAGTATCGTACTGCTAGTGGTGCACCTGGCCCACTCTATTGGCAACAGCGTGCAGACTATGACATCACCTGTTCATTGGACGAAAAGAAACAGACCCTTACAGGTAGCGAGACAGTGACATACTACAATAACTCCCCCAACGATTTAACCTACATCTGGCTTCAACTGGATGAGAACCAACATAGCACCATCAACAATGCAAACTACCAACTAGCTAGTAGTCTTGCTAAATCATACAATATTCGCGACTTGAAGAAGCTGGAAGAGAATGAGAAGATTGACAATGGCTATGGCGACATCATTACGAAACTAACAGATGGCATCACTGGTAAGCCTTTGGAATACACCATCAACAAAACGATGATGCGTATAGAATTACCCACTACGCTGAAGTCCAAGCAAACATTTGTATTTAAGCTAAACTGGCACTACAAAATCGCAGAAATTGTGACCATGGGCGGCAGAGGAGGCTATGAATACTTCCCAGAGGATGGCAATTATTTGTTTACAATGAGTCAATGGTATCCAAGACTATGCGTTTACAGCGACTTTCAAGGATGGCAACACCACCAGTTTACGGGCAGAGGTGAGTTTGCGCTCACCTTTGGCAACTTTAAAGTAGCTATGACAGTTCCTGCAGACCATGTAGTAATGGCTACAGGACAAGGGCAGAACTATCCCGAAGTTTTATCTGCGGCACAATTGGCAAGGTGGCAGACTGCACAAACGGCAACAGAACCAGTAGAGATTGTGACGCTTGATGAAGCTAAGAAAAGAGAGAAATCACCATCATCGGAGACAAAGACCTGGGTATTTAAAGCAGAGAATGTACGCGACTTCGCTTGGACAAGCTCGCGTAAACTCATCTGGGATGCCATGCCTGCTTATGTGGATGGCAAAAAGATAATGTGTATGAGTGCCTATGGCAAAGAAGCCTACAACCTGTGGCGCAAGTATTCAACCAAAGTAGTAGCACATACCGTTAAGACCTACTCGCATTTTACGTTCACCTACCCATACCCTGTTGCACAAAGTATAGAAGCTAGCAGTGGCATGGAGTATCCGATGATATGTTTCAACTTTGGTCGTACCGAGAAGGATGGCACTTATACTGAAACAGCAAAGAATGGAATGATTGGCGTTATAACACACGAAGTGGGTCATAACTTCTTTCCTATGATTGTAAATAGCGACGAACGTCAGTGGAGCTGGATGGATGAAGGATTAAATTCTTTTTGCCAATACCTTACTGAACAACTTTGGGACAACAAGTTCCCTTCCAAAAGAGGTCCGGCTTATCTGATAACAGACTATATGCGGATGCCAAAGAATCTGTTGGAACCCATTATGACCAACAGCGAAAACATAGAAAACTTCAGAGACAATGCCTACTCAAAACCAGCAACAGCCTTGAATATATTGCGCGAAACGGTGATGGGCAGAGACTTGTTTGACTATGCTTTTAAACAATATGCCAGCAGGTGGGCATTTAAACATCCTACGCCTGCTGATTTATTCAGGACAATGGGCGATGCTAGTGCAGAGAACCTTGATTGGTTCTGGCGTGGCTGGTTTTATGGCACAGACGCTTGCGACATATCTATAGACTCTGTAAAACATGCTGTTTATGACCCAGAACAAAGAATGAGAAGATTGTCAAAAGGCAACAAATCAATTCCTGCCAAACCACAGATACTACCCTTTGATGACATTGCGAAGGTTAGGAACAGAGCAGACAAAAGAATTGTTTTTCAGGTTGATGCAGATACATCACTTAAAGATTTCTACTGGAGATATGACAGAGGGATTGAACCTTATGATAGCACCCTTGATGCTAGTTTGCCCGAGAAAGCGGCTACTGCCTTAGACCCCTTGGAAAAAGAAGAGATTGAGAAATATAAAAAAGTGCATCTCTACGAAGTTTCTTTCACTAACAAAGGAGGATTGGTAATGCCTATCATCGTTCAATTTAAGTTTGATGATAGCACCACTGAAACGGAGAAGATACCTGCACAGATATGGAGACACAATGAGAATAACGTGAGTAAGGTGTTCTTAACAACAAAAAATGTTGTTTCCATTCAGCTGGATCCAATGAGAGAGACAGCAGATATAGATGAGAGTAACAACTATTGGGGAGAGATTCCACAGGCTAGTAAGTTTGCCATATTTAAAGCAAATGCACCAAACCTGAGAAACCCGGAAGCCACACAGAAAAACCCGATGCAACTTTCCAACGAACAAAAGAAGAAGTAAATAACTATAGTGAACAGGTATAAGTTATCAATCAGATTAAAAAATGCAACACATTAATCATTGATAACTTATACCTGTTTTCTATACCAGATTCTTTATCAGCCCAACCTTCAATCATCGCTTACAGCCCTCTACTGAACATTATTTACCGTTAATCATTATAATATAATAGAAGGGATATTATAATTATTTTGCAACCCTAAATTATATTTAACAATGAGAAAACTACTTACATTCCTTTTTTCCTGTACAGCTATCTGTGCTATTGCCCAACAATCTGACCCGCCAAAAGAGGCAGACTGGACAAAACTTTACCGTGCTACCGCTACCAAGGTAAATGACCTGGTGCATACCAAAGTAGACGTGCGTTTCGATTTTAAGAAGACATACATGTATGGTAAAGCATGGATTACCCTAAAACCACACTTCTATCCTACCGATAGTCTGGCTTTAGACGCTAAGGGAATGAACATTAATAAAGTTGAATTGGTGACTGCTGGTGGAAAAATCCCCTTGAAGTACACATACGATAGCCTTATCCTAAATATAAAGCTTAACAAAACTTACAAAAACAACGAGAAATACACGGTCTACATAGATTACGTATCTAAGCCAAATGAACTACAAGAAAAAGGCAGTGCTGCAATCAATGACGCGAAAGGATTGTATTTCATCAATCCAACAGGAGAAGATACCACAAAGCCTACTGAGATATGGACGCAGGGAGAAACTGAAGCCAATTCTGCCTGGTTACCCACGATTGACAAGCCTAATCAAAAAATGACAGATGAGATAATAATGACTGTCCCTGATAAGTATGTAACCTTAAGTAATGGCCGACTTGTTTCGCAAGTAAAGAATGCCGACGGCACACGTACAGATGATTGGAAGATGGACTTACCTCACTCTCCTTATTTACTTTTTATGGGCGTAGGTGACTATGTAATTACAAAAGACAGCTACAAAGGCAAGGAAGTGAGTTATTATGTGGAGAAGAAATATAAAAATGAGACGAGGAAAATGTTTGGACTAACGCCCGAAATGATGAAGTTCTTTAGTGAGAAAGTAACAGGAATAGAATATCCATGGAATAAATATGCGCAGATTGTAGGTACAGACTATGTGAGCGGCGCCATGGAAAACACAACTGCTACGCTACATGGCGGTGCTGCCCAAAAGAATTCCAGAGAACTAATAGACGGTAATGAGTGGGAGACTGCTATTGCTCATGAACTGTTTCACCAGTGGTTTGGTGATTATGTAACGACAGAAAGCTGGAGCAACATCACCGTAAATGAATCGATGGCGGATTATAGTGAGTATTTGTGGGAAGAATACAAGTACGGCGCCGATGCAGCAGGTGACGAAAACTACAGCAAAATGCAACGTTACCTGAACAACCCCAACGATGAAAAGAAAAATCTAGTACGGTTTTATTATGCAGATAAAGAAGACGTTTTTGACAATGTTAGCTATCCAAAAGGAGGCAGAATCTTAAATATGTTACGTCATTATGTTGGGGATAGCGCCTTCTTCAAATCATTGAACCTTTACCTCAACACATATAAGTTTGGCAATGGTAGTGCACACAAATTGCGCTTAGCCTTTGAACAGGTGACTGGAAAAGATTTGAACTGGTATTTTAACCAATGGTATTTTAACAGCGGGCATCCAAAAGTAGAAATAAACTACGGCTATGATGATGCTGTAAAAAAGGCTTTTGTTTACATCAATCAAACGCAGGATAGCAACAAAATATTCAAGTTGCCATTGGATATTGATGTTTATACAGGGGGTAACAAGAAAAGATATTCAGTTTGGGCAACAAACAAAGCAGATACTTTTTCCTTCAGCGTTGATGCAAAGCCCGATTGGATTGATGTTGACCCTGATAAGCTTACACTCTGGCAAAAGAAAGACAATAAAACAACCGAAGGATTTATTGATGAATACAAGTACGGCAAAACCTATGTGGACAGACGCGAAGCCATCAACTACTGTGGCGATCATAAAAGCGAACCTGCTGCAATGGCTTTGTTGAAAGAGGCTTTGAACGACAAACACTATACCCTTAGGTTGAGAACCCTCAACAAGCTTGCTACATCAAAACTAGATGCAGAAACGATTGCAACCATCGAGAAGCTAGCTAAAACAGATGAAAACAGACCTGTTCGTGCTGCGGCTATTGATGCGTTGTCCAGAACAAAAGATGCCAAATAC
Source organism: uncultured Chitinophagaceae bacterium (assembly GCA_903895845.1). Taxonomy (GTDB): domain Bacteria; phylum Bacteroidota; class Bacteroidia; order Chitinophagales; family Chitinophagaceae; genus Parasediminibacterium. The sequence continues at coordinate 49,218 of CAITVK010000125.1, forward strand.
CTTCCGCTCTACATTGCATCTGTTACAGATAGTTCTTACAGTGTGGCAGGTGCTGCGTTACTAGCTGTAAAAAGTCTGGATACTGCCAAAGCAATCAGTCTTTTGCCTTTGGTTAAGAAGGATTGCAAAGGAAGATTGAAACTAGCAGTTGACTTAGTAGACATGTTGACCAAAGGAGACAATGATTTTGACGAGATTACGAAAGGCTTTAGGGATGAGAAGAACCTGCAGAAGAAATTTGACGGACTATCTACCTACATTGATTTCTTGGGAAGGGTGAATAACACCACCAACTTCAAGAAAGGTGTTGATGAAGTGGTTGCTTTTCGTGAGAAGGTAGCGCAATATGGTGCAGCAGTCCCCATTAATGGGATGTTGGAAGGTCTTGCTAAAAACAAAGAAGACAACAAAGCAAAAGGTGGCAATGCAACTGACTTAGATGCGCAGATTGCTTACATAAAAGAGAAGCTGAAGTAAGTGTTGGTTACACGAGGCTGATTAAGCAATAAACAAACAAAAAGTCCCATCAATCTTAATTGTAGATTGATGGGACTTTTTGTTTCCTGCTCTTGTGTGAATGAATATAAGCAATATTCATTTACACAAACTACTATTTTAACACTATTACCAACCAAAAGATAGATTATCTGTTAATATAGTTCACTCAATTCATAAGAAAGTATAATCAAATATAAAATTCAATCTCTAATTTGCACCCCGAATTAAACGTTGTTTGCTATGTTGTTATTAGGAATAGATATTGGCACCTCTTCAATTAAAGTTGCAATTGTAGATGCAACTACGCAACAGACAATTGTAACTACACAATTCCCCGAAACAGAAACTCCTATCACCTCTTTACAGAATGGTTGGGCAGAACAAAGTCCAGAAATGTGGTGGCAACATGTGCAACAAGCCATCCTGAAGGCAAATGCTACTGGCAAATACAATCCTAAATATATAGCTGCAATTGGCATTGCTTATCAGATGCACGGATTGGTTTGTGTAGATAAAAATCAACAAGTATTAAGAGATAGTATAATCTGGTGTGATAGCCGTGCAGTACAGTATGGCAATAAAGCTTTCGAAGCTATTGGGGAAGAAAAGTGCTTGTCTCATTTATTAAACTCACCAGGAAACTTCACTGCCAGCAAACTAGCTTGGGTAAAGGAAAATGAGCCGCTCATCTATGAGCAGATAGATAAGATTATGCTTCCCGGCGATTTTATTGCTATGAAACTTACTGGCACAATCACTACCTCTGCATCTGCTTTATCCGAAGGGGTACTTTGGGATTTTAAAAACAAGGAAATCTCAAGAGATGTGATGAACTATTATGGGTTCAGTGCAAATATCATCCCCGATATTAAAGATGTATTTACAGAACATGGATTGTTAGGTAAGGAAATAGCGGAAAGCTTATCTCTCTCAGCTAATATTCCAGTTACTTATAAAGCAGGTGATCAGCCTAATAATGCATTGTCTTTGAATGTATTGCAACCCGGCGAAGTAGCTGCAACAGCAGGAACTTCCGGTGTAATCTATGGTGTTGGTGACACCTTGAGTTATGATAAACAAAGCCGCATCAACAGTTTTGCACATGTAAATCATACTTCAAAAGAAACGAGAATCGGAACGCTATTATGTATTAATGGAACAGGTATTGCCAATAGTTTCACCCGTAAATTGTTAGCTGCCGATAAAACCTATCCACTAATTAATGAAGCGGCAAAGCAAATTCCTATTGGCTCAGAAGGTTTGTCCGTATTGCCTTTTGGTAATGGTGCGGAGCGGATATTTAATAATAAAACAGTTGGGGCACATTATCAGAATATCAACTTCAATATACACACCAAAGCACACATATTCAGGGCAGTACAAGAGGGTATTGCTTTTTCTTTCAGGTATGGATTAGATATTATGAAGGAAAACGGCATTACTCCTTCTGTTATCCGTGCGGGGAAAGCGAATCTGTTTTTGAGTGATGTATTTATCAGTGCCTTCGTAAATGCTACCAACGTGCCAGTAGAATTATATGAAGTAGATGGGAGTGTTGGTGCAGCGAAGGGGGCTGGAATCGGTGCAAAGATATTTGCATCTGAAAAAGAAGCGTTTGCCAATGCGAATCCTTTAGACTTGATAGAACCTACTGTTCATACTGCTTATAATGAGGAATATGAGGTTTGGAAAGCATTGTTGCAAAGACAATTAGGAAAGTAGGGAAAGGTGCCACAAGACGCAAAGACAGAAAGAAGCACAAAAGGAGTCACTATTTATATAAGTTCAATTATTAATTAACAATTATCAATTAAAGAAATGAGTAAAGTAATCACAGGAGAAAAAGAATTCTTCAAAGGTATTGGTCAGGTAAAATTTGAAGGCTTAGGGAGCGACAATCCACTAGCTTTCCGTTGGTATGATGAAAATAGAATCGTTGCAGGCAAGCCGTTGAAAGAGCACTTGCGTTATGCATGTGCTTATTGGCATAGCTTCTGCGGCAGTGGTGCAGATCCTTTTGGCGAAGCAACCCATTTGTTTCCATGGAGCGTTAAATCTGATCCGGTGGAAAGAGCAAAAGACAAAATGGATGCTGCTTTTGAATTCATTACCAAAATGAATATTCCTTTCTATTGTTTTCATGATGTAGACGTAGTTGACTATGGCAATGACATCGTTGAGAATGAAAGACGTTTACAAGCTTTAGTCGCTTATGCTAAAGAAAAGCAAGCTGCTAGCGGAGTGAAGCTATTATGGGGTACTGCCAACTTGTTTTCTCACAGAAGATATATGAATGGTGCGTCTACCAATCCTGATTTTCATGTGGTTGCCCATGGTGGTGCACAAGTGAAAGCTGCAATTGATGCTACTATTGAATTAGGAGGTAGCGGTTATACTTTCTGGGGAGGTAGAGAAGGTTATATGAGCCTTTTGAATACAGATATGAAGCGTGAACAAGAGCATTTTGCCAAGTTCTTACATGCATCTAAAGATTATGCAAGGGCCAATGGCTTCAAAGGTGTATTCTTTATTGAACCTAAACCTTGTGAACCTAGCAAACACCAATACGACTATGATAGTGAAACTGTAATTGGCTTCTTGCGTAAATTTGATTTACTAGAAGACTTTAAATTGAATCTCGAAGTAAACCACGCTACTTTGGCTGGTCATACCTTCCAACATGAAGTACAAGTAGCTGTTGACAATGGTTTATTAGGTAGCATGGATGCCAACAGGGGTGACTATCAAAATGGTTGGGATACCGATCAGTTCCCTAATAACATCAATGAATTGGTTGAAACAATGTTGCCTGTTTTAGAAGGCGGTGGATTGCAAGGTGGAGGCATCAATTTCGATGCTAAAATCAGAAGAAACAGTACCGACCCAGCCGATTTGTTCTATGCACATGTGGGTGGTATGGACATTTTTGCCAGAGCATTGATTGTTGCGGATGAAATATTAAACAAGTCTGATTACAAGAAAATTCGTTCAGACAGATATGCTTCTTTCAACAGTGGAGAAGGAAAAGCTTTTGAAGAAGGGAAGCTTTCTTTAGAAGACTTGCGCGACTATGCTATCAAAAATGGCGAGCCTGCGACCATTAGCGGTAAGCAAGAATATCTGGAGAACATTATCAATCGTTTTATTTAATACAAGAAAGGTCGGAATAGTAAAACATTTCGACCTTTTTAATAAAAAGAATAAATGTCTACTTTACACTTCAAGTAAGAATATATATTTGCACGATAACGTTTTAATCAAACATTTAAAAACAGTTTAATTATTGCCACATGAAGACACTCTCATCGATGGATTACTTCGTATTCCTAATTTACTTTTTAGTTGTAGCAGGTTATGGTTATTGGGTTTATAGCCGCAAAAAAAAGGCCGCTACTTCTGCTTCTCATGATTACTTTCTAGCAGAAGGTTCCCTTACCTGGTGGGCAATCGGGGCTTCCCTCATTGCATCTAACATTTCTGCCGAACAATTTATTGGCATGAGTGGCAATGGTTTTAAAATGGGATTAGCCATTGCAACCTACGAATGGATGGCTGCTGCAACTTTGATGATTGTAGCTGTTTTCTTTATTCCGGTGTATTTGAAAAACAAGATATACACCATGCCTCAATTCCTTAACACACGCTACAACAGCACCGTTGCAATGATTATGGCAGTGTTCTGGCTTTTGTTGTATGTAATTGTAAACCTCACTTCTATTCTTTATCTAGGCGCATTGGCCATCAGTACGATTTCTGGCATCAACTTGTTTGTATGTATGTACGGACTTGCCATTTTTGCTGTTATTATCACTCTAGGAGGTATGAAAGTGATTGGCTTTACCGATGTGATACAAGTATTCTTTTTGATTCTTGGTGGTTTGGTAACTACATATCTGGCACTGGACTTAGTGGCGCATTTAAATCATCAAAGTGGTGTGGTTGCTGGATTTAAGGCGATGCTTTCCGGCAATAACGATCACTTTCACATGATATTCTCAAAGAGCAATCCAAACTTTCCTAGCTTACCGGGCCTCACCGTTCTATTAGGCGGTATGTGGATTGTGAACCTAAACTATTGGGGTTGCAACCAATACATCACGCAACGTGCCTTGGGTGCGGATCTTAAAACGGCTCGTGGCGGTATTCTTTTCGCAGCATTCCTTAAGTTATTGATGCCTGTTATTGTTGTTCTTCCTGGTATTGCAGCCTATGTATTGTACCAAAACGGACAGTTTCATGGAGAAGGCGAAATGATGATGAAGAACACAAGTGGTGCATTGGAACTAGTGCAAGACAGGGCTTACCCGGTGTTGTTGAATCTGCTTCCTTCTGGATTGAAAGGCATTGCAGTTGCCGCTTTGACCGCTGCCATTGTAGCTTCTTTGGCCGGTAAGGCAAACAGTATTTCTACCATCTTTACACTAGATATCTACAAAAAGAAATTGAATGTAAATGCCGATGAAAACAAAATGGTTAGTGTAGGCAAGACAACCGTATTGGTTGCAATGATCATTGCGTGTATCTTGTCTCCATTTATGGGAATTGACAAAAAGGGAGGCTTCGAATTTATACAGGAATATACAGGCTTTGTTAGTCCCGGCATTTTCGCCATGTTTATTCTAGGATTCTTCTGGAAAAAGACAACTTCCAATGCAGCTTTATTTGCAACAGTGGGAGGCTTTGCCCTATCTGTTCTATTCAAGTTTCTTCCACACATTATAAATCTTGCTTTCCTTGCACCTTTGGGATATGCAACCAACGTACAGCAACCTGATGGTAGTTTCTTGTACGAAATACCATTCTTAGACAGGATGGGTTTTGTCTTTGTAATATCTGTGATTGTCATGTACTTCATTAGCACTTTAGAAACTAAAAAAGGAGCACATCCTCATGGGTTAGAAGTAGATACAAAGATGTTTAAGACCACCAACTCATTTGCAGTAGGGGCTTTGATTATCTTCGGTGTCATTACAGCACTATATTCTTTCTTCTGGTAATAAGCTTAAGTATCCTTTTGATACTAACAGGCTGTTTCAATACGTTTGAGGCAGCCTGTTTTATTTTCATTACCTAACTACAGTTTTCAACACCTTTTCAGTACAGCAACATTCAACTGGTCGTTTAAGACAGAAAATTAGACCAATTAGCTAAAATCTTAACATCCATTTATTTCCGGAAACGCTACCGTTGATTTTTACTAGAAATATAAGTGTAGCTACTAATTTTACCCAATCATTTTAAGGTCTCAAAAAAGGTTCAACCATCAGAATTGCTATTAGATTGCTCACTGCCCAAAATATGTAGATATGAAAATAAAAGGCTTGCGTTGGTTTGTTCTCGGGTTGGTTGTTTTGATAACAATTATTAACTATCTCGACAGGGGGACATTGAATTATATGTGGATTACAAATACCAAGGTAAATTATACACTGCTCGCCCCAAATGCCATCGGAACTACACCCAATTATGCGACCTACAATCCGACTTTAAAGAACTATACATTACAAAACGCCAATAATACAACTAAGACAGTAGGTGAAGAATTTATAGTCGTAAATAGTGATAAGAACAGTGTTCAATACATTAAAAAAGGCGGCATAGCTATAGACTTAGGATTGGTAGATGCCAATGCTTCATCAGTTGAAATGAGCAAACAATCCAAGAAAATACTTTCCTATATTACTATGTTTTTCATGTTTGCTTATGGAACTAGTCAATTAATTTCAGGGAAAATATATGACAAAGTCGGCACCAGAAAAGGTTTTCTTTTCTCTGTAATCCTATGGAGCTTTTCCGACATGGCAACCTTTTTTGCAAGTGGTGTATCATCGCTTATTTCTTTCAGGGTATTGCTTGGCTTAGGAGAAGCCGGTCCTTGGCCAGGTGCCGTAAAAAGTAATGCCGAATGGTTTCCTTTAAAAGAACGCGCCTTTGCACAAGGGCTCTTTGGTGCAGGAGGATCAGTGGGTTCTATCCTTGCACCTGTCATTATTTCTGTGTTATACATCGCGTTCGGATGGCAGCATACCTTCATCGTAGTGGGTTCTTTGGGGGTACTATGGCTGATTCCTTGGTTTATTATCAATAAAACTTCTCCGGCCAATCACCTATGGATCACTAATGAAGAAAAAGAATACATATTGAGTGGCCAACCCGAAACCAAAATAGTCAATGACAACGCAAAGAGCTGGGGTGAATTGTTACAAAGAAAAGATAGCTATGCGCTGATACTAGGCAGGTTCTTTCTTGACCCCATTTGGTGGATGTTTGTCACCTGGTTACCAATTTATCTCGGAGAAGTATTTAAATTGGACATCAAACAAATTGCCTTCTCTGCATGGGTTCCCTACGTGGGAGCAGCCATTGGCGCAATTGCTGGCGGATGGTTCTCTGGGTCGCTTATCAAGAAAGGTTACACCGTAAATAAGGCAAGAAAAAGGGCTATATTAATAGGTGCGGCAATCATTTTACCTGCAATGATTGCCGCAGCCTATGCCTCCACGGCTTTAATTGCTGTGATATTGATGGCATTTATATTAGGTGGATTCCAGTTTGCCGTTGTTAATATCCAAACCCTCGCTAGTGACTTTCATACAGGCAAAACTGTAGGTTCATTGGCCGGTCTTGGCGGTGCGGCTGCCGTATTGGGTACCATTATCAGTATGTTTGCCGTACCTTATATCACTGCTGGAGGAAACTGGTTTCTGTTTTTTGCAATGGGTACCGCAATGCTACCGCTCTCCATCATATCTATCATTATCTTTTCGCCAAGCAGCAAGTAACAGAATTATATTTTTGAGTCTCAAATAATTTTATAATCATTAATACAAAAATTCATGGAAAAGAGAAAATTACCAGGAACAGACATTTTACTATCGCCAATTACTTATGGTGCATTTGCAATTGGAGGATGGTTTTGGGGTGGAGCCGATGAAGGCGAAGCCATCAAAGCGATTGAAGCTGCAATTGACAATGGCATTACTACCATTGATACAGCCCCAATTTATGGAATGGGACACAGCGAGAATGTAGTTGGCAATACCATCAAAGGCAGAAGGGACAAAGTTCAAATATTGACTAAGTTTGGGATGCGCTGGGATGTAACGACAGGAGATTTCACATTCGATACGAAGGACAATTATGGTAATCCTGTAAAAGTGTATAAATATAATGGCAAAGAAAGTGTAATTTATGAGTGTGAGCAAAGCCTGAAACGTTTGCAAACAGACTACATTGATTTATTGCAAATGCACTGGCCTGATAGTACTACCCCTATCGAGGAGACAATGGAAGCTTTAGAAATATTGAAACAGCAAGGTAAGATCAGGGCTGCCGGTGTTTGTAATACGCCTGTTGCATTGTTGGAGAAGGCTATAAAATGTACCACAATATCCACTAACCAAGTAGGTTATAGTATGGTGAACAGAAGTATAGAAAAAGAGCTAGTTCCTTTTTGTTTGGAACACGGCATTGGCATATTACCACATACTTCTTTGCAAAAGGGATTATTAACTGGCAAAATAAAACCCGGACATCAGTTTGGAGAAGGAGATCACAGACCCAATACGCCTTATTTCCAGCCTCATAACCATCAGGAAGTAATGAAGATGTTGGAAACAATTCAACCAATTGCAGCTGCAAGAGAAATTAGTTTGGCACAATTGACAATTAACTGGACGATGCAGCAACCTGCCATTACATCGGTATTAGTAGGTGCCAGAAATGCAGAACAGATGTTAGATAATGTGAAAGCTGTATCCTTTAAATTGACAGCGGATGAATTGGAAACGATAAACAATGCATTGGCGGGGATGGATTTGAAGTTGTAAGTAAATGGTATTCTTTATTTTAAATTAGGTAATAATGACTTTAAACACTACTGTTTTTACTTTTAATTAGCTAATAAAAGTTTTTAATTACCTAATTTAATCTTTTGATTAGCTAATTTATTTTTTAAACTAGCTAATTTAATTCACTCAAAACAGTTTATTCTATAATTAGAAAGGGTAAGAAGATTAATCCTTCTTACCCTTTCCTTTATTAAAATCTTATATTACTAACACCTTTTTAAAACGGTTTCATTACCGCTTTAGGTTTTTGTTTGTTATCTCCATTGGGCAAAGCAGCGGGAGGCTTATTTCCGACTGGAGGCTTTTGCTTTGGTTTATGAATTGGTGTCGTGTCATCATTATTTGCAGGAAGCTGTGACTCGGTAGGGATATTGGTCTCTGGTTTAATATCCTTTGGTATCACACCACCATAATCGCTAGATGTACCATTCCCCACATCTTCGCCTTCTGCACCCAACGTTGGGGCAATATTGTTAATTTCATCAAAGTGAATGTCTCCCTTCATCACTTCTGGCTTCACAAAGCTAGCATTGGGGTCAATGCCAATGATGTTGCGGTCGTTCTGAACCTTCTCATAGAAATAAGCCCATATAGGCATTGCAGCCTCAGAACCCTGACCCAAAGTAGTAGATTTGATACGTATAAAACGATCGTCATTACCTACCCAAGCACCGCAAAGCAACTGAGGGGTATAGCCAATAAACCATGCATCACTATTGTCATTTGTAGTCCCGGTTTTACCTGCAATTTCTCCATGAACATCGTAATTAGCAATCCCTCTACCGGTACCAAATTGCATTACACCTTGCATCATTTTGATAACAGAGTAAGCTGTTACATCGCTGATAACTTCCTTACGTTGTGGCAAGAAGTTTTGTAAGGTATTACCATTCTTGTCTTCTATCCTTGAAATGAATATTGGTTTTACATTAAATCCCCTGCCAGGGAACATACTGTAAGCCTGCATCATCTCGAACAAAGAGATTTCACAAGCTCCTAAAGCAATAGAAGGATTAGGATCAATCTTGGTTTGCAATCCACATTTATTATTCAAGAAATCAACAAAACGTTTGGCAGAGTTATTACCTACATTATCCAGTTGTTTCATAATATAAGCCGTTGCACAGTTCTTAGAGCGTGCCAAAGCTTCTGCCATCTCCATCGAAGCGCCCGAACAAGACTTAGTTGTTGCTGGCACCATGCCATAGGCTCCGAAGTTTTGTTGTTGATCCTGTACAATCGTATTTGGCGTAAAACCAGCCTCTTCAATTGCCAAACTATATAATAAAGGCTTCATAGTAGAACCAACCTGCCTTTTTGTATTGAAGTTTACGTGATCGTATTTAAAGGTCTTAAAGTCTATACCACCAACCCATGCCCTCACTTCTCCACTTGCCGCATCCATTGCCATAAAACCACTTTCCATCATTTGGCGGTGATATTTTATAGAGTCCAAAGGCGACATAATCGTGTCAGTAGAACGTTTACTATTCCAAGCGAAGACCTTCATCTTTACCGGGATACTGAAATTCTTGATGATATCTTCGTCCTTCATACCCTTCTGGCTCAGGTTCTTCCATCGGTCACTTTGCCTCATACCTGCCTGCAACACATTCTCAAAGCCATTCCATACCGAACCATCTTTTATGTAGGATTGTGCATTCATTATCTGCTGCATGTAGCTCATATGCTTTGCAACAGCTTCCTCGGCATACAACTGCATACGAGGGTTTATTGTAGTGTAAATCTTCAACCCATCTTTGTACAAATCGTAGTTATCGCCATTACTCTTCTTGTGTTCTTTGCACCATTTCTTCATCTCCTCCCCTAGTATCATCCTAAAATATGGACCAAGACCGGCTGTTTCATCTAACTTCTTATAGTTAAGTTCAATTGGCTTCAGTTTCAATTTAGCAGCTTCATCAGCGGCAAGAAAGTTATTCCGGACCATCTGATCCAATACTACATTCCTTCTATCCAATGACTTCTTGGGGTTCACCCTCGGGTTGTACAGATTTGACCCCTTCAACATACCAATCAATACGGCGGCCTCTTCTACAGTTAATCGATCCGGTTCTTTCTGAAAGAATGTTTTTGAGGCATTACGGATACCATATACATTATCTCCAAAAGGAACGGTATTCAGATACAATGTTATAATCTCATCCTTGGTAAAGTTCTGTTCAAGCTTGATGGCAATAATCCCCTCTTTCAGTTTCTGTAATGAGCGGATTACCTTGTTTCTTTTATAGTTTGTGAATAGATTTTTTGCCGTTTGCATGGTGATAGTGCTTGCCCCGCCCTGCTTTCCTAAGAAGACAAAGGCGCGCATCAATGAGCGTCCATCAATACCACTATGGTCATAAAAACGTTCATCCTCAGTAGCAACCAATGCATTCACCACATATTTACTGATGTCTTTGTATTCTACATTCACACGGTCTTCCAGATAGTATTTACCCATCAGCGTACCATCCTGTGCATATACTTGGGTAGATTGTTTAGCAGTAGGGTTTTCCAGTTCCGCGATGGAAGGCATTTCTCCCAACAACCCAAAATCCGCCATCAGGATAATGAGGAATACCAAACCCACCAATCCAAAGAATATACGCCAGAATATCAATACCGATCGACTCATATTATTATTGTTTATCTTCTTTTTCATCTAAAATTTGTTTGGCAATGCTTTGTGTAAGAACTTATTATACCCATCCACATTTTTATTGTCTTGCAACAGAAGCAGGTTCCTTTCATCGATGATACTATACTTGAACCGACTCTTAGGCAACCAAGGAATAATATTCTTGGATACATAAGGACTTATCTTGTTCTCATAATCGATAGCAGCTTGTGCATTACTGAATGGCCCGAAATAAATAAACGAATACCTGTCATTTATCTTGTTGGAATAAATCTCGATATCATCTTTAAACGTTCGCTTATTGAACTTACTAAAGGCATCGGTTGCATTGTTTATAAATACCTTCATCACGTCATCCAACTGCAACGTAGCGTAGTGTGGTTCATTCGGTTCGAAGATAAATCCAGTATCACTACTATTATTTACCCTTCTCAGGGAATCAGCAATCTTCGCTCGATTGATGGCGGCTGCCATCCTCAGTTTATTCAATGAATCCAACGTGTGCTTGTCCTTGCCAACTTCGTTTGCCAAACTAGCTTTTCTCAGAGAATCCGCTGTATGTTTTTGTCGTAAGGACTCAGCAAGTGCCGCCTTTCGCAAAGAGTCTGCCAAATGTTGTTTTCGCAAAGACTCAGCTAAACTTGCTTGCCGTAGTGAATCGGCAATATGTTGTTTTCGGAGCGACTCGGCTAAGGCCAGATTCCGTAAAGAATCTGCGATGTGTTGCTTCCTCAGAGACTCGACCAATGAAGCTTTTCGCAGGGAGTCTGCCAAATGTTGCTTACGTAAGGACTCAGCTAAACTTGCTTGCCTCAATGAATCGGTCAAGTGCTGCTTTCGGAGTGACGCTGCTATCCTGAGTCGATCAAGCGAATCTAGTGTATGTGCATTTCGTAAAGAATCTGCAATAAATGCTTTTCTCAGGGAGTCATCTAGCCGCTGTTTATCGAATGCACCCGCAATTCTTGTTTTATTGATCGAATCCGCTACATGTATTCTCCAGAGAGAGTCAGCAACATGTTGTTTCCTTGCGGCTTCGAGCATAGCAACCATCTTTAAAGAATCGTAGTTAATGTGAGACAAACTATCTTTTATGTGCTGCGCATATACTATAGCGGCAAGGCTATCTGCCCTTCTCCGGCCTCTCAAACGCAAGTAATCAATCATCCGTTGTGCTTTCTCGGCCAACGGTGTATTTGGAACCTTGGCTTTAGCAAGCTCCAGCTTATTAATCGCTTTAAAATCGTCTTCTTGCTTAATATAGTGAACAGATTCTATCAATAACAACTGAGGCGTCCAATGAGAAGTTCCATATTTTTTATCAGCAGAATCTTTGGCAACTTTTGCCTCATCATATTTCTCCTCTACAAACTGATCGTAAATCTTTTGATAAACCAACGTTGTATCATCAGCCACCACATCTTTCTTGTGCGGATTCAACAAATCGGCCGTGAAAGTTCCTTTGGGATAGGTAGATTTAAGATAATTACTAATTGAATCTGCCAGATATTCCAATCCCAGTTGGTGATAACAAAAAATGAGGTTATAGGTCGCTTGCTCTACGTCTTTATGCTCGGGAAAACGTTTCACAAAGGGTTCGTACGAATAAATAGCTGCCAGATATTCGCGTAAGTTATTCTGAAAGATAACTCCATTGTTAAACATAGCTTTTGCTACATTGCTATCAGACTTTGCTTTTTGCTCAGGGCGCAAAGGAACAAAGCGCATCAATCCCTCGTAAGTTAATTCTACTTTATCGCTGTCCACTGCAGGTTTGTCGGCAGGCTTGGTATCATCTACCACATCACTGCCCGCTACCATACTCATATCGCCCGGCGTAGCATCCGGGTTAGCAGCAGGAGCAGCAGGTTTATTAAATGCCTCTTGTCGTCTCCAGTTATCCGCATTCGGACGGCTGCCCCATCTGGCTTTAAATTCCCTTGCACCCGATGCTACGAGTTGTGGATTATTAAAGTAGAACTCTCCGGGAGTACTCGAAAATAAGGTTGTGGGCGTACTTGCCTGCGTATCCTCCAAACCAAAGTCAATTGCTTCCTCTTCTTTGATACCTTGCTCTTTACGAAGTCTTCTTAGCACCTTCTTTATCAACGAACGCCTATCAGCATCACTCATGCTTGCAACTCTTTGCAAGCTATCTTCCTTGTCTATCTTATCCAAGTTATCCGCAATCAGTTTCAAAGCTGGCTTACGTTCTGCCACTCTCCCAGAATCGATTGAAGTCATTCCTACTAACCCAACAATACTGTCATAGTAATCATGAGAATGCCTGTAGTCTCTGTTCTCAAAGTATGTATCAGCCAACAGCAAGAAGGTCTTTTGTTTCTGGTCGGTATTATCAGGGTTATAGTACTTCAAACTTTTTTGCAAAGAATTGATAGCACCTGTATTGTTATGATTTTGCTTTTCAAGCTTACCAGCAACGAAGTAAATAACATCACGATAATTGGCAAACTTGTCTTTATGAGCCATCTTATAAAGCTCATCAATGCTGTTCTGGAGTGTATATCCCTTGTCTTGACTATGCAGATCAACCAGATTAAGTCTGGCAAACACTTCCATGAGAGGGTCGGTTGTATGGACAATGCTCTTCTCATAAAATTTGGCAGCAAGCGAATCATTGTCGCCAGCCATGTGTAGCATCTGAGCAATCAAATATTCCCAACGAGCAGTTTCCAGAGGGCCATCGGCATCATCCAAGGCTTTCATCAAGTTGTAAGCTGAGCTATCCCACTGTTGTTTTTTATAGTATGAATAAGCTTCCATTTCGTGTAATGGCGTTCGCAATCGTTCCGGAAAGTAGACATCGGCCTTCAATATTGCCATCAACGCATCGGCTTTTGCAATCCTGTCTTGCTCAAGGTAAGTCCGGGTGCGCCACAAAAAACTCTCATTGCGGCTAGGGGCTGTTTGCAATCTTAGTTTATAGTCCAACTCCTTTTTGTGCTCGATAGTAGAGATGGTGAAAATGCCTTTATCATTACTGATATTACTACCTATGGGAATATCATATCCATCATCTTTGGGTGCCCAAGCATAGTTTACGTATTGAAAAACATAACCGGCAGAATCAAAGTCATGCTTCAACAAAAAAGTCCTTCCCATCAGCATATAGATGTTGTCTACCCAATCGTTCCTCAGATCGTGCAACAAAACGCCTGCTGCCACCTTATACATGATAGAGTCTATCTGCACTTTATCTTTCTTGGTATCATCAAAGCTATAGTTGTAAAAAGAAAGCAGTTGGGTATAATCATCTTTGTGAAGCAGCTTGGCACGGTCAATAATATCATTCACTTTTTGTTCGATATTAAACTCATAGTTGAAGTGGGTAAACATATTCTGGAAGAAATGTTTTGACTTCGAGAACCCCGTCTCTCCAGATTTTTCAGAGAGTAAGACACGCTCCGAATACTGAGCAGGTTTCTTGCCATATAGGTTTACAGTTGAGTAGGGTTGCGCAATTATGGAGTGGGTCATTGCACAGATAATTGTCAACATCAACAAAAGAAAACGAGCGCATTTTATCATTGTTACCTCTATAGAGTCCACAAACATAAATTATTTAGCTACAATAAGGTGCAATAAAATATTAAACCTTTGATAATTAGCTGATTTATCAACCTTAACTAACTGCATTCAGTGGATACAATAAAGGTGATGACTAGGCTATTTATCGCTATTTTAACAATGTTCTTTGTCTATTTCCACTTTGTCGAGTACCGAAATCCGGTATCAATCAGGTTTAGTCCCAACATAATCTTCCTAAAAATGCAACGTTCTTGTTAAGTTCGCATAGGTATGATAGATTTCTTAAAAATATAGAAGGACATACCTAACAATACCTAAAACCGATTCAAGAATTGGGAAAGCATGGTTATCTTATTGATACCTAGTTTCTCAAAAGCATTTTTCTTGTGAGTCTTAACTGTCTCTGGAGAGAGATTATTTTTCTTTGCAATTTCTTTTACACCTAAGCCATTCCTTATGTCTTTGATTGTACTAGTTTCGCTTTCTGTCAGTTTATATTTGTTCTTTAGTGGGTTATATAAACGGTTATAGATTTCTTCATCAGTAGGAAATATCTTCTCACCTTTCATCACTTTATCCAAAGCCGACAACAATAAGTCTCTATCTGCGGTTTTACAAATAACCCCCGTAGCACCTAGGTTCTTCGCTTTGGCAACCAACCATTCATCGGTGTAAGAAGTTATAAAAACGAGTTTTGCTTTACATTTCTTCTGTAGTACCAGCAAGGCGTCAATACCATTCAGCAAAGGCATCCTGTAATCAATCAATATCAAATCTGCCTCCAACGTATTGGACAAATTAATTAGCTCTTGTCCATCAGATGCAGTACCTACTACCGTATACTTACCAGAAGCAGTAAGCATCATACTTAATCCTGTCAAGACTACGGAATGATCATCGGCAATTATTGTTCGAGTCATATTCATTTATTTTTATGATATTCTGTCGGTATTGTAATAGCCAGTGTACATCCTTTTCCAATTGCTGTATTTATTTCCAACTTCCCTTTCATCCCCTCAGCACGTGCTTGTATTGTGAAAAGCCCAAGCCCATTTTTAACGGTTTCCCTATCAAACCCTTTCCCATTGTCCTTTGCAATAATACTTATTGTATGGTCATCCACCAACAATTGTATTGTTGCTTCAGATGCATCCGAATGCTTGATGATGTTGTTGATTGATTCAAGTATGATTCTAAAAATGGTAATGTTAGACATAGTAGACAATAACTCAGGATTTCCTCTATGTTCAAATAAAAACTTTATCGCACCCCCACTATTCAGCAACGCTATCCGCTGCTCAACCAAAGCAATCAAGCCTTCTTCGACAATATATTTTTGTGAAAGCGCATGAGTTATATAGCGCATATCGGCGGCCATGCTGTTTATTTCTCCTTTTATTTGAGAAAGCAATTCTGTATCTATAGGATACCCTCTGTCTCGATTAATCTGCACCAGTCTTTCTGTGAGCATTTGCAATCCCAGAAAATCATTTCCTAAATGATCGTGCAAGTCTTCAGATATTTTCACCCTTTCCATTTCCTGTGCCTGCATCACTTCATGGGTTACATTCTTTTCTACTTCCAGCTTTTCTTCTGCCAGTGTTACTACCTTTTCATTTAAAAACTTATACCTGTTGGAAAATATGATTGTTTGTAGTAGTAGTTCTATTGCCAACCCCACAACAATATTGCTAGGCTCAACTCCAAACAAATCAATGTCAAATAAACCATTTGCAATAAAATTCAGGAAACCGAGTAGTATTGGCGAGGCTGACAGCAGATAAATCAAATGAAGCCTGTCTTTTTTTATGCTACCATAAACAATAAATAATATGAATACCAAATAGTTGATCAAAGCCAGCAATGTTCCTTTATCCCTGAGTATTAACAACCAGGTAACTGGATATTTATTGTAAAAGAGAGTAGCGAATAACAGAACATAATTAAATAGTATTAAAATCCTAAAAATGTTTAGCCATTTATTTGCTTTGGGAAAGTATCTTTTATGTTCTGTAAACGCTTCAAAAACATAGGTAGCAAAAAACAATGAAAGCACATAAAACGAAATTTTAGGCATTACCATTACCACCTGATGCAGCCATGCTGGCAACAACATGCCATCAAACATCTGTTCAATCACATTAAAAATTATTAAACTAAAAATGTAAAGGAATTGAAAACAGTATAACTTGTTTCTAGAAAAAATCCAAAGCAGTAGATTGAGCAATAGTGCAAAAAGAAAAAATCCGAAGTAACGCCCTAAGAGAAAAGAGTAATTTGCTTCATATAAGAATAGATCAGTCAGGGTAAAAACAGAGGTGGGTACAAACATCTGGTTGGCGGTAGTGATGTTGCACTTTACCATCAGTTTTTTGAATTGTCCGGCAGGTAGAAATACATTAAAGCTCACACGTCTACAGTTAAAGCTCCTATTACCCATTTCGAGCGCGGTACTGTTGCTGTCTATCAAAACAGGGCGTGCTGTATCGGTAATATCAAAAAGTGTAAACTGAATACCGTCTTCATTAAAGTTCCAGATAATAGGAAAATCTACAGTTGTATCATTCTTCACATACAACACGATCCAATAAGGTGCCGACGAAATGGGTTCATTTAGAACGCCATTGGTGTTGTTTTGCTTAAATAAATTTTTACTCAGTGCAGACAGCGCCTCCTTTACACCTCCATTTTGATTGTCTTTATAATACCTGTAATATTTATTGATTCCATGACTGTGAAGGCTAGGCTTTATAAATAAGGTGTCGGGCGCTGTGGCACTACCTTTCAGCACAGAAAATGCAAGCAGAACAGAAAAAACAAATGCACACTTTAGTTTTGTTTTAAGCATAGTTTAGGGTTGACAACTTCAGAATTTCATAAATAATCTCACAACACACACCAGATATTGTTCACAAAAGATTTAAAGTGCTAAACTATGGAAAATCAGTGGAATAAAAATCCCCCTTTTGGGTGATATTTTGAATTGTTTTATTTTAGAAATTTGCAATGACAACAATCAGTACAATGCTTGCCCAAAAATACTACTTGGGACAGCCTTAAAAGATGCGTCCTAATGAAAATGATTCTATAACCAAAATCAGCTACTAATTAGTGCAGTTTCAGGGGTGGGACTGCACTTTTTGTTTATAAAACAGGCATTGAATATAATAAATACCCCTTTTGGGGGATATTTTGAAAGGTTTTTTTCTTAAATTTTGTGCGGTTAGATAAAGAAAGGGTTTCCGTCAAAAATTTCAAGGTCAATACTAGTAATTTATCAGTTAGAAAAGAAGCTTTTTTCAAAACTTGTTTAGCTATCCATGGACTATCTTTATTAATAAAATTTGACAGAACTAAGTTTGGGAAAAGAATACAACAAATTATTTAGAACTTTTAACTCATTTAAATAAACAAAATGACAAAAATGTTACACAGTTACTCGAAAGCAACTTTCCTTACATTTTCTCTAGTAGCACTTTTTTATGCTTCCAATGCCCAACAAGCCCCGACAATTAACTGGAGCAAGGCGCTAAGCACAAATTCAAAAGACACTATTTGGTGTGTAAAGCAAACAAAAGATTCTGGATATATCCTCTGCGGAAGCACTCAATCTGTGAGTGGCAATCATGGGGGCAATGATTTCTGGATAGTTAAGGTCACAAAAAATGGTGTCAAATCTTGGCAAAAAACCTACGGTGGAAGTGGTGACGATGTTGCCAAATCAGTCTGTCAAACTTACAACGGTAGCTTTATTGTAGCAGGTTATTCCAACTCAATTGATGGTGATGTTGGAATAAATAACGGAGGATATGATACTTGGATTTTATTTCTTGACTCTCTGGGAAATCATAAAGCAGATCAAATATACGGTGGGTCATCCGATGACAAACCCAATTCTATTATTCAACTAAATACTGGAAATTATGTCATTTCCGGATCTTCCAATTCAACTGACCAGTTTAGCCCAGGATTGAAGAACAATAATATAGGTGGGTCTGATGTATGGCTATTTGAAATAAACAATTCCACTTCAATTGTTTGGAGTAAAAATATAGGAGGAACAAGCAATGATTACGCAAATTCGCTCATCCAAACCAAAGATGGTGGTTTTTTGATTGCTGGCACTACAAACTCTAACGACAATGGAATTACCAACAGCAAGGGTACAACAATTTACTCCTCTACTGGAGCTGATTCTTCAATTCAGAGTTATAATTTTTGGGTTGTCAAAACAGACAATGTTGGAACCATCCAATGGCAAAAAAGCATTGGAAATACACCAACAAACAATTATGACTATGACGTGGCTTATTCTGCCAACCAAACTTTTGACGGTGGTTATATTGTAGCAGGAAATACAGGTATTGTTAAACTAGATAAAAGCGGAAATCAGGTTTGGAAAAATACTAACTACACTTCGCCTAACATAAATGAGGGACAGCTAGCAGTTGAAGCAACTGACAGTAGTAGTTATACAATAGCATCCAATGGAGGTTTGTATAGTTTGGATACTTTGAATAAGACCAGTAAAACAATAGAAGTGTCTTCAAATACCACTCTAAATTATATTAACTCTTTTATACAAACAAAGGATAGTGGGTATGTTGTAGTGGGCAATACAACAACTAACGGCTTTCCTTCCCTCATTAAGATAAGTTCAGGCAAACCCACTGGTACATATACACCTGCCCCAACTAAAACAATAGGTTTACCTACAATAAAAGACTTTACCGGAACTGCTTATTCTTATGGAATCAGTCTATTCACTGGGGACGTAACTACAATAGAAGGGAAATATTTGTCTGATGTAACATCAGTAAGTTTTGGTTCAAATGCTGCAGCATCATTTACTGTTATTAATGACTCTACCATTACTGCTACCGTAGGTTCCATTAGCTATCCAGGTTATGTAACAGTAACTACCGGTACTGGTTTAAAAGCAAGCTCTATAAACAAATACTATCAGGGAGGAGTACCTGTTATTACTAATTTTACTGGAACACAGGGCAGCTATGGCACTTACTTATCTACAGGAGACGTAACCACAATAAAAGGGAAATATTTCTTGCATGTAAATTCTGTGAAATTTGGAGGTTCTGCGGCTATATCTTACAGTGTAGACAACGATAGCACTATTACAGCTTCAGTAGGAGCAATAAATAAAGATTCTGGCTACATTGAGTTGTATACCAATGATGGCACATCAGACTCTTCTGCAACTAAATTTTATCATGGAATTATTATAAATAACATCTCAGGTGTTGGTACGTATCATTACCCAGGTGAGGTTATTACAATAAAAGGAAAATATTTTACCGGAGCCAATGTAGTTATTAATTATCCATACAGTACTACCTCGCCGCAATTTTCAAATCTTGTAATTTCTGATGATAATACAATTTTAGCTACGGTGGGAAGTGGTGGCAGCTCAGCGATTGGGTATATAAAAATATCCAACTCGGCAAATCATTTCCTTCCAGATAGCAGTAATGCATCAACTTTCTCATATTGTCCAGGGGTTCCCAAAATCAAATCGACACCAGGTATCATTGCTACACCTTCAAGCAATATTACCGCAGGAACAGATGTAACTTTTTTTGACAGTGTTAATAATCAAGATAGTTCCGGCAGTAGCTATTCTTACCAATGGTATCTTAACAACAGTTTATCCATTTATCGTGGTTATTATTACAATAGCGTGTTGGAGACAGGGGATCAAATCTTCGCGGTGCTTACAGCCACAAATTGTGGGATTTCGACGTCTGCTACGAGTAATATAGTTACTATGACGGTTTCTGGGAGCTTACCAAACTACACATGGACAGGCAGGAATGGTACAGACTGGTCTGATGGAAACAATTGGAGTAATGCTACTGTACCAAATAATACTAACGACGTAATAATACCAAAATATCCAATACAATCACCAACAATATCTAGTCCGGCGGTGGTTAACAACCTTGCCATGAATAGCAATATCAATATTTCCTCAGATAATACACCAAGCCTAACTATTGATGGAACTGTTAATGGCCCGGGCTATGTAGGGGTTTCTGACTATGCTCCTAATTTTGGTGATATTATAATAAACGGCAGCAACTCTTCCAATTGGGCTGGTGTTTACAGAATCAAAAACTTAACAATTAATGGCAACAATAATAATTTTACTGCTATTACTACCAATTTAGTAAATATTGGTACAAACAATAAACTTAGCAGTGGATACTTAGGCTATGAACTTGGCAGTAGTATAAGTGGAACTTTATATCAAAATGCAGGATCATTAATTTTAGACAACCTACAACTTCCTTCTGGAAGCGTAGTTGCACCAGTTACTGGAAGTATTACTGGTACAGCTACAGTATGGAGAACTGTTTATTTAGGGAATAGAGAATTTAGGGACTTAGGTGCAGGAGTTGCAAATGCAGGTAATATTTTTAAAAATTGGCAAAATAATGGCGTAACAGGCACCACCGGAATTTTCATTACAGGCTCTCAAAATGCCACCCCTAATTTAAATAATAACATTGACACAACAAATGGCTTGGATGTCACATTAACTGGAAATCCTTCCATGTACCATTACAATAACAACTCCAATGTCTGGAATCCAATAACAAATACTAAGACTACACTTTTAGATCCTTACACAGGCTATAGAGTATTGGTAAGAGGTGACAGAAGCAATAGTAACTTATTATATTCACAAAGCAACAACCTCATGTGGAGTAACAGTTACATACCCACAACTGGCAATTTGATTACTGGTGATGTAACTTTTGGAACAAGTGGGGTGACTGGGCAGTATGCATCTTCCTATTTAAAGCTATCAGGTACAAATAGTTTTAGTTTTATTGCCAATCCATATCACAGCCCCGTGAGTTGGAGTGCAATACTAGCAGATAGTAAAAATATTTCAGCTAGTTATTGGTATCAGGATCCTACTATTTACTCTCTTCCTAGCGATAGTTCCTATACACAGGCAGGTACTGTTTATGTTACTTATAATTCTATAGCTGGCACTTCAAGCAATCCTAGTTCTAGTATAGGTGAGTATCTACAGCCAGGTCAGGCCTTCTTTGTACAGAGTACTAGTGCTACACCATCAGTCGTATTTAAAGAAACATCCAAAGGCAATATCGGTGATTTTAAAAATAACATTTTTGGAACATCATCAATAAATAAAATATTTATAGGATTATCCAAAGCCAATCACAATATAGATGGTTCAGTATGTGTATTCAAAAGTGGATTCGACAAAGCAATCGGTATTGAAGATTCATGGAAAATACCTAATAGCGGAGAGAATATATCTATCAAAGCCATTGGGAAAGATTTATCTATTGATGGATTACCATTACCTGTAAATGGTGATTCCTTGATGTTGCACCTGTACAATTTACAGCCTAATACTGCTTATACAATTAAACTGGACGCATCGCATTTTAGCAGCAATGGAATTACTGCTTTGGTGAAGGATAAGGTATTAAACAATTACACAAAATTGTCTAATGATACTACTCTACTTTCCTTCATTACAACAAATGATACTTCGGCCTTCTCAGACAGGTATAGTATCGTATTTACTAACAATACACTCCCAGTCAATAGCATAAATGCTGATGTGTTAACAGATGGGCATGAAACAATCGTAAAGTGGACAACTATTGGTAATAGCAATGCTTTGAGCTACACAATTCAGCACTCTATGAACAATAGAGATTTTACTGATATATTTTCGGAAAAAGCTCAACGTCCTTCCTTCAATTACTCATTTACTGATAAGAATACTGTAGATGGTAATAACTACTATCGGATAAAGGAAACTACAAGGGATGGAAGCATAAGTTTCAGCAACGTTGTTTGGGCAAGTATTAACAACTCTAAGAGAATAAGTATCTATCCAAACCCACTTTCTGGAAATAGTTTTGGTATTAATTTGGGCAGCTTTCCTACCGGGAATTACGAAGTAAAAATCATAAATATATTGGGCGAAAAAATTTCAACTAAAGCTATTAAGCACAGCTTGGGGATAATTGACCATATTACCTTAGACAATAAGTTGATACCAGGCAGCTACACAATAGAAGTTACTGACGATAAAAACCAAATGAATAGTTGTAGAATTATAATAAAATAGACGTACAGAAAACGGTTGTTGGCAATGATTTATCTAAATAAAAGAATTCTCAACCTCAAACAGAATTATAAAAAATAATAAAATGACAAAAAAAATAACATCTAAGTTGCTCAAATATTTTCTAGCTATGATGCTGTTGTCTTTACAATTTTCCAAAATCTATTCTCAGGGTAACCCAGCAGGATTAAATGGAACTACAAATGATGGTTCTAGCAATAGCAACGGTAATAGCGGTAGTAGCGGCAATAGCTCTGGAAGCAATAACACAGGCAATTCCAACAACTCTAGTAATAGCCAGTCCAACGGAAAAAACAAGGGATTACAAAATTTTAATGGTGGCAGCGGTGCACCTATAGACGGTGGTGCTTCTATCCTGATTTTGGCGACTGCTGCCTACACAGGAAGGAAACTGGCTAAGATGAAACAAAAGAAAGAGGAAAAACCTAAAATAGTTTAACCACTATCTGATTTAATGTTGAGATCAGATAGGTAACGATACTCCTAGCCAACCAAAGCCAAGTACACAAGTGCAGTGCAGTTCTACGTGGGGTGGGGCTGCACTTTCTTTATTATGCCACAACATTAAATCTGACTTTTAATTCTTGCTTCTAATTTTAAAATCTGAAACTCAAATTTAAAATTCAATCCCTTCCCCTCCCCTCTTTAATCAAAACTCTGATTGGCACTCGCAGCTAATTTCTGCAAACGCTCAAATTGTGCTGGGTCTACGTCATTATAAAAGTAATAAACAGGATCTACAGGTTGTCCGTTGCGGTGTACTTCGTAGTGACAGTGTGGCCCCGTACTTTTTCCTGTACTACCCACATATCCAATCACGTCACCGCGTTTTACGTGCTGCCCACCCTTTGCTTTCACCCTAACCATGTGCCCATACAGTGTTTCGTACCCATACCCATGATTGATGATTACGTGGTTCCCAAATCCACTATTGTCAAAACCAGCCATCTTCACCGTACCATCTGCGGTTGCATAGATAGGCGTCCCTTGTGGAGAGGTAAAATCCAATCCAGCATGAAACTTTCTTACTTTATAAACCGGATCAATCCGATAACCAAATCCACTTCCAATCCGGCTCAAATCCTTATTACTCACAGGCTGTATGGCAGGGATTGCCAGCAAAAGCTTCTCCTTATTTTTCACCATGCCAGTAATTTCATTATAACTCTTATCCATAAAGGCTGTCCGGAGGGATAGGTTGTTCAGTTGGTCTTTCAGTCCTGCAATCAATTGGGTTTCACTCAATCCCTGTACCAGCTGCACTTCTTTACTCTTTTCCATCGTCTTCACGCGTACGCTGTCGGGTATCGGAGTCGACTCAAAAATGGCTCTGTAAACAGTATTATCCCTGTTTTCCAGCTCATCCATTTGTTGTTTCAGTTGCGTTGCCCGATCCTGCAACACCACATAATCGTCTTTTAGCGCTTTGTTTTGTTCCTGCAATATCCTTTCATTTGCAGAAGGGAAATAACGGTAAATGATATTCACACAGATAAAAGCCGTCACCAATGCTGCCGCCACAAACCCAAATATCTGGAGCATCCGCACCCTGAAAGGCGTCTCTATCTTCTCGAAACGAAGGGTGTTTGTGTTGTAGAAATATTTTATTTTTTTCATTTTATTTGTTTCATCTATTTCATCCAATTTTAATTAGTGGATGATAATCTTCTCTTTTAGCTATAAAAAAAGTACTGTAAAAAGTTTAAAATGGTTGGTAGGATTTGATTTTCTATCAGTAGAAAACAGTTTTCTATTCTCAGAAAACGACTGCTACGATTGTATGCGATATTAAAAGAGCTGTTTTTTTATTAAATCAAACCCAAATTACACCTTAAAATCCATATCTAACCACTAATCGCTAACCACTAATCGCTATTTTTCGTCTCATCCAATTAACTTCGCCGCGTTCAAAGATAATTTTTTAAGGTATTACTCATAATTTTTAATAAACAGGTGGCAATAATGACAAGCGCAGAAATACGTCAACAGTACTTAGACTTCTTTAAAAGTAAGCAACACCAGATAGTTCCATCGGCTCCGATAGTAATAAAAAATGATCCCACTTTGTTGTTTACCAATGCGGGGATGAACCAGTTTAAGGATTTGTTTTTGGGTAATGGAAAGCCGGTACACAACCGTATTGCCGATACACAAAAGTGTTTACGTGTGAGTGGAAAACACAACGATTTGGAAGAAGTGGGCGTGGATACTTACCATCATACCATGTTTGAAATGCTGGGCAATTGGAGCTTTGGAGATTATTTTAAAGTGGAAGCAATTGCGTGGAGTTGGGAATTGTTGACTGAAGTTTATAAGCTGGATAAAGACCGTTTGTATGTAACCATCTTTCAGGGAGATGAAAAAGAGGGCTTGCCCAAAGACCAAGAGGCGTATGATGAATGGAAGAAAGTGATTGCGGAAGACAGGATTTTGTTGGGTAATAAGAAAGATAATTTTTGGGAGATGGGCGACACAGGCCCTTGTGGACCATGTACCGAAATACATGTTGATTGCCGCCCTGATGAAGAAAGAAAACTGGTGCAAGGGGCAACTTTGGTAAACAATGACCATCCACAGGTGATAGAGATTTGGAACAATGTATTCATGCAATTCAATCGTTTGAAGGATGGTTCGTTGCAACTATTGCCTGCCCAACACGTGGATACAGGAATGGGCTTTGAGCGTTTGGTACGTGTGATACAACGCAAGACTTCTAATTATGATACCGATGTATTTACAGGGACTATTGCCGTGATAGAACAAATTACTGGTAAACAATACGACTTTGGCGATACCAAACAAGCCATAGCTTTCCGGGTATTGGCAGATCATATCCGTGCAATTGCATTTACTATTGCCGATGGACAATTACCTAGTAACAATGGGGCGGGTTATGTTATCCGTCGTATTCTTCGTCGTGCTGTACGATATTACTATTCTTATTTGGATTATAAACAACCCTTATTGTTTCAATTGATGCCAACCTTAGCAAAGCAATTTGAAACGGTGTTCCCTGAATTGACTAGCCAATTGGACTTTGTAAGTAAGGTTGTGAAGGAAGAAGAGGATGCGTTTTTGAGAACAATATCTAAAGGGTTAGATTTAATATATGCATTAATTGAGTTTGGAAATAATAGAAGTTATTTAGACAACAATAATACTATAATTGATACATCCAAATTAACTCTGAAGTCTTCCTTGTTGGATTTTATAAATGAATCAGGGGATCAACATAATCAGTTGTTGGTAGGCAATGATAAATTTAAAATGAAAACGCTTTCTGGAAAAATTTGTTTTGTATTGTATGATAGACATGGTTTCCCGATCGACTTAACTAAGTTAATTGCTAATGAAAATGGTTTTGAGATTGATGAAGCAGGTTTTGAAACTGAAATGCAAGCACAAAAAGCTCGCTCTCGTGCCGCTGCCGTTGTTGATACAGAAGATTGGGTTAACCTACAAGAAAATGTAACTTCTAAGTTTGTTGGGTATACTAATTTGGATGCTGTAACAAGTGTTATCAAATACAGAAAAGTAAAGGCAAAGGGTAAGGAAGGCTATCAGATTGTATTGGTAGAAACACCTTTCTATGCAGAAAGTGGCGGACAAGTAGGAGATAGGGGTACACTGAATTTTGATGGTGAACACATTATTGTGAATGATACCAAGAAGGAAAATAACCTCACTATACATTTTACAGAAGTATTGCCTGAACAGATTGATGCACCCGTGGTGGCGAAGGTTTATACGCATCTACGAGCGGCAACTTCTATTCATCATAGTGCCACACACTTGTTGCACGCTGCACTCAGGCAAGTTTTGGGTACGCACGTAGCACAAAAAGGTAGTTTGGTAAATGAAGAACAACTGCGTTTCGACTTTTCTCATTTTGCCAAGGTAACCGACGAAGAAATTGCAGAAATAGAAGCCATCGTAAACGAAAAGATTCGGGAGAATGTACCTGTGATTATCAAAGAAATGAATAAGGATGAAGCCGTTAAATTGGGTGCGATGGCTTTGTTTGGGGAGAAATATGGCGATATTGTTAGGGTGGTTATCATGGATTCGGCCTATTCAATAGAACTTTGTGGAGGTACACATGTAGGCTTTACTGGTCAACTTGGTTTCTTCAAGATAAAGCACGAAACTGCCGTGGCTGCTGGCGTTCGCCGTATAGAAGCGGTTAGCGGAAGTGTGGCAGAAGCATTGGCTAAAGAAGAATCTACTACGCTTGGTTCATTGCGCAGCACATTGAAAAATCCTAAAGACATTATTAAAGCCGTTGACAGTTTATTGGCTGAAAACAGTGAGCTACGCAAGAAGATTGAAAGCTTGGAAGCCAAACAACTGGCAGTAGTTGCTAAAGAGTTGGCTCAAACTGTTGAAACTATCAATGGTGTTTCTTTCATTGGAAGTAATGTGGAAGTTAGTAATGGCGATGCCTTGAAGAAGCTTTGTATCGATCTGAAAACTTCTATATCAGACTTTGTAATTGTATTGACTGCCAATGTAGAAGGGAAAGCTTTTGTAGCGGTATCAATTGATGAAAGCATTAATGCTTCCAAAGGATTGGATGCACAAAAAATAATAAAGGAAATTGTTGCCCCACTCATCAAAGGTGGCGGTGGCGGTCAGAAACTACTAGCTACAGCTGGTGGACAAGATGCTAGTAACCTAGATGCTGTGGTTGCAAAGGTGAAAGGGC
>CAITVK010000126.1 GCA_903895845.1 uncultured Chitinophagaceae bacterium
AGTAGAGAGAACATTTTCTTGGTTTGACAATGACCGAAGATTGTGCAGGAATTATGAGTTGTTAATGGAATCCGCTGAAGAAATGGTCAAATTATCTGCTATAAAGCTTTTATTGAATAAATTTTAAACAGGCTCTAAGTTACATTTTGTATGAAGGCATCGAAGCTTTTTAAACCAATAACTTTTTCCGATAAAAACCCTTCTGCATACTGAACACCTATTCTTTTGCCTAACATCAGGGCACGTGCCTTTACGGTTTCCATAAACTGTGGGGAGGAAATATAGGTTTGTGGTTCATCGGTACCGGGACTATTGAACTGGGTTTTATAACACAATATTGCTTCCAGCTTTTTATTAAAACTATCGGTAACATCTATTACAAAAGAAGGCTGTAAAAAGCGATCTTGTATATAATGGAAATTATAGGTTGGTCGCCAGGCAGCTTGCAGCTTACCATCTTCTATTGTTTCTATCTTTCTTAGCCCAGATAAAAAAGCTGCTTCTGCAACTAGTTTTGCACTTCTGCCATGATCGGGATGCCGATCTTCCGGGGCATTACACAAGATAATCTCTGGTTGATATTTCCGTATGGCACGTATTACTTCTATTACATTCTTTTTATCGTGTTGAAAGAAGCCATCATCCATCTTCAAATTTTCTCTTGCACTTACCCCCATTACTTTAGCAGCAGCTGAAGCTTCGGCAAAACGGGTTTCTATCGTGCCACGCGTACCTAATTCTCCTTGGGTAAGATCAATGATTCCTACTTTTTTTCCTTCGGCAATTGCATTTATAATTGTTCCACTGCATCCAAGTTCTACATCATCAGGGTGAACACCAAAGGCAAGTATGTCTAATTTCATTCAGTACTTTTTTGTAAAACAAATTTAGGGCATAAAAAAATCCCGTTTGTAATAAACGGGACCTTTAAAGTTATTTTTTCTAAGAAGACAATTAGTCTTTCTTGGCATAACGCTTTTTGAACTTGTCGATACGGCCTGCAGTATCAACCAATACGTTCTTACCAGTGTAGAAAGGGTGAGAAGTGTTAGAAATTTCCAATTTAACTACTGGATACTCATTGCCATCTTCCCAAACGATTGTTTCTTTTGTGTTTGCAGTAGACTTGCTTAAAAATGACGTTCCGTTACTCATGTCTTTGAAGACAACGAAACGATAATTTGACGGATGGATACCTTTTTGCATAATGTTTGAAATTAAGGTTGTACGGATTTTGCCGTACAGTTATAAAAAAATTTGGATTGCAAATGTAGGGGATAGATTTGAAATATGAAGTATGAAATATGAAATGTGGTTATAGGAATCCTATTTCATACTTCATATTTCAAATCTCATATCTCTAAATTAGCTTTTCATATTATCAAACTGCAGTGGAAAGCCCAGATTGGCAGTCCTGCATTTTTGCATTACTTCTTGCAGGTCATCAATTTTTTTACCTGTTACACGAACAATATTATCCATGATGGCGGCTTGCACCTTGAATCCACCATCTTTAATCAGCTTCACAATCTTCTTTGCATCTTCTTGCTTCAATCCATTGCGAACTGTGACTTCTTTTTTTACCACTTTGCCACTTGGATAAGCCTCTTTAGTGAAATCGAAGGCATTGGCGTCAATACCTTGTTTCATACTGCGGCTAATCATGACATCTATAATCTGTTCCAACTTCATATCGCTGTCAGCTTCTAGTTTTACTACGAAATCTTTTTTGTTTAAATCAATCACAACGTGACTATTCTTAAAATCGAATCGATTTTCTATTTCTTTCTTTACGGTGTTGATGGCGTTATCCAATGTTTGCAAATCAACTTTACTAGCTATATCAAATGATGGCATACAATTATTTTTTGCAAATGTAATTAATACAATGGTCTCTTGGTAAGTTGAATAATAGAAACCGGATATACTTAGTTTGAAACTATAGAACCTGATATGGAGCAGAAAGTATCCTCAAATACCTGAGAATACTTTTCTATGACACATTAATATATAAATGTTGAACAAAAAGGTATTTATGTGGCGCAGAAAGGTATAAATATTGAACAAAAAGTTATTAATATGGCGTGAAAAGGTATAAATGTTGGATAAAAAGGTATTTATTTGGTATATAAAGGTATAAATGTGGGACATTAATATATAAATGTTGAATAAAAAGATATTGTCATCAAACAAACACCTCTTTTCAGTCTAAATCATCCTTTCAGCAGCTGTCTTTTTCTATACTCCAAGGGGGTTGTGCCATTTAATTGTTTAAAATAGCGGTTGAAATGGGAGGCATTATTAAAGCCACAATCAAAACAGATAGTACCAATGCTTTTTTCTGTATCAATCAACAGTTTACAAGCATGATTGATGCGTATCTCCATTAAAAACTGTGAAAATGTTTTCTTGGTTCTCGACTTAAAAAAGCGGCAGAAAGCATTGGGACTAAGATTGGCTCTTGCGGCAATATCATCCAGACTGATAGGCTTATAAAAATTATCTATCAGATAATGAAACACACTATTCATCCGTTCACTTTCTTTTTCAGAGGAAGGATGTTCCATGTTGTTGGCAGCAATCAGTTCAAGATTCTTGGATAAAGTAAGTGTATTCAATATCTGTAGCAATAGAATAATTCGTTCGCCGCCCTTTGCAAGTAAAAGCGTTTGCATGAAGTCTATTATTTTCTCCTTGACTTCACTTGATATCTTAATTCCTTGTTTTGCTTTTTTAAAGAGTTCAACTATTAACCTGTTTTCGGGAAGATGTAGAAAAGTTTCGCCAAAAATGGTGGGAAGAAAATGGACTACTAACGATTCTGCAACAAGCGTACTTTCCTTTGCAAAATAGTCTTCATCGCAACGCCAAAGGTGAGGAAGATTACTGCCAACCAATACCAGATCGCCACTATTAAAATGAGCGATATCGTTACCTATAAACTGTGTTCCCGTACCTTTTTTAATAAAAACAAGTTCTATCTCTGGATGAAAGTGCCACTCATTATAAAAGAATGGAACACTATCAAAGCGACAACTGAACGAGTTTTCAGGAGCAACCGAAATCTTGAGTAACTTAGGCTTCATAATAGTATTTATGCTTTATTTGAATAGTAATATTCTTTAAAATGATAAAATAGTATTAAAGGTTGCTAAACTAAGGCAAAAATCATAAATCCGTGACAAGTATTTTTGCTGCATTGAATTACTTGAAAATAATATTATTGCTTGCAATTGATATCTGTTATGAAAGTGTTTCATTTTTCATAGTTGTGTTTTGATTATTGAACAAAGCTCTCCTCTTCTGCGGAGAGCTTTCATTTTTTAAAAATAAGCGGTTACATTTACCGCAAATTTTAAAGATATGAATGTGCCCCATTTGGTATTACAGATTGAAAAGAAAGACAATGTATTAGTAGCACTAACTGATTTAACTCAAGGACAGGCTATTGAATTTGGTGGTGAAACCTATATTTTGCAAGAAGATATTCCTGCAAAGCATAAGTTCTTTATGTACGATATGGAGAAAGGCGAAGCCATCCACATGTACGGAGTATTAGTAGGAAAAGTGCAGTACGATGTGAAGCGTGGTGCAAGAATGACGGTTGATAACACAAAACATGCAGCAGATCCTTACTATTATCGTGATGGTCATTACACTTGGACTGCGCCTGATGTAAGTAAATATGCAGGACGCACCTTTAATGGTTATCATCGCAATGATGGAAAAGTAGGTACTGCAAACTATTGGCTTTTTATTCCAACCGTATTTTGTGAAAACAGAAATATGGATGTGATTAAAGAAGCTTTGTACACAGAACTTGGCTATGATGTGACTGATAAATACAAAAGCTTTACACGTCAACTAGTTGAGGCTTATGAAAAAGGAGAAGATGTAGGTAACGTATCTTTCGAACCAGTTGAAGCAAATAAAAAACACGGCTATTTTAAAAATATTGATGGTATAAAGTTCCTGAATCACCAAGGAGGTTGCGGTGGTACCAGACAAGACTCTGTTATTTTAAGTAAACTATTGGTTGCTTATGCCGATCATCCCAATGTTGCGGGTATTACCATATTAAGCTTGGGTTGCCAACACTTGCAAACAAGTGATTTTGTAAATGATTTAAAGGAATATAATCCAAAGTTCGATAAGCCGGTTTACATCTATGAGCAACAACAAACTAAAAGCGAAGAGCAGTTAGTAAATGATGCTATCAAACAAACTTTCTTAGGTTTGATTGAAGCAAACAAACTAGAGCGCAAACCTGCACCTCTTTCTGCTTTGACAATTGGTGTAAAGTGTGGCGGAAGTGATGGCTTTAGTGGCATCTCTGCAAACCCCGCAGTTGGCTATTGTGCTGACCTTGTTGTAGGATTGGGTGGAAAGATATTATTGGCTGAATTCCCAGAGTTGAATGGAGTTGAACAAGAATTAATTGATAGATGCACCAATCAACCAATTGCTGAAAAGTTTATCCATTTGATGCGTACCTATGATGCTTCTGCGCATGCAGTTGGTTCTGGTTTCCACATGAATCCTTCTCCAGGAAACATCAAAGATGGTTTAATTACCGATGCAATTAAGAGTGCTGGTGCTTGTAAGAAAGGTGGAACTGCACCTGTTGTAGATGTATTGGATTATACAGAACCTGCTACTAAACCGGGGTTAAACCTTGTGTGTACGCCTGGCAATGACGTAGAAGCAACTACTGGTAAAGCTGCAAGTGGTGCAACGTTGATATTGTTTACTACTGGTTTAGGAACACCTACGGGTAATCCTGTTTGTCCAGTTATTAAAGTGGCTACCAATACAAAGTTGGCTACCAGAATGAGCGACATTATTGATATTAATACAGGTGATATAATAGATGGTAAAAAGACTATTCCTCAGATGGGAGAGGAGATATTGGAATATTGCATTAAAGCTGCTAGCGGTGAAGTAATACCTAAGGCAGTGCAACTAAACCAAGATGACTTTATCCCTTGGAAAAGAGGGGTAAGCCTTTAAGCAAGTTATGAGTTATGAATTATGAGTTATGAGTTGGAACCATAATTCATTTTCTTTAACTCATAACTCATAATTCATAACTCATAACTAAAAAAGCGTGTTTAGATTAGACAACAAAACAGCAGTAATTACAGGTGGTGGTAGCGGTATTGGTCGTGCTATGTCGGTATTGTTTGCCAAGCAAGGTGCTTCGGTTCATATCATTGAATTGAGTGAAGAAAATGCAAAGTCAACAGTCGAAGAGATTGTTGCTGCAGGTGGTTCTGCTACTGCACACAGTTGCAATGTGGCCAATCAACAGCAAGTAATAGACATCATTGCCAAGATTGACAAGGTAGATATCCTCATTAACAATGCAGGTATCGCTCATATCGGTAAAGCAGATACGACTCCCGAAGCAGACTTTGATAGGGTGATGGCCGTGAACGTAAAGGGTGCCTACAATTGCATCTTTGCCGCTATTCCCAAGTTGAGGTTGCAGGGTGGCGTTATTGTAAACATGGCATCTATTGGTTCCAATGTGGGTATTGCCGATCGGTTTGTTTATAGTACCACCAAGGGTGCTATCAAAGCGATGACGATGAGTGTTGCCCGCGATTATATTAAGGAAGGCATCCGTTGCAACTCTATTTCTCCGGCAAGGGTACATACCCCTTTTGTAGATGGATTCTTGAAGAATAACTATGCAGGTAAAGAAGCCGAGATGTTCGAAAAATTATCTCAATCGCAGCCTATTGGTCGTATGGCAGAACCGCAAGAAATTGCAACCCTCGCTTTATATCTGTGCAGCAATGAAGCTAGCTTTATTACCGGTTGCGATTATCCTATTGACGGTGGTTTTACAACTTTAAACAACTAAGAAGTCGTAAGGCATAAGTAAAAAGTTAGAGATGTATTTCATTTCAATCACACAATCACAATAAAATAAATATAAATGAAGATTACAAGATTTGGCAACATCGGAAACGAAAAGCCTGCGGTTGTAGTAGATAATGTCCGTTACGATGTTAGTGCTTTCGGACAAGATTTTACAGAAGATTTCTTTGGTAATGATGGTTTGAATAAACTGAAGGTTTGGTTTGAAGCTAACAAAGCTTCTTGCCCAGTAGTTGCTGATGAAGTAAGATGGGCTTCTGCAATTGCTCGTCCTTCCAAGATTATTTGTATTGGATTGAACTATGCCGATCATGCTGCCGAAAGCAATATGGCTGCTCCTAAAGAGCCTGTTGTTTTCTTTAAATCTACTACTGCCTTGGTGGGGCCAAATGATGATTTGATTATTCCTAAAGGGAGTGAGAAAACAGATTGGGAAGTAGAATTGGCTGTTGTAATTGGCAAGAAGACGAGTTATGTTTCTGTTGAGGAAGCATTAGATTATGTTGCAGGCTATGCGTTGCATAATGATTATAGCGAAAGAGCATATCAATTGGAGAGAGGTGGACAATGGGTGAAAGGGAAAAGCTGTGACACCTTTGCGCCATTTGGTCCTTGGTTGGCTACACCAGACGAATTGGGCGATATAGACAACCTGCGTTTGTGGTTGAGTGTAAATGGAAAGATGTATCAGGATGGAAATACCAAGAATCTCATCTTTAATGTGCCTTTTGTTATTTCGTATCTCAGTGAGTTTATGACGTTGCTTCCAGGTGATATTATTTCTACAGGAACTCCTGCAGGCGTTGGTCTCGGTCAGAAGCCAAACCCCGTTTACTTGAAGGCTGGTGATGTTGTTTCATTGGGTATAGATGGTTTGGGTAGTTCTACTCAGACTGCAAAAGCCTATGGTTCTTAGGATTATAATTGTTTCATATTAAAAAAAGCCGCTTCAAGCATTTGAAGCGGCTTTTTTGTTTTTATCAGAAACTCTCCTGCAAGGATTTATCGTTTTAATAAATCCGGGCGGGCGAAGAATAAAACCAGTCTGTATTACTCATAATCTTGTTGACTTTGGATAGGAAATGACCTGATTAAATTTCAAATAGCTTTTTAATAGGAGGGAGGGAGCCTGTTAATTTGTGAAGCGTATTTAATTGCTTGTTGTTTGTTGGGAGACACAGCAAGGGCGAGCGAGTTCGGAATAGTAATGAAGGTGAAAGAATGCCTGTTATTTTAGCGAATGAACGCGCGAAACGCGCCCACTAGCCCTTGTAGATTGTAGCGATTGACGAGGACTAGCTAGGACATTCATGAACTATTTATGCTTCATAAATATCTCGTCTGTGACCAATACGTCTGATGTCTAGGATTTTAACCGTATCATCTATGGAATATATAATTCTGTAATTGCCTACTCTTATTCGCCAAAGATATTCTTCTTCGCCCTTTAGTTTCTTGCAGCCGTGAGGTCTTGGATTCTCTGAAAGGTCATCTATGGCTTGTGTGATACTTTGAATTGTTTTTGCAGGAAGTATTTCCAATTCTTTAAAAGCTTTCTTACGGAATTATTATATGATAGCTAAAAGTTTGCCTTTTTTGGCAAGTAGCTTCTTTGCTTTATCCCAATTGATAGTTTGGCCTTCTTTTCTGCCTTCGGCCACCAATACATCAATTAGTTCGTGCACTTCTTCAGCGTTTTTCTTAATTGTTTTAAGGTCTATTACCACAGACTTCACCTCGCTTCTATCATCTGCAATAAAGTTTACTCCTTTCATTTTGTTTGTTTGCACACAAATTTATAGCAAAGAGTGCCTATTATACTTTAAATTATTATTTAGTATTACTTGGATAGTTTTTATCCAAGCGATTTCCAGTTAGAAACTGGTTTGACTAGTAAGCTTTTATATTCTTTGACTTAAATTTATTGCTCTGAATTTTAAACATTTTCAAGCACGCAAAAGCCATCTGATTATTAAAAAAAATATTAGACAAAGGAAAAGTACAAAGAAGTAAAACATTAGGCTACTGAAGAAAGAAGCTACCCATCCCCTTGGAAAAAAGAGCCTTTTTAACCATCGAAGTTTGCGTCTAATTATCTTTATTTCCAACCTGAGTTATTAATAGTAAGTGAACTTGGGAATGAATGTGGTTACTTGTTGTTAATTGAATGGGTAGGCTTTCTTATCAATCAGCATACACCAAAAATTATAAAGCACATAAAACAAAAGAATCGCAAAAAGAAAGTAAGCAAAAGCACGGAGAATAGTTAGTGCATATTCTTTCATTCTTTCTTTTATTGGAGTATCCCTTAACCTTCGGCTTCTACTCTTACGTGTTTGCATCAATCCGATTTTATGATACCAAGGCATTGCAGTTGAAGAAATATTTCTGTAGTGCATCCATCTTTTTTATTCTCTCACAATCCTTAAATCTAAGTGGCTTTTCTACAAAGTCTAGGACACTCGAAAAGTGAGGTACTCGTTTTGCTTTATAATCGTCATACTCTTCTACTGATGAACTTACTATTATCACATGTACGTTTTCCTTGTATTGTAAAACAGCAAGATTTTCTAGAAATTCAAACCCATTCATTACGGGCATATTCAAATCGAGAAATACTAGATACTCCATTTCTGGCTGTTTATTTTCAATTAGAAACTCCAAAGCCTTTTTTCCGTTGGAAAATATGCGTGGGGAATTTGTAATTTCTGCCATAGACAGTATTTCTTTGTGCAGAAACTGCAACAAGTCGTAATCTTCTACCACCAATACTTCTAAGTTCATAATGCGTAATTTTCTTTTAACTTTTTGGGATACAATCCATACGATTTAATAATCTCTGGATCGCCATCTGAAATAGAATTTACTAAGTCTGCAACATTGTCCAGGAAGTTCAATATTTTATCTCGCTCCCTCGTCAAAGACAAAAAGTTGTCAATATCTTTTGCTAATGCATAATTTGCATAAGCTAGTTTATAATCTGAAAGCATTTTCTTTAAAATCAATTCCGATTCAATACCTCTGTTGATAAGGTCTACAGAATAATTTGCTGGCAGGTTATTCATTTTTTTCCTTACCAATGTAGCATATCTAGGAAGCTCACTCGGATGTAGCTTATGGTACTTTGTCGATACGTAATATTTAATTCCTGTATCCATTACACTGCATTTAGTTCTGATTCAACCAATTGTGTAGTAGTCGCACTCAAAATATCCATGCATTCATGCAACTGCGTTCTCAAAATCCTTTGTTTTACACTTTTACTTATTTTTTCTTCCTCCAACATTTGTTTTAAAATAGATATTCTTGCTAAGCAAGTAGCGACACCAATGTTTGCATTGAGATAAGTGGTGTCAATAGCTTTTTGTGTATACCTCTCCTTCAAAAGAAGGTAGGTATCCGTTTCTAATGCTATTTTCAAATCCTGGTACACTCTGTTTGTATATTGAGTTACCAGAACGTAAACTAAAAAAGAGGAAATACCCATAATTGTGCAAAATGTTCCAACCATAAACTATTAATTGAGGTTAACGAATTTTGTGTTTGACTTAGCAGGTTTTAATTCAATATCACCTATTTCTACTTTGCAAGCAGGAAGCGTCACAATCATTTCCGTTCCAACATTTTCTTCACTGCTAAATGTGATTGTTCCATTATGCAGCCCAACAATTTTTTTCACAATACTCAATCCCAATCCGGTTCCTTCTATCTCACCTACATTTTCAGCTCTGAAGAAAGTATTGAATATTTTATCTTGATTCTTTTTGGGTATACCAATTCCATAGTCTTTTACAGATACATTCACTGCATCTGCTTGATAGGAAATGGTAACAACAGGAGGCAAATCCGTTTTGTCCGAATATTTGAGGGCATTGTCAATTATGTTATTGAAAACTAAGGCCAGATACTTGACATCTCCCATTACTCCCACTTCTTTTCCTTCTATATTTAACTCGGGACAATTTTTGCTCAACATATCCCGATTTAAACTAAGAATTCTTCGCTTCAAGAGTATTTCAATACAAATTCTCTCAAACTTCAAGGTCAGGCTACCGCTCTCTACTTTTTCCAAAGTCAATACATCATCCATCAGCAGGGTCAATCCGGTTATTTCCTTTTCTATTGTATTTAAGTCTTCCCCTAAAACCAATTTTCCATCCTTTTCATCTCTATCCAATACCATTCGCTGGTACTCTACAATGGCTTTGATGACTGCAAGAGGTGATCTGAACTCGTGAGAAACAAAACGTACGAAGTCGGATTTTAGCTGATTCAACCGCTTTTCGGCTTCTATTTTTTCATTCAATTCCCTTTCAGCCTTCATACGCTCTTCGCTGATGCGCGTAGAGGTTACAAATTTCATTTCACCCGAATAGTCATCCAGGAAGTATTTGGAAGTAGTTTCCACCCATATATATTCTCCATTTTTCTTCCGACACCTGTAGTTGACACCAGCCAACGGATTGTTTTTGCCAGACAAAATATCATTGGCATTGGCAATAACTTTATCCAAATCATCGGGATGAATAAAATTGAATTGTACACCTACCAGCTCACTCTGTTCATATCCTAACAACTCTTTGCAGGAAGGAGATACATACTCAAAGCTAGAATCTTGTTTGTGTATGCCCACTAAATCTGTTATGTTGTTGGAGAGAATTTGGGAGTAATTGGAAAGACGTTT
Organism: uncultured Chitinophagaceae bacterium; assembly: GCA_903895845.1. Classification (GTDB taxonomy): domain Bacteria; phylum Bacteroidota; class Bacteroidia; order Chitinophagales; family Chitinophagaceae; genus Parasediminibacterium. The sequence continues at coordinate 10,571 of CAITVK010000126.1, forward strand.
TTCTTCATCAATATCCCTAAGTACAGTTTTAAAACCCAATGTGTCGCCACTTAGCGATATCCTTAATTCTGTTTTTAGATTAAACCATTTGAAATATCCGTCTTTGTGTAACAACTTAATGTCTCTTTGAATGAGAGGGATTTCTTTTGATAATAACTTTTTGAAGTTATTTAAACTGGTTTCTTTATCAGCTGTTGGAAAAATATCCAGATAATACCTGCCAAGGGATTCTTGAACAGAATAGCCGGTTAGTTTTGTCCAAGTATTATTAATAAAGGTGAGGTAACCTCTTATATCAATCTCTAAGAATACATCATAGGTAGTGTCTAATACCTCCTGATAATTACTTTCCACCACCGACAACTTATATTCTATATTTTTTTCGGAGGTAATATCTACTGCATATACGCAACACCTGTCTGGCTTATTGTTGCTGTCAAACAGAGGTATAAGATGTGCCCTTACCCAAATTTTTCTTTTGCTTTTGGAGTACAGAAGCACTTCAAATGTTTGTTCTTCTCCTCTTGCCACTGCCTCAAAAGCTGCAATGATGGGAGGAACATTGGTTTCTTCTCCAAATATCAGTTCGTGCAAAGGGCGTCCTAGTGCTTCTTCCAAAGTATACTCATACGTTTCGACAGCAGCCTGGTTGGTGAAAAGAATATGCATATTAAAATCTACAACTGCTATGGATCGTTGCGCTCTTAGCATAACTTTTTCGTAGACATCAAACAATTCGTCCTTATTTATTATACCACTCATAGCCAATCGTTTTCGTCTGTTTTATTACTGAAATCGTTACCGATTTTCAACTCTAAACAAATAGAGTTAATAAATGCGAATATTATCCTAATAATCAAGTCTATAAATATAACAAATTCGTCATTAAACCTTTTTCAATAAAACTTGTATCAATTTTTAGTCAATAGTTATTGTTTAATATTCGATAAATTAAATTGAAACAGTAATACAAATACCTTCGTTACTAATGAGAGAGAAGATTCTATTAGTAGAAGACGAACTTGCTTTTGCAGAGAAAATAAAGCTGATGCTTGAATATGCGGATTATCAAGTTTTTCATTGCAAAAATGGGAAAGTGGCTATTGAGCAGATAAAACAAATTCAGCCAGATCTAATCATCTGCGATGTGGTGATGCCCGAGGTAGATGGCTACGAGTTCTGTGAAGTTTTTCGCACACTTGGCTATCTCAACACCCCTTTTTTGTTCATGTCCTCCAATTCAGCCTCAATAGACATCAGAAAAGGAATTAACTTAGGTGCAGATGACTATATTGTAAAGCCTTTTTCTATCAATGACCTATTGAAAGGAATCAAAGCAAAGCTTGCCAAGAAGCAACAAATTGATTTACTGTTAGCTAAAGTGCGGGAGGATTATTTGCAAGAAATTGAAAGTAAGAATAATATAATCGACTCTATTGAAAAAAATTATAAGGAAGTAATACAACCCTCACTGACTATTTTGAAAGTATCTACAAGTTTGCTTGACCTGGAAAGCATGGACGGGAGAAACAAGATGATTATGCAAAGTGTAACAGCTTTGCTAGAAGAGATTGACAAAGGAATTGGTAAAAATGTTGAAAGTTTAAATAATTTATCAAAATCTGCATCTTTGTGGTAAAAATACCACAATACTATGGGTAATGTAAAGAAAGTACTGATTATTGAAGACTCTAGGGATTTATCAGACCTTTTATCTAGAATGTTACAACAAGATTACGATACCTTGGCATTGTTCAGATTGGATAATGGTCTAAAGGAATGTAAAACCTATCAACCAGATATCATACTATTAGACATCATACTGCCAGGAGAAATAGATGGATTCAGCTTTTTGAGAATGATAAAGCACAACATGGACTTGTGTCATATCCCTGTTATTATGATGTCATCGATGGCTGAAGAGGAGATGATTTTGGATGGGTTGAAGTATGGTGCAAATGACTACCTGATAAAGCCCTACAATATGAATCAACTAAAACTAAAGATCAAAAACCTGCTAGATATAAGCGAAAATGCCACTAAAAAGATACTATTGGATACTGCTGTACCCAATTTCCATCATGAAGATTCTAAAAATTTTGCACTAAGCGAAAGGCTTCATAGAATGATGGAAGAGATCATAAACAATGAAAGAAAATTGTCTATGGAATTGTTGGCAGAAGAACTAGGTATCAGTCAGAGTAAGCTACAACGACTGTCTAAAGTGCGATACGGGGTACCACCTATTCCTTATATTATGAAGATGAAAATGGCAAAAGCTAAAATGTTGTTATTAGCCAACAGAGAACTAGCCATAAAAGAAGTTGCTTATACAATGGGTTTTGCATCTCTAGCCTATTTTACAAAATGTTACAGAAAGTATAATGGCGAAACCCCCACTACCTTAAAGAAAGTGGAAGAGGGAGTACTTGAATAAGTAAAAAAGTGGGAAGTACTTTGAGTATACTATCGCTTTTTCAATATTGAATAGTTAGAATCAATTGTAAATTGAATAATGTATTGCTTGCCAGTAAACATTTTTTAATTATAAAACTATTTAGTAAAACTAGTAATGGAGCGTCGGAGTAAAGAAAAGGAGAGAAAGAAAAAATCGAAGAACATAAAAGTCATAAAGAAAGTACTAAGTATACTATACTATACGATGGCAGTGTTATTCTTCATTGGTGCTTTTGTGCTAGTTGCCTACACGGTTTATTGTTGGATTTTCAACCCAAGTGCCTTTAACCAAACTAATAACCCACACTGATCTACTGGTGTAAGTAAATCAGCAATATTGGGTAAGCTTATTGGTACTTATTACAAGCTTCATTACATGCCTCTGTTTTGGAGATTTTCGTATTCCTCAATAATTAATACAGTATTACAAAAAACCCGTAGAAATACGGGGAAAATTGCAGGGTGGTATTTTTGGGACTTGCCTAAAATGCACGAATTTAGGTGTCCCCGATTCCGGTACCTCATGAATTCGTAAGGAAACAAGGCATTGTAATTCTGCAGGCACATGAATACACTTGAATATACGTGTCTGCAATTCTGCAGGCACATGAATACACTTGAATATACGTGTCCGCAATTCTACAGGTACATGAATTCACATGAATATACGTGTCCGCAATTCTACAGGTACATGAATACACTTGAATATACGTGTCCGCAATTCTGCAGGTACATGAATTCACATGAATATACGTGTCCAACATTCTACAGACACCTAAATACATAAGAATATAGGTGTCTGCAATTCTGCAGGTACCTAAATACATCCATTTTCGGCTGTAACGCTACTTGTTACTAGTATTAGTCATGTAAATTTTGATAAAAAATATTTATTTTTCAGTATTGCTCTAATAACCCTATTACGAACTTTTAATAGTCTATGTTTGCACTCTAATTATCTAAGTAAGGTCGACAAGTAAACCTGCCCCCCTCATTTCCCTAGTTACAGTTGGAGTAGAAAAAGTATTTATTCATTTTTCAAAACATGTATCATGGCAGACAAAACACTAGGATTATTCGTCAACCGTTTCGAAGTTTGTACTAGAAACAACTTCACCGCAGCATCAGAATTTGGTTTAAATCATTGCAACAGCCTGTTTGCAGACAGCACCACATCGGCAATTGCACTCACCTGTTACAACAATGTAAAACCCAAGTACGACCTTTTTGAGGCTGCAAGGGTAGCACATGCCAGCCAATCGGGCATACAAGTGGGTAATGTTTTATCGTTCAAGCAAATATTGGAGGGAATGCCTGTAGATGTAAAGAAATGGCAAACAGCCATTGAGCTGGTGTATGACGAAGGAAGCATCCGATGGGTAGAACTGTTTCCAAAAGGAAAAGCAACCCTCAACAGGGGCAAGCAGCAGAACAGGGTAAATGCAGTAAAAACATTGCTTACCACCATTGGCACAGATGCAAGCCTTGCCGCAGTGAAAATAGTGATACAAACATTCTACACCGCTATGCTGTTGGCTTATGGTACCAAAGGAACCTCTAAAGAATCGACTATCACAGACAGTACTGCTGTAGAAACAGCCCGCATAGCCCTATGCGATGAGATAGAAGGCAACTATGGCTTACTGATTAATGCCTACAAAGCAAATCCCGCCTTGGCAGCTAAATATTTTGATGAAGCCTATTTGTCTAGAAAGTTACAGATGGTTTTCGACCTGAAGGTGAAGAAGCTTACTAGCAAGAATGCCATCAAAAGAACATTTGCAATCCCTGCAACGCAACAGTTTCAGATAACCAATAAAACAAATACTACCCTTAAAATATTCTTGTCACTCACAAGATATGGCTTGGTAGGCTTATTATTTGTGACCATTCCGCCGGACAGTGTGGGCGTTTATGACCTTACAGCTATGGGTGATAATACAACCCAAAAATTCTTGAATGTCCAGAATATGGATGATAAGATAAAGGCAGATGTAACAATAAAAGTACTTTAAGTAGATAGTAGTTATTAGATATTAGATATGATTGAAATTAAATGAATTCCTTCGAAGCAACTGTTTCGAGGGGATTCATTTTATTTTATCTCACTCGCTAAAGTCTTCCGTAGGATGATAGTCAAATGAAAATTTTTTATGCAATGAGAAATACAGTTACAATTTGGATGATAAACGATTCCAATTGCCTGCTGTCAATTCTCTATATTTGCGGCGCACAAAAATGGATTAATAATGTATAGAACGCATACCTGTGGCGAATTGAGGATAGATAAAAAGAAGGAGACCGTTACCCTTGCCGGATGGGTACAAACAGTACGGAAGTTTGGAAGTATCACCTTTGTCGATTTGAGGGATAGATACGGTATTACCCAATTATTGTTTAATGAATCGTTGAATGGTTTATTGGATGCTAATCCTCTGGGAAGAGAGTTCGTTTTGCAAGCAACGGGCAAGGTAAATGAGCGTAGCAACAAGAACCCTAACCTGCCAACCGGCGAAATAGAAATAGCAGTTACTGAGTTTAAGATATTAAATAAGAGTGCAGTTCCTCCTTTTACCATTCAGGATGATACGGATGGCGGCGACGATTTGAGGATGAAATACCGTTATTTGGATTTGCGTAGAAATGCCGTAAAGCGTAACCTAGAGTTGCGTTATGCAGTAAATAGAAGTACAAGAAACTACTTGCATGAGAACAATTTCATGGATATTGAAACCCCTTTCCTAATAAAATCTACGCCAGAGGGCGCAAGGGATTTCGTTGTTCCAAGTAGGATGAATGGTGGGCAGTTTTATGCCTTACCTCAGAGTCCGCAAACATTTAAACAACTCTTGATGGTGAGTGGTTACGACCGTTACTATCAAATAGTAAAGTGTTTTAGAGATGAAGATTTGCGTGCAGACCGTCAGCCAGAGTTTACACAGATAGATTGTGAGATGGCTTTTGTAGAACAAGAAGATATTCTACAAATGTTTGAAGGTTTGGTAAAGAGGATTTTTAAAGACGTTAAGAATATAGATTATACCGAGGTTGTAAAGCGCATTACTTGGGAAGAAGCGATGTGGAATTATGGTAACGATAAACCAGACATTCGCTTTGGTTTAGATATTGCCAACCTTAAGTTCCCTAAACATGCTTTCCCTACCAGAGAAGCGTTGAGTCCGAACCCAAATAAGGCAGGCAATGCAGAACATAGTGCTTTGGAAAGTGACTTTGCTGTGTTTAATGATGCGGAGACTGTATTAGCCATCGCCATTCCTGGTTGCAGCGAGTATACCCGTAAGCAAACAGACGAATTGGTAGAATGGGTGAAGCGTCCACAGATTGGCATGAAGGGATTGGTTTTCATAAAGTGTAATACTGATGGAACTTTTAAGAGTAGTGTAGATAAATTCTATACAGAAGATAAGCTTAAAGCTATTGCCGAAGCTACCCATGCAAAGGCAGGTGATTTAATATTGATTTTGGCAGGTGCAGAAGAACGCACCCGTAAAGCCACTAGTGACCTACGAATGGAAATGGCTACTCGTTTGGGCTTACGTAAAAACGATGAGTTTAAGTTGCTGTGGGTTTTAGACTTCCCTTTGTTTGAATATGCAGAGGAAGAAAACCGTTGGGTAGCAAGGCACCATCCGTTTACATCGCCAAAGCCTAATGAGATTGAGTTGATGATTAATAACAATCCTGTTATCGAAGACGCGTCTAAATACCTGGAACATCCCTATGCCAACATCAAAGCGAATGCCTACGATATGGTATTGAATGGTAATGAGATTGGCGGTGGTAGTATCCGTATCTTCCAAAGGGAATTGCAAGAAAAGATGTTCGCTGCTTTGGGTATGACAGAAGAAGAAGCAAACCATAAGTTTGGTTTCTTATTGGGTGCTTTTGAATATGGTGCACCTCCACATGGTGGTTTGGCGTTTGGTTTTGATAGGTTGTGTGCTATCTTGGGTGGTAGCGAAAGCATACGTGACTTTATTGCGTTCCCTAAAAACAACAGCGGTCGTGATGTAATGCTCGATGCACCAAGCACCATCGATGAGAAACAATTAAAAGAATTGCAGATTAAATTGAACTTGAATTTATAGTAGAGCCAACTAATCGCAACAATACAAAAGGGTGGTAGACTTGATTAATGTCTACCACCCTTTTGGTTTACTCGTATGAAAGTCGTTACTTATGTAGTAAATCTAATCCCAAGCTAACCTTATTTAATTCCAGCTACAATCTTTCCTAACTCTTTGGTAATGTCGCCTTCTGTTCCGTATTCTACTACCCTTCCAACCTCTTTTCCATCTTTCAGCACAATAAAAGTAGGCACATTGGTAATGTTATATTGCTTATTCAGGTTATTGATGGTTTGCTTCTTTCTATCCACTGCTATCAGAGAAATCTGACTCTCGGGATAGCCACTCGCATTCACTAACTGATAAAACTTAGGGAGTAGGTTTTGGGTATCCTCACACCAGGTGCCACCAAAGACAACCATCGTAAACTTGTTCTTTTCCAACTGAAACACGCTCACTGCAATCGGGTCGGGCTGACCATATTTGCTATTTTCATTAAACCATCGAAAGGCAGTATCATTGGCTATCAATGAACGATTGACAACACCTACCAACATTTTGTGGTCTTTGTCCTTTAGAACCTGATAATTTACTTTCATCGATTTGTGTGCAGAACCGCAAGATGCCAACAGCAAGATGCCCGAAAAGAGTATTACCCCGAAATGTCTCATACGTTTAATGTTGTTTTAAGATCAACTAGGAATGTGCGGATCTTGGTAAGAGACTCGGTCAATTCCATGTGCACATCTGCCTTCTGTTTGTTTTGTTTCAAATAGGCCTTTGCTCCTTCTATACTGAACTTTCTTATTTTTAAAAGCTGATAGATAATTTGTAGATTCTTCACATCCTCTACCCTAAATAAACGGTCACCCTTTCTGGTCAGGCGAGGCTTTAGTATATCAAATTCCTTCTCCCAATAACGTATCATCGATTTATTTACGCCAAACCATTCTGCAACAACAGCTATCTTGTAATACATCTTCTTGTTCAGGATCTCATCTGAAGGTACGTTTGTCAATTCTGGATATCCCTCTGTGTCAGAAAATGGCTTACGACTACTTTTAACAGAACCGCCTGCTGCCTTTTCTGCTTCCTCTGCCTTTGTCAATATTTTCTTAGGACGACCTAATTTTAGCTTTACCCTTATCTGGTCATCACTGTACACGACTTCGTTCTCTGCTTCCTCTTGATTTTCGATATCTACTGTTTTTTCATTATCAACAGTCCTTGCGGGTATTACCGTGATACCCGTTGTATCCTTAGGTGATTTCTCCTCAAAAAGTGGAAATGACTTGGGCGTATTATCTTCTACAGTTGCTTCCTGCTTCTTAACTGGCTGCACCTTTGCCGGTTCTTCCTTGATAATAGGAATCGTGACGGGATTGCCAAATAAATCTAATTGTTGAATAGCCATGCCGTAAAAATAACATTCATAATCATCTATTCACACAACTAACTTCCTTGATAGTGTTAAAACAACAAGGTTATTAACATTAAGTGATTAAAAAAGGGATAAGGGAACTACTTTGGCAGCTTGTTGCCACCTCAATCACTCCTATCTTCAGTTACATTTGCCGCATCTCCTTATTGGTTTTATTATTTGTTTTATGATTAAGAATACACCTTTTACAGACAAGCACATTGCACTCGGCGCTAAGATGGCTCCGTTTGCTGGCTACAACATGCCCATTAGTTATAGCGGCATCAATGATGAACATGCAGCCGTACGGAATGATGTAGGCGTATTTGATGTTAGCCACATGGGTGAGTTTATATTGAAAGGGGAAAATGCGTTGGAACTGATTCAACGGGTAACTACAAATGATGCATCTAAACTTAGCAACGGACAAGCACAATACAGTTGTTTACCTAATAACGAAGGTGGAATTGTAGACGATTTGATTGTGTATTGCATTGAGGAAAACAGGGTATATATGCTGGTGGTAAATGCTAGTAACATTGAGAAGGACTGGAACTGGATAACAGGTTTTAACACGAACAATGTAGAGATGCACAACATCAGCTCCAGAACTTGCTTGCTTGCCATACAAGGTCCTAATGCCACTAAGCTTTTGCAACCATTGACAGATATGGACATCACCAACCTAAAATATTATACGTTTGTTAAGGGAGCGTTTGCGGGTATCGAGAATGTATTGGTAAGTGCAACGGGTTATACGGGTGCGGGTGGCGTGGAGATTTACTTTGAAGATTCAAACGATGCAGCCAATATCATCTGGGATAAACTGATGGAACTAAACATAAAACCGATTGGATTGGGCGCAAGGGATACGTTGCGACTGGAGATGGGTTACTGCCTGTATGGCAATGATATAGACGATACCACCTCACCACTAGAAGGTGGACTAGGCTGGATTACAAAGTTCAACAAGGAGTTCAATTCAAAATTATTAATAGAAGTACAAAAGATTCAGGGCGTAAAACGTAAGCTGGTAGGGTTTGAGATGATAGACAGAGGCATCCCCCGCCATGATTATCTGATAAAAGATGGCGACGGAAATACGATTGGGAAAGTAACAAGCGGTACACAGATACCCGGCCTCAACAAAGCGGTTGGTCTTGGATATGTGGCTACTGCATTTGCCCCTATTGGCAGCACCATCTACATAGATATACGCAATACATTGGTGAAAGCTATTGTTGCGAAGACACCGTTTAGTTAGTTGTCGGGTGTAAGGACGTAGCAGTTGAACGAGAATTCTACTTTGGTTACATTGATTTGATTCTGTTGTAGACTATGTTTTGTTTGTGAAGTAAACCGACTTAGAACTTAATAACGGCAGATAATGAAAGCCCACTGCCTCTACCTACGCTGGTTCCGTAGATGTCGGCATACAAGCCACCCCACAAGGAGAAGTTTTCATTGATTACCCTACCCACATTAAACCCTGCACGTGCGTAGTTGAAGTTTTTGTTGTAGTTGTAAAATATCTGACTAGAGGTATTGACTGTACTACTTACAGAGTTAATGTAGTTTAGTGTTCCGCTCAATTTCCAATAATCATCCAAAGGCACACCCCCTGTTACATTGATGAAAGCCTGTGAAGGGCCATCAGAAGAAAAGTATTGTCTTACCCCCAATTCTATATCATAATAAGGGTTCCTGAACCCTCCTGTGGCACTTCCAGAAAAGCCTAATTTAAGTTCACCACCCAATGACTGGAAGCCTATGTTTGGCCACGGAGTACCTCTGTTAGAATAAAGTGGGATAATGAGTGACCCTGTTAGTGATACGTGGTTGAGTGCATCCAAATCGGTAAAGAAGTAACTTAATCCTGCCTTGGCATCACCCAATCCAGCAGCTATATAGGTGTTTTTGGTGCCGGTAGTATTATTGTCTACTTGAATGACAAAGGGAACATTAAATAAAAAGTCCCACTTGCGGTTCAAACCATATCCCCCAGAAAGCCCGAAGTAATGTGAACTAAAGTTGCCATTAGGATAGGCATTGTAGGCACTGTTTTTATTCCAATAGCCATTGGCATTGTAATAATTGTAGCCAGGAATCAGCATCCAACGTCCAGTTCCAATAGGGAATCCTGCCGAAGCGGTTTGCGCTAAGGCAACGATAATAATTAATATGAGTGTTATTCTTTTCATTGATCGTATTTGAGTGTATCTCTTTTTAGAATGGAAGTTTCAATGTTTCCTTTATCCAATTATTTTCAAAAATATAAAATGATTCGTCAATTCCCGTTTCATTATCTGCACAACTGTATATTTCTCTTTTGCTACTGAGTACCTGATTGTAAAAATTGTAGTTACATTGTGGTAAACTAGTCGCACTTTTCAAGGAAATCCCAATCAGGATAGGGCATTTAATCATGGGAGCAAAACTCAACGGATCAAAATAATCCCACACTTTAAAGAAGTTGTCTAAGCCTATTCTGTTGGCATTACAATAGCTTTTTATTGGGCCAATAGGCCAGGGAACTTGTTGTTTTACTTCGCCGATTGTAAACACAGTACGCATATCAATCAAGGTTGGTCTATCCAGCATAACACCCTTTACCCTGTTGTCAAAAGCTGCTACGATAGCTGCTAATCCTGCACCTTGCCCAATTCCAGTAACAATTATCTTGGATGCATCCAATTTGAGATCTGCATTCTTAAAAATAAAATCAACCCCACGAAGGCAGTCCATATACTCTGCACGATAAATATAGCTCTCTCGGCTGTAGAGGTCTTTAGTAAGGTAAGAATCGAAAGTAAGCTTACCCATATCCGCACTATTTCCAAATCCCCTTGCATCCAATGAGAAAACAGCCATGTCATTCCTTGATTCTGGGCTAGCTGTTGTTGCATAATCAGGCAACTTGTACAACACTGGATATTTATTGTGTCGTTTAGGGACACTCAACCATCCACGTATAGCAACATTGCCTGTGGATTGAAACTCTACCGAGTAAATATCATTACTTACTGTAGATATATCGCCCCGGCGGGTAACCTTATAAGAAGGATTGATATTGGCTAGTTCGCTCCGGGCATTATCCCAAAAGGTAGTAAAATCTAGTGGACGAACACCAGTGGGCTTAATTTTCTCAGGCTCTACGGCGAAAATGTAATAAAGGTTCTGGCTGTAATGATTGGTAGAGATGTTAAAATAGATGGTATAAAAGCCGGTGGGGAGTTTGGCTACATCTATCGAAACTTCCTTGTCGAATGTGCTTATGGGCTTGATAAAAAGAGGAATATCTTCATTGTAAACAGAGGCACCGAGGTCATTGATTATATTCACCTTGATATTTCCTTTCTGATTGTCGTTGATATTATTCTTTAACCTGACGATATAAGCAACTTTACTATCTGATGGACCATAGATACCATTCTCTCGATAGCTTTTTACTTTATAACTGATAGAAGTAGCATCCTGTGAGAAAGATAACGAAGCAATAGCCAATAATAAGCAGCAGAATATAGCACGCATGAGTGTGCTAAAGTGACGTCCGCCTTTATGTAGTTTGGGCTGTTGCATTCAGTAAATAGATACGGTTAACTTAATAACGAAGCAGCGACCATAAAATTATATATGGGGATAAGTTTTGGGAATAATATAGGAATTGTGAGACGGGAATCCGGAGTAGGTAGTCGTAAATCGGAAGTTGCTTACAATCAAACGACTGACTTTTGTTTCTCCCGCCTTTCCCCTTACGACTTATGCCTCTCTCTTCACGACTTAATACTTACGACTTACAACTTATAACTTACGCCTTACCCTTTCTTCTCCTTCAAATACTTAGCATAATTAATCCCATACCTCAATTCAGTATAAGTATAATCACTTCCCAGATGCTCCAACAATACTGTTGCACTTTCCGATTGGGTTGTTTCTATTGCCGCAAGGATGGCATCTATCTTTTCTCTGCTTACCAATTTAAAAACGTCTACTTTGTTGAGCTTTACCATCTGCGCCAGATGTCCTTCGATGGTGCTGACTGCAAAGTTTCTTTGCTTGGCAATCTCGGCAATACTGAGCCCTTCATTATATAACTGGAGTGATTTTGCTTGTGTACTGTCACTTTCTTCGCCCGTACTTCTTTCTCTTTTAGGTGAAGGATTCTTTTCTTGCATAAGAGAAGACAAACCATTCTCTTGACAGTATGCTTGAATAATCTCCAGAAACTGTTGTCCATACTTCCGGATTTTCACTTCCCCAAAGCCACTTATCTTCTTTAGTTCATCCAACGTCTGAGGCAGATATTTGACCATATCATCTAGTGTAGTAGACCCTAATACATAATAGATAGGCACATCCTCTTCTGCAACAAACTTATCGCGCAACTCCCTCAGATCTTTAGCTAATTGTGGATGCGGACTCTTTGAGTTCTTATACGCCCCACTCGAAGCCCTTGCACCCGCATGTGCATTCACGCCCAATGCAGGCACTTTTAATTCGGACTTATGTTGCTGATAAACGCGCATGTCAAAGCCGTTATTGCACGTAGCAATTAGTTGTTGTTTGGTGTATAGATCAGCATAGGCAGCGTTCAAATCTGCATAATATTCCTTAGCATAGTTTCTACTATCGGTTACTGCCGGCGATTGAGGCATCAGTTCCAACAAGTGGTGCAGATGACCCAAAAAGTATCCGGCAGCTTTAATAACCCTTTCCTTCACCGCTTCTTCATCATAAGCCTGAAACAATTGTTGTAATTGCGTTTCGAACTTATTGGCTACCTGTTGCAATCCCCTGATCCTACTTGCAATGTCAGTTACCCAAGGCAACGTCTCTTCGTTAAAAGAGCTGTTGTGTTCTTTCAATAAAGTCAATACACCCTCCATTGATGCTACTGCTTTATCGAAATTAAACAACTGAATAATGGTCTTTTCTACAAACAGTTGTTTTCCCAACAATAGATTGCTTTGCAAGGCTATTGCATTGGTTTTACTTCGGTCAAATGCCAGAATCCTTTCGTCGGTAAACAAACTCTGACTGGTAATATGGCTTTGCAACACCAATCCCTCCAGCGAAGTACACCTACTCAATGCCACATATACTTGTCCCGGCGCAAAGGCACTTCCGGCATCGACTACTGCTTTCTCGAAGGTCAATCCCTGACTCTTATGAATAGTGATTGCCCATGCCAACCGTAAGGGAAACTGCGTAAAAGAGCCAATCACTTCCTCTTCAATCTTTTGGGTAGTCTGGTCGAGCGTGTAGCGAATGTTTTCCCATTTTTCTCGCACCACTGCAATAGGTTCAGGCATATCTGCACATTGCACATACACCGCCGTCTCGTCTATTTTAGTAATCGTTCCAATCTTCCCATTGAAATATCTTCTTATTTTTTCCTTGTCATTCTTAATAAACATCACCTGTGCACCCACTTTCAGTTGCAAGTCCAGTTCGGCAGGATAGGCCTTATCACTAAATTCCCCTTCCACCATCGCTTTATAGTTTGCCGGAGCTGCAATAATGTTTTGCAATCCGGTCTGATTGATGGTAAAAGCCTTGTTATTATGCGTGGTGAGGGTGATATATCCTTCATTATCTCTGGTAGAAAAGGACGGATTATATCGGCTCCGCAATATTTCCAGTGCTTCTTCATCCATCTGATGATTGCGGACTTTATTCAATACATCAATAAACTGAGGATCGCTCTGACGATAAATCTTTTCCAGTTCAATATAAATAGGCGGCTGCTGTTCCGCAACTTTACTGCTAAAGAAGTAGGGACTATCATAAAACTGCTTCAGCATCTCCCATTCATCGTTTGGAATTACAGGAGGAAGCTGGTGCATATCGCCGATAAGCAATACCTGCGCTCCCCCAAAAGGTTCGTGGTAGCGATTCCTGAAATGGCGCATTACGGTGTCAATGGCATCGAGGGTATCGCAACGCACCATACTGATTTCATCAATAATCAATAATTCAACCCCACGTATCGTTTCCCTTTTCTCCCGGTTCAGTTTTATTCTCCCTAATAGATGGTGCTTATCCATCATCTTTTCATTTTGATTATGAACATCCATCAAATTGAAGGAACTCTTTACTGGCCCTGGTATAAAGGGCGTGAAAGGCAACTGAAAAAAGGAGTGGATGGTCGTACCGCCCGCATTGATGGCAGCAACACCCGTGGGGGCAACGATGGCGCATTGCTTGCCACTATGTTCTTTTATATAACGTAGAAAAGTGGTTTTACCAGTACCCGCTTTACCGGTAAGAAAGATGTTTTCATTGGTAAATTGAACGTAATCTGCTGCAAGTTGAAACAAGGTGTTGTGCTCGGTAGCCATAATGCCGTAAAAGTAACTTTTAAATGGGTTTTGCATATTTGTTTTATTAATTTTCATATTGGAAATATTGCTTTGTAACTACCGAGTTAGTGATTTAGTTTTTAAATATGTTCAATCTTTACGAAATCAGCTTTACCGACAAACTATTAATACCTACTTTGCACGAAACTTGTCTATGGAAGATTCCGAAGAAGTTACTTATTACGAATTGCCGCCCTTTATTGCCCAGGGTGTAATACTCCATTTATATACACTAGTAGATAACATTTTTACAGTTGTACCTCAACTAGCTAGCAATCCTTCTTTTGCAGAAGACAATATAAAACTGAAAGCAAAGATGAAAGCAACTGACCCGGAATATCCTTTGATGCTGACTTATCTTGAGTGTTTGGTTATGTGCGAAATGATGAGTATAATAAAATTTTATTACAAGCATGCCGTTCTGCCAAATACAGAGGGTAAAGAGAACCTAAGCGAACAGGATATAGCATCTAGGGAGATGTACGATGAAGTAATGCAAAAAATAATAGAGATTACCGATGATGTGTTTTTAGTTTTCCCTTTAATAAAAGAGCCTTTCTATCAAATGGAAACTGATGAGAAAAAACAAAAAGAAGAAGCAAAAACGCTTGGTCTTAATAAGAAAAAGAAAGTGGTTTACTTTTCCTTAGCCAACGATTTGGTAAGTCACCACATATCATCACTTTTTGCTTTCTTTGAATATCTCATCATTTATGGCACTTCCAACTTCAGTGAGCGTGTGCGGGAAGCAGACTTTTGTTGTATTACTGAGATAAAAGAAACGAAGAAAATATTTGAAAGATCGCTTAAAGCCACGAAAAAGAATAAAGATTATGAAACTAAATTTAGTTTACGAGAAGTAGTAGTGATACTGATGATAAACAATATATTCCAAAAAACTTACTTCTCTGATGGTGGCGATGATTTGCATAAAATCTTTGTAGACTCAGTGTCACATTACAGTGAAGTGACTGCTACAGAAATGCGCGACCACATGCTAAGAATGGCAAAATCTCTTGAGGACAATTTTTGTAGTGAGGAACTTTCAATAAAAGGTCTGAAGGAAGCTATGAAGCCTATATTTGATTTTCCCGTTTAAACTGGCAATAACAGGGTTCCTACTGATAACTATCATTTAATCTGCATTATCCCAACTACTATCTTTGACGCCTATCATTTATAAGACGTTATGGACACAATTACATCGTTGAAGGATATACAGAAACTACATTTTATTGGTGTTGCTGGTACTGGGATGAGTGCCATTGCACAATATCTTTCGGCAGTAGGAAAGATTATTACTGGTAGCGACCGCTACTTTCATCCCTCAGAAAAGAATGAAACACAAGAGAAGCTAGTTGAAGAAGGCGTACAATGCTTTCTGCAAGATGGAAGTGGTATTGATGAACAAACACAAGTAATTGTGATTTCTACTGCCATAGAAGAAACAAATGTGGAAATACAAAAGGCGAGAAGTCTCTCTATCCCAATTATCAAGAGGGCGGAGTTGTTGAGTTTGATTGTGCAAGAAAAGCGTACAGTAGCTATTGGAGGCACTAGTGGAAAGAGTACAACGACTGCTATGCTGTTTGATATATTAGATTTTGCAGGATTGGAGCCAAGCATCATTAGTGGTGCAGGTTTGGTACGATTGCAGGAAAAAGGAAAGATAGGGAATGCTCAATTGGGTAAAGGAGATTTGCTGGTGATAGAAGCAGATGAAAGTGATGGGTCTATTGTAAACTATCATCCCGAAATTGGCGTTTTGCTGAACATAGATAAAGACCATAAAGAGATTAGTGAACTTGAAGAACTGTTTGACATATTTAAGAGTCATTGCCAGACGTTCATAGTCAATGCTTCTCAAGAGATTACCGCTGATTTCTCTCAAAACAGAAACAATAATTTCAGTTCTACCGATGCTGATGCACAGTACAAAGCAACTGGTTTTGTACAGAATGGTTTAAACATCAGTTTCTTTATCAATCATATTTCTTTTACGTTGGATGCTATTGGTAAGCACAATATGGAGAATGTATTGGCGGCAGTAACGGTAGCTAATAAGTTGGGTGTTAGCTTGGAAATTTGTAGTAAAGCCATTGCCAAATACGAAGGAATTTACAGGCGTAACCAGGTTTTGGGTAAAAAAAATAAGGTATGGGTGATTGATGATTATGCGCACAATCCAGCAAAGGTTGCAGCAGCAATAGTAGGGGTGCAACCATTAGCGAAGAAGGTGATTGCTTGGTTTCAGCCACATGGCTATGGACCAACCCGCTTTTTGAAGTATGACTTTATAGAATCAATCAGCAAAGCCCTTCGTCCGCAAGATGAGATTTGGATGAGTGAGATATTCTATGCAGGAGGTACAGCCGTAAAAGACATTAGTGCCAACGATTTGATACAGGTTATTAAAATCACTCACCCCAATGCCTATTTTTTGGAAAACAGAAATTATCTGGTAGATACACTTCGACCACACCTAACGGATGATTGTGTACTACTATTGATGGGTGCAAGAGATCCCAGCCTCGATGCTTTTGCTAAAAGTGTATTTGAAGCATTATAGTTTCTTTGCCACAAAAACACTAAGTCGCAAAGAAGCACAAAGAAGGAGTGAAAATAACTTGAGTTCGAATTAAGCTAGTTTTAAAAGTAAATCATAATAAGAAGCTATTTTCGAGTGATAAGCATTTTATACCAAAAAGATTCTTAGAAATTGGTTTAAAGTTTTATAAAGTTAGGTAGAAGATAGGGGCGAGTTTGAGTAAGGATTAAGTTGTAAGTCATAAGGTATAGACTCTTTTCTATTTCCTTTTATGCCTTACTGCTTAAGACTTACAACCTATACCTTATAATTCATAACTTACTTCTTACTCCCTATCAAACAGTAATCTTTCTCCTTGCACGCTTTCGTTGAAGATGTTGTTGGCGTAGGCAAGGTGCCCGCTTACAAAAGTGTTGGTAATACTTGCTGGCATCGTAAATCCTTCCAAGGGACTCCAGCCGCATTTGTATAGTATGTTGTCTTTACTTATTGTTGTATTATCATTCAAATTAGTCAATACCAAGTCGGCATAATAGCCTTCCCTTATAAAGCCCCGGTCTTTGATGTCGAAGCAAGTGGCTACATTATGACTCATCTTTTCTACTACTTTCTCAATGCTTATCTTACCTTGTTTTACATAGTGTAACATCAGTAACATGGAGTGTTGCACCAATGGAAGTCCTGCGTGTGCCTTCTCATAAGGTTCATTCTTCTCGTCCCAGGTGTGCGGTGCATGATCGGTAGCAATTACATCCAGTCTGTCATCCAATAGCGCTTCCCACAATGCTGCTTTGTTATTAGGTGCTTTGATGGCAGGATTACACTTTATCTGATTGCCTAGTCTTTCATAATCGTCACTGGTAAAATGCAGGTGATGCACACAGACTTCACTGGTAATCCGCTTGTCTTTTAAGGGGAGCATATTGCCAAACAACTGCAACTCCCTTGCTGTGGAAATATGCAGGATGTGTAAACGGCTATTGTACTTCTTGGCTAGTTGTATGGCCTTGAAGCTCGACTCGAAACAGGCTTCTTCATCCCTTATAATTGGGTGGTCGCTCGGTTGTAGTACCCCTTTTGATGACTTCAACTGTTGCAGGTTATGCTTGATAATGCTTTCTTCCTCACAATGGGTTGCAATCAGTAGTTCGCTGCCTTCAAATATCCTGCCCAGTACCAACGGGTTGTCCACCAATAGGTTGCCTGTAGAGCTGCCCATAAATATCTTCACGCCACACACACGGTCTTTCTTCTTATTGGTCTGTAATACTTCTTCTAGGTTGTCGTTGCCAGTACCCATAAAAAAGGAATAATTGGCAAGTGATGTCCTTTCGGCAATTGCATACTTGTCTTCCAATAGTTCTTGGGTAAAAGCAGGAGGATTGGTGTTGGGCATCTCCATAAAGCTGGTGACGCCACCTGCCACTGCTGCCCTCGATTCGGTGTAGATGTTTGCCTTATGGGTAAGACCTGGCTCACGAAAATGCACCTGATCATCAATACAACCCGGCAACAAGTGTTGATTGGTGCCATCTATCTCAGTTACTTTTCCTTTGGTGCCGATGCTGCTATCAATCCGTTCTATTCTTTTGTCCTTAATGAGGACATCGCCATAGAACTTTTTATTATCAGATACGATGCAGGTATTCTTAATTAGGTATGCCATAATATTCGTTGCTTACAGGATGCAAATGTGGGCAAAATAACAGACATCTCCTAGTTTTAAATCTAAACGCATCTCAAAGTAGCAAAGCGAGTAATGAAAACTTGTATTTAAAAAGACAGATTCAGTATGGAATAAAATTGTAACTGATGAACTGCAATTATCGCAACTAAGTAATCATTCTGAAAAACATATATATCGGGTTTTAGCTACCTCTTTACAAGAGTCAGCGAGGTAGATGGGTCTTTCGGCGACGTAGCTAGGTGAGTCAGCTACGTAGACAGGTCTCTCAGTAAGGTCGCTAGGTGAGTCAGCGAGGTAGATAAGTCTCTCAGCGACGTAGCTAGGAGAGTCAGCGAGGTAGATAGGTCTTTCAGCGACGTAACTAGGTAAGCTAGCTACGTAGATAAGTCTCTCAGCGACATCGCTGGAAAGCACCAACAAGCCTTTTTAAAAGGAATTCCCCTTAATAATAGCTAGACAAACAGCGGATATCTATTCTAACTTGTGTTTATGCGCTTCTATTTCCTTCTGTATCCTTTTGTTTATATCAACTTTAGCCTTGATGAAGACAAAAACAGTTGTGCCATACTCCCTCGCTAAAGAATCTGTTATAGAACCTGATATAAAAGCCGTATCGAAAAAAGGAGCAGATACTTTCATTTCATCAAGCGCGCCATCCGATTCTTTTACGCGTATTAAGTTGGCGTACTGCTTCTTCAAATCAAACCAGTTGATGTAATCTGCGTTGAAGGACACTGCTTTTATTCTTTTATCTTTCGCATAATAATTGATTGCCCCTGCCTGGCCATAGTTATCGCAAAGAATTAAGGTGTGCGCTTTATCAGGGATTGAGTCGTACGCTTTCTCTACTTTATCAGCCAATTCGTGCCATCCAAGCATATCTGCAAAGTCTTGTGGAATAGCGTGGTCTTTTCCATCTTCCCATCTAAGAAGTCCTAAATCCTTGTAAATCTTATTGTTTGCGTAAATCTGTGCGGGCGTTTTGGTGGGGAAGCCTACCAAAAAAATGGGAGCCGATAATACCAATACCAACAAAATGGTTAACTGTCTCAAATAGATTCTCCACCCTTTGGCAAGTAATGCTTCTAAATAAACAGCCCCAAACGCAATCAATACCGGATATAAACCAATGGCGTAATAACTCTTACCCTTTAAATAAATAAACAGTGACAAGGTAAAAATATAGCTCCAAAGAAACATACGATATTTCTTAAAGGGAGAATAGAATAGTAGACTAACAAAGGCAGCTATGATGACAAAGAAAGAGCTGATGAAATACAGGAACTGATCTTTCACAAAGTCTATTCGTCTTACGTTTACTAGTTGGGTGCTTTGAAGCTCGTGCAGTTGATTGATAGTAGGAAAATTGTTCCGCCATTGCCATATGATATTGGGTAAAATGATGATTAAGGTAATGCCAATACTGATATAAAAGTGTTTGTTCCTGAATACTTTTATATGTTCTGAAAGAAGGATTGCAGGGAGGAAACCGATGAACAAAAAGAGAATATTGTATTTACTTAATATTCCGAAGCCCATTGCTAAAGCCATTGCGTAAAGCCATTTTGAGTTGCTTGTGTTGATGTATTTAAGGATAGTAAAACGTGAGTTCGGTTTAAGCTGCGAGTTTAAGTTGGTTTGAATGTTCCATTTTTATGTTTAGGGAAGGTTTCTTTGGGAAGAATGAATAAGCTGCGAGAGCAGACATTATATTGAACAAGAAACCATTGACTGATCTGTGCCTCGTGTGTTGCAG
>CAITVK010000127.1 GCA_903895845.1 uncultured Chitinophagaceae bacterium
CCATAAAACCCGTAAAATCCTCCCCACTCTTGAACTGCTTAAAGAAGTCCGTGGGCAACCCTTTTAATAACTCGTTTTTCTCTTTCATAATAAATCTGCAAGTTTATGACTTACACACTTATTTGGATACTATCGTTTTTTGCCAATAATTACCCCTGAAATCCCAGCTAAATTCAACCGTCAAATGTTAAAGTTTGGAGACCTAAAAAGACCTAACTCATTGATACTAGCTTTCAGTACAGATATAGTTATTATGCACTATTACTTTTTGCCTCTTTTTATAAAAACAGATTTGTCAGCTACGAATGCCATCATTTGCCTCCTCGTTGCTATTAAATAAGAGGCGATGCTGAAGGTTATACTTTGTGACAGCCTTTTCTATTAACCGTTAATCAGTAAAAATCAATCAATAATCGTTAAACAATAATTACAAAACTCCAGTAAATTCCTAAGCAGGATTGTACAGGATAGTCGATAGCTTAGTGGCATTTAGCTTTGCGACGAAATAAAATAGTTTTAATCATGTTCTATTTTATAAAACGAGTATAATACAGCTATATGAAAAAAGATTCCTTCTCAATCATCAACAGCATTTCTGCTGTCTCTAATATGTTTTATCAACTACTTTTGGGGAATTCGAAGCATAAACTGGTAGCATTACCTACTCAACCTTCCTCCTACAATCACAACATTAAGAATAGAAAAAGTGGCTTTATGAAAAATATAACTGGCTTACACAAAACAGTTTTACTACTTGTTACCGGACTGTTATTTACAGCAGGTAGTTTGATGGCACAAGTAATTAACGAGAGCTTTGAGGAAGCTGACTGGCAAACTGCCACCGCAAACCCTAATAACAATAAGAGTACAACGGGTTCTGTTGTAATTGGACAAACAAGTGCCAGCAACACCCTCACCTATTACTTATCCCCTACCAGTACCGAGTCCTACACTTTTGTGACAACTACTAAAGGAGGAGGCACAAAAACTTCAAAATCTACCAGTACACTTACCTCTACAGGGGTTAATACCTCCCCCAATTCTGGCACCTGGTGGTATTCTAAAGGAAATACAGGCAGCGACAACAGATTGCAACGGGTACATTCGGCATCACACTCTTGGGAAATTGGCACAAGCGGTTACCTGATAACACCAATCATCCAGACAGGGATAGCAACTGTTACCTTTTGGGTAGCACCTGCCGACAACTTTTTTGTAGGCGCCAATACGATAACGGCTGCTCCAACACCTCAAAACTATAACAGTGCAACTACCAGCAACGGCTACACACTAGGTGTAAGTACCTATCCATCCAATGGCACAGGCAATACTACCTTCATGCAATCATTCAGCTATTCAACTGCTGTTACCAGCCCTTATCAGCTGGGTTTCTTTAGTCAGGGGGGCAATATCTTTATCGATGATATTTCTATCAGTGTAAATCAGGGTACACAGGCAAGTGTTTCAACAGGTACTTATACCTCGCTCACCTACACATCTGCCACTATCCCAGGTACTATTACAGCTAACGATCCTGCACCAAATGCAATCATAACCTCTAGCGGGGTCTGTTATTCTGCAACAGCGTCTTTACCAGACACAAGTAACAGTTTCACAGTAGATGGCCCTAGCGGTGTAGCATCTGGGGCAATATTAAGTACCATCCAAGGGCTTACTCCCAACACACATTATTGTGCAAGAGCCTACGCTATCACAACAGCAGGAATAGTGTATGGCAGCACTACTACTTGCTTTACCACATTAGCACCAACTACCCCTACCCTCACCACTATCGACGCATCTAACGTACTCGCCACCAAAGCAACATCCGGTGGTAACATATCAGATAGCGGTGGTGTCGCCATCCTACAGGAAGGGGTTTGCTGGAGTACAACTTCGGGTGCCGAAACTGCTACATCTGGCACCAATTACACAAGCGATGGCACTTCAGGAATTACTTTTAGCAGCCTGATAAAATCATTGCAGCCATCTACAACCTACTATGTTAAGGCTTATGCTAAAAACAGTATTGGTCTTTCGTATGCTACAAATGAAATTAGCTTTACAACACCTGTTGCAGGCCCTACTATCTCAGCCTCAACAGAAACATTGACTTTCCCAACTGTTCAGTTAAACAGCACACCGAAAGTATTAAGCTTTACACTATCAGCCACCAACCTTACTCCTGCAGCAGATACGATTACAATTGCTGCCCCAGCAGGATTCTTGGTTTCTACTTCGCCAAGTGGTGGTTTCACGGACTCTTTGTTGGTACCATATAATAGCAATACTTTGGCAAATACCAAGGTTTATGTACAGCAAATAACAACAAGTTATGCAGCCAATTCAAACGATTTAATCTTTAGTGGCGGTGGTGCACAGAACCCAAATATTGATACTGTCCTTTTGGTTGATAATGTTATACAAGACCCCAATGTATTAACAAACTTAGGAACAGATTTCTGGGTAGGTCATGGTCTGGAAGAACACATGGCTACTAAAAATGGCTATGGTCTGCAAGTATATATTGCCACAGGCGCACAGGCTGCAACTGTAACAGTATCTATTCCTGGCATTCCTTCCTTTACACCTCAGGTATATACGATAGATCCTAATTCAGTACAAATTGTTTCTGGCTTCCCAACGGGTGATGCCAATGACCCTAAAAATGCAAAAGGATTACCCGATGCCAGATTGTATTATACAGGCTTGAGTGACAGAGGTATTCACGTAGAAGTGACTAATAATGTACCTGTAGCGGTGTTTCTTTATGACTATGCTACTAATAATTCGGCTGGTGGTAGCATGGTATTTCCAACAAACACCTGGAATTCATCTTACATTGTACAAACCTACGGAGGAGCCACATCAAACACAGGCATACCTAATACGTATTTCTTTGTGATGGCTAAAGAAGATAATACAGTCGTAACATTCAAACCTACGGCACCAATACTCGACTCCATATCTTCTCCGGTTATCTCTGGTAAGGTGGGAGGAACAATTGCTTACGATGTAAACACATCCACAGGATATCAGGTTACCCTAAACAAGGGGCAAGTATTTAATGCAGTGGGCTTGGTAGATGCTACTACAAAAGTAAGTTACGACCTCACTGGTACAATTGTTACCAGCGATTGTAACCATCCGATATCGGTGTTTGCAGGCAATAGCCGTACATTGATTAATGCTCCTGGTCTCAACTGTACACCAACTACTGGCTCGGATAACCTGATTCAGCAAATGTTTCCTAAAGTGGCTTGGGGCACCAAATACCTGACCGTACCTACCAAAACAATGGAATACAACCTATTTAGAATTGGTGTACAAGACACTGCTACTATTGTAACCGTTGATAGCACTGTTCTGGATAAAGCAACATTAAATACAACGGGCTTGTATTACGAAATTGAAGGCAATACTTGCAGGAAGATTACAAGTAACAACCCAATAACTGTAACACAATTTATTTTGCCTGGTAAAGCTTGCGCAAATGCAACCGTTGGTAATAATGGAACAGGTGATCCTGAGATGATCTTATTGAGCCCAGTACAACAGTCAATTAAAAGTACAACAGTTTATACTTCAGACTTTAAAAATGGTCATGCAGGAGGCGCTTACATCAACGTAGTTATTCCTACTAGTGGTGTTGCAAGTTTCAGATTGGATACTGCGCTTAATCCTACACAATGGGTAGACACAGGTGCAAGCAGTTATTTGGTAGATTCTTTTGGAGTAAGTCATGCTTATTACCCTGCAGATACACTAGTTCCAATTGCGAAAGCATTTACTCCTTTTGCACAAGATTCAAGTTATTCTTGGGCTAAATTCTTTGTAACCTATCCAGCTGTGCATACACTTTCTTCAAACGTAGGCTTCAATGCCATTGCTTATGGTGTTGCAGATGGAGAAAGCTGGGGCTATAATGCAGGAACTTCCATACAAGATCTTACGGCAATTGTCACCGCAAATACCCCTTATGGAGTATCACCGTTTCCAATTACTTGTAAGGGCAATAGCACAGGTATCAATATCTCACTTCCTTATGATCCAGCTAAAGTTTATAGTGTCCAATGGGTTTCTGCAAACGACCCAAGCGTTACTCCTGCTAATGATACTGCCAACGGTAGTGTTACACCTACAGGAAGCTTTGTAAAGGATGGTATCACCTATTACACTTTTAAATCACCAAAGAACTATACGTTTGATAGCCTTGGCTCTTTCAAATTCAGTGTAACAGCTAGTGGTATTTTTACCAATGAGTGTGGTGGTTCAAAGACTTTTGATGTGGTGATGAATGTATTGAGAGATACTACCAACTTCAGTTTTGCACCTATCTCTTGTGGAAGTGCAACCTTTAAATTCAAGGATCAAACAAGACCAATTCAAGGAGATACAATAACTAAATGGCAATGGGCATTTGGTACCAGCAATAATGATAGTAGTTATGTGCAGAATCCAACATTTACGTTCCCATCATCCGCAACTTACCAGGTAAAGCTTCGTGCTATCAACAATATCGGTTGCTTCACAGACACCATGAAGAAGGTAGCTGTAACAATACTGGCACCACCTGTAGCAGACTTCAGTATGCCTGCAAGCGTTTGTATCCCAACAGGGAATGTTCAGTTTACGAATAAGAGTGATACAGCTGTATCTGGCAAACTAACTTATGCTTGGAACTTTGGCGATGGCAATGGAACAAGTACAAGCAAAGACCCATCTTACACGTACAAGCTTCCGAACACAGCAGGATACACGGTGCAGTTAATTGCTACTTCTATCATTGGTTGTAAAGACACAGCCAAACACGTTTTAGCTGTTGAGACGCCTCCTACACACTCTACAATTACTTCGTCTTCTACCCCTTCCAATACAATATTGGTAGGACAGACCATTACCCTTACGGATGATATTGCAAATGGCATCTGGGTAAATACAGACAATTCAGTTGCTTCTTTGGATAGCTTGGCCAATACGGCAAAAGTTAAAGGGCTTACAAAGGGTGAAGACATCATACTCTACATTCAACCTTCTAAAGTTTGTAAATCAGATACAGCCACTTTTGCGCTGGAAGTAATACCTAGTGACGTATTTATTCCGAACCTGTTTAGTCCGAATAATGATGGTCACAATGATGTATTCTATGTGAGAGGAAGTTCTGTTATATACAAGGAAGTCCATCTATGGGTGTTCAGTTCTTGGGGCAATCAAGTATTTGAATCCAAGGGAGGCATAGATAATTCATCAAATGGCTGGGATGGTAAATATAATGGTCAGGAACAGCCTACAGGTGCTTATGTATATGTTGCCAAATTGACCAAAGTAGATGGAACGGTTATCACAAGAAAGGGTTCTATTACACTGATAAGATAGAAGTAAGCGAATTAATTAAAATATGCTAACCATTGCTTAGGTTTGTCAAACAATAATCTAAACACAATTATGAGGCGCATCCCAAAGGATGCGCCTTTCTTTTATAACACCTCACTTATAAGCTATCATATACCAGTATGCTAACCCGTTTAAACTACTTCCCCCACTCCTACCCCTACTCTTCAATAAAAATAATTTCAAATTAATTTGGATGATTCAATAAAAGCTATTTACTTTGCATTTCAAAGTGCTTTTATGAACAATGCAAATTTAAAACAGCAAGAAGAACTCCAACAGATCAAACAGATGATGGAGAGAAGTAGCCGCTTTGTAAGCTTAAGTGGATTAAGTGGCATAGCAGCAGGTACTTGTGCCTTGGCAGGAGCTTATTTTGCAAATAATGAGATAATGCACACCCATTCAGGCGTTTTGTCAGATCTGGATACTAACCTGTACGCTTCTTCCCTAAATGGGAACTTTTCGATAATCAGTCTCTTAGAAAATAAACTAGTACAGATAGCGATCCTTACTTTTTTATCTGCGCTGATTTCGTCTTTCATTTTTACATTTCTACGGAGCAAGAGAACGAATGTGTCTGTGTTGAGCACAACCTCAAAACGACTTTTCATCAACATTACTGTTCCGCTACTAGTGGGGGGGATCTTTTTATTTAAACTCATCATGCTGGGTGTTGTTGGTTTGATTGCCCCCGGTTGCTTACTCTTTTATGGCCTGGCACTGGTAAATGCTTCTAAATATACACTGACTGAAGTTAGATACTTAGGATACACACAGTTGTTACTTGGTGCGCTGAACCTATTCTTTATTGGAAAAGGATTATTCTTTTGGGCAATTGGTTTTGGCATACTCCACATCATCTACGGACTCTTGATGTGGTTGAAGTATGAACGACAATAAAAATTGACGCTATGTTTGAGTTTGTTTTTTGCATCCTTAGTTTTTAATGTTTTACAACAAAGCAATGAATCCCATTCTTCATTTAAATAAAGTTTTTGACAATCGCATTCGTCTTGGCATCATGAGTGCCTTGATGGTAAATGACGAAATTAACTTTAATGACCTAAAAGAACTGCTACAGATAACAGATGGTAACCTAGCCAGCCACATCAAGGGTTTGGAAGAAAGTGGCTATATAGAAGTTCAGAAAGGTTTTATCGGACGCAAAACAAATACAACGTACAAGGTGACTACTGAAGGGAAACTAGCTTTTAACAAACATCTGACTGCCTTGGAGCAAATGATAAATAGCACTAAATAATTTTTTTTGTATCAATACTTTGAAAAACAAAGCACTTTTATATGCAAAACAACAAATCATCAATTGACATAACAGTACCCATCTGGTTGTTGACCAACCTTCTTTTTGCAGTTGGACTCTGTGTATTCGACTTTAAGAGTCAAGATTTCTATTTTATATTCATCATACCTATTTCTTTCATCATCTCCTGCATCGCTAGCTTTCCAATATTCCTAGTATTGTCTGTTGCGGTTGCTATAATAGAGAAGCTTAATACCACCTCAAAACATAAAATCAATTACCTGATTCTAACTTGCTTTCTATGTACACTAATTTATGGACTCTTGTTCGCGGGCATTGATACCAGTAACATATATGAAAACTATCAAACAATCATTTCTGCGACACTAGCTCTGTTTACACCTTCCCTAGTTGCTATAGCACTCTTACATAAAAAAACAAACACTTATTTCTCAACAACAAAAAATGACAATTTTATGGAACACAATCAGTTTCATGATGAAGAAGACTTCGTCACCCCATCAAAAAATGACACAGTAGGTAACAGAAATGCAGCTACTGCAAACAGTCAGTCAAACAACCTTTCTTCCAGCAAGACGCTTATCAAAGGGTTGATTACCGCAGGATTAATCCTAGTAATGCTTATTCCCACGGCTTTTGTTACTCAATTGGTAAAAGAACGCGAAAAGCGACAGGATGATGTTGTAGACGAAGTTACAAACGGTTGGTCCAATCCTCAGATGCTTTCGGGGCCGTATATTTTTATACCTTATCAGGTAACAGAAAAAGATAGTAATCAAAAAGACATCTTAGTGACTAAACAGCTCTTTTTATTACCCGAAAACCTAAGTGTTGATGGGACGATTGCACCCGAAATACGCCTGCGCTCCATTTACAAAGTACTCCTGTACAGAAGTGATATCAATACCTCTGGCAATTTTAAAATTAATTTGCCTAAAGACATTGACATTAACAGTTTACGCTTGAATGAAGCCAAAATCTGTTACGGCATCTCAGATTTCAAAGGGATTGAAGAGAAGCTAAGCATCAATTTTAACGGGGTTAAATACGACTTGGTGCCCGGTCTCCCAACCAACCAATTGGAAACAGTTACGTTGAAACAAACCAATACCGACGATGACAATAAAAGTGGAACATCCACCAAACAAGTGTCTGCCATTGGGCTCTCGGCAAATATTGCCCTTACCAAAGAGGACTTTGCAAAACCGCTCAACTTCGATATGCAGTTGAAGATAAAAGGAAGTGAGCAATTGCATTTTGTTCCCCTCAGTGCCAACAGTCGTTTCAATATTAAGTCTTCCTGGACAGACCCTAAGTTTGATGGCAACAGTCTGCCTAGTTCCAGAGAAATAAATAAAGATGGCTTTCAGGCAAAATGGAGTTTCAACAGTGCCAATCTCCCCTTTGGTACGGTGCTAAAAGATTTTAGCTTTAGCAAACAGGACATTGCTTTTGGCATTAGTATGATTCAACCAACGGATCAATATGCAAAAACAATGAGGAGTGTCAAGTATGCGATTCTCTTTATTGGGCTAACATTCACATTGTTTTTCATTATAGAGCTGATGCAGCATAAACCGATGCATCCGATACAATATGCACTTATTGGAATGGCACTAGTTATCTTTTTCACGCTATTGCTTTCAATAAGCGAATTTATCAGCTTCGATTATGCGTATCTCATTGCATCGTTCGCAACTATTTCCCTGATTAGTCTTTATGCCAAAGGACACTTTAAAAGCTATAAGTCAGCAAGTATATTTGGTAGCCTCCTTACTTGTCTTTATACCTTTATCTACATTTTGATTCAGCTAGAAGATGCCGCTCTTTTGGTGGGCAGCGTAGGGTTGTTTATTATCCTGGCACTCATCATGTTTGGCAGTAGAAAAATTAACTGGTATGGAGACAATGCCATTGCCTAAACCCTCATTTTTTAAATCGGGGGAAGTGCATTGTTTCTTCCCCCATAAACAATAACAATGAAACGTAAAATCTTGTATGCAATCCTGTTCGTCTTCTCTACCTGGCTAGCGTTGGCCACACGTAGCCATCCGTATTGGTTCCCACATCTGGTAGTTGTGTATGGGGGCGATATTATATGGGCGGGTATGTTTGTATTCTTTCTCAGGATATTCTTTACCAAGCCCCCACTCTGGAAACTAGCACTCATAAACTATGCTTTGGGGGTTGCCGATGAGGTATCCCAACTAAACCAAGGCCCCTTTATGCTATACCTGCGCAGCTTCACTTTGGGCAGGTTGATGCTTGGTGTAGGCTTTCTGTGGAGTGATATTGTGTGTTATGCTATCGGCACCATCATTGGGTGGGCAATCGCCAGCTTGGTGGAGAAGTATGTGTTTCCAGAAACAATTAAACTTCGCTCAATGGCATTACCACAAAGCTAGCAGGCAAAGAAATTAAAAGTGTGCTGTAGCAGTTACTGAAAACAACTTCTACAGCACACTTTTTAATTAAACCCGCAACGAGCCTCGGAATGCCCGTGCTGCATAATATGATTCCGCTCCATTGTGATACAAGAATACGGTATTGTACCGCCTGTCGCAGAAGACAGCACCTCCCAGTTCACGGATTGCAGCAGGTGTTTTTACCCAGCTGGATGTTTTTAAATCAAACGCACCCAACTGTTGCAATGTCCTGTATTCGGCTTCGGATAATATACTTATTCCCATTTCTGTTGCAACATCTACTGCATTGTTTGCAGGCTTAAATTCTTTTCGGGACTCTAATGCTTCACGGTCATAACAATAGCTCCTTCTCCCCTTTGGGCTTTCTGCCGAACAATCATAAAAAATAAATTCGCCTGTTTGCGCATCCACACCCACAACATCTGGTTCGCCGCCTGTAGTTTCCATCTGTTGCAACGACCACAGTTTGTGCCCCTTGTCTGCCAATAACTTTGCCAGTACACTAGCCCACTCAATCCCTTTATGCCTGTTTGCGTTTTTTGCAAAGCGAGTCTCAAGTATGGCGAGTAATTCTTCTTGCTCAGCAGCGGATAGTTTCTTTTCGTTTCCCATTTACATTATTTTTTTGTTTTCCAGTTTGTAAAAATAACGTGCATTCGGGATAAGAATAAATGTGATTTTTTTTGTTTAGACCTCACCTAAATCCTCTCCTTTGGAAAGGATTTAGGTGAGGTCTTGGGTTAGGATAAGGTCTAACTGAATAGAATATCCGTATCCCGAACGCACATTAATAAACAACAATCAAAGACATTAGCGAATGTACACGCTATAGGCGATGTGCTAGCCCCGATATATTTTCGTGAGTATTAGCTGAGCAAATAACCCAATTGCCGCTACCAACATGCCACTTATCGCACACTGTTTTTAAACCAATTTTTTGAGTATAGTAATGCCTTTATTTCCGGATGATATGCCTTTTGAAAAATATCATATCTCTTAGTGAGAATATTGCATCTCTCACAAGGAATATTGTATCTCGCAGAGAGATTATCGTGTCTCGCAATAGGATTTTTGCATCTTGAAGTAAGATTATCTTATCTAAATAGTAATTTTTGAGTCTCACAATTAGATTTCCGTATCTCATAACCTCCTTTCGCTGTCTCGCAATAGTTTAAGGCATTTGATTGTTAAAATCTGGTTTTAGAAGGAGGTTTTCGCGATAATGACTAGTCCTTGAATAGGTTTACATTCAAGAAAAAAATATTTAAATGAAGAACTTTATCTTCTTTGATGATTCCCATTTTATTGCTTTTTTAGTGGGAATAATTAATTGGTGGGAATTAGTTTTATTGTATAAATAAGTTTAAACAACTTCTTTATATAACCATGTCGTTACATAAAGAAATTTAAAAACTAATATAAGTATTCCTACTGATTCAGTAGATGCTAATAACCTCTCATTACTCCAATCTTCTTTCCGTCCCATTCTGGGAAAAGGACTTTGTCGTCGTTTATACTAAGATGTTTATCGGCAACTTCACTGAATACGCTTCTGAAATCAGTTGTAACCGGGACATCCCTCCCATCTTCTAAATTTTCTTTAGCAAGAATTGGCATATTGCCGTGAACAATGCCCCCATTAACATCATTGCCCAAAACAAACAAGCAGCTACCCCTACCGTGGTCGGTACCCCCAGTTCCGTTCTGCTTTACTGTACGGCCAAATTCGGTCATGGTCATCAGGGTAACTTCATCTTGATAAGCGGCAAGGTCTGTCCAAAATGCGGTGATGGCATTACTCAAATCGGCAACATTTCTAGAAAATTGTCCTGTTTCAGTACCTTGATTATAATGAGTATCCCAACCCCCACATTCGGTAAACGCGACTTCCAATCCTACGTCCATTTTTATCAGCTGTGCAATTTGCTTTAATGAATTTCCAATCTGATTATCAGGATAAACAGCACCATTAGCAGGTTTGTAGTTTTTGGTATCCGCTTTCTGCAACATCTTTACCGCTTCAAAGCTTTCTTTTCCAGTTTTATTTAACAATGAAGATGATGTTTGATCATATAAATCTTCAAAACTTTTAGCTGCCATGTGTGCAGCCATAGGATTACCACGCATCTGAATGGCAAAGTCTTGCAGGTTATTGATAGCAAGGGAAGCGTTATCGCCATAGAAAGATTTAGGCAACGAACTGGTAATACTTACTGCCTGAAAAGGAGTAGCGGCCTCATGCCCCAACAAACCAACGGCACGATTGAGCCAACCAGTATTGGTACCTTTATTGAAGGGCGTACCAGATTCCATGTAGTCTTGCGCATCAAAGTGAGAACGTGTATTGTTGGGTGAACCAACTGCATGTACAATACCCAATCGTTTTTCTCTGAACAAAGGTTCAAACGCTTTCATAGAAGGATGTAAACCAAAACGACCATCCAAATCTATTAAGGGGTTGCTTGAACTGACTTTGGCGGCAGACATAAATAAAGTAGGTCGGGCAGCTTTCAGATACTCGTCTGTAAATGGTGTTACAGCCATCAACCCATCCATGGCACCACGTTGGAAGATACAGACAAGTTTTTTATTCTTTTTATACGGAGATAAAATCTTATTGCTATTTGCGGCACGCGCAATAAAGCTAGGTACGCCACCAAGACCGGCGGCAAACAGTGCTAAAGCACCTGTTGACTTGATAAAACCTCTTCTTGTAGACATAATTCTTTGAGTTGTAAGTTATGAATGGAGAGTTATGAGTTTATACGTTTGAACGGAGTTTGCTTATTCTTTGACCCATCATTCATAACTTATAGCTCATTACTGATTGATTATCTTCTTTGAAATTCTGGTGAACCAATTATTATTCCTGTAACCTGAGAAAGCATGGTGTTCGTGCCAGCATTTGCTTGCAACTGTGTGATTGTGTAATCAGGTGCTTTTTTACGATTTAATTTTTCCTTCAACACCTCTTTTGTCTTTTTACTATCGGTATTGCTTGTGGTCATCATCATGTTATCGTCTGTCATGGAAGCAGGCGGAGGCGTTGCTGCCGATACATCTGATTTTGTTGCAGCAGCATCAATTTTATTGTGAATTTCGGGATCATTAATTAATGGTATCAATCTTTTTACCGTTTCTTCCACATTTCTTTCAGGCATTAATAGCTTGCAATAAACTCTTAAGGCTGCTTCTGCACTTTCTGGTTCATGATTGTTGTTAAGAGCAGTTAAATCAAACGTTACGCCAGGAATCCTTTTTGAGGCCAATGCCAGACCAAAGTTCATTCTATTTAATAAAGAACCGCTGTTTATCCAGTATTGTGCCCTGTCTGGGAAACCCGTTGGTGCCTGATAATAGTAGATACGTTCACCCATTTTATTAATCCAGTTTGCTAACTGATAGGGTTGTGTGACCTTTGCATTCAAAGCCCTTACGGTACTGATGGTTAGTTCAAACGGCGACTTAATTTTTTCCCTCAACGCTTGTTTTGACCAAAATTCCGGGGAATTAACCATTGTCAGCAATACTTTTCTGATGTCACCATCTTTATCCAAAAAGGTCTGTGCCATTCTATCAACCAAGCTAGCTGGAGGATTATCGCTAACGAATCTTGCTGCCAGTTTCTTACATATAAAATGCGCAGTCGATTTGTGGTGAGCCAACATATCAATTAATTTTAGTCCTTCCTCATAGCCACCTTTTGCGCTGAAGGTATTTCCAAGTACTACTTTTTCAGTTTTATCATGCTTGTTTACAGCAAACATAAAATCTCCATCATGCACATAACCTTGCTCTTTCAATTTGTCCTCACCCACCTTTTCAATCATCTTCTTGATTTGAGTCCCCCCATATTCCTCATTCATCGGAAAAATAGTCCAGCCTGTCAAAACTTTAGCTGCATTAGTCACATCCGTTTGGGTATATCCGCCATCCACGCCAAGTGTATGTAATTCCATAATCTCTCTAGCATAGTTTTCGTTCAATCCCTGAGAATTCTTAAACCCTTTTATTTTATTTGCAATCTCCTTAGCCAGTACGCTAGTATCTCCCAACTTGCCTAAACGAAGTTGCTGGGCATATAATTCTCGTAACCTTTTTGCACCCGCTTCCGAGTTTACGTTATTGTTATCACTAGCCACACTCCTGAAATTATCCAGATACGTAAGCATTGCAGGAGATTTGGCAGTAGCTAATAACAAGTCGCCAAACTTACCCAATGAATTAGCACGAATTACATCTCTTTCATAGCAAGGAACAAATCGGATACTTTCATTTTTGGTTAAAGACACATTGAAATGATTATACCAGAAGCTAGCCATCACCTCTTGCAATTGATTATTTGAGTAAGCTGCTCTCAATATTTTTTGATTGATTAATTGTCTTATCAATTCACCTTCTGGCTTGTACCCGTTGGCTTTCATAAAAGAATCAATCATCTCCTTACGCTCCTTATATTCTATCCTTCCACTAGAATCCTGTGGGATCAAGCCGGCTTTGATAGCTTTTCGTCTTATTTGTCCTCCGTCCAGATAGGTATTAAATATTTCCTTGTTATCCTTGGAAAGTGCCTCATATTGAGCCAGATTTGCGTTTAAAGAATCATCTGGCTGGTTGGCATCCAATTGCTTTTCAAACCATTTCTCTAATCCTATTTTCAATACTTCATCTATCTGCCCAGGTGTTGCTCCATAAGTAAAGCGTCCCAATATGTGAGCGGCAGCTTGCCTGTCCGTAAGCCCGGCTTGCCTGTATGGAAACTTGATAGATTTGCTTTCCACATGTCCATTCTCCGCACCCATGTATGAAGATAAAATTGGTGCTGAACCAATAAGTAAAAAGAGAAGAAAGATTGTTTGAACATACCTTTTCATAACTATAATTTTATGGCAGTGAGAGATGCTTTTTTTGTTACGAAAAGATTGACGAATTAAGTTCGAATAAGTTTATTGCCTAAAAATAATTTCGGTGATTGATAAAATACTAAGGATAATCGTAAAATACCACAGAGACGCTGAAAATAAAACAGTAAGAGATAAAGCTCTTTTTTTGCAGTGCCTCTGTGGCAGAATGTCTGATTATTTTTATTTAGCCTTCGCTTCCATCCTCTTACCCAACCATGTTTGGCCTGCAGGTACAAGCCACTCGTTTAGCAAAGCATCTTTTGTGGCAACAAGATTGTTAAAATAAAGAGTGTTGGCAGTAATAAAACTATTTTCTAAGGCATGGCTAAGGTGTGCCAAGGGAAGTAATTGCACTTTGCCATTTATGTAAAAAGCTAGGGTTTGCCTATTAAACATATCCACTTTAAAGCGTTGTTCTATTTCTTTTATCAAATGTACACTACTATCTGTACTGCAACCGCCAACAGTAGTGGCTGTTTCGTCGGCCATCAATACAATAAATTGCCCATAAAATAAGTTGGCATATCCTTTTACTGGCGCACCATGACTTTTCCAGTTTCCAATAAAGGCCTTAAACATGTCTTCCAAATCAAAGGCTTCGCTCATTGAAAATAAGCGGCTGCTTTGATAGATCCAAACTTTTGACTGGGAATGAAAATCTGCGGGTATTATTTCTGTTAAGTCCATATGTTTTTTTTTATAAGTCGCAAAAGTACAGAAAAGAGAAAGGTCGTAGCATAACTGATTACATTACCCATAACAAATAAATTCAATCAATTTCTGATATTATCCAAATAAGTGTGTAAGTCATGGCATT
Source organism: uncultured Chitinophagaceae bacterium (assembly GCA_903895845.1). Taxonomy (GTDB): domain Bacteria; phylum Bacteroidota; class Bacteroidia; order Chitinophagales; family Chitinophagaceae; genus Parasediminibacterium. The sequence goes on from CAITVK010000127.1 coordinate 14,824, forward strand.
GCAAGGAGCTAAAAGTATCTGCTTGACCTAGTGATGCAATCTATTTTGAGCAGGTTTTTATGATGATTGTCAACATATTCGGTAGTCTCATCAAAACAAATGTCTCAGTAGCGAACCTTAAGCCCTACAGGCGAAGTTTACAAATAATACAAACAATGACATTTTCTCCTAGATTTGCTTTAAACAAGCAACTTATGCATACTAAAGATTGGCACCAACGTCACAAGGAGTCCTTAAGTTTTGGGGACAGAATAGCAGATACTGTAGCAAATGGAATGGGGTCCTGGTCGTTCATCATCTGGCAAACAATAATAGTAGTTGTCTGGATGGTATTGAATGTAGTGGGTTTTGTATATCATTGGGATGTGTACCCTTTCATCTTACTCAACCTGATATTTTCTACACAAGCTGCTTATGCCGCCCCTATCATTATGATGTCTCAAAACAGACAAAATCAGCGCGACAGGATACAGGCAGAAAACGATTATCAAACAAATATTGACGCCAAAAAAGAAATCGAAGCACTGCAACTTCAATTGAGTAAGATAGAAGTAGAAAAGCTAGACGCGATAATTGAGCTGTTGAAAAGTAAGCAAGCCTAGGCTTATACTTCATTTAGATGGTTACCATTGCTTTGATAACGCCATTCTTTGGATCTAGCCAAGAGTGGAAGTTGTCTTTTACTTCATCAAAACCTACACGATGGGTGATGTAGTTGGTAGGTATCACCAATCCTTTTTTCATAGACGCAACCACGTGTTCAAAGTCTTGTGAAGTGGCATTGCGGCTGCTCATCAAAGTTGCTTCCCGCTTGTGAAACTCTGGATGACTGATAACAATTTCGTTCTTCTGAAGCCCAATCAACACAAATCGGGCACCATGTGCCATATACTGAAAGGCATTATTGATGGCCTTGAGGTTACCGGTACAATCTATAACGACAGTAGGCATATCGCCGTTTGTAATTGCTTTTAGTTGTTCCAGTACATCGGGAGCAAGTGCGTTGATGGTGTGTGAAACCCCTAATTTATCTTTACAAAACTGAAGTCGTTGTTCATTTATATCCAATGCTATCACATGCCCTCCTGCAATACGGGCAAATTCCATAGTACCCAAACCAATAGGACCAGCACCAATAACCAATACATATTCCCCTTTCTCTACACCAGCCCTGCGTACCCCATGTGCACCAATTGCCAACGGTTCCACCAATGCCAGTTCATCATCACTCAATCCCTCACCATGTATCAGAGAATAAGTGGGCACAGCAAGATACTCGCGCATCCCCCCATCAATATGAACGCCACATACATTGATAGCTGCACAGCAATTGGGCTTGCCACTGCGGCAGGCAATACACTTTCCACAATAAAAGTAAGGACTGATTGTAACAGCTTCTCCAACCTCAAACCCGCTGTTATGCTGCGTTTGCACAATTTCAGCGGCCAATTCATGCCCCAATATACGGGGATAATTAAAGAAAGGCTGGGTTCCTTCAAAAGCATGGAGGTCGGTACCACAAATTCCTATCTTTTTAATCTTTAACAGCGTATAATTTTCTGGAACATCGGGCAAATCAGTTTCTTTATACTCAAAATTACCAGGAGTTGAACATACCAAAGCTTTCATAAATGGCTTATTTATTTTGAAGACCTTCAAAATGAAGCGCAAATATAAAGTATCCGCCACAACAGCGAAAACGTTTTACTAGTCTTTATAATAATGATGCTGTGTAACGGAAATCATATTTCCATTGTAGTGGGACTTACTTTCAGACATGGTTCCATCGGGGTTGTAATAGAATTCATCAATCTTGTCTCCTAAGATATACTTCCGGCACTTGTGATGACTGTTATAGTAGATGGTTGCTTTGTGATAGTCATCACGTTCATTATCCGAAACAATCCTGGTACGTCTTCTGTGGTAATGATAAACAGCCGAATAGTCATCATTAAAATAGTAAATCCTGGTTAGCCGATTTCTCCTATCGTAATAATAGCGTTCGGCGAGCATCAGTTTAGTAAGATTGCTGTGCTTCCATACCTCCACCAGTTGATTTTTTTTGTTATACACATTTTTGGTTTCCGAATATTTGGTCATCCCATTAGAAAGCCTGTAGGATGTATTGATAGAAGCGACCTTTCCATTATCGCCGTATTGGTAAAGGGTATGCCCCACATTGGTCTCCTGATTATTGAGGATTGAAGTAGATGAAATTTCTGACAACCTATTACTTGAATCATAATAAAAGGAATCGACAAGCTTTGTTGAGTTCTTTTTGTTTTCACGCTCGCGTGTAACCATATTCCCATTCTCATCGAAGTAGATGGTTACAAGGTCTACCAGTATTATTTTGCTTAGGTCTGTGAAAACAGTGATGTCTTTCACTTCGTTACAAAAAGAGTAATTGTAAACGACTTCTTTGTTTATTTTATTTAGCTTAACAAGTACACTACTGTTGGTACCAGTCTCGGACAAATACCCATCTATCTGAGCAAACCCGCTTGTAAGAAGCAGGGACAGCAAAAATGAAAGTATAATTGTCTTCATAAAGGTTAGTAGTGGTATAATTAATTCAAAGTTAAATAAGCATGAATGTTTTGTAAACGACAATAATAGTGTTTATTCTCGCAATTTGATTAATTATTGTAATATCTTTTTATTATTAATAAAAAACCAGAGAACCAATCACTCAACAGATAGGATACTACTAGTTGGGTTTTCGCTGTAAACAAACCAAAAAAATGTAGTTATTCTACTATCTTCTCTACCCTGGCTAATTGCCCGTTCTCATTCATACCTTCAATAACAACCCTGAACCGTCTGGTGATGTCATTATTGTAAAACTCCACTTTTACCGACTTACTGTCTTTATTTGTCAGCAGATATGGGTTCCAGTACAACGTTGTACGGGTATCTGTTTCTACCGATTGATTGGTTGTATAATCGGGACTGTAAAACTCTTTATATTTTGTGTACCCCGTTATCAGCGTATAGCCCATTCCCCTGCCCTGTACATATTGTATATCTTCACCCTTACGGGTATAGATAGCTATTGCACCACCTTCGCCACTACCAAAAGAGCCAAAGAAAGGAGGACGGAATACTTTTATGTAGGCGATGTCATCTATTTGTATTGTTTTAAGTTCTTGGGTTGTTGCTCGTATCTCATCCAGAAACAACTCGGGATGTGCGCCCCTCCATCTCAGTCTTGTATTAATGCCATCCTCACTAATTTGCAGACCAGCAACTTTACCTTGCAGATACCAGAAGATATCAGGAGAAGATTTGGCATAAGGATCATTTACCAGATCGAATTGATAACTGTCCCCACCACTAAAGAAGCCAGAAGTGTATTTCTCATCGAGGACATCCACAGACTTTTTCACTTTTGTATGTACAGTTACTTCCGCCAACTGATGTGCTTTCAATCTCTTCTCAGCCCGGTCAATTTGTGCCAATAAGCTTTTGGTTTGCAACAAGTTTGCTGTATCGGCAAGGTAATCAGGCAGTACCAATGGAAATTGATAGCTAGGATTCAGCCGCTTGGGATAGTCTTCATACAGGCCATTGGTGATATTTACGGTAGCAATATCCGTCAGTCTTTTGTCGCCATTAAACTGGTAATATGCTTTAACTGTATCAAAAAAAAGAACGCCCCTTTGCAAGAACTCTCCATGCTTATCAACAGGCAAACTGATTAGTTTTCTGGTATTGTCACTTGTTGCCAATATAAGATTAATGCTTTTGGCATCCCTCCTTGCAAAAGCATGACCAAAGACCTTACCCTTTATCTCCAGATAATCAGAATCCCGTTCATACCTTAATTTGGGTAAGATACCTTTTTGCAAATCAGTCCAGTTAAACCTTCTCCAGCCATGCGTCAGCATCACCAGATCGAGGTGTTGCTTTACGGAATCCTCATTACTAGAAAAATAATAAGCAGGATTATTCACTACTCCTTTTATTTCATCGCTCAACAACAGCTGCGAAAAGATATTCGTACTGCTATCATGGTACCAATCCGCATCTGTGATGGCAATACTCATATTGCTTTTAATGCTATCATCCACCTTAATTTCAAATACATTCTTTTCTCGTTTGTCAAGCCCCTTGGTATCTATTTCGAGAGAAGGTGAGAAGGACGGTAAACCATTGTCTACAAATACAACCCTTTCTGCCACTGGCTTCCAGTCGGCATCAAACACAGTAATCTGCATAATGCCCGTTGGCAAGTCCGAAGTAGGTATCTGACCACTCACATAATCTTCTTTAAAATTCACTTTAGACATGTAAACCAAGTGCTGATTGATATGCGCAATCACATGTCCCTCTGGCTTACTGGTTGCCGATTTTCTGTATTGCAATGCAAACAGGGTCTTGTTCTTTGTTGGCAGCACCTCCAAACCTATGCCCGCTAACTTAGGCAATGGCAGGGGAGTATTGTAGCGATTCCCGTAGGCATCAGACCAGATGGCTACAAGAGGAACGTCAAGTCTTGGTGTCAGATTCAAAACCCCCATCCCATCATGGGAGGTAGTAAAGGAATCAACAAATTCTCCCTTAGTATTCAAAATAGCCCCATTGGCTTGAACCGGTTTACCATATTGATTGGCAACCAAAAAGGCCATCTTACTTTCTACCCCATCTATACAGTCCCCACCCTCTGGGAAAAAGTGGATAGTCGTTGCAGGCTTCTCCCTGTTCTTACTCTTAGAGGAAGGCGGAATGGACTGTTCTATTTTGATATTCCTATCAAAAACAAAAGTGGAATCAAAGTTGAGCATCCACTTGGTATATGCCTTCAGATGGATTGAATTACCAGAATAGTCTGCCGGTATTTCAAACTGCCCTCTGGTGCTTGATTGATAAATTGGAGCAACGGTATGTAATAGCAACTTGCCATTATCATCATACCAATCAGCAAAGAAATTCTTACTCTGATAGGATTGTTGCCCATCCAGCATAAGATAGACTTTATACCAGATTGTCTCCCCTTTTCTGTACACATCTTTATCAAAATGAAGGTGTGCCTTTTCCTGTGGAAAAACCTTGGCATAAACTTCCATCATGGAATCTATTTTCTGAGAAAAAGCCGCATTAAACAGGAACACAAACGCAACCAGAAAAGGGAGAACTGTTTTTATCTTCATTTTTAAGCAATTATTATATCAGGTTAAGGGAATCCGACTAAATTCAATGGACAAAGATTAAAGGTGAGGCTGGTGAAGAAAAATATTCTAGTACTGTTAGTTTCTATTATCGGTAAAAACGAATTGTGGAGGGGTTAATGACGGATGCGCAAGACTTTGAATTTCATGAACCTAAGCATAATTATCTCGGATATAAAATTACTTTTCTGAGTGTGTTGCCCAAACAAAACGCTCTATGGGTCATATAGACACCGGGGGAGACTACATTCAACTATCCGTATTTAATTTGACTTTCTATTTTAAGTAAAGTCGTTAATTCAAAGTAGGCGCAGTTCGTTCAGAACTTTCTAGGAGAAATAGGAATTATTACTGTTATCTAATAATAGCCATTGAACATTTCGTACTACCTTCCTTTAATCTTATTTTGCATCATTTCAATGGCTTTTGCAATCCGGTTATGTCTAGTTTCTTCCTTTTTAGCTTCTGTTATCCATTGCACATATTCTTTTTGATGGGTATAAGCAAGGCTATCAAAAAAAGGTTGAACGTTTGCAGTCTGCATAGCATGGGTCAGGTCTTCGGGTACAGTTATTATTCTTGGCTCGGTATCTTCTTCTATGGAAATGTGTACAGTGTCGCCCACTTGTTTGCCTACTTTGTCTCGCACCCCTTTGTTCATCATTACCCTGTAAATTCCACACATAGGCGTTAGTAGTCCTCTATATTCGCTACCGTCTATCAATGCACGCATCTTCACCCGTTTCTTTCCAAACGTTTTTTCTACATCAAAAGGTACAACGCAGTAGTAGCCTTCATTGTCTGTATCTTTTATCAGTATGCCTTCAAATTCTATTGCCACCTTTAGTTAGCTTTTATTTTGAATTTTAAATTTTGTATTCTTAGTTAGAAGACTGCTTATCACTTAAAATTCAAAATTTATCATTTAAAATTCTGCTTAAGGATTCAGTTTCAAGCCGCCATAAAACTTTGTATCTAACGTAACTTTCTTGCCATACAAATCCATATAGCCATTACTTACAAATACAACATGTTTTTTCGTCCAGGCAATACCACCATTCACATCATCCGGTGTTTTCTCTATTATCTCAGCATTATTTTCCAATCCCAGTGTGTAAGAGATTTTTCGGCCATGGGCACCATGTTGCAATTTATATATCGCCTCTTCAAACGTACCTATGTTATCAATATCCTGTTTTACTTTAGCCATCACTGCAAAGCATTTGGTGGCGTAGCCCATAATCTCGGCATCTGCATTAGGGCCAGGCTTGATATGCATGGCTGTATCTGCCATCAAGAATTCGGCGGTGGTAAGAATATATTTCTTCCCATTCTTCAAAGTCACTTCGGTATGCGTATCGTCGATGGCTCTTTCTTTAAATACACCATTCACGCCATACACACAAATAGCGGCTTTAGTGAATCCGATAGAAACACAGTCCCCACTCTTGCCCTGCTTATAACAGGTAAACAATACATCACTATCTACTTTTCTTATTTCTTGCGCATTCAATAGGGTGCTGACACCAATTAAGAATGAAACAAATAAACCTCTAAGCATCTGTTTTAAATTATGAATTATAAATTATTAAGCAAATTGCCCTATCACTAACCATCCATCACTTACAACTCATCACTCATAACTAACTAATATCCCGCTACACTATCATCGCCACGTTTATCGGCAGCGGTTTCGCGTTTGCCAGAAGGAAGAATACGAATCACTTCCGTACGACCTATCTGTGGACGATCATGAAATTTATAACCCATTGCCTCCATAGCTGTCTTTGTTTCTGCAGAGAAAGTTGGCTCAATATCCACTTGATCTGGTAACCATTGATGATGGAACTTAGGTTTGTTAACCGCATCTTCGGCACTCATGTTATAGTCCAACAAGTTTACTAACGTTTGAAAAACAGAAGTAGGAATGGTAGTTCCACCTGGCGTACCTGCAACTATATACGGTTTCTTATTTTTTAGCACCAAAGTTGGCGACATAGAGCTCAGCATTCTTTTATTTGGCTGGATGGCATTGGCAGCACCACCAACTGCACCAAACATATTGGGCGCACCAGGCTTTGCACTAAAGTCGTCCATTTCGTTATTCATAATAAATCCAGCGCCACCAATAACAGTGCGACTGCCATAACCACCATTTAGTGTTGTGGTTACACTCACCATATTACCATACTTATCTAAGATACTAATGTGTGTAGTCTGGTCGCTTTCATGGATAGTGCCCGCTTTAATATCGGAACTAGGTGTTGCCTTTGTACTATCATAATCAATCATTCTGTTTGCAAGATATTTGTCATTCGCCAATGTCTTCAACGGTACTTTCCAGAAGTCGGGATCACCCAGATGTTCGGCTCTGTCTGCATAAGCCCTACGTTCTACTTCTACCATCAACTGTACTTGTTGCGGACTCTGAAAGGCATAACGAGAGATATTTCTGTGTTCTATCATCTTCATCATCTGCTCTATGATGATACCACCACTACTTGGAGGCGGCATTCCAATAATCTCATATCCTTTATAGTTAAACTCCAAAGCAGTACGTTCTTTGGCTTTATAGTTTTTTAAGTCTTCCAAACTGATGATGCCCGTTCCTTGCCTCATTTCTTCTACAATCAACTGAGCAGTCTTGCCTTCATAGAAACCCCTTTGTCCATAATCACGAATCCTTTTCAGTGTCTCCGCCAAGTCTTTATTAACCAATGTATCCCCTGCTTTCCAAGGTGTTTCCTTTACATAAGCACTCGGCTGTGTTGAGTTTTGTACAAACGATGCCTTTGTGTTATTGAGACCTTTTGCTTCTCTCTCTGTAATTGCATAACCAAATTCAGCAATATCGATGGCCGGTTGAACCAATGTTTTCATAGGTAACCGCGCATATTTATACGTTTCAAACAATCCTGCAACAGTACCCGGAACACCACTTGCCAGATGACCGAGCAAGGAAAGCTTAGGGATTACATTACCATCTTTATCCAGATACATATCGCGGGTAGCTTTGTTAGGAGCTGTTTCGCGGTAGTCTATTGCAATATTTTTTCCTAGAGTTGTACGGGCAACCATAAATCCGCCTCCGCCAATATTTCCCGCTTCGGGATAAACAACTGCCAGCACAAACTGAGTTGCAATGGCAGCATCAAAAGCATTGCCGCCACGACGCATGATTTCTGCACCTACTTTACTAGCCAAGGGATGTGCACAAGAAACAGATGCATTTGCAAACTCCTGTGTTTTTACAATCTTATAATTGTAGGGATCAACTGCTCTTCCGGGACCAACAACTGGAGGCAAATTGGGTTGCATTTGTGCCATCAGAGAAAACTTACAAGCAACGGTAATCAGTAACAACAAACTTTTCTTCATAACTTTTTTAATTAATCAAAAACCGAAAGACAATAGATAGTGCGATAATATTACAAAGATGTAATACTTGCTATTAAAAATTATTGAGGGGAAGAAGATATTTATAAAAATGGCTCCTGATTCTTAGAACATCCCTCATTTGTTATGCTTATCGCTGCGAATAACTTTTAGCTGATTTTCCTGTCATTACTCTTTTAATTGACTATTAATTGTATTTATTCACCCAGACAATTATAAATCAACCAAACAAGTCCCCTTTCAAGTATGGAGGGGTGCAATTTAAAAACATGAAACCCTTACTTTTGCATCCTTCTAAACAAGTAAAACTCATTTATTATGGCACAAAAGATTAAAGTAGCTAATCCCGTTGTGGAATTGGATGGCGATGAAATGACCCGGATTATCTGGAAATTCATTAAAGACAAGTTGATACTTCCTTATCTGGAACTGGATATTAAGTATTATGATTTGGGTATCGAACATCGTGACCAAACCAACGATCAGGTTACTATTGATTCTGCAAATGCCATCAAACAATATGGTGTAGGTATTAAATGTGCCACGATTACGCCCGATGAACAAAGGGTAGAAGAATTTAAGTTGAAACAAATGTGGAAGAGTCCAAATGGTACTATCCGTAACATTCTGGATGGTACGGTTTTCCGCGAGCCAATCGTTTGTAGCAATGTACCCCGCCTGGTTCCAAACTGGACTGCCCCAATCTGTATTGGTCGTCACGCTTTTGGCGATCAGTATCGTGCAACAGACTTCGTTACCAAAGGAAAAGGTAAGCTGACCATCACTTTTGAAGGAGAAGATGGAACAAAACAATCTTTCGAAGTATTTAATTTCAAGGGCGATGGCGTAGCATTGGCTATGTACAATACCGATGAAAGTATCTATGGTTTCGCTCGTGCATGCTTCAATCAGGCATTAGCCAAAAAATGGCCTTTGTATCTTTCTACAAAGAATACCATTCTTAAAAAATATGATGGTCGCTTCAAAGACATCTTCGAAGATGTTTATCAAAATGAATTTAAGGCTAAATATGCAGAAGCGGGCATCACTTACGAACACCGTTTGATTGATGACATGGTTGCTAGCGCCTTGAAATGGAATGGCAACTTTGTGTGGGCTTGTAAAAACTATGATGGCGACGTACAAAGTGATACTGTAGCACAAGGTTTTGGTAGCCTTGGTTTGATGACTTCTGTGTTGATTACACCTGATGGTAAAGTGATGGAAGCCGAAGCTGCACACGGTACCGTTACACGTCACTACCGTGAGCACCAAAAAGGAAAGCCAACTTCTACCAACCCTATCGCCTCTATTTTCGCATGGACAAGAGGATTGGAGTTCCGTGGTAAATTGGATGGCAATCAGGAATTAATCAACTTTACACATGCTTTGGAAGAAGTTTGTGTGGAGACAGTAGAAAGCGGCAAGATGACCAAGGATCTGGCTGTTTGTATCTATGGCAACAAGGTAAATCATGGTGAACATTATCTGTACACCGAAGAATTCCTAGATGCTTTGGATGCTAACCTCAAAGCAAAATTGGGATAGTACTCATTAACAATTGAGCATTCATATTATAAAGAGTCCTGAGCAATTGCTCAGGACTCTTTTGTTTTTTTAAAAGTATCGTATCGGCTATTCCTTCACCATTGCCACGCCACTCACTTTACCATCAGTTGTTTGCACCCGCAAGTAATACATTTCTGTTGGCAAACTAAAAAGTGCAGCCTCACCAGTAGGTAGTAGCTGCACTTTAATAATTATCCATCACCAATTGTCAATTAATATTCTTTCAGGTTATCTGCTTCTATCTCTGCCAACTCCCCAGTATGTTTTAAAATAGCTACCCCATTTTCTTTTGCTATCTCCGTCAACTCATCATAAAAGGAGAAGCTTGCAAGGCCTAGATAAATTTTATAGTCCTTATAGTCGGGGAATAATGTCCTGAAATTATTTGCTTTGTTATCAATCAGCTTTCTCAAATCAGTTTCGTGTGCCTTGGATTTGCATTCAATCAAAGCAATCGAATCGCCATTGTACATCACAATATCAAATTCATCCCTAGCCTTCAGAACATTCCCTTTTATGTTTCTATCAACTAAATCGTACTTCACTCTACCAAGAACTGGTTTTGTTTTCAGCGAATTATAGAAGTACTCCTCAGTTATGCTGCCAGAATTATTGGTGTGATTCCCAAGGGTTATTCCCATTCTTTCAAGGGTTGCATCTGTTCTTTTCATTTGAGCGGAGGTTTCCTTCATTTGAGCCTCTGTTTCTGCAAACTTTGCATTCGTTTCTTTGGACATAAGCACTAGTTCTGCATTAGAAACCGCCAATCCCGCCACCAATTCCTTCAATTCATTATCTGTCATTATCGCTTATTTCTACAAAGATACCTTTTATAAAGCACAACGTTGATAAAACAAAAAGTGCAGCCCCACCAGTAGGTAGTAGCTGCACTTTAATAAGGAAGGCTTCGCTCAAAGCGAAGTCTTACATTGAAAATAAAGAATTAATACTATAACTATAAAGTATCGGTAACATATCTAAGCGAATGCACACGCCACAGGCGATGCGCTAGCCCCTGTAGATTTTAGCTAGTGACGCGGACAAGCTGGGGATGAGCAAATACTTCATTTCATTTGCTTGCGTTACTAAGGCCCCAATTAGTTGATATTTTATAATTACTGCCCCCCACCCACACCATTCAACCTTCAGTAAAAAACAGTCCACAACAGCGTCATCAACCAGACTAAGACATTCATGAACTAAACGAACTCCCCAATTATCCGCAACCCCATTCGCAATTCTCCTCCACGGGAGGAGGTAGGAGGTGGGTCTTTTATAATTATAATTACTACTCACCCATACCAACAGCTATCTTAGCGAAGCCACACGTGAAACACGTGCGTTAGCCCTGTTAGATTGTAGGGATTGACTAGGACTAGCGGGGCTAATTGATTATATGGGGTATATTTTCTTTCCAATATTTCTAACATAAGTCAATGGTATTTTTGGATTGTTTATGTCTTTGTTTCCATCATCATGCCATTTGTTTTCCCACTTAGTATAGAACGGCTCTAAATATTGTGGAGTAAGTTTATAAATTTCAATTAATTCAATTCCCTCGTATACTGCAAATATCCAATCTACTTTACGATATTTTTTAATTATTATCGGGTTCATATGATGATGTGTTGAGAAGGATTTGGTCAAAGAAATATTTACAGACTTCAATTCATATTCATTACCATCATCATCTACAGCATCGTTTCCTTCTCTTCCATCAAGGATTTTCAATCCCTTAAGTAAAAGTACCTGCAATATTTTACCTCCATTATCCTGAAAAAAATAAGTGTGTAAGTCATAAGACATAAGTTGGAAGGGAAAAGAGTAACTAACGTGAGTTCGGGATAAGAGATTAAGAAAAAAGGTGTAAATTAGAGGATATAATGTACCACCATTTTATCACTAAAATACAC
>CAITVK010000128.1 GCA_903895845.1 uncultured Chitinophagaceae bacterium
ACGCTTATTCACTAGATTTTTTACTGCGGATTTCTTCAAAGCATCAGAGAATATCCTTCGTTCCCTGACCACTAACTTTTCTTTCGTAGACTCCTTCATAAGTTGACTTTTTTGTCAACCTATATCAGGCAGGAACATCTACAATCTAATAACTAATATCTAATATCTAAAGGATGGACTTCTGTATGATTCCTCCGCCAATCACATCGTTGCCTTCATAGAAAACAGCACTTTGTCCGGGTGCAATTCCCTTTACTGATTCATAAAAGCGGATACTCAATCCATTGTCGGTATTATACAAATTGCTAAGCGCCCCCTTGTCCTTGTAGCGTATTTTGGCAAATGCTTCCATCCCATCGGTTATGCCATCATATTTTACCCAATTAATCTTTATCACGTCAACTGCTCCCCTATTCAGGTCGGATTCTTCACCCAACACCACCGTATTTGTTTCAGGATCAATACTGGTTACATAAGCGGGTTTGCCCAATGCAATCTCCAGACCCTTGCGTTGTCCGATAGTGTAGAAAGGATACCCTTTGTGTTTACCCAGTTTCTTTCCTGTTTTGTCCACAAACCAACCGCCGTCCACTCTTTCTTCCAGACCATCTACCCTACGTTTCAAGAATCCGCGATAGTCGTTATCAGGCACAAAACAAATCTCATAACTCTCACTTTTCTTTGCCAGTTCGGGATAGCCCATATCAAATGCCATCTGGCGTATTTCAGTTTTCCTATATTTCCCAAGTGGCATGATGGTACGGCTCAACAACTCCTGATCCAAGCCCCAAAGTACATAACTCTGATCTTTGGTTTCATCCAATCCTTTACTAATTACATAGCGCCCATTGGTATGTTGCCTCACTTCAGCATAATGCCCTGTTGCAATCCATTGACAGCCCAAGGCATTGGCACGCTTCAACAGTGCACGCCATTTGATGTGCGTATTACACATCACACAAGGGTTTGGGGTACGACCAGCCAGATATTCCTCTACAAAATTCTCTATTACAAAGTCTCCAAACTCATCGCGTATATCCAATATAAAATGTGGGAATCCATTGTCTACAGCCGCTTGACGGGCATCGTTGAAGCTATCAATATTGCAGCAACCTGTTTCTTTGCTGCTGGCATTACTAGTGGCATAATCCCAAGTTTTCATTGTAATCCCAATCACTTCATACCCCTCCTTGTGCAACATCAGCGCCGTAACGGTACTATCAATACCGCCACTCATTGCCACCAAAACCTTTCCTTTAGTACTCATTTAATTCAGTTAACCATCAACTGTAACCAGTCAACATTGACATCGAAGATAATAGCTATTTAAAAAACAACGAAAATAAATGCTTTTGAAGGGTAAATGATTTCCTAAAACGTAATTTCTATCTATGCAAAAAAACCTACGCTACAAACCCTTTTCTGCTTGTCGCATCCTTTTGGTGGTAATACTTCTGCATCAGATTTTTTAACTCTCAATCCTCCCAAATGCTTTATCTACCACCTTTTTTGCCAGATAAAAAGCCAGGTATGCGCCAAATGGTGCCGCAACTACATCTATCGTGTAATGAACATGCTGCACCAATACCAACACCCCAATTACTACAGTCGAACAAAGGGTAAGTGCCTTTTCCCATCGTCTTTGCAAGCATAAGAACATAAGAAACTGCGTGGAGGTATGTCCAGAATAAAACAGGTCTTTGGTGATAAATGGCCCATGATAAAACGAATTGGACAACGGATCCTTCAACAATATCAATCCGGTAGGTGCATCCAATGGAACGAGGGATATAGTGATGATTCTAGAGAGTGTGAGGAAGAGGAAGCTCCAAACAAAAAGCGAAAAAGTGTAGGGATTCTGCAAGCATCGTGTGGCCTGCAACAGGGCCATTGACCATATTACCACAAAAATGGGGACAGACAGATTGATAGCAGGTAGCCATTGCAACACCACGTCGTTCAGTACAATCCCATGCCTGCGCTCTATCACATCAAAGAATGCGGGCAGAGTAGAAAGGGTACAGATCGCAAGTGCCAGACCTCCAAAAAAGGCATACCGAACAGATGTCTTGGCAAAGGAAGACTTCCATGAAAACGCTTGAATAGATTCTCTCATTGGGGGGCTAAAGTAAAAGTTTTTATTGTTGGAGTGTATTTTTTATGTTTTGAATCCTAATTGATGTAATGATTACTGACTGTTGCCGCTTGGATGTGAATGTTGATGGTCAACAACCCTCCAAGGGTTGTTGACCATAGTGAGCGTTGAACGATTTTAAAGCGAAACAAGGATTTAAACACTTTCCTGCAAAAGAATTTCTGGCATCTCATCATAAGTCTTACCATTCAAAAGCCTGCCATTAACCTTTTTATTTTTCCCACCCCATTGCTTGAAGAAAAAAGCAACATCACTTACTTTACATTGTTCTTGAATATCTAACACCCAATCTGCATCCATAGGTCTTGGTGTTCTTCCACTTTCCCCACCCACAATTACCCAATCTATATTTTTTAGATTTAACTTTCTGAGAGGACCAATTAGCGGCTCGCAAGACAAAAACTTAACTTTTGCATTAGTTTTTCTCAAAAAATCGATCCTTCCTTTTACTTTTTCATTTTCAACTGAAACACCCATCCATATATTATGTGTCCACTTTAATTCTTTGTGTATTTCAAATAATCTTTCAGCTCTTTTGGTTAGAACCTGAAAAACGTGTTGGTGATTTTCATTCATCACTTGAAAGACTTGCTTGATAAATTCGGTAGGTACATCTTTGTGGAATAAATCACTCATCGAATTCACAAAAACCACTTTGGAATGTTTCCAACTGTATGGAATTCTTAGCGAGTCAATATGTGTCCTAACCTCAAAATTATCTTTATATTTCTCAATGCCCATTGATTGCAAACGTTTAGACATTATTTCTGCATAACAATATTTACATCCAGCAGATATCTTATCGCAACCAGTGGTTGGATTCCAAGTCATCTCCGTCCATTCTATACTTGACTGTGCCATATTATTTAAATTTTATAGTTACATTTCTAGATTCATCACCAAGATAATAACCCCTAGCAGGTTTGTTATCATTTGAAATAATTTCTAGTTGCTCTTTAACGCCATCAAGTATCTTTTTAGTGTGCGTGGGTAAAAAATTATTTTCATACCCAAAGTCGGCTAATTGGAAATTTGTTGCTCCTCCGTTAACTTTTATAAAGTTAATTAACTTTTTATCATAACTCGATATTTCAATTTCAGTGAATAAGTCTAGAACAACTTCATCTCCTTGCTTAAATTCTGCCCCTTGTTTTTTATCAATTGTCCATTTAGTTTGAACCATCTTTTCAAACCCTCTCTTATTTGTAGTAAAAAAGAAAAGACAAAACCAATTATTATTTTCTCTTTCTATTTTAAATGTATCAACATATTTTATACCTAAAAATTCTTTAAACTGTTCTTGAATTTTAAAAATGAAATCTTTTTGATTTTTTATTGTATCTAAATTTTCCATTTCGCCGAAAAGGCCTTGTATGAATTTCCGTATTGCTCTTCCACCTTTAAACTCTTCGTCTCTCGATTTTTCTACAAATCTTGACATGAAATAAATTGGCAGGAATAATAAAATCTCAGCTTTATTACAAGACAATAATTGCTTTAGATCATTTGGATTAATTTCCTTGTATCCCCATGGGTCAATAAAGATCAATGCTCTTTCATTAGATTCTAATCTAGCAATTCTCCCAATTACTTTTGTTATCAATTCATTGTAGTCAATTTTAGTGTAATAATCTTTTACTGTATCAGGGATAAATATCTTTCTCGCAAAACCCTTTACTCTATCTATTTTTAATTTCTCTACTTCAATATCAGAATTACCGACATCATTAAAGAGTATTTCTATTTTAGGGCAAGTTTTGTTATTTGAGAAATAATGATTTTTTATAGTTTCTAAAATTATCATTGGACTCCCTTTTCCCCCATCCTCATAAATTCCTTCACCGCAGAACAAGTCAAATAAATAGATTTTATTAATTGGGCTACGTGACAAGACATTTAGATAGATTGATAAGTAGTTTCCAAGAAGCTTAACTTTTGCTTCAGAATGGTCTAGCAAATTTGTCTTTGAATCCTTTTTTTTCATTTTATTTTTTTATTGCCCGTCTATTCGATTAGCTTGCTAAAATCTTCCGCCTTGGTAGTTGTTACCCTTAATATAAATGTTCTCATTAACCTTAAAAGCAATCTTGCTTTTAATCGCAGAAATAGATGTTAAGCTTTCCTTCAAACTCCCCTACTCCATCCTACCTTTTTCCAAAGATGCTATAAATTAATCAATAACTAATATAAAAACACAAAACCCCGTATAAATACGGGGGTAAATAATAGCAACGCTATGCCAATTTACAAGACAACAACAACGATTTACAGGGTTACAACGTCAATTTATAGGAGTGATACGTCAATTTCTAGGAGTGCGATGACGATTTATAGGAGTGCTACGTCAATTTACAGGAGTGCTATGACGATTTACAGGAGTGCTATGCCAATTTACAGAAGTGCTATGACGATTTACAGGAGCGCTATGACGATTTACAGGAGTGCTATGCCATAATATGATTAAATAGCATGAGTAGTAAGTTGTACGTCAAAAGCAGGGAGGAAAATAGCTGACAATATACTTGTGACCTACAACTTACTACTTACGACTTATTTCAACAACACATACCTGTTAATATCCTCTTTAGTAATTGTTTTATCCGACAAAATAATAAGTCGTTCCACCACATTGCGCAGTTCTCGGATGTTACCTGTCCAGTTATGTTTTATCAACTCATCCAACGCCGACTTATCAATTGCTTTTGTTTGCTGCCCATATTCTATCGCAATATCTGTCAAGAACTTATCTACTAACAAAGGAATATCATCCCTACGCTCGTTCAATGATGGCACATGTATCAGTATTACGCCCAATCGATGATATAAATCGAGCCTGAAATTCTTTGCTTCCACCTCCTTCAGCAAGTCTTTGTTGGTAGCGGCAACCACACGCACATCTACACTTATCTCTTTGTCGCCCCCTACCCTTGTTATCTTTCCTTCCTGCAAGGCACGTAATACTTTTGCCTGTGCAGACAGGCTCATATCCCCTATTTCATCTAGAAACAAAGTACCTCCGTGAGCTTGCTCAAACTTACCAATCCTTTGTTTGATGGCTGAGGTAAAGGAACCCTTTTCATGCCCAAACAACTCACTCTCAATCAGTTCACTAGGGATGGCAGCACAGTTCACTTCTACAATGGGGTTCTCACTTCTATTACTTTTCTCATGCAACCAACGCGCCACCAGTTCTTTACCGCTTCCATTTTCGCCCGTTACCAGTACCCTTGCATCGGTGACCGCTACCTTTTCTATTGTCTCCTTAATTTTCTTGATAGCTTCACTCTCTCCAATGATTTCTTGCACTTTGGAGACTTTCTTTTTCAATATCTTAGTCTCTTTTACCAAGTTTATTTTGTCCATCGCATTGCGAATGGTAATGAGTAACCGATTCAAATCTGGTGGCTTAGATATATAATCATACGCTCCCTTTTTCACTGCATCCACCGCAGTCTCGATGTTTCCATGACCACTAATCATTATAACAGGCACATCCGGATTGGCCGCATAAGCCTTCTGCAAGAACTCTATTCCATCCACTTTAGGCATTTTGATGTCGCACAAAACCAGATCGAAGCTTCCAGCCAAAAACTTTCTGAGTCCTTCTTCCCCATCAATTGCTTCATCTACCTTATATCCTTCGCTACTCAATATTTCTTTCAAAACGTTCCGTATTGCACGCTCATCATCTATTACTAATATACTTGCCATCAATCAAAATTTTCGCTAAGATAACATGGTGAGGGCATTCTTTTTATTGTATCTCCTTTAAATAGGACTTCTTTATGTATTTCTCTCTCCTTGTTTAAGCAAAATCTGTATTCTCTCTTAGTGATTTCAAGAGATTTATTCCGTTTCATAAAACATCATTTCTTCCCTGAGAAAATTTTATTGCCAATAAAACCAACTAGGTGTGCTACAAATTAAATCGGCAAATCCCATCTGAATCTTTAACTAGATTCCACCTTTTTATTGCATTTTTGCAAGATGGATAAAGGAAAGAGGATTAATACGTTCAGGGCTTTCCAAAACCGCAACTACACCTTATATTTTACAGGACAATCAGTATCTCTTATCGGAACCTGGATGCAACGTACAGGTATTAGCTGGGTTGTGTATACCATGACACATTCTACCGTTATGCTTGGCCTAACAGTCTTTGCATCACAATTCCCCTCCTTCCTTTTTTCTTTGTGGGGAGGTATTCTCTCCGACAGGTACAACCGTTATAAGCTGCTGCTGCTCACACAAACAGCATCTATGATTCAAGCAATATTGTTGGCAATACTTACATTAACCAATCATTTTGTTGTTTGGCAAATACTCACCCTTAGTGTAATACTTGGCATTATCAACGCTTTCGATTTACCTGCAAGACAACCTTTGGTGCATGAGTTGGTGACCAACAAAGATGATATTCCCAATGCTTTGGCACTCAATTCGTCGATGGTAAACATAGCTAGGTTGGTGGGTCCTGCCCTATCGGGTATTGTGTTGGGATACTTTGGTGCGGGCATTTGCTTTCTTATAAATGCTGTCAGCTTTGTAGCAGTAATCGTTTCGTTGCTGTTAATGAAACTTCCAGCTTATAAACCAGTAATTTCAACTAATAAGATTACCAGGGACATAAGCGAAGGATTCTCTTACCTAAAAAACACCCCATCTATTAGTCTAATATTGTTATTACTAGCTGTTTTGAGCCTACTAATCTTACCTTATGACACCCTGCTTCCTGTGTTTGCCAAGATTGTATTTAAAGGAGATGCGGCAACTTTTGGCTATATCAGTAGTTTCATCGGATTGGGCGCAATTGGAGGAACCATCTTTCTGGCATCTCTAAGACAGGGTGCAAGCCTGAAATCATTGTTGCTAATCAATATTGCAATCGTTGGTGTTGGATTGATTCTTTTTTCACGCATCAATAATTTCCCGACAGCAATGTTGTTTGCCACTTTATCGGGCTTTGGGGCAATGTCTCAAAACACAATATGTATCACTATTATTCAAGTAAAAACAGATGCAGCTATGCGCGGAAGGGTAATGAGTTATGTAGCGATGGCCTACTTTGGGATGCTTCCCTTGGGTAGTTTACTGATTGGATCAATCTCACAAAAGATTGGCGCTCAAGACACATTACTTTTACAAGGAATTATTTCGTTATTGATTGCAGGAACTGTGGCAGCATTCTTAAGAAAAGAACGACTGAAAAAAGAAGACATGGGGCAATTAGAGGAAGCAGAAGAAACTTCGGTGGAAGGACTCTGAGACTTTGCAACCAGATTAATTAAGAAAAAGGATAAGAAACAGCGGATTCAATCAATAATCTTTTCTTCGGGATTAAATAAACAAACATCAACTAGTAGTTATAATGGAAACAAACACGCAAACAGCACTTCTTGTAATGGATGTGCAAATGGGAATAACAGGAATGCTTCCTGAAGCATCCAGGTTACTTGGCAATATTAAAAAAGCAATTACAGACGCTCGTACAAAGAGGATTCCCGTCATTTATGTAGTTGTTGGTTTTAGAAAAGGATTTCCTGAAGTAAGTCCCAACAACAAGAGTTTTTCTGCTTTCAAAGAAAGACTGGGCAATACAAGTATGGCTGATTTCATGCAAATCCACCCAGATGTAGCACCGATTGCAGAAGAAACAACGGTAGTAAAACGCAGGATAAGCGCCTTTACTGGTAGTGACTTAGAAGTGATTTTAAGGTCAAAAGGCATCAATCACATCGTACTGAGCGGCATCTCTACAAGTGGAGTCGTATTGTCTACCTTACGTGAAGCCGCCGATAAAGATTATCAAATAACTGTTCTGGCTGATTGCTGTGGAGACGCAGATGAGGAAATACATCGGGTGCTGACTACCAAAATATTCCCCCGTCAATCAGAAGTAGTATCAGTTGACGAATGGATTGAAGGATAGAAATTAGCAACAATTACTTATTCATTTCAAACGAAGGAAACAGGTTTTACTATCATTTTAGTTACATTCAATCAAATCCTGCTAAAGGAAAAGGGGTGTCTCAACTTGTTTTGGCATTGTTATTCTTATAAATTATTATACCATTATCTAATTCACCTTCGCATTTTATAACTGCTAACTCCTAATTTTACCAAATGAAAGTTGTTTCTATCATTCTGCTGGCAATCATTATTACCTTCTCTGTTTCTTCGTGCAAGAAAGATACTTTTATTACAAGCAAAAATGCGTCACTGAGTCTGTCCTCCGATACCCTTTATTTCGATACTGTTTTCACCACAACAGGTTCTATCACAGGTTCTTTCAAGATATTCAATAACAACAACCAGAAACTGCTATTGAGCAATGTGCAGTTGATGGGCGGCGCCAATTCTTTCTTCAAACTCAATCTGGATGGTACGCCCGGCACGTCTTTCAACAATCAGACCATCGCAGCCAATGATAGTCTCTACGGTTTTGTAAGCGTTACTATCAGCGCAACAAATGAGGATACTTTTTTTATCCGGAGAGATAGTATTCGTATTACTTACAATGGCGACACCACCTGGCTTCAACTGGTAGCCTATGGGCATAACGCTAACTTTATCAAGACGACTGAAATAAAAAACGATACTACCTGGACCAATAAATTACCTATTGTATTGCTGGGTGATGTTACGGTAGATTCTGGCAAGACCCTCACCATACAAAAGGGTACAAACGTTTATGCCAACGCTAAGGCTTCCCTTATTATCAATGGCACTTTGAATGCAGTGGGCGATACTACCAACCGCATCATCTTCCGTTGTGATAGGCTCGATGCGCCTTACAGTGGTTTTCCAGGGTCGTGGCCGGGCATCTATTTCAATGCAAGTAGTGCCAACAATTTCATGCAATACTGTACTATCCTCAATGGGTACAATGGCGTTTCTGTTGCTGGCCCGGCGGCTACAAGTACCCCAGTCCTTACACTTGACAAATGTATTTTCAGCAATATTTACAACATAGCAATTGGCGGAGGACTAAGCAGTATCAATGCAACCAATTGTTTGGTTAGCAACTGTGGCAGTAACATAAATATCATTGCAGGGGGCACTTATACTTTCGATCAATGTACGGTGGTGAGTTACGACAATAGTTATGTGTCGCATACAAACCCTGTGGTCAGCATCAGTAACCTGGATGCCTCCAACAATCAATATGCCCTCAGTTGTACCTTCAAAAATAGTATTTTGTATGGTTTTGGAAGTTTGGTAACAGATGAAATTGTATTTGCCAAGACCGTCACCAATACCAATGTGTTTTTCAACAATGTACTATACAAAGAAAAGGACGACATCTCAGCGTATGTAAAATTCAATAATTATTGCATTTACAATCAGCCTCCAACATTTACAAACATAGATCTGGGCAACCTGTTCTTCGATTTTCATCTGAATACTGGTGTTTCCAATCCTCCCTTGAAGGCGGGTGGAAACACCAATCTGTTAACTGATCTGGATGGTCGTCCTCGTCCGGCAACTAAGCCAGACTTGGGCTGCTATCAAGCATCTAAATAAAACAATCTATCAACCAGGTAAACATAAAATAACCAAGATATATTTATCGTAAACTAAAAACAGTGACTATGGGTGCATCGGAATTACTAACAGAAATAAAGAGACAATACAACCTGTTGTCTATCGATACAAAACGCTTTGCAGTAAAGGCGTTTGTACTCGTCATTTTATTCAATGTAGCCTACATTTTATACTTTGGACCTAGCAGATTATTCGACAGGCCTTTAACCAGTTTCACGGCAGAAATCACTAACTATTTACTCAATCATCTTTACAAAGCAGGCTTTAGTCTAAAGGAAATTCATAGGGGGGCATTGATTATTTACAATAAAAAGGGATTACTACTTATCGGGGATGCCTGCAACGCCTTTAAGTTGTATGCACTTTATCTAGGCTTTCTTTTGTGTGTTCCTGGTACAATTGCCAAGAAGCTGATTTATTTTATAATTGGTATTGCACTGATTTTAATCCTTAATCTGATAAGACTAGTTGCCTTAACGTGGTTGCTTTTCAATAAGCCGGAATGGACCAATGTTGCCCATCATTACATTTTTACCACAATAGTTTATGCTTGTATTTTTATGCTTTGGGTCTCCTATCTAAAAGGAAGGGAACTGATATAAGCAACACCTCATCACCCTTATTAGTCTAAACAGCCCCACCCTTCAACATGAAATATTATCATTTATTGCTCACTATCTGCCTCATCTTACTAAATGATATCCTGTGCAATCTGTTTTTGAATAGAATACAGCTGATACATTACAACAACCTCATTATTTTCACTCAATTACTAATTACCAGTCTGATTGGTTGGTTATATTGGCGAAAAGTTTCCAATATCTTGCTGATATATCTCTGGATTGGCTTGTATGGGTTCTTTTTGTTGAATTACCTGATCCGTTGGATGCTAAGTACCGAAGGCGTTTTGAAAGGGCATTTTATTATTCATAGTTATGCGGGCTTTGGGTTGTCGCCACTTACTTTCGGCATCTTTTATCTTTTATACAAATTAATAACCCCAAAACAGGAACAGGAATTGAAACAGGATTAAATAACATTCCAATTGGCACGTATGCTTTCGACAAGACATGAAGTTTTTTTTCAAGTAGCGCAAGAGAAGAGTTTCTCGAAAGCAGCGTTGGTGTTATTTATCTCTCAGCCTGCCATCAGCAAGCACATAAAGGCATTGGAACAGGAATATAAAACAAAACTGTTTGAGCGAAAGGGATTACATATAGAACTGACGCCCGCAGGAAGTTTATTGTTCGAAAAGTTATTGCAAGTAAAGAATATACAAGAGCAAACGACACACGATATCTCTATCCTTACGAATGCTCTACAGGCCGAAGGCAAACTGAAATTGGGTGCCAGCACTACTGTAGCGTTGTATATCTTGCCAAAAGTATTGTCTGTTTTTCACAAACATCATCCCAATATCGATATAACACTGCTAAACAGGAACACAGAGATTGTACTCGATGCATTAATCAAAAAGGAAATCAATTTGGGTATTGTTGAGGGAAATGGACGGCTTTCCAATGTAGATTATATTCCTTTTATTACCGATAAAGTCATTGCTGTCTGTAGTAAGAAGAGTCCCATTGCCAAGAAACGGTTATATACAATTGGCGAAATCACTTCGCTACCGATTGCCCTTCGGGAAAGAGGAAGTGGCACGTTGGCTGTACTAAAAACAGTGCTGGAAGAAAATGGCATCAAAGAGAACAGTTTATTGGTTAAGGTGAAGCTAGGTGGCACAGAAGCTTTAAAGAACTTTATTATAGAGTCGGATTGTCTTGGTTTTCTTCCCCATCGCTCGGTGCTTAAGGAAATTAAACATGGAGAATTGGTAGAGATAGCCTTCGAAGGATTGAATATTGAACGTAATTTCTACTTTATTCAAAGGCAAGGGGAAACCAGCAATCTGAATAAAAGTTTCATCAAACAAGCCAAATCACTTCATAATATCTAGTTATACCTTATAACCAATTTGCATTGCCTTGGTTATATCACTCCTGTATTTTTACAACATGGTACAGGAGATAAAAACAGTTTCGAGAGCAACAGAATTATGCTGCCCATCATGCGGCAGGATTTACAACATATATCTATTGCAGACTTATGCCACTTGCTGCAATCAACCTTTGGTTACCAACTATTATTTAGGCAATCTTTCAAAGAATATCATAGACAAATCTGTGGCATCCATGTGGCGGTATGCGGCACTGCTTCCTTTGTTTGACAAGAAGAACCTTGTTTCGTTGGAAGAAGGAAGCACGCCCAATATATTGCTAAACAAGACTGCTGCTAAACTCAATCAGAATAAGATAATACTTAAGGATGAAGGAGCAAACCCCACGGGCTCGTTCAAGGCGAGGGGCATAAGTGTGGCGGTATCCAAGGCAAAAGAGCTAGGCATTACACATATTGTGATGCCGACAGCAGGAAACGCCGGTGGTGCCTTAAGCGCTTATGCTGCCAAAGCTGATATAAAAGCAACGGTTATCATGCCGCGGCATACCAGCGAAACGCTTAAAGAAGAGTGCAGGCTTTATGGTGCTGAACTTATTTTATTGGACGGGTTGATTGATGCCTGCGGTAAAAAAGCGGGTCAATTGAAACAAGAGAAAGGATACTTCGATATGAGTACCTTGAAAGAACCTTACCGTTTGGAAGGGAAGAAAACGCTTGGTTATGAGATAGCCGAGCAACTAAACTGGCAGTTACCCGACGTTATTATCTATCCCACGGGTGGCGGCACAGGGTTGATAGGCATGTGGAAAGCCTTCAACGAAATGATAGAAATGGGATGGATAAGCGGCAAACTACCCCGGATGGTAGTTGTACAAACAGAAAATTGTAACCCAATGATACAAGCATTAGCAACAGGCATCATACCCGAAACGTATGTAGCCACTCCGTCGTCAGCATTAGGCTTGGCCGTTCCTCGTCCATTTGCAAAAGACTTAATTATCGAAGCCGTAAAGGCAAGTAATGGCACAGCCATCAGTGTTTCGGAAGAAGAAATGGAACGTGGCATCAGAGACATCGCATCATCAGAAGGGATATTGTTATCACCAGAAGGTAGCGCTACTTATGTTGGTTTAAAGAAACTGATTGAAAAAGACTGGATCAAAGAAGATGAAACAGTACTTCTTTTCAACACAGGCTCCTGGTATAAGTATCGTTAGTGATTAATGATTAACGTTTAGTGGTTAGTGAACAGTGGTACTTACTTTTGAGGTTCAATTGTAGTATTTATCGGGTTTTAATCAACTAAAATTAACCATTAATTGTCTATATCTGTATGAAATTACTGACTGCCTTTGTTTTCTTATTGCTAATAGGAAAAATAGCCACTGCGCAAGATAATTATGAGATACAGGTGTATGGCTCTGAAACCATGACCAAGAAATACACGATGGTAGAGTTGCATAGCAACTTTACGGGCGATGGGTCTACCAGTACAGACAAAGGAGTGCTACCTACCAACCATGTAGTACACGAAACCGTTGAGATTACCCACGGTTGGAATGACTGGTTTGAAACAGGCTTTTATTTCTTTAATTCTATTGGTAGCGACAGCCGAACCACCTATGTGGGCAGCCATATACGGCCAAGGGTGATGCTTCCTGCCAAGTATCATTTTCCGGTTGGATTGAGCCTTTCATTGGAAGTGGGATACCAGAAACCACAGTTCTGCGAAGATGACTGGACCTTGGAAATACGTCCGATTATCGATAAAAAGATTGATAAGCTTTACTTATGCTTTAATCCTGTATTTGATAAATCCCTTCACGGTGGAAATGCCTCCTCGGGCTACGACTTCTCTCCCAATGCAAAAATCAGTTATGATATTACCAAAGTATTCTCTCCCGGACTGGAATATTATGGTTCGGTGGGTGGATTGAATAACTTTTTACCGAAACAACAGCAACAGCACAATTTGTTCCTCTCATTGGATGCCGATTTCAATCCCAACTGGGAATTTAATATCGGCTACGGTCTGGGCCTCACCAACAGCACCGACAACAATATCTTTAAATGTATTGTGGGCTACCGGTTTCAATAATGATTAATGTTTAACGATTAATGATTAATTGATAAGCTTTTATTGTTACACTAATCATTAATCGTTAAACATTAATCATTACTTAAAGAGTTCCAGCAATGCAGTCGTTCCTACTATTGTTCCAAAGGGGATGGCACTTAAATCGACGGCAAAATTGGGATTGTGGTTACTGTAAGGGTAATAAATCCCTTCCTTGGAATACTTGGCACATACTTCCAAATTGGCAGTACCCACGTGTATAAAAGTGTACACCGGATCTTTTTTACTATTGATAATCAGCAAGGGGAAGTCCTCCGAACCCATCACAGGCGGTTTTCCCACTAGTCTTTTCATGGTGGGCACATTTTTATCAAACGCTTTATTCAATTTTTCAACCATTGCCGTATCATTCTTTACAGGGAATACCGATTTGTACATCTTGGTCGTTGGGTAGAGGTCGATGGGCAAATTATTCATCAGCGCAATGCCACTATCCACACGATTAATGCCATTGGTCATAATATCCCTGTCGCGTGCATCATACCATCTGGTTGTTATTTTCAATACGGCTTTGTCTGGAATTACGTTGGCAACGGTGCCTGCATCTACCGAACCAACGGTAATTACGTGTGGATTGAGGGCAGAAACCGAACGGCTAACAATAGTTTGGTAGTCGAGGATAGCCGTAGCAGCCATTATCACCGGATCTTTTGCCAGATGCGGTGCCGAGCCATGACCGCCCACTCCATGAAAAGTAACTTCCATACCAGTGGACCCCGCCATACGATAGCCCGCCGAATTATCTACATAACCCACTGCATACGCCGCTGTGTGCATACCAAACAAGTAATCGGGTAATGGAACTTTATCATATAATTTATCCTTCACCATTGCGTCTGCGCCACCAATCACTTCCTCAGCGGGCTGTGCCACAAAAACAAGGGTGCCATGCCATTTATCTTTTGTGGCAATCATCATTTTGGCAACGCCAATCAGCCAGGTAACGTGTGCATCATGTCCGCAAGCATGCATCAACGGAACAATAGTGCCGTCCTCTTTTTTGGTTGTAGCTCTACTTGTATACGGTAAGTCTGTCGTTTCTTTTACGGGCAATGCATCCATATCCGAGCGGTACATTACTGTAGGGCCATCGCCATTGCGTAATATAGCAGCCACGCCCGTTTTGCCGATGCCTGTAAATACTTCGTAACCAAGATCCTTTAGTTCTTTGGCAACAATGGCAGCAGTTCTTGTCTCTGTAAACGCTAGTTCTGGGTGTTGGTGTAAGTCTTTATAAATCTCAACCAAGCGCAACGAATCAGCGTCGGCCAGTTGTTTAAGCAAGAAGTATTGGCTCGCATCTTCAGACTTATTTTTATTCTTTTTTGATTGAGCATCAGCGCCAACTGAAAATAATTGCGCTACGGACAGTGCTACCAGCAGTTGTTTTAAGAGATTATGTTGCATATTCTAATTTGTGCCAAAGCTAATAGAATTGTAATGTGGGCAATTAAAATAATGGCACCGAGGAGTTCATTTCTTGATGAAAATTCTTTTGGATGGTATTCCTGTGAAATGTTGCCAGTAAAAACTCTTTCGGATGGCATTCCTGTCACAAGTTGCCAGTAAAAACTCTTTTGCATGGCATTCCTGTCACAAGTTGCCAATAAAAACTCTTTCGGATGACATTCCTGTGAAATGTTGCCAGTAAAAACTCTTTTGCA
>CAITVK010000129.1 GCA_903895845.1 uncultured Chitinophagaceae bacterium
ACGCATCCATGAAACCCGTAAAATCTTCCCCACTCTTGAACTGTTTGAAGAAGTCAGATGGTAACCCTTTTAATAACTCGTTTTTCTCTTTCATAATAAATCTGCAAGTTTATGACTTACACACTTATTTGGATACTATCATTTATGGATACTATCGACATGTCATACACAATCTAAGACAAATCAAATTCAATCTAAGACAAATCAAATTCAATCTAAGGCAAATCAAATTCGATTTAAGACAAATCAAATGCAATCTTAGGCAAATCAAATTCAATCTAGGACAAATCAAATTCAATCTAGGGCAAATCAAATTCAATCTAGGACAAATCAAATTCAATCTCAGACCAATCAATTGCAATCTAGGACAAATCAATTGCAATCCAAGGCAAATCAATTGCAATCCAAGGAAATTTCTAGAGAATCTCCCGGAAACAAAGGGCGGTTTCAATGTCATTACCCCGTCTGTCGAAACCACAGTAGTCGTTTCAACCACAGAATCTCAGATGCAACCCGAAATTACTTTCCCCATTTTCAAATAAATGATTCAAAAAGTTTTAATAACTGCAATTTATTTAGTTAATTTGCGTTAAACTTGAAATATTTGCAGCGCATCGCTGTTTTATGCAAGCATAAGTGTAAACAACAGTCCCTTCAAGGGAACAAAAGGGATTCAAATTTTCCTATAGATGGTGAAGTTTATTTTAAATAATCAACTGGTAACGGCAAATCAGGCTAGTGGAAGCACTGTATTGGACTATGTACGCTATTTTAAGCAGCTAAAAGGCACTAAAATAGGCTGTAGGGAAGGGGATTGTGGTGCCTGTACCGTTTTGGTGGGCGATTATGAAGACGGTCAACTCGTTTATCGCTCCATGACCAGCTGTTTAATGCCTCTTGGCAATGCGGCGGGCAAACATATTGTATCGGTAGAAGGCATCAATATGCAAGATCTTACACCCGTGCAACACGCTATGGCAGCTACCAACGGAACACAATGTGGCTTCTGTACCATCGGGTTTGTGATGTCGCTCACCGGCTTTGTGTTAGGAAAAGAAACAAAAGAATACAAGCAGGCCATTGCTTCTGTGGATGGAAACATCTGTAGGTGTACCGGTTATAAGTCTATTGAAAGGGCGGCAGCTATGCTTACACAGAAAGTGGCAGACAAACCGAGCGATAAAACAACGGAATGGTTGGTTACCAATGGTTTTATCCCCGATTATTTCTTGAATATCGATCAACGCCTAAAGGAGTTGCGCAAGAACTTAATCCCTGCACCAATCACCCAACTGAATGGGGAAACAATCTTGGGTGGTGGTACCGATCTGTTGGTGCAGAAACACCATGCAGTAAAAAGGGCAACCACGGTTCATTTATATGATGATAAAAGCTTGAAGAATATCCGTATCGAAGCGGGTGAAGTGCACATCGGTGCATCGGTTACGGTGACAGCCTTTGCCGAATCCCCCTTGATGCAAGGCTTGTTCCCCGATCTGGCAAAGCATATAAAGCTCATTTCTTCCACGCCCATCCGCAACATGGCAACGTTAGCGGGTAACCTGGTCAATGCCTCCCCAATTGGCGATATGAGTGTGTACCTGTTGGCATTGGATAGTAAAATAGTATTGGAAAAAGCTGGAACCACACGCACCATCGCCCTGAAAGATTTCTACAAGGGCTATAAGCAACTGGATAAGTTACCCGGAGAAAAAATTGTAGAGATCATCTTTACCGCGCCTGCTAAGACGGCACGATTCAACTTCGAGAAGGTCTGTAAAAGAACCCACTTGGATATTGCGAGCGTTAATAGTGCTTGTCTGTTGGAATTGAATGCAGAAGGCATCGTGCAGTCGGTTCATTTGTCAGCGGGAGGAGTGGCGCCTTATCCCAAATATCTGGCTAATACTGCGGCCTTCTTAATCGGGAAACCCCTTACTGAGGCTGTCATAACCGACGCCATCAATATTATCAACACAGAGATAGCACCCATTGGCGATGCCCGTGGTACTGAAACATACAAGCGGCTTTTGTTGGGACAATTGTTTAAGGCACATGTTGCACACCCCTCCGCTCCCAAAGGGGTACCAGGTTATAGTAACGAAATAACCTCCGATTTGATCAGCGGGCTCCAATGGTCCCCCTCAGGGGCGGATGGGTATGCGAATGTTGATGCCCCCATGCATGTAACCGGGAAATCGATCTATACAGATGATATTCCTGTGATGGAAGGAACCCTCTTTGTAAAGGTTTTCGATTCGCCTGTCGCACATGGCATCATCAAAAAACTTGACTTCACCAAGGCGGAACAGGTAGAAGGCGTGGTGAAAATCTTTGGTTATAAAGATGTAACTGGAGAGAATCAGATTGGAGGTATCATTCCAGACGAACCTTTGTTGGCAGATCATGAAGTGCATTATCGTGGACAACCTGTGCTGCTGATTGTAGCTGAGAACGAAGATGCTGCCGAGGATGCGCTTCACCTAATTGAAATTGAAATAGAACCGTTGCCTGTTATCACCGACCCCCGTGTTGCTTTTGCCCAAGGGAAGTTGTTGAGTGGTACAAGGAAGTTTAATAAGGGGAATGTAGAAGAAGCTTTTGCCACTTGTGCCTATGTATTTGAAGGAAAAACAGAGTCCGGCGGACAAGAACATTTATACCTCGAAACGCAAGGCGCTTATGCCTATCCAACCGAGCATGGTAGTGTAAAGATTTATTCTTCCACACAAGGGCCTACGGCTGTACAACGGACTGTTGCAAGGGTTTTGGGCGTGGGAATGAATCAGGTTGAGGTAGATGTGGCCAGATTGGGCGGTGGCTTTGGTGGTAAGGAAGACCAAGCATCTACTTTCGGTGCGATGGCGGCGTTGGTGGCCTATGTGTTGAAAAAGCCTGCCAAATGCGTCCCTCATCGGATGGAGGACATGCGGATAACGGGCAAAAGAAATCCATATAGCAGCGATTATAAAATTGGATTGGATAAAGACTATAAGATTGTGGCTTATCAGGCTACGTTTTACCAAAACGGGGGAGCAGCGGCCGACTTGTCTCCGGCTATTATGGAGCGTACCTTGTTTCATGCCACAAATACGTATGGTATTGAACATGTGTTTGTTACGGCACATTCCTGCAAAACAAATCTGCCTCCCAATACGGCCTTTCGTGGCTTTGGTGGGCCACAAGGAATGTTTGTGATGGAGAGTGCTATCGACCATGCAGCTAAGTCTTTGGGGGTAGAAACAACATTGATTCAACGGAAGAACCTGATGGATAATGGGTATGAACTTAGCTATGGTCAGATCATTGATGGTTGCGAAGCAATTAACTGTTGGGATGAACTAACGGAGAAATATAAGCTAGATAAGCTTCGGGAAGAAGTAGCGGAATTTAATAGCAAAAATAATGTAGTAAAACAAGGTATCTCATTGATGCCCATTGCTTTCGGTATATCGTTTACTAACACCATGATGAATCAGGCACGTGCCTTAGTGCATGTCTATTCCGATGGAAGTGTGGGTGTAAGTACAGGTGGTGTAGAAATGGGGCAGGGGCTGAACACCAAGATGATGCAGGTGGCAGCGGCTTGTTTGGGGGTAAACAAAAGCAGGATAAAGCTGGAAACTACCAACACCACAAGGGTGGCAAATACATCGCCTACTGCCGCAAGTGCTACAGCAGACTTGAATGGTAAAGCCATCGAGAATGCCTGTAAGCAAATAATGGAAAGGCTGGTAGAAACGGTGAAAGACTTAAAAGAACTTCCTGCCGAAGCAACAGTGAAGATAGTAGGGGAGAAGGTTTATATAAATGAAGAAGTGAGTGATCTGGAATGGAAACCACTCATCTTACAAGCGTTTATGAAGCGTATCAGCCTAAGTGCAAAAGGGCATTATGCGACACCAATCATCAAGTTTGATAAGACAAAAGAAAAGGGACATCCATTTGCCTATCATGTTTACGGTACTGCACTCACCAAGGTTACTGTAGATTGTTTGAGGGGTACCTATGAGATTGATGCAGTGAATGTGGTACACGACTTTGGTACTAGCATTAACAGGGAGATAGATTTGGGTCAATGTGAAGGCGGTATTGTACAGGGTATTGGCTGGATGACGATGGAAGAAGTAATTTATAACAAGGAAGGGCGCTTGTTGAGCAATGCCTTATCTACGTATAAAATACCCGATATCTATTCGGTTCCAAAGGCTTTGAATGTAAACTTCTTGCATACCGATGGAAGCGAACTGGCTATATTTAAGTCAAAAGCAGTGGGCGAACCACCATTGATGTATGGTATCGGGGCTTATTTCGCAATAAGAAATGCGATATTAGCTTTCAATCCAACTGCAAAAGTGGGTTATGAAGCACCAATGACGACCGAAAAAGTATTGATGGCATTGTATAGTTAAGTGGATTTAACCACAACGCACACAAAGGTTTTCACAAAACACACAAAGGATATACTAATTAGGAAGATTAAAAAAGAAATAAGAATGAAAACTTGGTGTCCATTGTGCCTCTTACTTAGTGTCCTTTGTGGTAAACAAATAAATAAAAGCGTATGATTAGTGGGTTTTTAATCGCAGTATTGTTGGGCATTTTGGTGATGTTAGTCGTAATGACGTACTATTTGCATACCATCAAGAAGCATCATGTAGAAGAATATGAAGCAGACGGAAAGCCTGAACAAGAAGCGCAGGTGGAGAAAGTCTCTCTGATAAGAGGATTCATTTATGCCGCCATCATCTTGACGGTCATTACCATGATTGCTGCCTTATACTTTGGCGTTAAAGGCACCAACTACGAAGGGCATGTAATGGAATGGATGAATATTGTGGTTCGTTTGCTGCACATCACCTTTGGCATTGCCTGGATTGGGGCATCTTTCTATTTTGTATTCTTAGAGAATGCCTTAAACCGTACAAAAGATGTTCGGGAAGAGTTAGCGGGTAACCTTTGGGCAGTGCATGGTGGCGGATTCTATTACGTAGAGAAATATAAAGTAGCCCCAAAAGAGATTCCAAAAGACTTGCATTGGTTTAAATATGAAGCCTATTTCACCTGGCTATCCGGATTCACCTTGTTGTTTGTGGTGTATTATTTCAATGCATCAGCGATGTTGATTGATAAAAATATTCTGGATATCCCTGCATGGGAAGGTGTATTAATTGGTATTGGCTCTTTTGTGGTTGCGTGGCTTATTTATGCTACCCTTTGTCGGACTCCTTTGGTAAAGAAAGGAGTTTGGTTTGCTTTGATAGGCTTCTTAATCTGCACGGGGTTTGCTTATTTCTACACTAAAGTATTCAATAGCCGTGCGGCCTATATCCACTTGGGTGCTATGTTGGGCACATTGATGGTAGGGAACGTATTCTTCATCATTATTCCCGCACAAAAGGCAATGGTGAAAGCTGCTAAGGAAGGTAAATGGCTCAATCCAGAGTTAGGAAAACATGCGGGATTACGCTCCTTACACAACAACTACTTCACACTCCCCGTATTGTTTGTGATGATCAGCAATCACTTCCCAAGTACATTCGGCAATGAACATCCTTGGTTGATTCTGGCTATCATTTCCTTGGGTGCAGCAGGGGTTAAACACTACCTCAACCTGAAAGAAAAGGGCGTACTCACCTATTGGGTCATGCCAATATCTGTACTGATATTATTATCTGCGGCTTACATAAGTTCTCCACAGAAAGAGGGAGAATGCAGAGGAGACGTTAGTTTTGAGGAAGTTAATAAGATTGTTCAGAAACGTTGTGTTGCTTGTCATTCCTCTCATCCAACAGATGATGTGTACAAAGCGGCACCCAATGGGGTCATGTATGATACCCCTGAGGAAATTTATAAGTTGAAGGATAAGATAATGCAGCGTGTGGTGATTACGAAGACAATGCCACAAAACAACAAGACGAATATCACCCAAAAAGAAAGGGATATGATTGGATGCTGGATAACGCAGGGAGCTTCACTCAAGTAAGGTTGTTTTGAATTATTAATTTTGAATTTTAAATTAAGATAGTCCTCAATTTAAAATTAAGAATTCAAAACCTAAAATAACAAAGAAGAATGACAATAATTGGGTTCAATAATTTATCAAAAGAAGAAGCGGTTAAACAGCTCACTACTTGCTGTGGATCGACTAAATGGGCGCAACTCATGTTGGCTTCATTTCCTTTTGCCAATGAAGTCGACTTGGTAACAAAAGCAGCCGAAATATGGTACGAGCAGTGTTCGTATACTGATTGGCTCGAAGCATTTACCCATCACCCTAAGATTGGAGATGTAAAAAGTCTGGCTGATAAATATGCGTCTACACAGCATTTGGCAGGTATTGAACAAGCGGGTGTAAATGTGGCTACACAAACAGTGTTGGAATGTTTGGCTCAGGCAAATGAGGACTATGCTTCTAAGTTTGGGTTCATCTTTATTGTTTGTGCTACAGGTAAATCCGCCGATGAAATGCTTCGGTTATTAACGGATAGAATAACCAATACCTATCAGGAAGAACTAGCTGTAGCTATGGGAGAACAACAAAAGATAACAGTCATCAGGCTAAAGAAACTATTGTCAGATGCGGATTGGAGCGGCTTGAAGCCAAGTCATATTACAACCCATGTGTTAGATACGTCAGTAGGAAAACCCGGACAACATATAACCATCCGTTTGCAAGCATTAGTGAATGATAATTGGCAAATAATTACGCAAGGCGTTACCAATGCAGACGGAAGGATCGGTGATTTATTGGCTTCAGGCAGGTGGTTGAAACCTGCAAATTATCGGATGTTATTTGATACTGCCACCTATTATCAGCAACTACATACAAAGACATTCTATCCAGAAGTTCCGATTACATTCACGGTTTTTGACACCACTCACTACCATGTACCTTTGTTGATTAATCCTTTTGGATATTCTACTTACAGGGGGAGTTAAGTGAGAACGAATAGTTATTATATTTGAATACTAAAAGATGATTATGAAAGGAGTGAATTTTATTACAAATAGCGACAATGAAAAGGTAGCTGTTCAAATTGATTTGAAGCTATTAGAAAAAAGAGATAGCTCTTTGGAAGATTTTATAGATGGTATAATCGCCGAATCGCGTATCAATGAAGAAAGAAAACCATTGGAAGAAGTAATTAATCAATTGAAAAAAAGAGGAGCGTTAAAATGAAACGCTACACAGTTGTATTAACAAAAAGTGCAGAAAAAGAATTATACAAGCTGCCATTAGAAGTTATCCCTAAGATTGTGTTGGCTCTAAAAGGATTAGAAGAAAATCCGCGCCCCGAAGGATGCAAGAAATTAAAAGGGTTTAAAAATTTATGGCGGATTAGAATAGGAAACTATAGGGCTATTTATTCTATCGAAGAAATAGTACTGCTGGTTGACGTGAGAGATATTGGAAATAGAAAGGACATTTATAATTAATCTTCCTTTTAAATGTGATAAATAACAGAATTAGAATATAAATTATGACAACAACGATTCCAGCTAGTAAGAAGGTGCAATTATTTGCCAAATTAAAAGAAGCCAATACTGCTTTTCAAGAGATTTATCCGGGTGACAGACCCGATCGTCAACCAGTGCATACTGTTTATGGAGGTGCTAATTTGTTTAAATCAGATGCTGCCCATAAGATGGGGATGCGCGCTTATGAAACATTAACCACTTATGCACCCAACTTCGTAACCTTTGGGAAAGTATTTCATTTAGAAGGGATAGATAAGTTAGAAAGCCGCTCTCCAGAAGAGATTCAAGCAACTTATGAAGCCCTTTCTCCCGAAGAACAAAAGAAGCATCCTGCCCGTTTGGCGTATGAAGTGTACAAGAAAGTAGGTAAGAAATTACAGACTGAAGGAATAGAAGACTTCAGGATTGACTTTGAGGATGGATATGGTAACCGTAGTAATGAAGAGGAAGATGCAACTGCTGTAGAAGCAGCATTGGAAGTGGCAAAAGGGATGGCAGATAACACCTTGCCGCCATTTATTGGCATCCGCATCAAGCCCTTTACCGAGGAGATGAAAGAAAGGGGTTTACGCACACTAGACATCTTTATTTCTACAGTGGTTAAACAAACAGGAGGGAAACTGCCTGATAACTTCGTAGTGATGCTGCCAAAGGTTACTATCCCAGAACAAGTAGTTACGCTGATTGATTTATTCGAGATTCTGGAAGAAGAACTTGGCCTTCCTGCTAATTCCCTGAAGATGGAGATGATGGTGGAAACAACACAGGCTGTTATGGATGATAAGGGGACCAATCCGTTATTCAGATTTATAAAAGCAAGTCGGGGTCGATGTATCGCTACCCATTTTGGCACTTATGATTACACGGCTTCTTGCAGTATTACTGCTAAATACCAGGAGATGGATCATCCGGTGTGCGACTTTGCTCACCATGTAACAAAGGTAGCTTTGGCGCATACGGGCATCTGGTTATCTGATGGTGCTACCAACACAATGCCTATTGGACCACACAGAGGCGAATTGACTCCTGCTCAAATGCTAGAGAATACGGAAATCGTTCACCGTGCTTGGAGAAAAGGATACGACCATATACGCCACTCTTTATGGAATGGATTTTATCAGGGTTGGGATTTGAATCCCGCACAGTTACCCATGCGCTATGCAGCTGTTTTTGCTTTCTTCTTAGAAAGCTATGATGATGCGGTAGAACGTTTAAAAACATTCGTAGAGAAAGCGGCAAGGGCAACTTTAATCGGCGATGTATTTGATGATGCGGCCACTGGTCAAGGCTTATTAAACTACTTCCTTCGTGCCCTTAACAGTGGTGCTATCACTGAAGAAGAGGTTTTAAGAACCGGACTTACTATGGAAGAGATTCGTGGTCGTTCTTTCAAGAAGATATTAGAGAACAGAAGCGGTAAATAGTTATTAGTTATGAATGATGAGTTATGAGTTAAGGAAGAGAAGTCTTTAACCATAACCCATTATTCTTTTACTCATAACTCATCATTCATAACTAATAACTAAAAGAAGTGTCTCTTTGGCAATTTATACAGTCCCATCTTTCAAGTAATCGCCCTGTAATGCTGCTATATGTATTGCAGAGTGAGGGTAGTTCGCCAGGGAGAAGAGGATTCAACATGGCTGTTGCCGCCGATGGAAGCTTTAGTGGCACCATTGGCGGTGGCATTATGGAGTATAAACTGGTAGAAAAAGCTAAGGCTTTACTGGCTAATGGTACGTCAGAGACGTCATTGATGTGGCAACACCACGATAAAAAAAGTAGTGATCAGTCGGGTATGATTTGCTCTGGTAGTCAGCTAATTGCCTTTACACCACTCACTCCCACACAACTGTCCATCATCAAAGCCATTGCAGATAGTGAGCGTGATGGCACCAAACAAGTCATTCAATTATCCCCTGCCGGCATCTCTGTTTTATACGAATCAAATGACCATGCCCTCCCATTTTTTCAGTTTGAGTCGGAAACTAAATGGCGTTATCTGGAGTTAGTAAACAACCAGCCGGTCATTCACATTATAGGTGGTGGTCATGTAGGATTGGCATTAAGTGAGATGATGCACTTTCTAGGATTCTATGTGATTATTTATGATGACAGAGCAGATTTAACTACACTCAATGATAATTCATTTGCCAACGAGAAAAGATTGGTAAACTATAGCACCATTAGTGAATTGTTTACCCACCACCCAAATGATTACGTTGCAATTATGACGGTAGGCTACCGTACTGATAAGCTTGTGTTGAAACAATTATTAGACAAAGAGTTCTTTTATCTCGGTTTGATGGGTAGTCAGAACAAGGTGAAAACACTCTTCGCCGAACTAGAAGCAGAAGGGTATAATCCCGCCAGCCTCAATAATGTATTCACTCCAATCGGCATTAATATCTACAGCAAAACCACCCGTGAAATTGCCGTTAGCATTGCTGCCGAAATCATTAGAGAGAAGAATAAGGATTTACCAACTGGAAGGGCTTAGAATAATACTGCTGATGAAGAATTTCAATCGTTGTTTATAGCAAATTTTAATTTATAATTGTTGAATCTTTTCCACCCAATGAAGAATTAATACAGCGTGAGTCCTGACCGAGATCCAGATTTTCTGTGTGTTTTATTCAAGCTTTAATACTCCTGCACCAGTTAGGACCAATTGACTATATATCTATGTTTTTACGTTTATTTAAAGGTGAATATAACCCAAAGTATGAAATACAAACTCCAATTGTCCCGAAGATTTCATCGACTAATCTGTAGTTGTATTTGATTGATTCAATTAATAAATTACTGTATAAAAAATATCCAAGTCCAATTAAAAAGATAACTAATAATATTCCTGAAGCTTGTTTCTGATGATAAGGTGCTACCAAATGACAAGAATAGATGTAAGCTACACCTGCAACAATCGAAGCAAAAGCATGACCTATATAAATGAATATTGTAGTTTCGGTATTACTAACATCATAATCTCTTGGTGAAAAAAAAGGTACAATAACAAACATTACTTTATTATAAATTTCCAATGATATTTGTAGACACAAACAATATATCACAATAGAACACGGAACTAAAATTATCCAACGCAACCAATCTGGAACTGAATCTAACAAATCTGATATTCTAGACATAGTAATTATACACTAGGGTTGGAATTTTTTAATGACAAACTTTGTATTGGTTGGAAACGTGGCTCTCCGTTTTTTGAACGAAAAAGTCCAATCACAACATAAAAATACCCATCTTTTTTAGACAAGTCAATATGATCAAATTCTTTCAGTTGCTTTTCGAATTCTTCGTCTGATATCGACTTAGAACTGTCGTCATCTTCTGAGGCCTCTCTTTGATTTGCCCACAACTTTCCAACTTCTTCGGGAGTTATTTGAATTATAATCAACCTAAGCAGAGGAGTAATTTCGGGATTAACAATTTTACCGACAAATTTTTCATTTTGTTGTTTTAAAATAACTGCTTCTTCAAGTGAACCTATTAACATGTTTATTGCTTTTCTAAACTTTTGTTGTTTCTTGGTTTTATTTTCTACTTTGTGATCTTAAATTGTCTTAGTACACTGTTTTTCTATTTTATAAAAAAATAGTTAGAACCGTTCTTAAATTAAGTTGCTAATAAACAAATAAACACAATTCCCGCTATTCAACCAAAATCTATTTTCAACACAACCAGCATGTCTCCAACTTTCCTTTAACCCTTATAAATACCTACTATTCAATAGCAGTAATGGTTACACAGCTTCAATCGGAAGATTATTGGATTTGTTTTCTGGCAAAACGGATATTCTTTTTGGCAAAACGGATATTCTTTCTAGTAAAAAGAATATTCTTTTGGGTAAAACGAATATCCTTTCTGGTAAAACGGATATCATTTCTGGTAAAAAGAATATTCTTTCTGGTAAAACGAATATTCTTTTTGGTGAAACGGATATTCTTTTTGGAAGAAAAGAAATACAGATTTAGTCTTTTACACATAAACACTTACTCCTTTCAACTTAAATCTAAAGCTACTATGCAATTTTGACACGTCCTTTTAGTTGAGTATGCAAGTTTTTCACACGTAATGTCAAATCCCTAAACCGCATATCCTCCAAAGGCTTATCTAACTGAAAATTTGGCTTGATTAAATGCTGTGGCATAATAATCGGTAAATGGTTTTCTAAATTTTATTTTTAACTCAAAAATTAATAATTATGGCTTCTGAAAAGTTAAACATCACACCTCTGCACGACAGAGTGATTGTAAAAGCAGCTGCTGCTGAAGAAAAGACTGCTGGTGGAATCATCATCCCAGACACTGCAAAGGAAAAACCTCAACGTGGGGTAGTTGTTGCTGCTGGAACTGGCAAAAAAGATGAACCAATGACAGTAAAAGTTGGTGACACTGTTTTGTACGGTAAATACGCCGGAACAGAAATAGCTGTAGAAGGACAAGACTTATTGATAATGAGAGAAAGTGACATCTTAGCAATCGTTTAATTGATTAGTTAACTTGACTGACGGATGTGCTAATGCATCGAAACAAGAACTTCATTAGCAAATTATCTATTATTTTTTCTAATTACTTAAATTAAATTAAGAAATGGCAAAGCAAATTTTCTTCGACATCGAAGCAAGAAACAAAATGAAAAAAGGCGTTGACACATTGGCAAACGCTGTAAAAGTAACATTGGGACCAAAAGGTCGTAATGTGGTTATAGAAAAAAAATTCGGTGCACCACAAGTAACTAAAGATGGTGTTTCTGTAGCTAAAGAAATTGAATTGGACGACCCAATTGAAAACATGGGTGCGCAAATGGTGAAAGAAGTAGCATCTAAAACTGCTGATATTGCTGGTGATGGTACTACTACTGCAACTGTGTTGGCTCAATCTATCATTGGAGAAGGGTTGAAGAATGTAGCTGCTGGCGCTAATCCAATGGATTTGAAAAGAGGTATCGACAAGGCTGTAACAAAAGTTATTGCTAACTTGAAATCTCAATCTCAAGCAGTTGGTGACGACCACAAAAAGATTGAACAAGTAGCAACTATTTCTGCTAACAGTGATGCTGTTATTGGTAAATTGATTGCTGATGCAATGGCTAAAGTTGGTAAAGAAGGTGTTATCACTGTTGAAGAAGCAAAGGGTACTGATACTACAGTTGATGTAGTAGAAGGTATGCAATTTGATCGTGGTTATATCTCTCCTTACTTCGTTACTAACAGCGAAAAGATGGAAGCTGAATTGCAAAATCCTTACATCTTAATCTATGATAAGAAGATTTCTGCAATGAAAGACATCCTTCA
This sequence comes from uncultured Chitinophagaceae bacterium, assembly GCA_903895845.1. Taxonomy (GTDB): domain Bacteria; phylum Bacteroidota; class Bacteroidia; order Chitinophagales; family Chitinophagaceae; genus Parasediminibacterium. Next base: position 12,794 of record CAITVK010000129.1, read on the forward strand.
TATCTTGGAGAAAGTTGCTCAAAGCGGTCGTCCATTAGTAATCATTGCTGAAGATTTGGAAGGTGAAGCATTGGCTACATTGGTGGTAAACAAATTGCGTGGTACTATCAAGGTTGCTGCTGTAAAAGCTCCTGGTTTTGGTGACAGAAGAAAAGAAATGTTGACTGATATTGCTATCCTTACTGCTGGCACAGTGGTAAGCGAAGAGCAAGGTTACAAATTAGAAAACGCTGATTTAACTTATTTGGGTCAAGCTTCTTCTATAACAATTGATAAAGACAACACAACAATCGTTGGTGGTAAAGGAACTAAGGAAGATATCAAAGCTCGTGTAAATCAAATTAAAGCACAAGTTGAAAATACAACTTCTGATTACGATCGTGAAAAATTACAAGAGCGTTTGGCTAAATTGAGCGGTGGTGTTGCAGTTTTGTACGTAGGTGCTGCTACAGAAGTAGAAATGAAGGAAAAGAAAGACCGTGTTGATGATGCTTTGCACGCTACTCGTGCAGCAGTTGAAGAAGGTATCGTTCCAGGTGGTGGTGTTGCTTACATCCGTGCTATCGAAAGCTTAGAAGGTTTGAAAGGTGAAAACGTTGATGAAACAACAGGTATCCAAATTGTTAAACGTGCTATCGAAGAACCTCTTCGTCAGATAGTGGTTAACAGTGGTATCGAAGGTTCTATCGTTGTACAAAAAATTAAGGAAGGTAAAGGCGACTTTGGTTTCAATGCACGAACTGAAGTTTACGAAAACCTATTAGCTGCTGGTGTTATCGACCCAACTAAAGTTACTCGTGTAGCTTTGGAAAATGCAGCTTCAATTGCAGGTATGTTGTTAACAACAGAATGCGTTATTGCCGACAAGCCTAAGAAAGAAGAGGCACATTCTCATGGTGCTCCTGATATGGGCGGTATGGGTGGATACTAATCTCATAAGCTTACAAATAAAAAATCCCTGCTTACTGCAAAGTGAGCGGGGATTTTTGTTTTCGGGTTTAAGTTTTTGGTTTGTGATTGGCTGTCAAGATTATTTTCTTAGCTGATTTATTTCCTGGGCAATAAATAGCAATAAGCTCATGGAAGGAGCAAAATAGGTTTAATAGGCACTTTTTTACCTTTATTGACAGTATATTCCGTATTTGTTAATAAAATATTAATCTCTGTTAATCTTAAATAAAAGAATTTATCTGCATTTTTGCATTCAACCACAAAATTCATATTATGACTAAACAACTTTACAAGTATTTTTTTGCATTTCTCCTCGTTTCAGGAATATGCACTGCGTCTAGAGCGCAAGAAACAACATCAGATATTGTTGGTACTGTTAAAGACAAAGGGAAGGTCGTTGTTGGAGCAACTGTAACAGCCATCCACCTGCCTTCAGGAACAAAGTATGTAACCAGTACCCGTAAAGATGGTCGTTACAACATTCCCAATGCCAAAATTGGTGGTCCTTACAGTTTAGAAGTAAGCTATGTAGGGTACAAAACCGAAAAGCAAGAAAACATTTATCTGTCTTTAGGACAAGAGTACAAAGAAGACTTTTCCTTGGCAGAAGAGTCTGCAACGCTATCGGAAGTAGTGGTAAAGGGTAGCAAGCAAGACAAGATATTCAATAATGCACACACTGGTAGCCAGGAAGTAATTGGACGTACACAGTTTGAATCTCTCCCAACTGTGAGCAGGTCACTTAATGATTTCGTAAAACTTAGCCCTAGTGCAAACGGATTAAGCTTTGGTGGAACAAGCCCTGCATACAACTATGTTACCTTGGATGGTGCAAACTTCACTAATAGCTTTGGTTTGGGTAATGTTGGAGGAATATTAGGAGCTCAAACTGGTCAAACGCCTATTAGTCTGGATGCAATTGAGCAATTACAAGTAAATATTTCACCTTTCGATGTGAGAAATGGAGGCTTTGCAGGTTCTGGCATCAATGCGGTAACTCGTAGTGGAACGAACCAAGTGAAAGCATCTGTTTACACTTACTTGAAAAGCCCGGGCATACAAGGATATAATGTAGATAATGTGAACTTGGCAAGGCAAACGTATAACTATAAACTAAGTGGGGTTTCGTTAGGCGCTCCTATTATCAAAAATAAATTATTCATATTCGTTAACTACGAAAGTCTTAGACAAACAGCTCCTTACAGTTCTTTCGTTGCACAAAAACTACCCGGTACTCCTGCAGCAGCAGGTGTTGTATCTCAAGCAGACTATGATACATTACAGGCGTTGAGGCAATTTCTGATTTCAAAAGAAAACTATGATCCGGGTAGCTTTCAAAACTACTCATTCAATACACAGAGTGATAAGTTAACGACTAGAATTGACTGGAATATAAATGACAAGAACACTATAACCCTAAAGTACAACTATTTCAAATCTGAGGCAGACCAGCCACCTAGTGGTTCAGGTCCGGCAGCTAGTGGTTACACAAGTGTCAGCCGCGGTGCTGGTAACAATTTTTTACCTTTCCAAAGTGTTGGTTACGGTATCAACAACAACTTCAATATCTTTATTGCTGAATTGAATACCAGATTCAATAATAAGATTTCAAACAAGTTTCAAATTGGTTATTCTGCCATCAGAGACCCTCGTTCTACTCCATCTCCAAGAACTTTCCCTCAAGTGGATATCTTGAGTCTTAATCCTACTTTAGGATCTGCTGGTACTTCTTTTGGTACAGAACAGTTTACTTATGGCAATGCTATCAATACAAACGTTTTTCAAGTTTCAGACATTGTGAATGTATTTGCTGGGGCTCACGAATTAACTTTTGGTACGCAAAACTACTTCAAGAAGTATGAAGACTATTTTGCTCCACAGTTTGCTGGGCTGTATCAGTTTGCTACTTTGCAAGACTTTTACAATAGTGTAAACAATGGCACTGGTTCTCAGTTTTATACCAATGAGTACTCCGCAGTTCAGGGTAGTAGTTTCCCTGCATCCAAATCCGGATCAAATGAGTTGAGCCTTTTTGGTCAGGATAAGTGGAGGGTATTAAATAACCTTACCATTACTTATGGTATTCGTTTTGATGAGAGAAGCTTCAATGGGCTTTTCTTAAATAACACAAATTTTGCTAGTCTTTCTTTTAATGGTCAAACGTACAATACGGGTTTAAAGCCTAAAAGCAATTTAGCAGTTTCTCCTCGTGTTGGTTTCAATTGGGATGTAAAGCATGATAAAAGTTTGCAAATCAGGGGTGGTATAGGTATTTTTAATGGTGCTCCTCCTTTCGTATGGTTGAATAACCAATCTGCAAATAATGGTATGCTTTTCGGACAAACTGTTTCTTCCACTTTAGATTCAAAAGGAAAAGTTCAACCAACTGGTGGTGCAGCATTCAATCCAGTTGTTAATACCTCAGCACCTTCAAATATCGTAACACCTACTCAGTACACAGTCAACATCACCGATCCTAATTTCAAGTACCCTTCTTCCCTCAAGAGTACTTTAGGAATTGATAAGAAATTGCCTGGAGACGTCATTATTGGGTTCGAAGCAACTTATACAAAAGATATCCAATCTGTATTCTTCAAGAACGTAAACTTGAATGAAAACGGGGGCTTCAATTTGACTGGTGCCGACAATAGAGTAAGATATGCCGGCGCAACTACACAGCCTATCAATGGCGTAAGCGGCGTGTCTGTAGCAGGCAATGCGTATTATCCTACACTTACAAACCCGGTTACAAAAGCATCTTTAAATTCTGCAACAGCGCCAGGGTTATCTAGTGTTATTTTGATGACAAACTCAAATAAAGGATATTCTTATGCGCTTACAGCACACATACAGAAATCTTTCGACAAGTTATTCACTAGCATAGCGTACACTTTCAGCGAAGCTAAAAATACAAATGAGCTAGGTACAACAGCTGCTTCATTGTGGAGTGCCAGAGCTGTAACTGGTGATCCTAATGCCAATGTAGCAGGCTACGCATCCTATTGGCAGCCGCATAGAGTGATTGCAAATGCTTCTTATAAAATTGAAGAATGTAAGTACTCCTCTACTTCTGTTGGGATTATTTTTGAAGCAGCCCCTGCTGGTGTTACTTCTTACATCTATAGTGGCGATGTAAACAATGACGGTAATTCTGGCAATGACCTCATCTATATTCCTAAATCACAGAGCGAAATCAACTTGGTGAAAGTGGGTTCTGGAGGTAGTGGAACAGGTACAAGCACCGACCCAAGGACAGCTGCACAGATATGGGCTCAGCTAAACAATTATATTTCTCAAGATCACTATCTGGCTTTCCATAGAGGGCAATATGCACAGCGCAATGGAGTTACTTTACCTTTCTTTAAAAGAACCGACTTAAACATTACGCAAGATGTGTATTTCTTCACTGGTAAAAACAAAGACAAGCATACACTTAGATTCACACTAGATTTATTGAATTTAGGTAACTTCTTAGATAGAAACTGGGGATTGTATAAAACACCTGCACTTTCTACCTCAAACGGAAATATACAATTGCTGAAATTTGAAGGTTTGGCAGCAGATGGTAAAACACCAAGTTTCTCATTCCCTTACTACGATTCTGGGAATCAGATTCCTGCTACAACTTCATTTACCAACAATACAAGTACAAGTTCTCGTTGGCAAATGCAATTTGGTATCAGGTACTTGTTCAATTAACAGGTCTTGAAGATACATTTCTTGATAAGGCTGCCCAATTGGGCAGCCTTATTATTTTATATGATACACCATTTATTTTAACTTGAATAAGGACTTGTATTGTTCTGTTGTTCGAAGTTCCACTTCTGTTTCTTTTTGCAACTGCTATAAATAATTTATGAGAGTCTTTGAGCCAGCTTGGGAAATGAAAATCTGTTGATTTTTTTTAAGGAACTGACGATATTGGGGCTGTGAACTACAATAAACAAAAAAGCCTGCTTACAATTAAGTAAACAGGCTTTGTTTTGTTTGTTTCTTGTCTATTTTGATTGATTGTATGCCTTTACTGAGAAAACATAGTTCTCTATTTTCTTTACTTGAGTCTTTCTTTCATCACTTTTGATAACAGAACTAACCGGCAGTTTTATTTTCTGGAAAGTAGTGTCTTCCTTCTTCAAATCTTCTATCAAAGCATATAAATTCTTGCTCTTTATTGCAAATGTTACACCATCTGCTTGTGTTTGTCTAGAACTTAGAATGCCAATTAATTCCCCTTTCTTGTTAAATACAGGGCCACCACTATTACCTGGGTTAGAATTCATTTGTATTTGATAGCTAGCAGTATCTCCATTCAAACCAGTATTAGAACTAAGGTAGCCTTGGGTGTAAGTAATATCTGCTTTCGGATAACCTAAAGTGAAAATTTCTTCACCCAAATCGGCACTCGTTTTATTGATACTATATGGTAAAGATTTGATGGGCTTGAAATCTTCATCTCTAATTTTCAAAATTGCTAAATCTTGCTTGTTATCAACAAAAACTATCTCAGCATTAAATTCGTCTCCATCATTATTTACAACAATAGCACTTGTACCCTTCAAAACGTGTGCATTAGTTACGACAAATCCTTTACCATCAATCAAAAAGCCCGAACCGCCACTGATAAGGCTAGCATTTTTTGGCAATTTGCTTTTTACTTCGTTGATAATGTTTCCTTGTACCTGTTGATTCTTTTTAAGTCCAGCTAATTCTTGACTTAATTGTTGCAAGTTTCTACTACTTAATACCGGAGAGAAGTAGGTAAACAAGCCACTAGTTACCAGTGCGATTGCCCCACCCACAGAAGCGGCAATGAGAATGTCTCTTTTGTATTTATGATAAAGTTGAACTACTTTACCAAGCGGTCTTACATTAGAGGCATTATTAATGCCGCCTTCCAAAAGGATTTTATTGTGAACATCGTTCAAAATGTGCTTGAAATTTCTTCTATGTTTGTAAGTGTCAAGCTGTTGAAGCAGCATTGAGTGTTCTACAACCATCTGGTCTATCTCAGGCGTGTTTTTTCTTAGTTGTTCGAAATAAGAAAGCTCGTCTGGCAACATACTACCATCTAGGTATCTCTCAATAGTTTGTAATATCAAAACATCGTCGTTCATAATCGGTAGAATTATCTAATCTCCTATATTATATTGTGTAAAGAACAATTTTTTTAATCTCATCAGGCATTTATACTTCTGATTTTTAGCATTGTCTGCATTTGTATAGCCAAAATCTTTGGCTAGTGTCTGCATGTCTAAATCTTTTATATAAAAACCTTCTAATAAGCTTTTGCATGGTTCACCCAAACTATTGAGAGCCCTATCCATGATGGTAAACTCTGCATTTCTCTTTAAATGCGTTTCGAGGTCTTCCTCAACTGAGACTGTATCTTCAAGACTATCAATCTGATTAGAGTATTTGCCCAATTGTTGAAGCCGTTTAAGCCAGAGTCTCCGGCAAATGGAATATACATACGTGTTAATTTTACATGTTAAAACAAATGATTCACTTTGTGCTTTTTCATATAGTGCAATCATTGCTTCCTGAAAAATGTCCATCGCATCGTCGTAAGAGCCATTGTTATTGATGATATAAGATTGTATCATGTTGAAATTATTTTTATATATAATCTCGATACTTCTTGTATCATTATTTGCTAAACCTTTCAGTAGTGCTTGCTCGTTTATTTCCGCTTTCACTGTTATTCTTAATACTGTTGAGTGAATAAAAGTAACCCAAAACTGGGTAAAAAAAATATTTTAAAAAAGTTTGCAATTACTGGGTTACCTTTTATGACACCAAGGTATTAACTACAAATTCACTCACAATTTAAAGCTTTATTAAAATGAAAAAATTATTATTCGTTCTTGCAATCGCTTCTTTCGCTGCTTGCAAAAGTGGTGCTGATGCATCTAAGACTGCTGATTCTACTAAAGTAGATTCTTCTAAAGTTGCTGTTGATTCTACTAAGAAAGATTCTTCTAAGGTAGTTGTTGATTCTACTAAGAAAGATTCTACTAAGAAATAAGCAAAAAACTTATTATAGTTACTACGTGGTACACAATGCTTGCAGGGTAGTAATTAGTTAACTCTTTTCATATGGCAAGCAATCGTTAGAGGTCGTCCTGTTTCTACAGGATGACCCTTTTTATTTGTGCTATTGTCACTCAACCTAAATCCTGTAAAAACTTCATCGTATCTATCCCATCTGCATAATCAGTAAGGCTTGGTTTCTGTGCGTTTCCAAAATCAATATGTCCTTTGCCAACTATACATTGAATGGATTCGTTGGAAACTAATTTTTCAGCAAGCGCGTCTTTATTGTCGTAAAATTCATAGTTAACCTGACTAACCGGAGAGAAAATAGCGGAATCTTCTGTTAATATTATAGAACTATTGGTCATATAAAACTTACGCCCCATCATTAATATCGCTAACTGATAATCGTAGTTGTGTTTGTATTTATGAAACTCAAAATAGAATTCATATTTTTTTAAGGCCTCTAATAGATGAACAAAATCATATTCCTTGGGCACATAAAGCTTGGTAACATTTCGGCATCCCAAACCAAAATACATTTGTATGTCATCAGATAAGTTGGCTAGGTCTGTTTCGCTTTCGGTTCCAGTTAATATTGCCACAGATGTTCTGTTCTTTCTGATGATATTTGGGTATTTTCCAAAATAAAAATCAAAATACCGGCTACTATTATTGCTGCCCGTAGCAATGTAGGCATCGCAAGCCTTCAGGTTTTCCTCAAATGTCACATATTCTGTTATCCTTTCGTCCCACTCTGTAAGTTTGGCCACAATGTGTTTAATCAGAATAGAATCTTTTGAAGATGCCTTAATTGTTTGCTTATAGCCACTGATAAATACGCATAAAAAGTCGTGAAAGCCCACTAATGGGATGTTTCCTGCCATCACTACGCCAATATTCTTGTCAGAAGCTGGGGTATCTTGTACTTTGTAACTGCTTGCCCACTCATTCAATAAATTCTTTCCCAAAAAATTATCAGCAATGTTTACAATGGCTGTGTCTATGAATATCTTAGTAAACCAAGCGTTTTCACGTTCAGCTCTTTCCTTTATATTGTTCCATTCTTCCTCATTACTCAACAAATAACTACCTAGTTTTTCTGCAATTTTTAACCTTTCTTGTAAATTCATTTGTTTAAAATCAATTAAGTCATTTATTTTTACCGCCAAATAAATTCAAAAGTAACAGATATGGCTATTAAAATAACAGATGAATGTATCAATTGTGGCGCATGTGAGCCAGAATGTCCAAATAACGCGATTTATGAGGGCGGAGTAGAGTGGGCAATCGTAGATGGTACGTCAGTAAAAGGATCTTTTGTTCTTTTGGACGGAACAATTGTTGATGCGGCGGCAAAGTTTGCGCCTGTAAGTGTAGATACCTACTACATAACCCCTAATAAGTGTACGGAGTGCCAGGGCTTTCACGAAGAGCCTCAATGTGCAGCTGTTTGTCCGGTTGACTGTTGCGTTCCCGACGAGATGTATGAAGAAACTGTTGAGGAATTGCTAGCGAAAAAAGATAAATTGCACATTTAACAAAAAATAAGTTGAAAACATAATTGTAATTAAATATTTTATTTACTTTTATGTCTCAATAATGTTGCTGTCATTGGCAACTTCTTTAACGGAAGGTGATATTTCCTCCCATAAAAGGTGAAAAACACAAATTGTTTTTCACCTTTTGCATTTAATAAATCAAATAATTCTCTGTCGATTGATTTTTATATTTAAACCTACACACTATATTTGTGAAGTCATTCATTCGTTTTATTAAAAATAATTATCTGTGGGATACGACAACAACGAGAAGAAATTTGTGCCAGTCTATGAAAAAAAGGTGAGAGCTGGTAAAAAAAGAACCTACTTTTTTGACATTAAGGAAACTAGAAACAATAGTTACTCCCTCATTATCACCGAAAGCCGTAAACGTTTTGATGATAGGGGCTACGACCGAAGCAGTATCTATGTATATCAGGAAGATATAAATAAATTTGCTAAGGGCGTTGCTGAAGCGATTGATTTTATCAAGACAGAATTGCTGCCCGACTACAACTTCGATCAGTACGACAATGATTATGAAGAAAATGGTGAAGGATATATTCCACAAGCTCAGGTAGAAACAGCCATAACTGCTTCTGCACCTTCGGAAGAGATTGTTGAAGATGAAAAACCATCTACAATTACGTCTTCTTTAAATACAGAAGAGGTGGACAAATGGTAATTCTCACTGAGAGAAAGGTTGCTATTTATTTTTTAGTAAGAAATTTAGCCTGAGTTAAGTATAATAATGTGAAGAATAGTGGTAGTCCTATGGTAAAGTAAGCCAGCCACCCCAATACAAAAAACAAGCCTCCAATGAACATAAATAAGCCCAAAAATGGGAGTGATTGTCCTATTATGTAAACATAAAAGCCATTTATCTTTTGTTTACGCATTTCAATTGCACCATAAATACATAGCAAACAGCCTAAAATGTTTATAATCAATATTGGCAATTTATTAATATCTGTTTCGTGTAACAAATTAAGCATCTCGGGACCCACAAATCTCTTTCCCCATTCGGGAATTTTAGCGTAATCTGGTGAGGCTTGTAGCTTTTCTAACTCAATAACGTTGTCAGAACTTTTAATGTAATCCCAAATACTTCTTAAAATGATGAATCCACTGCCTACAAACGTTAAAATAGTCAAGACATTTAAGCCTGAAGGCAGTTTGTTTTCGTCAAATTCGCTTTCAAAATCACTCATAACAAAAAGTTTTTAGATTAATTTATTTAGTAAAGATAAAGGTCTGCATTTATTTTTCTTATTCTTTTCTTCCTGTCCAGATGGTACTGATTTCTTTGCCAATTCCTATAAAAGTATAGTGATTGAGCGGAAACTCCAGAAAAACGTGCAACATACTCAGCAAAAACAAGGCATAGAATCCAATTCTGTAGCTGATGGCATACAGTAAAACCGATACTACCCACAAAATTATGATGGCCGACATTCGTTTTTTTGAGACCTGATTCCATTTAATGACCGACGTTTTCGAGAACCAGTTTAAGTAGTGATAGGTGTAGGCAAACGCTATAAAACGCATTACTGCCACTGCTTTTGGCGCAGTATAAAAGTCAATGTCTGTCTTTTTGATGTTGCCGAAGCCAAAGAGATGGTAGATAGAGCTGTTGATATAGCCAAATAGCGCATAGGACTGTCTGCCATAGTTTGTGATAGGCAAGCCGAAGTTGTTGGGCTTAAAAACAAAGAAAGTGGCTGCACAGGCAACAAAAAATAGTAAGGATATGATGCCCGAAGCGCTACGGCTTTTGAGTGCGCCAAACAATATGAAGGATCCCGTAAATAAAAACACGTGTACAATGGTAGGCGTCCAAACGGCGAAGATGAGAAAGGGAAAGCTATGGAAAGCATTGAAATTGAAGACCGCTGAGATGATAAATGCTGCTGCTGCCAGCAATATCTTGGTTGTATTGTCTTGTATAAACAACAAAATAAGTGCATACACAAACCCGCAGAACACAATACTTGCAAAGAATTTGTTGGGCAAGGACGTATTGTCAAACTTTGCTACCGTCAGCAGCAAAACAAGTAATAGCAACAGAATCATATCGTCTTTGGAGCGGATGAAATAGTTTTTTTTGTCTAGCCAGGATATTTCTGTCAGATAATGCAGCGGGCCAAGTACGGCATAAGAAAAAAGAAACAGTTCGAATGGCAGGATATAGGCAGCCGCCAAACTAATGAGCATCAATCCTATATTTATATAGTTTATCCACTCGCCGGAGGCTATTTTCAGTGTATTTTTAGGGGTAGCAATCATTTGCAACTCATTATTTTATTGCAAATATCCATTTTATTTGACGATTTAATAAAATGAACGGCATAAACGCAGTAGGGGCAGAAAATCTTCTGCCCCCACTGTCAACTATTTTGTATCCTACCCAATTTTCTATTCATTGATGGGGTTAAATCGTATCCGCAACAGGTGTCTTTCCCAATCTTCAAACGCGGAACGTTTGTGCATGACCCTTCTGTTGTTCAGCACCAGTATATCGCCGTTTTGAAGCATATAACTTTCCGATTCATGGTCTTCGTTCACCAGTTTTTCGAAATAAGTTATCATTTCAACTTGTTCATCCGTTAGTATCCCTGGCACAAATTCCAATCCTTTTATCAGGGTATCGTAGCGGTATCTTATTTTGTTGTCTCCCAATACTTTTCCATAAATCACTTCCTTGTCATTGTCTTTCTCTTTTTTAAAAACGGTGGGCACAGCAAACGGGAGGTCGATTTCAGTGAAAATTCTACGGAGTTCTTTGCCATTTGGATGCGCATCCAATACTTTAAGGATACTTTTTAGTGTGATTATCGATGAGAGTCCACCGCCGCAGTCTGCTTTTTTTATGGCGTAAAGAGCTTGATAATTTTCTGGCTCTTGCCTGTATTGCGAGTCGGTATGAAAGGGCGCCTCATCATTATGTTCCGAAAATGTGAAGACCTTACTCTCGCTTTTTCTAGGTTTTATGTGCCATACAATTGCCGAGTCGTCATGCACTTCCAACTCGCCCAAATTGGCACAGAAATCAGTGAATTTCTCAATAATGACATCTACATCTCCTGTTGGATAGTTCGTGTTTCTCACAATTACATACCCAAAGTCACTTTCTAGGTGTCCAATAATCTCTTTTTTCAATTCAGATGCACTTTTTCCGGTGGCATCCATGAAATTCACATTTTTATTCATCAGTTAATTATGTTTAAAAACCATTTGTCGTTACTTGTTTCTCAATCAAGTAATAAATTAAAATATTATGTATGCTTTGTCGGGGGAGTGGGGCTCATACGACAAGAATTATATTGCAAAGATGCGTGTAGTTGGGTAATTGTTGCCCGTAAAGTTGCTTTTTCTTTGAATAATTTACTGTTAATCGGATTAATGTTTAAATAAGTATAACTAAATAGTCAATAAAATTAAATAATGACTAATTAGTTATATTAATGCAGTTGCCTTTTGTTGGATGTTTATGAAAATTTGATGTTTCAACTGCTTATTGCGCAATTTCAATTGCTCATTATGCAGCTGTTGTCAACAGTTGTGTGATAGCTGTTGCAAGTTGCCCAGAAAAACTGTATGCTGCCCAAAAAAACTGCATGTTGTCCAATATCTATAACAAGTTGTCCAATATCGCCTCGCTTTTGGGCAAAATGCTGCTGAAAATGTCCAACTTGTCATAGATATTGGCTAGAATACAGTAGAAATGGGCAACTTTTACTAGATATTGGACAACTTGCAATAGATATTGGGCAACTTGTTATAGATATTGGACAGCATGCAGTTTTTTCGACTCATTTGTGGGCGATTCTAGCCAATATGGCAGGTGTTTTTTAACACATAGTAAGATATGTACATAGAACACATAGTTATTTGGCCTTAGTACACCACATGGCTATGTTTATATTCGTTAAATCCTGACCATCTGATAATTGATGAAAAAATTGCCCAAACTGTTTGCTGAATTTCCTGTGTGATTGCTATTTTTTACTTTCATTATCATGTATAAACACAGGTGAATGGGGGATTAGTATGGGTAATCAGTTAGTTAGCTATTATTTTATAAAAATATTTATAAAAAATTGAAAAACAATAATTTATAAAAACTAAAAAAATAAAAATATATTTTAATATTTTAACCGATTAAATAGTAATTACCAATTTAAAAGCGTAATGTTGTACAAATAATTGTAACACCTCAATTTAAACCGCAAATTATGTCAGCTACTAAGCTTGTTCCGCTTGATTTTTCTACGAGTTATGAAGATTTATTGGATGATGCTGTTGACAAAATAGCATTTTTAACTCGCGATGAAGCAGATTTATCCCCTCGGGGTGTAACTGCCGCTGTTATTGCTGCATTTGATGCCGACAGAGCCGCATTTGCGCTCATCCCTTCAAACGAAACAGGCGTACTGGCATCTGGTGTAGGGTTTGCAGCACGCGATAAAAAGGCAGCCCAATTATTAAAAGCAATCATGGTAGTAATGGGTATTGTAAACACCACTTTTGCCAAGACTTCATCAGAATACAAAGGATTTAAGGCCAAAGGCATTGGCAAATTCAATGCTAGCCAGCTATATAATATCTCCAACAATATTGTTGTAAAAGCGACACAAAATACTGCGGCATTAACACCAAAAGGGCTCACCACCGCCATGCTTACCAGTATTACTACCTTGGCAACAGCCTTATTGCCCCTCATTTCGGCAACCCCTGTATTGGTAAGCAATGCCGAAGCGGTAACCGTGACAAGGCGCACAACGGCAAACGCACTTTTTGCCACCATGAAGGCACTTTGTAGCATTGGTTACGCTTTTTATATGGCCCAAGGCAATAAACTGAAGGCGGCCGACTATGTTGTGTACGATTCTGCTCGCACAATTATTGATAGAACGGGAACTGTAAAGCAAGGAAGCTTTGTAAACAGAAAAACCGATGATATTGTAGCAGGAACCCGTTTTAGGTTGAAAGTAAGTACAGGGACTACACTTCAGTTTTATTTTGGGATGACAAAAACCAGTCTCCCAGACACT
>CAITVK010000130.1 GCA_903895845.1 uncultured Chitinophagaceae bacterium
GGGTATCCGTTCTTATAAAATGAAGGATGGAACTACCAAAATCTTTAAACCAGTAGAACATTATCAACGGTTGATTGCCTCTGCACAAGCATTGAACATGCCTTTTTCTTATTCTGTAGAAGAAATGATTGTGGCTACCGACAAGGTTTTGGCAGACAATAATCTCGGCGATGCTTACATCCGTCCGTTGGTATATGGTCCGGATAATATGAGTTTCAACCCCAATACCATCTCTCATTTTACCATTCAGGCTTGGGAAATGCAACCTTTTTTGGGTGAGAAACTGCTTCGGGTAATGACTTCTTCTTTCCAACGTCCCAATCCAAAAGGATTCAGGATTACGGCCAAGGCAAGTGGACATTATGTAAACTCAATCATGGCTAGTCACGAAGCAAAGGCAAAGGGTTTTGATGAGGCATTATTGACTGATATGGATGGTTTTGCAGCAGAAGCCCCCGGTGCAAATCTGTTTTACGAAAAGGATGCAAAGCTATTTACCCCAGCTTTAGGACATATCCTTCCGGGAATTACTAGGGCAACGGTGATAGAAATTTGTAAGGATTTAGGGGTTGAAGTAATAGAGAAAAAGTTTACTACCGAGGAAATCTATGGTGCAGATGCGGCGTTCTTTTGTGGCACTGCCGCCGAAGTAATTGGGTTCGAAAGTTTAGATAACCAGCCCTTCGCTAAGGCTTGGAATGATTCGGTTAGTAAACAAATTCAAGTCGCATACAAGGATTTGGTCATAAGTTAAGCAATAAAACTAACCAGTTTTACGACAAAACTGATAGGTTTTGTGACGAAACTGACCAGTCTTGCGACAAGACTAATAGGTTTTGCGATAAAACTGACCAGTTTTGTGGCGAAAGTGATAAGTTTTACGACAAAACTGACCAGTCTTGCGGCGAGACTAATAGGTTTTGCAACGAAACTGGTAGGTTTTGCGACCAAAGGGAACGTTTATAAATAGAATAAATCAAAGAATTAAATTAAAAAAAGAATATTAAACGATAGAATCATGGGTGAATTAAATAAGTACAGTAAGACGGTTACACAAGATGTTACGCAACCTGCGGCACAGGCAATGTTGTACGGAATTGGATTGACAGATGCCGATTTGGCTAAGCCGCAAGTGGGTATTGCGAGCATGGGTTGGGACGGGAATACGTGTAATATGCACCTGAACGATTTGGCTAAAACCATTAAGAAAGGTGTTTGGGAAGAAGATTTGGTGGGATTGATTTTTAACACCATTGGCGTGAGCGATGGTATCAGCAATGGTACGGACGGGATGCGTTATAGCTTGGTGAGCCGCGATATTATTGCGGATAGCATTGAGGCGGTTTGTGGTGCACAATATTATGATGCGGTGATTGCCGTGCCTGGTTGCGATAAAAATATGCCCGGTTCTATCATGGCGATGGGTCGTTTGAACCGCCCTGCCATTATGGTTTATGGTGGAACGATTGCGCCAGGTCATTATAAAGGTCAGGATTTGAACATCGTTTCTGCCTTTGAAGCCTTGGGACAAAAGATTGCTGGCAACTTGGATGAAGCAGATTTTAAGGGTATCGTGATGAATAGCTGTCCGGGTGCGGGTGCTTGTGGCGGTATGTACACGGCAAATACCATGTCTGCGGCTATCGAGGCGTTGGGTATGAGTTTGCCCTATTCTTCTTCAAATCCTGCTATCAGCGAAGAAAAGAATCAAGAGTGTTTGGCAGCAGGTAAGGCAATACGTTTATTACTAGAAAAAGATATTAAGCCACGTGATATCATGACGCGTGAAGCTTTTGAAAACGCCATCGTAACCATCATGGTTTTGGGCGGAAGCACCAATGCTGTATTGCACTTGATAGCGATGGCAAAGAGTGTGGATGTTTCGCTTACGCAAGATGATGTTCAGGCTATCAGTGATAGGATTCCTGTTTTGGCTGATTTTAAACCGAGCGGTAAATACCTGATGCAGGATTTGCACGAGCATGGTGGCGTTCCTTCTGTGATGAAATATTTATTGGAAAATGGATTGCTTCATGGCAATTGTTTGACCGTAACTGGTAAAACGCTTGCTGAGAATTTGGCTTCTGTTCCTACTATCAACTTTGAAACACAAAAGATTATCTATCCTTTAGAAACACCGTTGAAAGCAACTGGTCACTTACAAATCCTTTATGGAAATTTGGCTACCAAAGGAAGTGTGGCTAAGATTAGTGGTAAGGAAGGTGAAAAATTTGTGGGTACGGCAAGGGTTTTTGATGGCGAACATGAGTTGATTGCAGGTATCCAAAGTGGTCGTGTTCATTCTGGCGATGTGGTGGTTATCAGATATGTTGGTCCTAAAGGTGGACCAGGAATGCCTGAAATGCTGAAACCTACAAGTGCCATTATTGGTGCAGGTTTAGGTAAATCAGTTGCCTTGATTACTGATGGACGCTTTAGTGGTGGCACACACGGTTTTGTGGTTGGTCACATCACGCCAGAAGCTTTTGATGGCGGCACCATTGCCTTGGTGAAGGATAATGACATTATAGAATTGGATGCGGTGAATAACACCATCAACCTAAAAGTTTCCGAAGAAGAAATTGCTGCAAGAAGAGCCGCTTGGAAACAACCTGCACTAAAAGCAACAAAGGGTGTTTTATTCAAATACGCACAATGCGTAAAAGATGCAAGTGAAGGTTGTGTAACGGATGAGGCGTAACCCCCATCCCCTAAAGGGTTGAATGGAATTATGAGGTCACAGCTTGTGACCTCAAACAAAATAAAAAGGATGAAAGTATTATTTACATTTTTTCTGATAGTAATAGTATTCAGTGTTTCGGCACAGGATGCTGTTATTGTGAAATACTTTGATTCAACATTTTTTCCTTGTACAAAGGAGAACGCATTTTACAGCACGAAACTTATAAAGGAAGACTCTGCTTATAAGTGTACAATATTGTATGCGGATTCTAATAAATTGTACAGTATAACTTCTTATAAGGACACATTTCTAGTAACAGGAGTCGGTACAATGGTTACTCATTATAAGAGTGGTAAAATTAAAGATTCGATTATTTTTAATGATGACGGAACTGAAAAACTTATTATTGACTATTATGAAAGTGGAAAATTAAAAGATTCATCGTTTCGTGTAGCACTAACAATGGAATATGAATCGTATTATTATTATGAAAGTGGAAAATTGAAAGGACACTCTTATTGGGATAATACACTAAAAAAGAATGTCGATGAAAGTTTTGATGAGAAAGGAGAATTGCTAAAAAATTACATTCATAGTAAAGAAGCTTCTTTTCCTGACGGAAGGAATGGCTGGGTTGAATTTCTCACAAAAAACCTACGCACGAATGTACCAATTAAGCACAAAGCTCCATTAGGTAGATATACAGTTTATATCTCGTTGTCGATTAATAAAGATGGTAGGGTGAATGATGTTATTGCTGAAAATAATCCAGGATATGGGACAATGGAGGAAGCAATAAGAGCTATTAAGAAATCACCGAAATGGGAAGCAGCTATAGAAGACAATAAGCCAATTGCGTATCATGCCAGGCAAAAAATTACGTTTGTAGTTCAAGAAGATTAATCTTTTAAAGAAATTAATACATTATGGAAGAAACATTAATAATAGAAGCCCCTCAAGCAGCAACTGCTAACGCCCCTTTAGGGGATGGGGGTGTTTGGGACAATAAAGTAGGAACAAATATCACAGGCTCACAAGCAGTCTTGGAGGCTTTGATTGTTGAAGGCGTTGATACTGTTTTCGGTTATCCCGGCGGTGCTATCATGCCTATATATGATGCGTTGTATGATTATCATGATAAATTAAAACATATCCTTGTCCGTCACGAACAAGGGGGCATTCATGCTGGTCAGGGTTATGCAAGAAGCTCTGGCAGGGTCGGTGTTGTGTTTGCTACTAGTGGTCCCGGTGCTACTAATCTGGTTACTGGTTTGGCTGATGCCATGATTGATAGTACGCCGTTGGTGTGCATCACAGGTCAGGTGTTTGCGCATTTGTTGGGAACAGATGCTTTTCAGGAAGTGGATGTAATCAATATTACAACACCTGTTACCAAATGGAATTGTCAGGTTACCGATGCTTCTGAAATTCCTAATGCGTTGGCAAAAGCTTTCTTCATCGCAAGAACGGGAAGACCAGGACCTGTTTTGGTAGATATTACCAAGAATGCCCAATTGCAGAAGTTCGATTACGAAGGCTATAAACCGTGCAATCATATCCGTAGCTATCGTCCAAAGCCAATCGTAAGAAAGTCTTATGTAGAAGAGGCGGCTAAATTGATTAATGAAGCAAAGAAACCTTTTGTAATCTTTGGTCAGGGCGTAATTCTTGGCGAAGCCGAACAAGAGTTTAAAGCCTTCATTGAGAAAGGTGGTTTGCCATCTGCTTGGACAATATTGGGTTTGAGTGCATTGCCTACCGATCATCCTTTGAATGTGGGTATGCTGGGTATGCACGGTAATTATGGCCCTAATGTTTTGACCAATGAATGTGATGTATTGATTGCTGTTGGGATGCGTTTTGATGATCGTGTTACTGGCCGTTTAGATAAATATGCCAAGCAAGCCAAGGTAATCCATCTAGATATAGACCCTGCCGAAATAGATAAGAATGTGAAAACAACCGTTCCTGTTTGGGGCGATTGTAAGGAAACATTGCCAATGCTAACGGCATTGATTGATAAGAAGGAACACACAGAATGGCATAACCAGTTCAAAGCGCTTTCTGCTAAAGAGAATGAAATAGTTATTCATAAAGAACTGAACCCTACTGAAGGTGAAATGACCATGGGTGAGGTTTTGAATGTATTAAATGAATTGACGAATGGTGATGCCATCATCGTAACAGATGTCGGTCAGCACCAGATGGTTGCTTGCAGATACGCCAAGTTCAATCAGTCAAAAAGTAACATTACTTCTGGTGGTGCGGGCACAATGGGCTTTGGACTGCCCGCAGCTATCGGGGCTAAGTTTGGTGCACCAGAAAGAACTGTTGTTGCTATTATTGGCGATGGTGGTATCCAAATGACTATCCAAGAGTTGGGTACAATCATGCAGACGGGCGTTAATGTAAAAATTCTTATCCTCAACAACCGTTTCTTAGGGATGGTAAGGCAATGGCAGCAGTTATTCCACGATAAGCGTTACTCTTTTGTGGATATTCAAAGTCCTGATTATGTAGCGGTTGCTAAGGCATATAGGATAAAAGGATCTTCTGTCAATGATAGAAAAGACCTAAAGAGTGCTTTGGCAGAAATGCTTAACCACGATGGTTCTTATCTATTAGAGGTGATGGTTGCGAAAGAAGACAATGTTTTCCCAATGGTGCCGCAAGGAAGAGGTGTTTCGGATATTGTTTTGACAAAAGATCAGGTGTAGGTGACGAACCTTTATAGGGTTTTGAACCCTATAAAGGTTTTAATGTAAGTCTAGAATAATATTTACAACGATTAGAAATATATAGTAATGATACAATCACAGAATAATACACAATATGCTCCCACTGATACCCAAGCTGATCCAGTAAAACAAGAGTTTACTATCACCGTTTATACCGAGAATCAGGTGGGCTTATTGAATCGTATTGCGATTATCTTCTCAAGAAGAAAAATCAATATCGAAAGCCTGAACACCTCTCCTTCTGAGGCGGAAGGGATACACCGTTTTACTATTGTCATCAATGAGTATGAAGATGTGGTTAGAAAGCTTTGCCGTCAGATAGAGAAGCAAGTGGAAGTATTGAAAACCTACTTCAATACCAATGATGAAATTGTTTGGCAAGAGTTGGCTTTATACAAAGTGCCTACAGATATTATTGCCGAAAAGGTGATGGTAGAACGCTTGTTGCATAAACATGGTGCAAGGGCGGTAGTGATTCGTAAGGACTATACCATCTTCGAAACAACTGGTCATCGAGAGGAAACCGAAGGTCTCATTGATGCCTTGGCACCGTATGGATTGATTGAGTTCGTGCGTAGTGCACGTGTGGCAATCATCAAAGCTAGTAGTGGGTTTCACGATAAATTAAAAGAGTTCGAAGCGTTTCAACCCGCAGAAGAGTTGGCAGAAAATGAATACTTAGGTAAACGCGAAGGTGTATTTTCAATGTAAACCCCTTTACTTTGCAGCCCGTTAAAATTGTTCAATAATAATTAATAATTAGCCCCTTACCCCCTTTAGGGATGGGGTGGCGACAAACAAAAAAAGATGGCAAATTATTTCAACACGCTTTCATTGAGAGAAAAATTAAGTCAGTTAGGCGTATGTGAGTTTATGGATGGCAGTCAGTTCGCTGATGGCGTTACCGCTTTAAAAGGTAAAAAAATAGTAATAGTAGGTGCTGGTGCACAAGGGTTGAACCAAGGGTTGAACTTGCGTGATTCTGGCTTGGATGTTTCTTATGCTTTGCGTAAAGAAGCTATCGAAGCTAAGCGTGCTAGCTGGAAAGGAGCTACCGAGAATGGTTTTACCGTTGGTACTTATGAAGAATTAATCCCTTCTGCCGACCTTGTTATCAACCTTACTCCTGATAAACAACACACTGCTGTGGTGAGTGCGGTGATGCCTTTGATGAAACAAGGTGCTACCCTTTCTTACTCACACGGTTTCAATATTGTGGAAGAAGGTATGCAAATCCGTAAGGACTTAACCGTTATCATGGTCGCTCCAAAGTGTCCTGGTTCTGAAGTACGTGCAGAGTATGTGCGTGGTTTTGGCGTACCTACTTTGATTGCGGTTCACCCAGAAAACGATCCTCAAGGAAAAGGTTGGGAACAAGCAAAAGCTTATGCTGCTGGTACTGGTGGACATAGAGCGGGTGTGTTAAAATCTTCTTTTGTTGCAGAAGTTAAGTCCGATTTGATGGGCGAACAAACCATCCTTTGCGGTTTGTTGCAAACTGGTTCTATCTTAAGTTTTGATAAGATGGTAGAAAAAGGAATAGATGGCGCTTATGCTGCTAAGTTAATTCAATATGGTTGGGAAGTAATTACAGAAGCGTTAAAACAAGGTGGTATTACTGCCATGATGGATCGTTTGAGTAACCCTGCCAAGATTAAAGCTTTCGAATTGGCTGAAGAATTAAAGGGCATTATGCGTCCTTTGTTCCGCAAGCACCAAGATGATATTATGAGTGGTGAGTTCTCTAAAACAATGATGGAAGACTGGGCTAATGATGATAAGAATTTGTTGACATGGCGCGCTGCTACTGGCGAAACTGCTTTCGAAAAGACTGCTGTTACCAGTGCTAAGATTGCTGAACAAGAATTCTTTGATAATGGCTTGTTGTTGGTTGCTTTCGTTAAGTCTGGCGTTGAGTTGGCTTTCGAAACAATGGTAGAATCTGGCATCAAGGCTGAATCTGCTTACTACGAGTCATTGCACGAAACACCATTAATTGCGAACACCATTGCTCGTAAGAAATTGTTTGAGATGAACCGTGTAATCTCTGATACTGCCGAGTATGGTTGTTATTTGTTCGATCACGCTTGTAAACCATTATTGGCCGATTTCATGAAGAAGATTGATACTGATGTTATCGGTACAAACTTCAATGCTGGTAAGGACAATGGTGTTGACAACAAAGAAATCATCGCTGTAAACAAATCAATCCGTGCGCATCAGATTGAAGAAGTTGGTGCTACATTGAGAGCAGCTATGACAGCCATGAAATCTATCGCAACGGTAGCGTAGCAGTTATGAGTGATGAATTATGAGTGATGAGTGAAAGGACATAAATTAAAAAAGCCCTTGAAAGTAAAATCTTCAAGGGCTTTTCTTTTTGAATATTCTTTTTAAAAAAAGACACACGCGAAACGCGTGCGGTAGCGGGGGAACTAACGAATTGTCAATTGAATGTCGCTAAGTCCTCTAGTACAAAAATTGGGAAGGGAGCTATACTTAACTTCATCAATTAAAATTTTATCTCCTGACTTTAATGTCTTTATTATTGAAATCATTTCTTCAGTTAAATTTTGGAAATGGTTGAAACAGGCGGAATATCTTCCCCATTCTTTTTTATGATATTTAATCTAAAATTAGTAACAACAAACCTAAACTTATAAGAACATTTGGGATTAGAAATTACTAAAAAGGGATTTGATAGTATTTGATTTACTGTGATTAATGAATCGGAAACAAATGATAAATACCCCATAGGATGAAAATCACATTCCCTAACAGTAAATATATTCGTTGATATTAGTTTTTTATTTTTAAATACACTAATAGAATCCAAACCAACTTTATCTGGGATTACGGTAATGATTGAGTCAAAAATATCAATATGAGAGTGAGCCGATGATTTTATTGTATAGCCGCTTAGGTTTCCTATACCAACTATTTTCAAGTCATTATCCAAATATAAGTAAAGCTGATTTGATTCAAAACTCTGATCACTAGTATTTATAATCTTAACCTTTTCATTTAACGTCATTGAAAGAAAAGAAAAAAGTGAAACTATAAATAATTTTATTGCCATAATTTTCGTCGCTGTTTTATTCTAGTTTTGACAACATTCATTTTCTAAAACCAAATATACCCCCTTCACTTCAATCTTCACTTCTTTGATAGACATGATTCCGCATGATTTGTCAACTTTTGAAAAATTCCCAAATCTTATTTCCCCCCAATCCCAAAACAATACCTACATTGCAGCCAAGCGAGGAAAAGGGGTTTAGGTTTTGGTAATGCGCTATTGCCACAAAACATTTTTTACCAACAAAAATTTTGCTCGTGCCGTTACAAATCAATTTTTCCCCTTTCATTTCTGGTCTCACAGGTGTAAACGCCTCGTCTCTTATCATTCACAACTTCTTTTTTAATCTCTTTTTGCTGGTTTATCATCGAAATTGACTCTGTAAAAGACATCTTTTCTTCAAAAAAAGAGGTCTTTTAGAGGAAAAAAGAGGTCTTTTAAAAGAGAAAAGAGGTCTTTTAGCCAAAAAAAGAGGTCTTTTCTCGCAATAAAGATGTCTTTTACAAATAAAAAGAGGTCTTTTTTCTTCTAAAAGATATCTTTTTTTGAGCAAAGAATCAGGAATTGGCATTAGACAAAACAGGTTTTAAATAAATTAATCAGTAAAAAATAAATATTATGAGTGCAAATAGAGCAATCACAAACTTTGAAAATGAAAATGACGATGAAATAGTTACCACCTCAAACTCTGCCATAGCGGGGCTTACGGGCAATGCAAATTTTACTTTTACCACACAATTGTCCGATGTGGTTTCGGCAGAGGCAACTTATGTTACCAAGCTTGGGCTGGTGGCAACGGGCGGAAGTACGGCGGTTACGGCAAAGGATATTGCCAAAGGGGTGTTGGAAACGAAGCTTGCAGTGTTGGCAAAGGCCGTGAACTTGCAGGCAAATGGGGATTTGGGCAAGCTGCAATCGAGCGGATTGCCTTTGGTAAAATTGCCTGTTCACAACAATATGGGCGTGCCTGCAAACTTTAGGGTTGCTCGCACAAACATTGCTGGCAATATGGAAGTGAGTGTTGATAAACCTATTTATGGCACACACGGAACCATTTTTGCTTTTTGGAAACCCTCTTTGGGGCCTACGCCTGCCAACATTAATGATTGGTTTTTCCGTCATAGCAATGGGCTAAGTTTTACCATTACGGGGCTTACGCCCAATACGTCCTATCCTTTTGCAGCCGCCTACAAAGGCAATGACAACGAACCGTTGGTGTGGACGGCAATCACTACAAAATCGGCGGGCGACTAGAGCTGAGATATGAGTTATGAGATATTAGTTATGAGTTGAAGAGGAAATAAAGTGCAAAAACTTTATTTCCTCTTTTCTTTTTTGTGCTGCTTTGAGCCTTAGTGCGTTTGTGGCGAAAGAAGAATGGACTAAAAGAATGCTGTGAAGGCGTGTTTTACAAATGGTTACTCTTTGGGCTTGTGCTACAACTATTGCTTTCAGTACAATTACTCTTTTTTTAGATGCGTTTGGCTCTTTCGTATTGCACAGGCCATTCCATTTCATGATAGCCAAGGTCATTGGCTGCGTGTAATGCAAAATATGGGTTGCGTAATGTTTCCCTAGCCATCAAAATCAAATCTGCCTGCCCCGTTGCAATGATTGTTTCGGCTTGGGCTGCTTGCGTAATAATGCCAACTGCACCAGTAAGTATTCCTACTTCTTGTCTTATCCGTTGCGAAAACTTCACTTGATAGGATGGTCCGGTAGGTATTTTGGCGTTGGATACATTACCGCCTGTTGAGCAGTCTATCAAATCTACACCTCTTACTTTTAATAGTGCAGATAGTGCAACAGATTCATCTTCTGTCCAACCGCCCTCAGTCCAGTCAGTTGCAGAAATCCTGACAAACAAAGGCAACTGCTCGGGCCATACACTCTTGATGGCATCTGTCACCTGAAGTAGCAAACGAACTCTGTTTTCAAAGCTACCTCCGTATTCGTCTGTACGCTGATTACTTAGTGGAGAAAGAAATTCGTGTATCAGATAGCCATGTGCGGCATGAATCTCAATAATGCTGAATCCCGCAGTATAAGCGCGGACAGCAGCTGCTTTGAAATCGGTTATTATCTCGGTTATCTGTTGTTTGGTGAGTTCTTTTGGCATCCCATATTTATCATTGAAAGGAATTGCACTTGGTGCTACAGGTTGCCAACCACCTTCGCTTTCGGGCACTAGTACATTGCCATTCCAAGGACTACTCACACTTGCTTTTCGCCCGGCATGTGCTAGTTGAATGGCAAGTTTAGAACCTTGTGCCTTCACAAATTTGGCAATGCGATGCAGTTCATCCACGTGTTCATCTTTCCAGATACCAAGGTCGCTCGGAGTAATCCTTCCTTCTGCTACTACCGCTGCTGCCTCCATAATAATAAGCCCTGCACCACCAATTGCACGACTTCCAATATGCACAAAATGCCAATCATTGGCAAAACCATCTACCGATGAATATTGACACATAGGCGATACCGCCAATCTGTTTTTTATTGTAATACCTTTTATAACGAGGGGACTGAATAACTGTGGCATTGTAAATAGATTTAATAATTGCTGCAAGGTATTGTAAACCTTTACACAAAAACTGATAAACCCCTAAATGATTTATTTAGTTTACTATAAAACCATTAGATAGTAGGTTCTATGAATTATTTTCTTTCTGCGAAATTGCAGCTAACTGGTTCTTGACAGATTAATAAGCTCCCGCTGTTGGTGTTACAGACTCCGCGAAAAGCCCTTTTTAACTTCATTTATTACCTTACAGCTTATCCGCAGCCTGTTATTGCTGGCTTTGATATGATTGATTATTTTGTGCTGTCTGATAATTTATGAAATCTTGGCAGGTAATGTAAACCAAAATCTAGCTCCCTCACCTTCCTTGCTTTCCACGCCAATAGTACCGTTGTTCTTCTCCACAAAATCTTTACACAATATCAATCCAAGCCCAGTGCCACTCTCTCTGTTGGTGCCTAACGTAGTAAAACGTTCCTTCTTTTTAAACACTTTTTGAATATTCTCTTCAGAAATTCCCATGCCATTGTCGGTTACATTTATCTCAATCTTATTGTCTAGTTGCTTTGCCGATAGAATTACCTTCTTGTTTTGATCGCAGTACTTAATTGCATTGGCAACAAGATTCCTTAGTACAAGATCTATCATGTTTTTGTCGGCATGAACCACCATATCAGGCGAAATCTCGTTCAATAGTTCAATTTGTTTGTCGCTCGCCTGTTTTTCAAATAGTTGCAACTGTGTTTGAACAAGAGGATATAATTCAAAATTCTTACGTACAATATGTGTCCCTTTTAATTGTGCATTCGACCAGAACAATAAGTTTTCCACCAGCTCCAATGTAGTTGTTACACCCTTAACCAACGCCGGAATAATTGTCTGGAACTTTTCCTGCGACAGATTTCCGGCGGCCAATAGTCCAAGAATTGCTTTTAAATTCTTTAGCGGACTGCGTAAGTCATGCGAGATAATGGCGAGCAACCTGTCTTTCAAGTTATTCAGTTCCTCAATATCTTCTGATTGTTTTTTTATCTGCAGATTATTGGCAACTAATGCTTCATTTTGGCATAAAATCTCTTGTTGCTTTTTATTTATTTCCTCATTAGCTAATTGCAACTTGGCATTTGTTTGTTTTAATTTGTTTCTGGAATAAAACACAAACCCTGCAAAGGCAGAAACAAGTAAGAGTGTTCCAAATATGATGTCTGACACTAACTCTTGCCGCTTTAGCTCAGACTCTTTTCGTCTTTTTTCTGCTTTCAAAACAGCCAAATCTTGTTTGCTTCTATTATTTTCGAAAGTCTGTACAATGTCGTTATTGGTTGCAGACTGAATACTATCGTTCGTTACAATAAAGAGGTTCTTGAACTTCAATGCCTCAGCATAATTGCCTTTCTTTTCTAATATCTTGCTCAGAATGTTATAGGCATCGATTAGATTCTCCCTAATTTTAGTTTCTTCTGCCACTGCTAGTCCCTTTTTTACATAAAGTTCTGCATTGGATAAATCATTCAGTGATAGATAAATTTTTGCGAGTACCAGATATTCCGCTGCAATAGCATACTGGTCATTAATTTGTATTGAAAGGGTCATCGCCTTGCCAATATATTCCTTAGAAAGGGAAAATTGTTTCTTGAGATAATAGGACTCCGCATAATTTGTTAGAATATAGTCTAAGAGATAATTGTTATTGCTTTTACTCAGCACAATTGCTTTGTCTAGATAGAAGATAGCGCTGTCAGGATTACCGGATTTAAATAAGGCATCGGATAAAAAGACCTCTGCCCTGCATAAGTTGACGGATTGGTTCAGCATCGAAAAATACTTAAC
Organism: uncultured Chitinophagaceae bacterium; assembly: GCA_903895845.1. Lineage (GTDB taxonomy): Bacteria > Bacteroidota > Bacteroidia > Chitinophagales > Chitinophagaceae > Parasediminibacterium. Next base: position 12,849 of record CAITVK010000130.1, read on the forward strand.
TGCCTCCTTGTTATAATCAACTGCCAATGGAAAATTTCCAACATCCGTATAGCATCCACCCAAGTTCAGCTTAATGCGCGCCAACGCCTCAATATCATGTATGTTGCTTGCAATCCTGAAACTTTCGTTGAAGTTGGAAATGGCTTTTGCTATGTCACCAATCTGTTCATACCCCTGACCAATCAGGTCTAGTACTTCTGCTTCCCGTTTGTCATCATCTATTTTTTGCGCTAGCTTGAGGGCAATCATGCCATAGCTGATTGTCTTTTCGGGTTCTGCATCTCGGTAAAAAGCAGAGACTGCCAAAAGGATATCTATCTTGCAAGTATCGATTTTACATTTGGAATAAACGGCAAGAAGACTGTCAATTTTTTTCGTTTGAGAAAAACATAGACTTATATGAAGTGCTGCCAATAATGTAATAATAATAAGTCTCTTCATTAACCCCTTTTCAATACGTTTAAGTGCATTCATTTCTTAAATGAATGGCGGTAATTTTCCATGTTCTTGAAAACCGGAATGTTTAAAACAAACCAATCATGCTTTTGTAGTGGGGGAGTAGGGGTGTTGTGTAAAGCAAATAATCGTCCATTAAACTCGTTATTCTGATAGGCTAAATGGGCCACTCAGTATTTAATATGTGTTTCAAAAGTGGGCAAAGATAAGTGACAGTACTAATTTAAGCAACCCTTATTTGGGGGTACAGATTGTTCTGAAATTCTGTCTTTTGTGATAGGGGGGATATTCGGAATACTGGAGTTCTTTATTGATTAAGGAACAACAGGTATTGATTAACCTAAAATTATTCTATGTACATCAACTAGGCTAATATATTTGCCGCCTAATTATTATATACATGCTTTCGTCAAGCAAACAATTCTTATTGTTTTCTATTTTATCAATCTTGATTCCGTTTATTTCATTAGCTCAATCGGCAACTGTTTCTGGCGAGGTGAGGGATAGCGCATTGAAGCAGGGTATTGAATTAGCAACTATTTCACTGATTAATCAGAGTGGAAAAGTGGCTGCAATAACCACTTCCGATAAAACTGGCAAGTTCTCACTTGCTATTAATAGTGAGGGGGTTTATACAGTAGCAGTAGAATTTTTGGGATATAAAAAGAAGGTGTTTGCAAATGTGTTGATTCAGAAAAAGGCTGCTTTGGGAGTGATTGTGCTACAACCATTTGGAAATAACCTGCAAGAAGTAACCGTTACAGGACAAAGTAATGGCTTGAAGATAAAGAATGACAGGCAAGTATTTAAAGCCAGTCAGTTTGACAACGCAAAGGGAGGTACAGCAATAGACCTGATTAAAAACTTGCCTTCGGTAGCTGTAAATGCCCAAGGGGGTGTTACGCTTCGTGGTTCGGATAATTTTTTGGTACTGATAAATGGTAAACCAACGTTAGTGGATGGCAACACAATTTTATCTCAAATGCCGGCAGGTAGTGTAGAAAACATTGAGGTAATAACAACGCCTTCTGCCCGCTTCGATCCTGATGGAAAAGCAGGTATCATCAACATCATCACCAAAAAAGGTACAGACGATGGTTGGTTGTTCATTGCCAATGTTACAGATGGGTTACCTAGTTTGCATACCTATGATAATGGTCGTACCCCAAGTAGATATAGTGCGGATGTTACGGTTGGGTATAAGAAAAACAAGTGGGATTTAAGTGCCAATGCCAATTACTTACGCAATGATGTGGCAGGTTATCGCGAAGGGAATGCATATACCGTTGCCCCCGGTGATTTCACTATCCCTACACAAACGAATTTCCCTTCTACAGGTGAACGTAGTTTCAAACGGTACAACTATGGGATAAGATTGGCAGTTACCTATAGTGCCAGCAAAAACGATACTTGGTCGGCAGGTTTCTATGAAGGTTTCAAACATCAGGATAGAGAAGCGGATTTAAATTACAATGTTTTCAGAACCTTAGCAGGTTCATCTGCCATCATCAGTCAGAACAATTATTACAATGCCAACAACCAAAAAAGGGAAGGAACTTTTACTTTAGGAAACCTAGATTATACACACACTTTTAAAGATAAAAGTAGCATCACCGCTTCTTTTCTTTATGAAGGGGCCGACTTGCATGGTGGGACAACCAATAATAATTTAGTGTCAAAAGCATCAAATGATACAATTCAAATTACAAGAACCATCTATAAAAATCCATTGAGTGGCTACAGGGCTAAACTAGATTATGCCCGCAAATGGGGTATTGGTACGTTGGAAGCAGGTTATCAGTATCGGTTTGATGGGCAAAATGGAAACTTTGATTATGATACATTGAATTTAATTACGAAGAAGCTATTACCCGATGCTGACTTTACAAGTGCTGTAAAAGTCAATAATATTATTCATTCTATCTATACCCAATATAGTGTGCAGCAATCGAAATGGTACTACAGTGGGGGACTCCGGTATGAATATTCTGACAGGAAACTATGGTTTGGCGATTCAATACAACCTGAATTGACGCTGAATGATTTATTTCCTTCGTTGCAAGTACGCTATACAGCCCCTAATATGTGGAAGTGGAAAGCGGGTATCAGCAGGAGGGTAAAGCGTACGACCAATACTGAATTGAACCCATTTCCTGAGCGCGAACACTCTGAGACATTGGAAAAAGGAGATCCAAAATTGTTGCCAGAATATGTCACCCTTGCAGAGTTGGGAACCGAAAAGACATTTAGAACAGGAACCTGGTATGCAACAGCATATTATCAGCATACGGCAAACATTATTCAACGGTTGAATAGTGTGTATGCAGACACAATCCTAAACAGAATTTATACCAATGCAACGGAAGCTGTGCAATATGGTGTGGAAACAGGACTAACACTGAACCCAACCAAGTGGTGGCAGTTTCTGGCAGGGATAAATGTATTTGAATCACATTTAAGCGGTACCATCTTTAATGGGGAGGTAGCAGTTGATAAGAGTAAGGTTGCCTACACCTGGAATACAACCCAAACTTTTAAACTGCCCGCAAAGTGGACGGTGCAATTGAGTGTTTCTTATTTGTCGTTACGTCCTACTGCGCAAGGTGAAGATGGTGCGTTTCTTTCACCCAATCTATCTATCAAGAAAACAACAACTAATAATGCTTGGACCTTCCAAGCGCAATGGTTGAATATGGATGCAGGTTTAGGCATTTCAAATATTCAACGCATTACTACTTCTGGCAGGTATTTTTATACAACCACCAACTACATAGTTGAACCGGATGTACTTCAATTAGGTATCAGCTACAACTTCAATAAGAAAAACAAAAAAGTAAAATTACCTACAAGCGAAATAGGGGAGAGGGAGTTTTAAAGAAATTGAAGCCAAGGTTTATGAGTTTAAAAATTAGCGAAAAACCAATTCGTCTCGCTTGCCAAGTAAATGGTTTCAGCAGTAAAAGGATACTTCTTTTTGAGATAAGTATCCTTACCTGAGCAAAAAGGTTACTTATCCTTGAAGAAAGTATCCTGCTCTGAAAAAAGGTTGTGGGATACCGTAATTATGTAATCTTTATTCTTCATTTAGAATTTAATAAACAAATAATAGGTATTTTCGTTTTTCAAACGGTAATTCATTGTTTGATTGTTTTTTAAATTAATTAAATTGGATACCACATTGCCCAATCACCCTGAATGCTTGATTTTATGAAAAATACACAATTACATTTTATTGATGGTAGCTGGAAAGGCGTTAGTGAAACATCTGCCTCTACCGACTTCAAGCCCCAACTTGTTTTGGCTTTTGGTTCTACTTCTTTGATAGGTAGTCCTTCCGTCTACGGAGACTTGAAAGGAAAGTTTCCTGATGCAACAATTATTTCGGCATCTACCTCAGGTGAAATAATTGGAGACAGCTTATTTGACGAGACTGTTGTAGCTACTGCAATTCAGTTTGAGAAGACAACGATAAAAGCAATAAATACCAATTTCTCCGACCACTCAAATAGCTTTGAAGTAGGTAATTACTTAATAGAGCAGTTGTTGGCAGATGACTTGGCTGCGGTTTTTGTTATCTCTGATGGAAGCTATATAAATGGAAGTGAACTGGTGAGCGGTTTGAACGAGAATAGACCTCCTCATGTTACAGTTACAGGAGGTTTGGCAGGTGATGGTGCCCGTTTTCAACAGACTTTGGTGGGGTTGGATCATACTGCAACAAACGGTGAGATAGTGGCAATTGGGTTCTATGGAAATCATATCAGTGTAGGACATAGCTCATTCGGGGGTTGGGATGAATTTGGAAGGGAACGAATTGTGACCAAGAGCGAAAAGAATGTTTTGTACGAATTGGATGGTACAAATGCATTGGATTTATATAAAGAATACTTGGGGCCTTATCTGAATGAGTTGCCAGGTTCTGCCTTGCTTTTTCCGTTATCGGTTAAAATTGATGCGGAAAGCGGCAATCTTGTCAGAACGATACTGAGTATCAATGAGCAAGAAAAGTCCATGACCTTTGCTGGGAATCTACCTGTTGGAAGTCAGGTCCGGTTGATGAAGGCGAACTTTGAAAAGCTAATAGATGCTTCTACTGAAGCTGCCTCTGCAGCAATTGGGAAGAAGGCTGAAATGCCTCAATTGGCTATTCTTATTAGCTGTGTCGGCAGAAAATTGGTTTTGCAAGAACGTACCAGTGAGGAAGTGGAAGCAGCAAAGAATATATTTGGTGATGATACAACCATTACAGGATTTTATTCTTATGGAGAGATTTCTCCGTTTAGTCCAAATACAAAGTGTGAATTGCACAATCAGACAATGACAATAACCACTTTTTCCGAAATCTTGTAGGTAACTTATAATCTTTTGTTATGGCCTTTCATAAAATATTAGAAAATCTTTTAGCTAAGTATAAGCCAGATGGCATTAGCATGGAAGATCCAGGCTGTGTAAAGTTTTTGAATGCCGTTAGTAGTCACTTTGCAACTTTTGAAAGGGATAAGAAAATTACCGACCACGCCTTCACCATCAGTGAGAAAGAATTTATTGGTGTTACTAAGGACTTGAAAGAACAAAATGCGATTACCAAGCAATCGATTGAGAAACTAAAAGATGCCATCATTCACTTGGCTCCCGAAAAAGCCAATTCGTTTCAAGAGAGCAGTGATGACATTATTTATATTATTTCTTTCTTATCAGAATTAATCAAAAAGTCAAAAGCACTAGAGACAGAGTTGATTACCGCAAAAGAAGTTGCTGAAAAAGCTGCCAAGGCAAAAAGTGATTTCTTGAGTGTGATGAGTCATGAGATCAGGACACCGTTGAACGCAATCATTGGCACAATCTCCTTATTTAAGTTTCATGAAGAATTGGATGAACCTAGGAAAGAACTACTGAGAGTAATGGAGATTTCGTCCGAGAACTTATTGAATCTTATTAATGATGTTCTTGATTTTAGCAAGATAGAAGAGGGCAAAATTACTTTTTCTGAGCGTGACATAGATATACGCCCGTTTCTAAAAAATCTTCGGTTGGCAAATACAGTCAGGGCAGATGAAAAAGGCAATTCAATAAAAGTAATGATAGATGAGGAGATACCAAATTACGTAAAAGGGGATGATCTAAGACTTGGACAGATATTAAACAACCTTATCTCAAATGCGATCAAGTTTACTAAGAAGGGAACGATTACCATCACTGCAAAACTGGAAAAGAAAACCGATGAATTTGTTGAGCTTTATTTTGAAGTTGCGGATACAGGCATTGGGATTCCAACGGATAAACAGGAACTAATATTTGAGCGTTTTACACAGGCCAATAACAATATAACAAGGGAATTTGGTGGTTCGGGATTGGGGTTAACAATCATCAAAAGGTTGCTGCTGTTGCAAGGGAGTGAGATAAAATTAGAAAGCGTTGTTGGCAAGGGATCTACCTTCTCTTTTGTTCTTAAGTTTGGTTTGAGCAATACTAGGGCAGAGGAAACGAACATACAAGTTTCTAATAAAACTGATTTAAATGGCATTCGTGTTCTGTTGGTAGAAGATGTTGAGTTTAATATTTTTGTGGCAGAAATGATGTTGAATAACTGGAATGCCAAGGTTGATAAAGCCGAGAATGGAGAGGTAGCTGTGCAGAAGGTTAAGGATAATAAGTACGATTTGGTTTTGATGGATATACAAATGCCAGTGATGGATGGCTACACAGCAACACGTGGGATAAGGCTGTTTGATACTACTACACCTATCATAGCGCTCACTGCCTCCCTTACAATAGACATTCAGGAGAAGGCAATGGATGCTGGCATGGATGGATTTATCACCAAACCATTTAATCCCAATGAATTGTTTCAGATAATCAATAATAGTGTGAAATAAGTGTGAGTCTGTAGCTTATCACTTGTCAACTTACAACCCATATACATTCTCTATCAAAAAAAATGAATCATCATTAAATGATTACTATACCTCCATACTTAAAACAGGGTGATACAATTGGCATTGTTTGCCCTTCGGGTTTTATGCCTTTTGAAAAGGCAGAAACTTGTATTTCTGTATTACAAGAGTGGGGATTCAGAGTGAAAGTTGGTAATACACTAGGGAATCAATACCATTATTTCTCTGGTACAGATAAAGACCGTCTCGACGATTTACAGTCAATGCTAGATGATGTAGAAGTAAAAGCTATTCTCTGTGCAAGGGGAGGATTTGGACTTAGCAGGCTCATTGATAGCCTGAATTTTAAGGTCTTTGTGGAGAACCCGAAATGGATTATCGGTTTCAGCGACATAACCATCTTGCATGCCCACATCAACCAAAGACTAAGGATTGCCACTTTACACGCTCCAATGGCAGCTGCTTTTAATGATGGTGGTTTTAACAACGAATATGTATTATCCCTTTGGAAAGCAATTGAAGGAATTAGTTATAATTATGGCTGTGCCCCACATCTATTCAATAAAATTGGCAGAGCTGAAGGGGAACTGATAGGGGGGAATCTAACTATAATTGCACATTTGATTGGGACTAAGTCTGCTTATAAGAATACAAAAGGAAAGATTCTGTTTTTGGAAGATGTGGGGGAATATCTATACAGTATTGATCGCCTTTTTATTCAGTTAAAACGCAATGGATTGTTAGAAAACCTTTCGGGGTTGATAATAGGAGGGTTTACAGACCTAAAGGATACGACCATTCCTTATGGCGAGGAAGTGTACACAATCATCAGTCAACATTTGCAGAATTATACCTATCCTGTCTGCTTTAATTTCCCAGTGGGGCATCAGACAGAGAATTACGCTCTCAAAGTAGGCGTTCTGCACCAGCTTCAAGTGGCAAATGATAGTGTAGAACTGATGTATGGAAGACAATTTAGTGCCGAAATGTTTTTTTAGAAATATCTATACTATCTGCCAGATTGCTTTAGTTGAAACATCCCACCCTTACTCTTGAAATAAACGGTCCCAGCAGTTGCAGACACAGTCTCGGTTATATCCCCCGATGGTGAGAGTATCTTCCAATTGCCGGCTTGCAGGTCGGTTACCAGCACTTCGTATTCCTTGTTTGCATCGCCGATAGAAAACTGAATATCACTTCCGTTCCTATCAAGCGTTAACTGTTGCGCCACAATCCTGTTGCCAATGCTCACTGTCACATAGTTTCCCTTTGTAGCCAACACCTTTGTTACCCCCAAAGGCGTTGGCGATGGGTGCGCATCCATTACTTGTATTACATTCAGAAAATTATCCGATGTAGACGCTGCTTTAGGGGATAGTTCTGTCCGCCATCTTCCAGCATCTTCTTGTGTTACCGTTCCCCAGTTTTTCCCATCAACCCAATACTCTTTCCCTTCCCCTCCAATCTTTTCTATGGATTGATTGGTTATTTCTGGCAATAAAACATCATCCACCAGTTTCCCATTCCGACCTTCATTGGTATTCTCAAAAGTAATTTTACCATTCTTGATAGTTGGCTCATTCTGAGAATGCAACAACCATGTCTTCTTGAATGACGCTTTTGTAGACACTACCTTATCCATCACAATCAATGCCCCAGGTATCTTTTCATTCTTCAGGTTAAGGAATACAAAACTCCTTCTCACTGTATCTACTTTGGCGGGATAAACTGCCACGTTTGGTGGAATATTGTATGCCCGCGTCATATCCCCTTTCAGATAAGAATAGTCAGGCGCCAATCCATTTGCAATATCTTCTGCCATGATACTGGCCGACTTTCCAGCAGATAACATCTCCTGCGTACTGTCCCAAGCCCTGTTTTTGAAAGAGAATTGTCCACCATCCCTCAAAGCAGCTTTCTTGTTGGAACCTTCATAAGGCGTTGGTTCATCTGGGTCAAGGATTAATAGTGAATTATGAGCGACGGTACGTGCATAATAGTTTACGTAATTCAACTTCCCCCATTCATTCTCTGCATCTTTTCCCTGATAGATACCTGCATCCAATGCGAGATGTCCTTTATAATAAATGCCAAAATGCCCAATGTCCAGATGCGTATGATTCTTGGCAAAGTACTCTTTCATATTCATGAACACTACCATCGCATTGGACGAATAACTTTTTTTATCTAAGTCCCACTTGGTGCGGGCAATCATCAATCCAGAAGGGGAAGGGAAATATCTGCTTAGTTTCAAGCTGTCAAAAGGAGCAGCAGGAAGAGAAGGGTTATAGTAGATAAAGGCTCGTGCGCAAAGGTTATCCAATTTATCAAGGTTCAGCTTAGCGTAAGATTGAAGAAATGGGTTCTTTGATAAAGATGCAGCAATGGGCATAAATTCTAAGTAATTATTACCCATGGTGATATTGTTATGGCAATCGCCCTCTGGCATCCCATCCATATCTTTTACCTGCGGAATATTGTCGTACATGTCCCTGAATACAATGTTGGTCATCTCTTTGGAATAAGGATTCAGCCCCAATTTATCGAGGATAAATGCCTGCAATACTTCATTGCCAAACCGTACATGCAAGTATTGGCTACCTTGATTATGAGTGCCAGATGCATACCACGGATTGCGTGATGGAGCGAATGACTGGACTTGCTCTTTATATTCAAAATCAAAGATGTCTTTTTCTTCATCATAGATGGCAATGCCCATTGCTAAGAAAACAGTTGGGGCATATTCCCCATAATGACCAGACAGATACTGTTTGGGCGTATTCTTGAAGATGCAATACTCAGCCAGACAACTTTCGCTTTTCATGTTGGCAATAAGCTTTGCTTTGGTAGAAGCATCCATCAGGTTGTAGCACCAATCATACACCAATGCTGCCGTAAAAGCTGCCTCGTAGGCACTCGAATTGGGGTGATATCCTTTCACCGTATTAATGGAAGGCAGGTATTTATTGATCAAATCAATGGCATCTAAACCATCTTGTCTATCCTTTTCATTATCTATCAGATAGCTAAAAGCAAGCGCTTCTATCTTCTGCCTGATATCTTCATCGGGTTCACCGCTTGTGGAATATCCATTGGTTTGAAAATGCTTTTGTTTCTCATACGCTTCTCTAAGCACTGCAAAATCAGGATGATTTAATCGGAATTTAATGGAGGGGATATCATTTGCCATCACTAATAAGCGTGGATGCCCAGGCATTGTAATATTGTTATTGGGGGATGCAAAGAGATGTCCCAAAAGAAATAAGGACAAAAGACTGATAGAAAGAGACTTCATAGATGATATATTAATGTGCAAAGCATGGTTAGATAACTGGCAATTGATATGCGAATATCGGTTTGGTTTAACTAAGCATGGGCATTTATCTGCGGAAACGTTTTCAAGTAGGATTAGTAGTTTAGCAGAAAGATGTAACTAGAACTTTCCCCAAAGGACAATGAACAACAATTACTTTATTTAGATCAACCTTTTTCAGTAAAAGGAAGACCTTTAGTCGCCCTTGAATAGCCAAAAACAAACTAGCTATCCCCCCTTAATCAATCTGCTTCCTTATTTTTGCGTGTATTCATGATTAAATCTCTTATTTCCCCACGTACTTCTTCCCCCAAACAGATTCGAATAGCAGTAGCCGCACTCTTTTTTGTGTCGGGATTTGGCTTTTCCAGCTTCGCTTCACGCATACCAAGTATTCAGCAGAACCTCCACATCAACGAAGCGCAACTAGGTACGGCACTGTTTGCCATCCCCTTCGGATTAATCTGTATGTTACCCCTCACCGGACATCTTTTAAGCAGGTATGAAAGCAGATATGGGCTGATGATAGGCAGTTTCTTTTATAATGTATGCCTTTGTTTGTTGGGATTTGTAACCAATATCTGGCAACTGATGATTGTGTTGTTCTTTTTTGGTGGGTCTAGAAACCTGATGAATATCGCCGTGAATGCACAATCATTAGGCGTACAAAAGTTGTACTCCAAATCTATCATCACTACCTTTCATGGTATCTGGAGCATCACAGGTTTTGTTGGAGGCGCATTAGGCGGTTTAATGATTAGCCATGACATCAGTCCTGCCATCCATTTTGAAATGGTAGGGATTATTTGTGTACTGATGATGATTATTTTTTTTAAGGATACCATCAAAAATGATGTCCGACAACCCGAAGAAGGCGCTAAAAGGATCCTATTTCATTTCCCGAAAGGGGCATTGCTAAAGCTAGGGGTACTTGCTTTTTGCTGTATGACTTGCGAAGGGATTATGTTTGACTGGAGTGGTATTTATTTTCAGAAAGTAGTGCATGTTTCAAAACATAATATCACCACGGGATATGTTGCTTTTATGTGTGCAGCCGCCATTGCGCGTTTTACAGGAGATTGGCTCGTGAACAAGATTGGTACCCGAAAAGTATTACAACTTTGTAGCAGCTTTGCCTTTGTGGGCTTCTTAATTTCTATTGCATTTCCGTATTTAGTATCCGCAACAATTGGTTTTATCCTCATTGGCATAGGCATTTCGTGCATTGTTCCCCTGATAATGGCCATGGCCGGACGCACTTCAGGCAAATCGGCAGGGGTTGCTATTGCTTCTGTCTCAACAGTTAGCTATTTTGGCTTCCTTTTTGGCCCTCCGCTCATTGGATATGTTGCACAGGCAGCCAACTTGCAATGGTCTTTTGGATTGGGGTTAATCATTGCTGCCTGTATGTTGGCATTGGTGAGTAGCAAGCAATTGCAAGTGAGTGGTGAGTAGGTGAAGGGGGGGGCGTTTGCTTTAGACGAAGCTGATTGACCAATATTATTTAGTGAATAACCAAATCCCTTCTCTTTCTTTTGATATCTATTAGGGCCTTCTTATAATCAGTCGCACTTTTTTCGGGATCTTCGGCATTCATGATGCCAGATATGACGGCAATACCATCCAAACCTGTATCGCTGAGGAGTTTCATGTTATCTAAACTGATTCCACCAGCAAGAAATATGGGAACATCGGTGTAAGTTCTCGCTTTGCTAATGGTTTCTTTGTTTACAATCTCATAATCAGAGACAGAATTGGTTGGAAAAACTGCCCCAATTGAAACATAGTCCAAATGATGCCTTACAGCCCACTCAATTTTGTCGAAGTTGTTGCTACAGGTAATTCCAATGATCGAATTAGAGGAAATAGCCAACCTGATGCTGTCATAATCTGCAGGTATTTCGTCAAAATGTACTCCATCAACAATGTTTGCATAGGAAACATCCTGATTAATCAATACAGGCACATCAAATCGGTGCGCCAATATGACCACTGATTCGATAATGAGTATTTTGCAGGTATTAGGTTTGAAATTATCAAGGATCTGAATAATAGAAACGCCACCCTTTAATGCGGATTCCACTTTTTGTAGCAGCAGATGCATCTCTATGGAGGGGTCTATTATCAAATAAAGCCCAGATTTAACTGAGAAGGCACGTTTATTTATCAATTTTGTTTAAAATTTTAATCTTTTTTTAATGCAAAATAACAACAATGTAAACATGATATCCTTATCAGTTTAGAAAATTGTGAAATTATTACAGGTTGCCAGTACATGAAACCAGCAACCTGCAACCAGTATCCCTCCTACAACTTCACATTTAGTCCCAATATAAAGTTGGTTCCTGCCATCGGGAAGAAATAATTGCCATTGGTGTAGGCTCCGCTGTACACACCGGGGTATGTAGCACCATTTGGCTCATACAATCTGTTGAAGATGTTGTTGATTTGCAAAATCAGGTTGGTTTCTTTAATCAGTTTCCCTTTTAAGGTATAGATAGCCCTGAAATCTTCTAAGAAATAATCGCTCACACTTCGGCTTTTGTTCTGTGTATTATCCAAATATTGCCTATCCACATACTTACTCAATAAACTAATGCCTACATGCTTGCAGGGCAAGAAGTTGATACTTGCTGAAGCTATCTTACTAGGCGAAAAAGAGATGTTGGTGTTGTTATGTGCTACCGAAGAGTCTCCAACAATATTGTAATTATCATCATAACTATATATATGCTCGGTAAACTGCTTGATTTTGTTGCTGCTGATTGTAAAATTACCCGTAAGATTCACCCAATTGGTAAGTACCAGACCACCTTGCAACTCCAATCCTAACCGATAGCTTTTAGGTGTATTTATCCTGATGGTGTTGCCAACATCATCCAGTTGACCAGTCAACACAAGCTGGTCTTTATAATCCATATAGTAAACCGTTGCGCCATAATTGTAGGCACTTGTTTTCTTTTCGGCACCCAGTTCAAAGTCATTCAACGTTTCTGGTTGGGGCGTGTAGTTGGTGGCATTCTCAAAGTCGGTTCTGTTGGGTTCTTTGTTAGCCACTGCCCAACTGGCATACAACTGCCAATCGTTTTTGGAGTAACTAATCCCCAATTTAGGATTAAAGAAGTTCCAGTCTTCTTTCACATGCCTTAATGGGTCTGCATTAAAACCATCCATGCGGTGCATCACATGTTTATACTGTAAATCTGCATAGAACAACAGGTGATTGGTTAGTTGATGCTCCCATTTAGCATAAATATTCTCATCTGTTTTCAAGGCATTGTTGGAATACCAAACGTAGTTGGGCGTAAAACCACCATTCTGCGCCCATATTACATTGCCGTAATGCCCCCCTTCATACCTTGTCCAGCCACCACCAACAATCAGCTGGTCATTACCCTTCTTATATTGAAGCGAAAGTATTTGTCCATAGAATTTATTATCCAACCACTGTTGCCTTATCAAGTCTGTGGTAGTAATAGTATCTGTTCCTACAATTGGATTGGGCACATTATAGCTGGAATAATAAGCACCGGGTTCATATTCCTCATAATAGCCCTTGCCAGGCGTCAAGAAAACGGCCGTATTGAAAGACAAGCTGTTATTGAAAGAATGATTGAAAAACAGTTGATAATGGTTCTGCTGATAATTATCCGTTTGGTTAGGATAGTAGCTGCCATTCGATTCCAAGCCTTCTGGGTTATAAGTTCTATGTACTGGCAAGGTATCTTCTGGCACGCCATACCACGCCTGATAGGTCTTTTCTTTTCCTGAAAATACATTAAAACGCAATGAAGACGTCTTGTTGATGTAGGCAGCAGAAAAAGCAAATGACTGTAAGTCCGAACCAGCCCTATCCATATAGCCATCACTCTTGATACGGCTCAAGCGGGCATCAATTGTAAAGTGTCCATCTATCAAACCCGTTCCCACCTTCACGGTATTCTTCAAGGTATTGAATGAACCATAACTATTGTTGATTTCGGCATAAGCCTTCTCGTTAAATTCATTTGTCTGCAAATTGATACCAGCCCCAAAAGCCCCGGTGCCTGTAGACGAAGATCCTACGCCACGTTGTATCTGGATAGAATTGAGCGACGAAGAGAAATCGGGCAAATCAACAAAGTAAACACCCTGATCTTCCGCATCATTGTAAGGGATACCATTGATGGTTACATTGGTACGTTGCGCATCCACACCTCGTATGTTGATGTGGGTGTAGCCAACCCCGTTACCAGCATCAGAACTAACAACCGTACTAGGCGTTTGATTCAACAAGATAGGTAAATCTTGTCCCAGATTGGTTTTGGCAAGCTCATCTTTATAAAGATTGGTCTTGGTGAAGGGTGCTTTGTCACTCGCCCGCAAGGCTTTTACTTCCAGAGACTGAAGAAAAAGGGGAACATTCTTTAACTGGATAATTAGATTGCCCAAATTATCAGATGCATCTATTTTTTCCGATGCATCACTGTAACCAACACTGCTTGCCACCAGTTCGTAGCTGCCTGTGCGTACTTTTCTAAATACAAACTGACCATTTTCGTCGGCAATGGCTACCGTATTTCCTAGTTTAATACTGGCAGCGGGGAGAGATTTCCTTGTCGCTGCGTCAATTACTGTTCCGCTTACGGATACTTTACTTGTTTGTGCGGTGGAATAAAGGCTGATAATGATTGCAGCCATTGTTCCCATGAATTGTTTCATTTCTTTTGTTTTAAAAGTTAGAAAAATTGTGGGAACAGAATAAAAGTCGCTAAGTGGAGAGAACGTTCAAAAGTAGAATTACGCCTTCCCTTCGCAGGCATTACCCTGTTCAGGTTCAACGGGTATTATCTCAGCTTCTGCAGATAAGAGCGCTCTTATCTGCATCGGCACCCCGAGGAATGTGTTGCAAAGAAAAGTATTTTTTTGGAGATATGAGTTATGAAATATGAAATCCGAAATACGATTGGATGAGGAACAGGTTTTTGATACCATATTAAAACAAAGGAAGGGGAGAGGATTAAAATATGACAGAAATTTTATCAAGAAATTCAGCGATATGAAATGTGGATTCAGGGTCTACTCTCTTATGATTTCCAATGATTAATGCTTTATTACTGATTTCTATTTCGATATCAGATAATGGGATTTCAAGGATTGCTTTTCTAAATGAAGCGTTCATTGCGAGAGATGCTTTGTCTTTATCACTTGCTATTACATAAAATTTTTCACTGAATTCCAAATCATCTTCAAAGTCTAGTTCAATAGGTTTTATGAGTTCAATAACTTTATCAGCTAATGTTTCTTGCCTGATGAAGATATCTCCTACATCTTTTTGCATCGCCATAATACCCCAGGTTTGGTATTCCCTGCCATAATATGCGCCACCTCTGCCAGCAGAATAGGTATAGCCAACCGATGTGAAGGTGATGGACGTGTTTTCGCTACACGCATTTAAATCAATCCAATAGCCAATTTTAACTCCCGTACAAGCTCTTAAAGCGGCAAATTCTTTAAGGCTAAAGTCAAAATCATCTTTAAAATTAGCTTGGAATTTAGTTTTTAGTTTCTCAAACGTGTTAGAAAAACACGCTATCTCATCCAACTCAAGTTCAAAGGTGTCAAATGGATAATCATTACTCATGATGTTGTTTTAAACTTTATACTCAAAAGCAAAAATAAGGAACCGAACCATGATGCTTAATGATAAGTATATAAACGCTATAACTGAGCCTCAGCAGAGACATTATAAAGCACAGTGAATATACTGAAGGGTTTGATAGGTATCTCTTAATATCAGTCACCGTTTAGTGAAATTTTAATAATGTCCTCTAAAGTGTGTAAATGATTAAAAATCGATCAGCAAAACTTAACAGAGCCTTCTGAGCTTCGATAAGGTATCCCCAAATAGAAAAAGGGTCATAGCTTAGTTCAATCTATCATCCTTTTTATCTAAGAAAGCGCTTCTTAATCTTTTGCTTTAATAACAACTTTTGCAAAAATACCCGCTACAACCATCGAAGCACCTGCCAATCCAATTACATTTATTGCCTTATCGCCCAAAGCCGTTAAAACAATTCCCCCAAACAGGCCTGCTGCTATCTGAGGGATAGTGATTGTGGCATTGAATATACCCATGTATACACCTGTCTGGCGTGCAGGCAATGAAGAAGAAAGGATAGAATAGGGCAACGAAAGAATAGATGCCCATGCCATACCAATGCCAATCATAGAGATAAACAGTAAGTTTTTGTCTGTAATAAGTATCATTGAAATCAAACCAATGCCCCCCGCAATCAAGGAAATCATATAGGTATTCTTGCTACCCAGTGTTGTTGTAATACGCGTGAGAACCAATGAGTAGATGGCTGCAAAAACACTGTAGGCAGCAAAGATTACCCCTGTCCAGTTACCTGCTTCATTAAACCCTGCTGATTTTGGGTCGGTCGTTCCCCAAATATGTTGCGCTATCCCTTGCGTAGTGTAAACCCACATTAAAAACAAAGCAAACCAAGAAAAGAATTGGGTTACGGCCAATTGCCACATGGTAGGAGGGATGTTTTTTAATAAATCGAGAAACGACATCTTTGGTGCTGTTTCCTCGTCAAGGTTATTATATCTGGCATATTCTTCTGGTGGGTATTCTTTTGTTCTGAATGAAGTCCATAATACGCTTAACAATAACGCACCTCCTCCAAAATAGAAAGACCAGATTACCGTAGGTGCTACTTTATGCCCGGGTGTAGGCTCATTTAAAACGCCTGACCATGTAAGGATATATGGTAGTAAAGACCCAACGACTGCACCCGCATTAATCAAAAAGCTTTGAATGGCATACCCTTGTTTACGTTGCGCATCAGAAACCATATCACTTACAAGCGCCCTAAATGGCTGCATGGTAACATTGAAGGAGGTATCCATCAACAATAACATGGTGGCACCAAAGAGCAGTGGAGGAAGTAGTTGGGCAAAATTACCAGAATTGGGCATGAAGAACATAGCTAATGCCGAAACAATGGAGCCCCCCATGATGAAAGGAATCCTTCGTCCCAATCTAGTCCATGTTTTATCACTTGATAAACCCACAATTGGTTGAACAATAAAGCCAGCCATCGGGGCAGCTAGCCAGAATAAGCTAAGATGGTGTGGGTCGGCACCAATGGCTGATAATATTCGACTTGTATTTGCATTTTGAAGGGAATATCCGATTTGAACACCCATGAATCCAAAACTCATTGTGAAGATTTGACCTAATGTCAACTTTGGTTTTGATATTGAACTTCTTGAGGAAGAAGGTGAAGAAATAGCCATAACAATCGTTTAATAAATGAATGTGTAATTTTTACACGTTGCTAAAGTAGCATAAAAAAACATCCCATAAACAGGATGTTCCAAAAAAATATGATAATAGAGTGTGTTTGTTTGGATTTAAGCCTAAACAACAAAGCCATCATTCAGGATAGCTCCTTTTTTTACCACGACTATCCCGTCTTTTACGCTGTACAAAGGGTGGTCGGAATTTTCAAGGTGTGGCCCTCCAATGATTCGTACATCATTACCAATGCGACAGTTTTTGTCTATGATAGCATCTTTAATATAACAACGCTCGCCGATGCCAATCTTTGGAATGCCCTTCTTCACGCTTTCTTCCATTACTTCCAATGTTTCGTAGAAATCATTACCCATAATGTAAGAGCTTACTACCGTAGTGCCATAGCCAATACGGGAGCGGATACCCACCACACAATGCTCTAAACGGGAAGCATTGATAATAGACCCTTCTGCTATCAGAGTTTTCTCAAGGGTTGTTCCACTTATCTTGGCCGGAGGAAGCATACGTGCCCTTGTGTACACAACATTGTTGTTGTCGAATAAATTGAACAACGGAATGTCTTGCGTTAGGGCAAGGTTGGCTTCAAAGAAAGAATGTATGTTTCCAATGTCAGTCCAATAGCCTTCATATTGGTAACTTGAAACCTTAAACTCAGCAATTGAGTTGGGGATTATTTCCTTACCAAAGTCAGTCGCATTTGGATACCTGTCTTTTAGGAGTGTATTTAGTACTTGCTTGTTGAAGATATAAATACCCATAGATGCCAAGTAGTTGCGTCCTTGGTGTTGCATGATGACGCCCGTGTCGCTTACCCACTCAGGCAAAATGTCTACACTTGGCTTTTCGATGAATGAACTGATAAAGTTTTCTTCATCAGTCTTCAAGATACCAAACTCAGGAGCATCTTTTGAGTCGACAGGGATGGTTGCAATGGAAATGTCTGCGCCTTTTTCTACGTGGGCTGCAATCATTTCAGCAAAATCCATTTGATATAACTGATCCCCACTTAATATAAGGATGTGTTCATACTCCAGGTTGGAGATGTGCCTAAGTGATTGTTTCACCGCATCTGCAGTGCCTTGAAACCAACCAGGATTGTCGGGAGTTTGTTCAGCAGCCAGGATGTCTACGAATCCAGAACTAAATGCACTGAAGTGATACGTGTTTTTGATGTGTTTGTTAAGTGAGGCAGAGTTAAACTGCGTCAATACAAACATTCTGTTGATTGTACTATTCATACAGTTACTGATAGGAATATCTACCAATCTGTACTTCCCTGCAATGGGAACTGCTGGTTTTGAACGAGATGCTGTAAGCGGATACAGACGGCTTCCGGCGCCGCCTCCTAAGATTACTGCTACTACTGTTTTGCTTAAAGAGACCATAATTAATAAGAATTAATTTTTAATCAAGATGGATGCAATCATTAACAGGCGCAAGATATTATTAAATCTTTTCTGTTAACATATTAATTGTGAATAAATGATTAATTAATTTCATTTTTTCTGCAATGATGCTTCGGGAGCCAGCTTTCTTCCACTTTTAGTCCACTTTATTGCCGGGTAACTCTTGCTGATCTGGTTTGCAGATGGGAATCTCACTTTTGTCGTTTTCCCCTCAGTAATCATTTTGCCATAAGCGGTTTCCCAATCGGGCAATGATTTTTCCTCTTGCATCCAATGCAAGTAGGAGGCCTCATCACACCAGTCAGGCAACTGCTGCATAGCTTTCCTGTGTGGCGCAGAATTCCTAAACTCTTTTATATTACTTTCTGATTCCCACAATGTCATTGTCCAGAAAGTTAATCCCTTATCTACCAACTCTATCCCTTCCACAAAGCCAATTGTTTGTCTCAATTGCTTGATAGTGGCTTCATTTGCCATAAAGAATCTCGGTAAAGAAATAAATGATTTTACCCTTAACCTCGTTACCGACACAAAATACATAGCTGCTTGTTATTAGTAATTAAACCCTCTACTCTTTTCCACCTTTCACTATTTTACGATACTTCTCTACCGAAGCCGCCATCCCTTGTTCTGCATGATAAGTAGGGGCTATGTTTATGAAGGCATACGGCTTGTACAAAGTAGCACAAGCAGGATTGTTTGCCTTCAAAGCGTTGTATGCTTTCCAGTCGTTATCGTATTTTTTTAGATAAATGGCTAGTTGTTTCTTATCATAATTTCCTGTTTTATCTCCCACAAAACCCATTGCCATTATCTTCCAGCCATCCGCAATGATGCTGTGCAACAAAAAGCCATACTTGCTAGATACTTTTATGTAGCCTTCATCTTGCTGATTGGTCATCTCTACTTGGTTGCTTAGCCCAACAATCTGTTGCCATAATTTTACAACCTCTTGCTTTTCTTGTATAACGCTATCCAACAAATGATGTTCATAATACCAACGGAAGCCTTGACTTAAAAAACCTTCAGAAGGGTAAAGTTTTTGTGGAACGTTAAAGGTGTCTATCCCACCGAGGAACTCGTCTCTCGACCACCAGACCCAGTCTTTATCAAAGTAGTATTTCGCACTTTCATGTCCTCTGATGACTGCTTTGGCCGACAACAAACACAACTCCCTGAAAGCCTTTCTGCTTGCAGCTTCTTTAATCCCATTATCATCCATAAAATGATTAAAAACGGTCTCTTCCGATTGCTTGGTATCCTTTCCCCATTGACTAATTACATACGCATTCAATTTACACCAGAACTCATTGCTGATGTAGGGACCAACCCAACCGCCGCCCCTGCTCCAACTCCAAACGCCTCCGAAGTTCTTACTGTCTTTTATTTCATTCAGGCTCTTGTAACCCTGTTGCGGTTTGGTGGTAGAATACTCTTCAAACCCATTGATTACCCCATCCATCACATAATTTGGGAAAGCCCCCTTGCCCTCATATTCCCGCTGACATTCTACTTCTATAATCTGTTTGTGTTTGCCAATGGTGAGGGTTGGATTAAAATCATACGTCCGATGATAGTCGCCTTTGGTATGCTTGATGGAGAAAATAAGATTGGGGTGTGGTTCTATCTGATTGGTAACCGCCAGGTAATAAGCAGCCGAATCGTGCATACCCCCAAAAGACCAGGTTCGATAGAAGATAGTCTTGTTTCTTTTCTCACATACTTCATCCCTCAAAAGGTTAATCAGTTTTACGTGACTCTCCACACCATTGGTAATGGGGTTGTTACCTGTATGATAAGGCACATTGTTCAGGTATGTTTCGCCTGTTCTGATAACGAGTCCATCAAGGTCGGGGAAGGTTGCAAACAATTCATCCAACATCATGCGGTGTATCTCAATGGTCTTGGGACGTTCAAAAGAAATCTTTCCCTTGGCGTCACAAATCTCATCATGATACAACGCTACCAGCTTCTTTGGAAGTACGATGATGTCTGTAAAGTAGTATATCTTGATTCCCGCAGCGTGGGCAGCTTTAATGTTGTTGCGCACCCTTTCGGCGGCTTGCATCACCCATTCCCTTTCTTTGGAACCCTGTGGGAATATTTGCGGATTGAGTTTATCGAAGGTAATGGCAGCATGTGCAAACGTAAAATCGTTCTTCACTTGCCCTGTGTACCCTTTTTCTTTGAGATAGATGGGATTATTAAAGGCGGTAACTGTTAAAGGTTCGCCAGGGTTATTATGCACCATATCCAGGATATAGGGTTCCTCGGTTTGAGCGGCTAAATCATTCAAAAGAAAAACAAGGGCAAATAAAGAGGCAATCAATCTCAGCGGCATATTCATCTTATTACTGGTATAAAGAAAGTTTTGTAGGCAAATATATTTGTTCTGTGTGGAGTAGTAATGATTTAAGTAATTAATTCAAGTTGCTAGTTAATTTTCTTTAGTTGTATTGCAAATAAGAACAATACAATTTTCAATAAGAATCCTTTTAGAGTAACAGCATGTATTGTTCTGAGGAATAATGCCTTTATTTCACTGATACTAGACTCAA
>CAITVK010000131.1 GCA_903895845.1 uncultured Chitinophagaceae bacterium
CAACCCCTGTATTGGTAAGCAATGCCGAAGCGGTAACCGTGACAAGGCGCACAACGGCAAACGCACTTTTTGCCACCATGAAGGCACTTTGTAGCATTGGTTACGCTTTTTATATGGCCGAAGGCAATAAACTGAAGGCGGCCGACTATGTTGTGTACGATTCTGCCCGCACGATCATTGATAGAACGGGAACTGTAAAGCAAGGCAGCTTTGTAAACAGAAAAACCGATGATATTGTAGCAGGAACCCGTTTTAGGTTGAAAGTAAGTACAGGGACTACACTTCAGTTTTATTTTGGGATGACAAAAACCAGTCTCCCAGACACTCTTGCGAAGACAGTTGTATATAATCCAAACATATTTGCCACTTATTCTGCCGCACAGTTAGGCTATGACCTTGCAGGAGGCATCAAATATTTCATCATCCGCAATCCCAACAGCGATGATGCAGACTTTCTGGCTAAAATAGGGTAGAAGTTAATGATTAATGTTTAATGATTAACGATTAGTGATTAGCATTTTGCCACAAAGCCACTAAGGCGCAAAGAAGTTCTAATGATTAATAATGAAATTTCAATCCTAAAATCTACCGTTTGATGGCTATCGATAAATAGCAAACAGGCAGCAAACAATGCTTCATTAATCATTAAGCACTTATCATTAACCATTATCATTTATCTATTTATAACATCTTACAAACTTAGTTATCAGTAACATTTTAATTTTCGGTATTGACATTTTTGCTAAAAATGTTAGAAAGTTTATTTGTTATTATTGATTTAATATTCTCATATTTGCAAATAATAAAGCATAAGTATGAATGCAGTAGAAATAGACTGGAATGAGAAAGCTAAAAGATTGCTCAAGTCAGAATTAGTACGTAGGGGTATCTCGACCGAAGATTTAGTGGGTTTGTTAGAAAATATTGGGGTAGATGAAACGAAGGCAAGCATTGATAGTAAGATAAGTAGGGGGACTTTTAGTGCAGCTTTCTTAATTCAATGTTTAAATGCAATGGGTATCAGAAATTTTGTTCCGGAAATTGAAGGTGAAATGCTTTTGCATGAGCCAATTGCATATTATCAAACTAAAATTAACAAAGCTAAATATAAATAATGCCATGAAAGAAGTAAGATTTATAGATTTGTTTGCAGGAATCGGAGGGTTAAGGTTAGGTTTTGAAGAGGCTTTCAAGGAAGCAGGTATGACACCCATTTGTGTGATGACGTCGGAGATAAAACCGTATGCGCTATCCGCACTAAAACATAACTTTAAGCACGATTACTTTGTAGGAGATATAACAAGGGTAAAGAATGAAGATATTCCTGATTTTGATTTCTTATTAGGCGGCTTTCCTTGCCAACCATTCAGTGCAAGTGGCAAGCGTCATGGCTTTTTGGACACACGAGGTACTTTATTTTTTGAGATAGAAAGAATTATTGCCGAAAAGAAACCTTATGGTTTTATACTTGAAAACGTTGAAGGTTTGGTGAAACATGATGCCATTAGCAAAAATGATAAAATTGGACAAACATTGCAAACCATCATCAATAAGCTGTCAGATCTGGGATATAATGTAACTTGGAAAGTGCTTAATGCTGCTGATTTCGGCTTGCCGCAAGCTAGAAAAAGAGTTTTTATTGTAGGAAGCCTTGATGGACAAGTGAGCTTAGATAATTTTAATCCGATTAGAAAGAAAATAGGACACATAATTGATAAAGGCTTGCCAACTATGAAATCTAAGTTGAGTGATTTATTACTTAAGAAATTTGCTTTGGAAGATTTGTATGGTAAATCAATAAAGGACAAGCGTGGTGGTGAAAATAACATTCATAGCTGGGATATTGGGTTGAAGGGGGAAATAACTAAAGAACAAAATGTATTGCTAAACAAGCTTTTTAAGGCGAGGAGAAACAAGAAGTGGAGTGAAGAGATAGGCATTGATTGGATGGATGGCGTTCCGCTTACACTAAAGCAAATAGAAACATTCCATGAAGCAGCAAACCTTAAAGAGATGCTAGATGACCTTGTGCAGAAAGGATATTTGAAGTACGAACACCCGAAAAGCCTAGTAACTGAGTACACTTTGATGGGAAATAAGACGTTTAGAAAAGAAAACAAAGCTTTGCCAGCGGGATATAACATTGTTTCCGGAAAACTTAGCTTTGAAATAAATAAAATACTAGATCCAAACGGAATTGCGCCAACGCTAGTGGCAACTGATATGGCGCGATTGGTAGTGCCAGACGGAAATGGGCTAAGACGAATGACTTTGCGTGAGGGATTAAGACTCTTTGGCTATCCAGAATGGTTTAACCTGCCAGTTTCACTCAATGAAGGGTTTGATTTGCTAGGCAATACCGTTGCTGTAACAGTAGTAAAGGCAGTTGCAGGTAGACTTGCAGAAGTATTTGAACCCGCACTTATACAATATTAAGGATTGTGCCGGTATGTTCGGCGTAATTTTTAATCACTTTCTTGAGCCAATGAGAATTGTCGTGGTGTGTTTTAGAATACTGATAGCGGGTTTCATTTAATGCCTTTAAGAAGTTTTCCTTGCTATCAAAAGCCTTGAAAGTAGACCTGTCGGAATACCAATTGATGGGACGAAGGTTGTAAATAACCTGTTTTTTCTCTTGCACTTTAATGGGGTAAGTACCACTTCCACCAGAAAGCTCCCATATTTTCTTAAGCCAAACATTCTTTATGGTTATTTTGGTATCTTCCATTTTGTAAGCTATAATCAGGTAGTCTGAATCAAGCCGATAGGCGTTGGTAAGCAATGAACCGCAATAGGACTCAAAATTTGCTAGGTCAAAACCAGCACCTCTTTCCCAGTCAAAGGTTTTTATTTCAAGTAAATCACGCTTTTTGTCATCCACATTCAAATAAATATCCGGGAAAGTTTGTGAACTTGGATTCTCCTCAAAAGACAATTGTTCCCTTTTCATCCATTGCACTAACCAATCCTGTATAAGGTTACCGACTGTGTCTTTGGATTCTATGGAAACGGTAAGGTCTTTTAGTGTAAAATTGATAATACCAGTTTGTCCGATAAGTTGATAGTCCTCTACTAGTTTTTTATATAGTTCTTGCGCTGATAATCTCATTTTTAGGAATAATTTCTACAAATAACGTTGATAAAGAGTGATTTTCAATGAATAATGATAAAGTATTTTGCCACAAAGCCACTAAGGCGCAAAGAAGTTTGAATGATTAGTGATTAATGTTTAATGATTAGTAATGAAATTTCAATCCCAAAATCTACCGTTTGATGGCTATCGATAAATAGCAAACAGGCAGCAAACAATGCTTCATTAATCATTAAGCACTAATCATTAACCATTATCATTTATCTATTTATAACATCTTGCAAACTTAGTTATCAGTAACATTGCAGTACAAATAGGTTTACTGAAAAAGAAAGGCGTCATATTATCATTGTTTTTGTTGGTGGCTGCAATGGCAAGCGCGCAATTATCCAATCTGCATCTAAAAAAGATTAAAACTAGTGGCGTGGTTTTGTTGGATAAACAAAGTATCGTACCCAATTCTGTTGAGATAAAAGGCGTTGATACCAGCTATTTTACTGTAGACTATATCAAGGCAACCATCCTTTGGCACAAGCAACCAGCAAGCGATAGTATTTTGATTCATTATCGCACGTTTCCACTCTCTTTCTCCACGCCCGTACATCGTTTTAGCTACGATAGCATCAGTAATAACTTCCTTGTAAAACAAAGTTCAATATTTAATAAAAATATTGGTAATCAATCAAATAACCTATTCAACTTTGGTAATGGTATTACTTACAATGGAAGCATTGGGCGAAGCCTTACTGTGGGAAACACACAAAATGCCGTGTTTAATTCGCAATTGAACCTGCAACTAAGTGGCTATATCGGGGATAGCGTGCAGATGTCGGTGGCACTAACGGACAATAATATTCCCCTGCAACCCGATGGCAACACACAGCAACTAAATGAGTTTGACAAGCTGTTATTGCAGTTTAAAAAGAAGGACTGGGAGCTGAATCTGGGGGATATCGACATCAGACAGAATAAATACTACTTCCTCAACTTTTACAAGCGGATTCAGGGCGCTTCCTTTACACAGCAATCGGCATGGGGAAATGCGGGTAGCAATAAAATATTGATGAGTGGCGCCATCGCTAAAGGGAAATTTGCGCGTAATTCCTTTACAGGGCAAGACGGTAACCAGGGCCCCTACAAATTGCAAGGGGCAAACAATGAATTGTACCTGGTGGTACTGGCAAATACCGAGCATGTGTTTATTGATGGTGAAGTGTTGCAACGAGGGGAAGATCAGGACTATACAATCAATTATAACACTGCAGAAATAACCTTTACCCCGAAAAGAATGATTACGGCAAACAGGAGGATTCAGGTGGAATTTGAGTATTCGGATCAAAACTACCTAAGCACGTTACTGTATGTGAATGATGAGCTGAAGCTGAATAAACGACTGAGCATGAATGTGTCGGTTTTTGATAACAGCGATGCAAAACGGTCGCAGATAAACCAGTCCTTGGACTCGAACGAGATACGGTTTCTAGCCAATCTGGGTAATGATGTGCAGCATGCGTTTTACCCGAATGCAACATTGGACACTTTTAGTACCACAAGAATCATGTATGCCAAGACCGCGTTGCCCAATGGAAAAGACTCGATGTATTATTATTCGGTCAACCCGGACAGTGCAAAGTATCTCTTGAATTTTCTGTTGGTAGGAGCAAATAAGGGTAACTATATCCCTTACTATAACGGGGCTAATGGTAATGTATATCAATATGTTACGCCCATTAATGGTATCCCGCAAGGTAATTATGAGCCATCTATATTTTTGGTGACACCTAAGAAACATCAGGTCGTTAATTTTAGCAGTACGTATCTGATTGATGCTAAAAATACCTTGCAAACAGATCTGGCGGTGAGTAATTTCAATCAAAATACATTCTCAACCTTGCAAAAGAACAATGATGTGGGAATGGCGGGACGGATACAACTGAATCATACCGATAAATTGAAGTATAAGGGCAAAGCGTTGACGTATAATAGTATGCTAGCGTATGAACAGGTGGATGAAAACTTTGCACCTGTGGAAAGACTTCGTCAGGTTGAGTTCTATCGCGATTGGGGGTTGCCAATTATCACCACAAATGCAACAGAAAAGCTACCGAGTGTGGGAGTGGAACTGAAAGATTCTAATAACAATGCCTTTAAATACACTGCTTCCGGGTATTTTAGAAGTGATAATTACAAGGGATTCAGGCAATCTATGCAAGATGTGCAGTCCTACAAAGACTGGCACCTGAAAAGTGATGTAAGCTTGTTGAATAATGACGCGCAGGGAGGGAAGGGGTACTATTTTAAGCCTTCTTTCGATTTGAATAAAGTGTTTCCAAAGCTACATCAACTAACAATGGGTGGCGGGTATGCGTTGGAACAAAATGCGCAACGTACGGCGGGCATAGATACGTTGGCGGCAACAAGTTTTAGCTTCAATACGGTAACTGCTTACCTGAAAAGCAATCAGGCGAAACCGAATAAATTTACTTTCACCTACACCTTGAGGGATGATAAACAGGAAATGCAACAATCGTTTCTGGAAATAGATAAAAGTAGTACCTATAACCTGTTGTTGGAACTGTTGCAGAACAAAAAACAACAGCTACGAGTGAATGTTACCTATCGCCAACTGAAAGTAATGAACCAAACAATCACCCCACAAACGCCCGACAATTCTCTGCTAGGCAGGGCGGAATATACATTGAACTATTGGCATGGATTGGTTGTGGGTAGTACATTGTACGAGTTAGGTTCGGGACAACAGCAGCAATTGGCTATCACTTACGTGCCTGTTCCGGCAGGACAAGGGCAATATACATGGATAGACTACAACAAAGACGGAATACAACAGTTGAATGAGTTTGAAATCGCTCCTTTTGCCGACCAAGCAACGTATATCAGGGTATATACACCAACAAATATCTATGTGAAGACAGATAATGTACAGTTTAACTATAGTTTGAACGTAAATCCGAAAGTAGTAACTAATAAATTGAAAAACAATAAGTTAAAGGATTTTATTGATAGATTAAACTTGCAATCTTCCTTACAAAGTGGAAAGAAGGTGCTGGCACAATCCACACCACTTTTTAACCCTTTGGGCGGACAGATAGCAGATACGGCTTTGGTCACATTAAAATACGTTTTTAGCAATACATTGTCATTCAACCGGGCAAGTAGTAAATGGGGACTGGACATAAGCAGGGTGCTTAATTATAACAAAAGCCTGCTTACCTATGGCCTACAAAGTAATGAGATGAATGAATGGGGATTGAAGGTGCGTGCCAATATAAAGCGTGTATTTACAATAGATGTGACGCAGAAACTAGGCAATAACAACCTGTTGACGCCCAATTTCAGTAACCAGAACTATGCCATCAAGACAATGTCTACCGAGCCTCGGTTTACTTACACCAATGCCACTCTGTTCAGGATACAAACCAGTTACCTCTATTCGCAAAAGAACAATTCCAGTACCTATGGTGGTGAAAAAGCAGTGAGTAATGCGCTGTCGCTGGAGGCAAAGTACAATGCGGTACAGAATACGAGTATCACAACGAAATTTACGCTGAATGACATTAGCTATACCGGAACAGCCAATACAACCACAAGTTATGTAATGCTGGAAGGGTTGTTGCCAGGTAAAAACTACTTGTGGAACATAGAATTTACCAAACGATTGATCAATAGCCTGGAAATCAGCTTTAGTTATGAAGGACGTAAAACAGGAGACGCTGCCGTTATCAACACCGGCAGAGCAAGTTTGAGAGCTTTGCTATAAAAAAAGGCAGCATACGATGTGTACACTGCCTTTGGGGTATGTTTTAAACTGATTATTCCTATTACGGAGCAGGAGCCGGTGGCGCTGCTGCTGGTGGTGGCATCTTTTTCATCATTGCCCTTTGCCCTTCAGAAAATTGCTTAGCCTTTTCCTCGCCAAGAATTTCCTTTAACTTAGCTTTTTGTGCCTCATTGATCTCTTTGTTCTTCGCTTTCTTGTCATCCTCAGAAAGTGAAGCATCTTTTCTCAATTCTTCATGTTTTTTGTGAGAATCTTCCAAGGCATCTTTTACTTTTTGAATCTGATCGTCGGTTGCACCGATGTCTTTCAAAGATTTGTTAAGCTGTGCTTCTTTTTCTGCTTTCATTTTGGCGCGATCTTCCTTACTCATTGGGTGAGGACCTTGTTGTTGAGGTGCTTGCGGAGGAGCGTCTTGCGCATTCGCTGCGATGGCGAATAATCCTGTTGTTAAGAGGACTAGAACCGTTTTTTTCATAAATTTTATTTTAATTTGAATAGTAAAGAAACAAAAGATTGGGGATTGTCAATTACAATTAACAGAATGGTAGGACAAATTTGCCTAATAATAGGCGAAGTAAAGAAAAGTAGTGCCCGAAGTCGGATTCGAACCGACACATCCTTGCGAATGCTGCGACCTGAACACAGTGCGTCTACCAATTTCGCCATCCGGGCATGGCTGTAAAAATAAAGGGAAAAATTTAATGTAGCATTCGAAATAATTTAAAAGGGATTCCGTTAATGATAAAGACCTATCAGTTGCTTCGGTTTGTTGAACAGAAGTAAGGGGTTAAGTCAAGAGTAAAAGTTGATTTTTTATTTGTGCAAAAGATACCGTTAGATTTGCATTGTTTTCAAACTCAATAAAACATACCACAATGAGCGCAAGAATGAATAAATTAAAGACAATATTGATGCTACTGTTGCTGGCATCGTCCTTTTTTGGGTACTCTCAAAAAAATAGTCCATGGAAAAAGCTGACCGAGCAAACTACTTCGGGGGTCTTCTTTGGATTGGGGAGACATCTGTATAGCCTTTCAAGTGGACAGTATTTTGCTTTGTATCTTAAGAATTATAATGCCATGTCTGTAAAGATTAGTGGCAAGATAGTGGCTAAAACTACTTGTGGTACAGAGATAGTGGTTAGTTTTACCAATACATTGGTGCCAAATCAGGAGGCATCGGGTGATAGCACAAACGGACAGGTAGGTGTGGTAACGCCGGATGATTGCATAGGAAAGAAACGTGCTATCAGTGCGAGACTTTCTGTAACGAACAGAATTCAGGACGTAGTTCTCAGGGATATTCAGGTGCAGACACTAGATGGGGCTTATGTTCCAACTGATGCGCAACCTGTAACAGCGAATGCAGGAAGCCAGATAACGACAAGTGTAAATAAGGTTGCTAAATTCAATGACATTAAGTTGCCCCAAGATTCTTTGTTGACTGTTATAGATGGTCTGAGGAATAGAAACAGAAGTTTGCAGGATTCTATAACCAGTTTGAACTCAATTCTCTCCGCAAAGGGTATCAAGCGATAGATATTCCTTTTACAATGTTTAAAAGTATTTGATTCCTCTTTTACAAACATAAATCCCCTGCAATTAGTAATAGCAGGGGATTTATATTTTAGATATATCCTTAAAATGTAATCAAACTAGTTTTTGCTGTTGCGATAACAGTGTAAAAGGATGTTGTTTTAATGTTGTTTTATCTTGTCAGAAAGGAATCAGCACCTGAAATTTATTGTGTTCCTTCAGTTTGTCATCTTCATACAAATCAAATGAAAACCATCCACCATGAACAAAAACAGTGTTGTCTAAAATAAGGTCATCCTCTTTAGGATTCTTAATCTCAAACAACTGTGTGCCATTTTCTTCAAAGAATACGATGCGATATTTATGTAATTTGGGTTGAGGCAGTTTGATGGTAACACTATTTGTAGACGCTATCGCAAAAACAAACTTAGAAGCCTTCCACACAGGTTTAGGAATAAAAGGTTTAATAATGAAGTTGGCAGAATCTATCCTGAGAAGTGTATCTTTCTTTTGTGTTATGGAGTCCCGCAGATGCTTAAAGCTCTTTGATTCAATCCTT
Organism: uncultured Chitinophagaceae bacterium; assembly: GCA_903895845.1. GTDB lineage: Bacteria > Bacteroidota > Bacteroidia > Chitinophagales > Chitinophagaceae > Parasediminibacterium. Next base: position 8,985 of record CAITVK010000131.1, read on the forward strand.
TCGTATAGTGTATCAGTGGTTCTTTTATATATACTAAGATATTGAATAACCTGAGGTGGCGTATTCACAATAACTGGTGACTTGGGTAAATCCTCTACTTTAATATCATTGATAACTGGTTGAATGGGGGGAGGCTGTTTGATATTTTTGTTTATCTGATCGAAAGAATAAACTCCTACCGATTTGCTAAAGAAATATTGTCCACCATGTAAGACATAAAAGATACGATAAAAGACTTTCACTCCTTTAGGCATCCTAGAATCAATTGCCCCATTTTGAGGAAGTTCTGGTGATTGCGCTGAATAAATAGTAGAAAAGAAATGGGTACTGTCAAACGAACGTTGAACTGCCAGTTGAATGCAGTTATCACCAAAGCCACTCGTCCATGTAATTAATATTTTCTTGTCGTTAATGTCTTTTATGGTAAACTTTGGCAGCGTGTCCTGTGCTTTTAAGGCATTTAAAACAAAACAAAAAGCAATTATTGATGCTATCTTTCTCATTCAGGCAAATATACTATTATCAATTATTGGATGTAATAGTCATTGCGTGTGATATATTTGTTAATTATAAAATGAAGTGCCTTTAAACTCCTTTGCCAAAAATATATGCCTTATTCACTGTTAAGCTATTTTATCTCTTAAGATAAAATTTATTGGGTAGAAAATACTTTTTATTGATGAATAAAATGTTTTAATGAGCTTATAAATACTATTTATTAGCTAGTAAATAAACTTAACTAGCTAATAAATTTTGTTTATTCATCAATAAATTCTTTTTACTAGCTAATAAATACTTTTAATTAGCTAATTAATTCAAGTTGCTAGTTAATTTTCTTTAGTTGTATTGCAAATAAGAACAATACAATTTTCAATAAGAATCCTTTTAGAGTAACAGCATGTATTGTTCTGAGGAATAATGCCTTGATTTCACTGATACTAGACTCAATTTGTTTTCTCATTCTCAACTTTATAAATGAAGCCGACTGACTATCCTTTCTTTTTGAGTTTGCCTTACGCTGAA
>CAITVK010000132.1 GCA_903895845.1 uncultured Chitinophagaceae bacterium
ATCCCCCCCAAAAAACACCAAACCCTCTTTTTTACGCCGTTATTCTAGCATTCAACGTCATTATTCTCGTGTCATAGATGATTACTCCAGCATGGGTCAGCGCATAGTTCTCTATGGGTCAGCACATGGTTCTCTATGGGTCGGAGCATCCTCCGCTATGGTAAAAAGATTTACAACCAAGACCTATTTTTTACAAACAGTTCATCAGGCAATCCCTTTTTTGCTTTAAAAGATTTACAATTGCTCCATTTTAAGAAGAAAAATAAGTTAACCGCATTAATTTCCTACTTTTCCGGCTTAATTAATACTTATGGCAAAAATATTAGTAACAGGTGGCTGCGGTTACATTGGGTCGCACACTATTGTGGACTTGATAGAGAATGGTTTTGAAGTAGTTTGTGTGGATGATAATTCTCGTTCTTCTATCAATTCTTTGGATGGAATTGAGAAGATAACAGGTGTTAAAGTAAAAAATTATACAGTAGACCTGAAAGGGTTTGAACTGACGAGAAACATATTTGTAGAGAATCCAGACATTACCGGTATCATTCATTTTGCTGCTTATAAAGCAGTAGGAGAATCGGTTGACAAGCCTTTGTTTTATTATGAAAATAATATGTTTTCACTGATTAATCTATTGAAGTGCGTGGAAGAATTTAAGATACCTTACTTTGTCTTCTCTTCCTCCTGTACTGTTTATGGCAATCCAGATGCAATTCCTGTAACTGAAAAGACGCCAACCAAGAAAGCTGAAAGTCCTTATGGCGCCACAAAGCAAATGGGTGAAGTAATGATTGAAGATTTTGCTGAGGTGTCAGCCGCTAATACTATTTTGCTACGATATTTTAATCCTGTTGGCGCACATCCATCCATCAATATCGGAGAATTGCCAATTGGCAGACCTATGAATCTGGTGCCAGCCATCACTCAAACCGCCATTGGAAAGTTACCGAAGATGATGGTTTATGGCGATGACTATCCAACGCGTGATGGTAGTTGTTTGAGGGATTATATTCATGTTTGCGACATTGCCCATGCACATACATTGGCATTACAATATTTGGTTGACAAGAAAAATGCTTCCAAATGCGACATCTTTAATTTAGGTTCGGGGAATGGGGTTACAGTGTTGGAAGCAATTAAAACCTTTGAAACAGTAAGTGGTGTTGCATTGAACTATGAGATTGGACCGAGGCGCGGGGGGGATGTAGTGGCTATATATGCCGATAACAAACAAGCGGTAGAAGGATTGGGCTGGAATGTGAAATATAGTCTTGTGGATATGATGGGTACTGCCTGGAAGTGGGAGTTGAAACTGAAAGAACAAAACGGATAAATTGATTCACCTCTATTGTAATTACATAAATTTGCGACTATGAAAATACTAATGGTTTGTTTAGGGAACATCTGTAGAAGCCCATTGGCCGAAGGGATTTTGCAAGCTAAGGCCAATGCTGCTGGCCTGAACTGGGAAGTGGATAGTGCAGGAACCGCTAACTATCATGTTGGCGAGACGCCACACAAGCTTTCCATCAAAGTGGCTAGCGAGCATGGAGTTGATATCAGCAAGAAACGTGTTCGTCAGTTGGCAAAACTAGATTTTACCTTATTCGACAAGATTTATGTGATGGACAGGGAAAATTACAACGGTGCAAAGCGTATTGCTGGTGAAAACTGGGATCTGGACAAGATTGATTATTTGTTGAATGAGGTTTATCCTGGTGAAAACCGTGAAGTACCAGATCCTTGGTATGGAGGGTATGAGAATTTTAAAGAAGTTTATGAGTTATTGGATGAGGCGTGTGAAAAAATAGTCGCAAGTCATAAGTCATAAGTGGTGAGTGACAAGGCAGAATTGTCTTGACTTACGACTTATGGCCTATAGCTTACAACTTACAACTAAAAAAAGATGGCAAAAGTTACAGTTAGTTTACCACAAGGAACAAGGGATTTTTCGGCAGATGTGGTGCGTAAAAGGAATTATATATTTAATACAATCAGGCATGTATTTGAGTTGTATGGCTTTGCACCGCTCGAGACGCCCGCTATGGAAAACCTTGATACCTTGATGGGAAAATATGGTGAAGAAGGGGATAAACTGATATTTAAGATACTAAATAATGGGTTGGATAATCCTGTGAAGCAGGAACAAATAAGGGCTGACTTTGAGAAAGTGTTAGAGGGAAAGAATACAAAGACGATTACTGAACGTGCGCTTCGCTATGATTTAACTATTCCTTTTGCACGATACGTTGCAATGAATTATGGTCAGCTGACATTACCATTCAAACGTTACCAGATTCAGCCAGTATGGCGAGCAGACAGACCTCAAAAGGGGCGCTACAGAGAGTTTTATCAATGTGATGCTGATGTGGTGGGAAGCACTAGTTTACTGAATGAAGTGGAGCTGGCTAATATCTATGCCACCGTATTTGATAAACTAGGTGTTGAGGTAGAAATAAGAATCAATAGCAGAAAGATATTGGCTGCATTGGCTGAGATTTGTGGGGGAGCAGATAAACTGACAGACATAACCATTGCTATTGATAAGCTGGATAAGATAGGTATTGAGAAGGTGAAGGAGGAGTTGTCTCAACGGGGTTTAAGTGATATTCAGATAAATACCATAGAAAAATATCTGTCAATTACTGGTACTAATGAGGAAAAACTTACAGCTGTTACCGGCTTAATTGGCAATACAGAAGTTGGGAAAGCTGGCATTGAAGAGATAGAATATGTATTAAATTTCTCGCAACTCTCAACTCATCATTCAAAACTCTCAATAGACCTCACCCTTGCTCGTGGGTTGAACTATTACACTGGAATTATCTTTGAGGTGAAAGCCAATAATGTACAAATGGGAAGTATTGGCGGCGGTGGCCGATATGATGACCTCACTGGTTTGTTTGGTGTTTCAAATGTGCCTGGTGTGGGCGTTAGTTTTGGGGTAGACAGGATTTACGACGTGATGGAAGAGCTAAAACTGTTCCCTGAAACGGTGCATACCGGTGTAAAAGTCTTGTTTTTTAATTTGGGAGAACAAGAAAGAAAATCTGCTTTTGCATTGATGCAGCAACTGAGAGCTAAAGATATCAGCTGTGAACTTTTTCATGAAGCTACAAAAATGGATAAGCAGTTTAAATATGCCGAAAAGAAGCAGATTCCTTTTGTACTAATTCTTGGGAGTAAAGAATTAGAAGATGGAACTTGCGTAGTGAAGAATCTGGTAAGTGGTGAACAAAAAACAATTTTGCAAACGGATATTTTGAAGGAATTTATTTAAATACTTGCGGATTCTATAGCAACTTATCAATAAATCCTACTATTTTAGACGCCTAAAAATGAATTATATGAAAAAGACTGTTATCGTTTTATTGGGTGCCGTATTATTTGGAACAGCATCAAAAGCTCAATCTGTATTGGATCAGGCAAAATCATCTGCCAATAGTGCTGTTGCGAATGCAAAAGCAACTGCAACTACTAAAGTAAATTCAACTGTTGCTACTGCTAAAACTAGTGTAGCCACGTCGACTGCAAAAGTAAAAGCGGATGCTAATGCCGTAAAGACTACTGCAAAGCAAGCAGCAACTACCCAAAATTTGAAGAAAATTAAGACCGCAAATTTGTCGGAAACTAAGGGGAAGCTTAAGTTGAAAGCAGACTCAACTGCAAAAAAGGTGAAGGCAGATGCCACTCCGAAATTCTAATTAAGTAGTCTCTAAAAAATAATAAAAAGGAGGGGGTGGCGTTTAAATAAACTTCAATCCCTCCTTTTCTAATTGTTTGTATTTATCTTCCTCGAATACGAAGTAAAAAGAGCCCTTGCGGGAAGTGGACTTTTCTTTTTCGCCAGTATTTCTGATAATGTCTAGTGAGAATATTTTACGCGAGAAGTTCCTTTTGTCTAAAATAGTCTCGTAGATGGCTTCGTACAATGTTTGTAATTGGCGAAGCGTAAATTTTTCTGGAAGTAATTCGAAGCCAACAGGATGATTCGCTACTTTCTGACGTAAACGCTCCTTTGCATCTTCCACCATTTGCCTGTGATCAAAAATTAGTTCGGGCAATTCTTTCAAGCTGATCCAACTGGCGTTGTGTTCTTTTAAAACGGCATCGTTATAATCTGCAATCTTAATCAACGCAAAGTAGGCAATAGAAACAACCCTTGAGTGCGTATCTCTTTCTAACTCGCCATAGCAATGCAGTTGCTCCATGTAGACATTACTCAGTCCCGTCAATTCAAATAAAACTCTTTCAGCAGCGGCATCCACACTTTCCGTTTCAGCAACGAATCCACCCATCAAAGACCAGTTTCCCTTCTGAGGCTCTAGTTTTCTTTTAACGAATAATGCCTTTAAATCCTCCCCGTCAAATCCAAAGATGATACAATCGATTGCTAAGAGGTGGCGAGGTACTTTTTGATACGAAGACATTTAGTTATAAGTTGTGAGTTATAAGTTATAAGTAATGTTGCGATGAATGATAAATCATAAGGTACAAAAGTGCTTCTTTTTCACTCATAACTTATAATTCATCGCTAATAACTATCTAAAAGCTGCTTCATTCCACCTTAACTCATTCTTAAATTGATAGAGGGTTGTTTCTTTACCAATCAACACAAATTCTATTCCGCTCATTTCTGCAAAGTCTTGCAAGTTATCGGCAGTAAGATTCTGACTATAACAAGTATGGTGGGCCCCTCCAGCCAAAATCCAGGCGGCACAACCGGTGTGCATGTTCGGATAGGGTTTCCATAATACACGTGCAACGGGAAGCTTGGGCAAAGTATGCAAAGAAGCAACGGCCATTACCTCATTAACCAACAATCTAAAACGGTTGCCCATATCCACAATTGAAGCATTGATGGCAGGCCCCGGTGCTGAATTAAATACCAGACGAACAGGATCAGCTTTGCCCCCAATGCCCAAAGGATGAATCTCGCAATGAGGTTTTTTGTCGGCAATTGAAGGACAAATCTCTAACATGTGCGCCCCTAAAACCATTCTGTTATCAGGATTGAAATGATAGGTATAATCTTCCATAAAGGAGTTGCCTCCCTTCAAACCACTTCCCATCACTTTCATTGCCCGCACCAAAGCAGCCGTTTTCCAGTCTCCTTCGCCAGCAAAACCGTACCCTTTCGCCATTAATCTTTGCGCAGCAATACCCGGTAACTGTTTCATGCCATGTAAATCTTCAAAAGTATCTGTGAAGCCTTTGAAGTTTCCTGCCACCAAAAAAGCTTCCAATCCCAACTCTATTCTCGCAGCATCACGCAAGGATTCGTGTTGCTCGCCACCTTTCAAAAGTGTAGGTGATAACACATAACTATCTGCATATTCTGCCACCAAAACGTCTACGGCATCATCTCCAACCTCATCAATTACTTTTACCAGGTCTCCAATGCCATGTGTATTGACGGAATAGCCAAACTTTATTTCTGCTTCTACTTTATCCCCTTCCGTAACGGCCACATAGCGCATGTTATCGCCAAATCGTACAAATTTGGCCCCTTGCCAATCATGCCAACCTGCAGCAGCACGCGCCCAATCGTTGATTTTTCCAAGTGATTCTTCATCTTGCCAATGCCCCACAACTACCTTTCGGTTCAAACGCATACGCGTCATCATAAAACCAAATTCCCTGTCGCCATGTGCACTTTGGTTCAGGTTCATAAAGTCCATATCAATGGTTCCCCAAGGAATGTCGCGATTAAATTGGGTATGAAAATGCAGCAAAGGTTTTTGCAAAATCTTCAATCCACCAATCCACATTTTGGCAGGAGAGAAGGTATGCATCCAAGCTATGATGCCGATACAATTTTTGGCAACATTGGCTTCCTGACAAACTGCAAATATTTCTTCGGTAGATTTTACCGTGGGTTTAAAAACAACCCTCACCGGAATTTGTGGCGCCTCATTCAATGAGGCTGCAATAATTTGAGAGTGTTCAGCTACCTTTTGCAAGGTTTCTTCTCCATACAAATGTTGGCTGCCGGTAACGAACCAAACTTCTAATTCTTTTAAATTTATCATAATTACGATTTTATTAATAATGAAGAAATGATTTAATGATTCAATATTTTCTTTATCTGTTTAATATTTTCCCTCAGTAAGCTTTTTACTTCTACCCGTCAAACTTCTACTTGTAACAGTAAGACTTTCACTGCACACAGTCAGTCTTCTACTTCATACAATTAACCTTTTACTGCATACAGTGAGTCTTTAATCTCATGCAGTATATCTTCTACTTCATGCAGTGAAAGAAATACTGCAAGTCCTAAATTGAAATTTCGACCCAAAATTCCTTCCAATTTACTTAACCGAAAACTTGTACACCGTAGTGTGGGTATAGGTTTCACCCGGTTTTAAGATGGTATTTGGGAATGAAGGCTCATTCGGACTATCCGGAAAATGCTGCGTCTCCAAACAAAGGGCTGCGTGCTGAATATATTTCTTTCCACCCTTTGTATTCGTCAATGTACCGTCCAAAAAGTTGCCGCTATAAAACTGAATTCCTGGTTCAGTAGTAAATACTTCCATAAATCTACCCGATGCAGCATGATAAACAGTAGATATCTTTTCCAATCCAGTACTCGTTCTGTTCAACACCCAATTATGGTCGTAACCACCTTTTACGCTGCCCAAATCTTTACCAATTAATTTAGGTGTAGTAAAATCAAAAGGTGTTCCCTTCACCGTTTCTATCTTTCCTGTAGGTATCAAGGTCGTGTCCACAGGGGTATATTTATCAGCCTGAATAAATAATTCATGACCAGAAATAGTGGAATCTGTACCCGCAGAAAGATTGAAATAGCAATGATTGGTAAGGTTTACAGGCGTTGATTTATCGGTGGTAGCCTTATAATCTATCTTCAATTCATTTGCCGATGACAAGGAATAAACCACGGTAGCGGTCACATTTCCGGGATACCCTTCTTCGCCATCTTTACTTTTATAAGTTAGTTGAAGGCTACTATCCCCAGCCAACTTCTCTACCGTCCAGATTACTTTATCGAAACCTTTAAGTCCACCATGCAATGCATTTGGGCCATTATTAGTAGCTAACTGATAGGTTTTTCCATCTAATGTAAACTTCCCTTTGGCAATGCGATTGGCGTATCTGCCCACCAAAACACCGAAGTAAGGATTGCCTTTTTGAAGATTTCCAGCCAATGAATCATATCCCAAAACAACATCGCCGTCATTTCCTGCTTTGTCTTTTGTAATGATTTTAGTAACCGTGCCCCCATAGTTAAGGATACTCACTTTCATGCCCGAAGGATTAGAAATGGTATATTCGGTTACAGCAGAGGTATCAATCTTTCCAATAGCTGTTTCCTGAATAGAAAATGTGGCAGTAGCATCTGCCGACGGTTTGTTTTTGCAGGCAAATACTGCTGCAATCAATAGTAAATAAGGGAACTTTTTCATAATTGTGATTTTGCCCCCATTCCCTAAAGGGGTGACCGGGAGTGTGTGATTAAATAAATTTAATTTCTTCATTTCCCCCTTTAGGAGATAGGGGTTTTACTGTCCATAATAACTATCCGGGCCATGTTTCCTTTCATAATGTTTCTTAATCAAGGCATCTTTTAAGCGAGGTGCTTGTGGATTAATCAACTCAGTTAAGTAAGCCATTTGTGCCACCGATTCCAATACGGCACTATTATATACCGCTTTGGCAGCATCTTTCCCCCAAGTAAAAGGTGCATGATTACCTACCAGCACCATCTCCACTTCTTTATAATCTAGTTGCTTTTCTGCAAAGCAATTCATAATTTGGAACCCCGTTTCGTATTCATAATTCCCCTTAATCATTTCGTCGCTCATTGGTGGCGCACAAGGAATATCCACTGTATTATGATCGGCATGTGTTGTGCCGAAAATAGGAATATCCCGTTGGGATTGTGCCCAAGAAGTAGCATAAGTGGAATGGGTATGTACTATGCCACCAATCTTTTCCCAATGCTTATATAACATAGCGTGAGTCTGCGTGTCGGATGAAGGACGAAGATTGCCTTCCACTGTTTTGCCATCAAAGTCAACAATTACCATTTTATCAGGCGTTAATTCCTCATACGGCACGCCACTTGGCTTGATAGCAAAAAGCCCTAGGCTTCTGTCGGCAGCACTTACATTTCCAAAAGTAAATAGTACCAATCCCAATTTAGGCAACTGCATGTTTGCCTCAAAAGCCTCTTGTTTAATGTGTGAATACATAAATTAATTTGAATTAGTATCTCTAAACTATTTTTCTAGAATTTTTAAAACTGTTACCGAATGAGGTTTGAAATGGTAAGTGAAATGATTACCCAATCCTTTTACAATCGAAGTCACAGGTGTTACATTTTCTGGGTCATCGATAGAATTGGTATCCGTTACCTTCTTAGACCAAAGGACGGTTTCTTTTCCCTCAGCTACAATTTCTTTTGCCGAATTAATTTCGATGACAGGTGTTTGAATAGAATCTGACACATTTACCACCTTTAAAAAGAGAGTGCCTGTTTTGCTATCTTTAGTTACTGAATAAAATACTTGCTCGGAAGTATCTGCTCCAAGGGGAACATTACTGATAGAAGACTTAACACTTTCGTTGCCAAGATTAGTAGAAAACATTTTCTGCATATAATAGGAAGGAGAACCATAGCTAGAAAAAGAATTATAGCCAATCAAGTCACCCTTCCATTGCATCCCACCAGGATTAACATTTACAAAAAGTGGAGCAAAACAACTCATTTTAACGATGTCGGCATTGCGCTCCAAACCTGTAAGAAAAGCAGCATCCCCCAAAGCACCCAATAAATTGGTGGTAGGTGAACCCTCTCTGCAAGCATATTCGCCAACAAATACTTTAGCATCTGTCCGTTTGTAGTTATCATATTTATGCGCTAGCTTAGAAGCTTGCTTGAAAGAAAAATAGTGGTGAATATCTTCATAATCAGCCATTCTTGAAGTAACGTGTGCACTAGAAATAACTTGCATATCTGGATATTTAGCCTTGATGGCATCATAAAACATAGTAAATCTTGCATCCCATGTTTTGGCTTTATCAAACCAATCTTCATTACCTACTTCAATGTATTTTACGTTGTATGGCTGTGGATGTCCCAGCTTCGCACGCTGCGCTCCCCATTTTGTAGACGCATCTCCGTTTAAAAATTCTATTTCATCCAAGGCATCCTGAACATATTCCTTTAATGAATCGCCTGTAATAGGATTGATTTTAGTTAATAATAAGCCATCGAATACAGCAAGAACGGGTTGCATTTTAAGGTCTTCGCACCACCCCATAAATTCCATCAACCCCATTCCATCCGAAGAATGATAGTGCCAGGAATCGTTGTCGTGCGTTGGTCTTTGAGAAATATCTCCTAATGTTTTCTTCCAGTCAAAGCGGTCTTCTATTTTACGAGATTGAAGGTAGTTTCCTCCAGGAAATCGAAGAAAGCCAGGATGCAATCCTGCCAATAATTTCATAATATCTTTTCTGTTGCCATTGGGACGATTGTTGGTGGTAGGAGGAAACAAAGAAACCAGACTAAACCAAATAATCCCTTTTTCTCTGGTAGAGATTACAAACCGACCATTGCAGGTAGTGTCAGTCGTTTTTTTAGTGGCCAATGTGACTGTGTATTTCTTCCAGTCACCAAAAACAGCAGATACAATTGCGCTGTCAAAAACTACTTTGCCATCGGCACTTTCAAGCGTTACAAGTAATGTTCCATTAAAATCCCTGTTTGTCTTTGCATAGAAAGAGGCAACATAACGTTTGTTTTTTCGGATAGGAATGCCCCAAAAACCATCATTAGAAATGCCTATTCTACTGTTGCCATCTGCGGCAGTAATATCCAAGCGCAGATTTCTTGTTAGCGCAGTACCCTTTTGCTCAATACTATCCAATGCCATTTGTCCTTCAGCATTTCCCTGTTTTACTAATGACCAATGATCTGGATATTTGGCATTATCTAGAAAAGCTCTGTTTCTTATCAATTCAGCATACAGCCCCCCATCATAGGAATAGTTAATTTCTTCGGTCATCAAGCCATAGAACTGTGGGCAGATGTCTCCTGCCTTTTCATTGGCATTGATAGAAATAACAGTCGATTTTGCTTCTTGTGCAAGTAGTTTTCCTCCACAAAAGAATAGGGTAAGAAGAAGTAAGCAAATCGTTCTTTTCATATTCATGTTTGATTATTTTGAATTATTCTCAATAAAGCCACCTAAGGTAGTGTACTGGTGATAACGCTTTGCATAGACCGAAACCAAGGACTGATTCGGATGGTATTCAGCATCAAAACCCTGCCCCATCACTTGCATTGCATCTTCAACTTTGGGATAAATGCCTGAAGCGGTAGCAGCAAACATGGCAGCACCTAAGGCACAGGTCTGTTCGCTTTTGTGAATGCGGATAGGCATGTTCATCACATCCGCCATCATCTGCATAATAAATGGTGATTTCTTAGCTACACCACCCAACCCAATCAATCCTTTCACTGGAATGCCTTCTTCAATAAATCTATCTACAATCTTTTTAGCTCCAAAGCAGGTCGCTTCCACCAAGGCACGGAACATTCTAGGCGCATCAGTACCTAGCCCCAAACCTGTAAAAGCACCCTTCAATAACTGGTTTGCATCAGGGGTACGTCTTCCATTTTGCCAATCTATTGCTAATTCAGTTTTTTCATCAATCTCTATCTGGGCGGCTTCCTTGCTTAGCTCGGTGATAATTTTATCAGTAATCTCATTCTTTAAGGCCTCAGCGGTTGAGGTATCTATCAGGTTTGTTTGTGATAAGATGTTTTGAACCGGCCAAGCCAATACATTTTTTAACCAAGCGTAGGCATCACCAAAGGCTGATTGACCAGCTTCCATTCCCATCATACCCGGAATGATAGAGCCTGGCACTTGTCCGCAGATACCTTTTATCAATTTCCCATCTACCTCCTCTATTGGTGCTACCAACATATCGCAAGTAGATGTTCCCATTACCTTACTTAAATAATATGGTTCTATTTGGCCACCCACTGCCCCCATGTGACAATCGAATGCGCCGATGCCAATAACCACATTTGCAGGAAGACCTAATCTGGTTGCCCATTCAGTAGAGATTATTCCTGCAGCTTCCGACGAAGTAGCCGTTTCTGTAAATAGTTTAGCTGTAAAACCATCCAACAACGGGTCGAGCGAAGCGAAGAAATCATTTGGGGGTAAGCCACCAAATTCAGCAGCCCATAATGCTTTGTGCCCCGCACTGCAAACGCCTCTTTTTAGTTTGGTTATGTCATTGCCACCTGTTAATAAGAAAGGAATCCAATCGCAATGTTCCACCCATGAAGCAATGTTGTCTCGAATGGTTTTATCTTCTCTCAGGATAAATAACAATTTACTCCAGAACCATTCTGATGAGTAGATGCCTCCTACAAATTGCAGGTAGTTAGTTTCAAACTTAGTAGCGTGTATGTTTATTTCAGCAGCCTCTTTTACAGAGGTATGGTCTTTCCACAACACAAACATAGCGTTGGGATTGTCCTTAAATTCGGGCAATAAAGAAAGCGGTGTACCTTGTTTGTCAACTGCAATAGGCGTTGAACCCGTGGTATCTATTGAAATTCCTTTGATGTTTGTGGCGATATTCCCTCCAGCTTTTGCCAGACAATCCTTGATAGTATATTCTAATCCTTCAACATAATCTAGCGGATGTTGGCGAAACTGATTAAGCGAAGCGTTGCAAAAAAGTCCTTGCTTCCAACGGGGGTAATAGAAAACAGAAGCGGCAATTTCTTCTCCGGTTAGGGCATTTACAATGATAGAACGCACTGAATCTGTTCCATAATCGACTCCTATTACATAAGCTTGCTGACTATTCATATAGCAATTATCAATTTGAAAACGCTAAGATAGGGGGTCTTATTTAATAAGTGTAAAAAAAACATTTAATTATTTTTTGCCTATGTTGTTATTTTAATATTTTTGGATTTATAAGCGGTTCAATAATTATAAATTGAAACGAGCAGTCAATATCGCAATGAATATATTGACTGCTCGTTTTTTGAAAGTGCTGTTATTGACTATTTATTTTTCTAATTCTTTAAAAAGGCTACCATCATTTTCCCCATTGAACCATTTGAATTGGTGATACAAATTCACCACATCACCAACAATAACCAAGCTAGGAGAGCTAAACTGTTTGTCTTTAAAGTCAACAGCACATCTTTTCAGCGTAGTAATATTTACTTTCTGATGAGGGGTTGTAGCTTGTTCAACAATAGCCAATCCCACATCTTTTTTGCCCATGTATCTGATCAGTAATTCTGCCAGATGAATTACATTCTTAGATGCCATATAGAATACAAGTGTATCATTGGTAGCAGCAAGGTATTTCCACTTTTCGGGGCGGTAATTGGCACTAGGATTAAAAGTAATCCACTGAACACCCTGCGCAAATCCACGCGCTGTCAATGGAATGCCCGTATAAGCAGACGCACCAGCGGCGGCAGTGATACCGGGAATGATTTCAAATGGAATTTCATTCGCTGTGATAGCATATAACTCATCCAATACATTACTGAAGAAAGCAACATCGCCACCTTTCAACCGAAGAACGGTATGCCCCTCCAACGCGTGAGAAACAATCAGTTTATTAATTTCTTCTTGAGGAATGGATGCATCATTATAGCCTTGTTTACCAGCATGAATCACCACTACATCCTTCTTTGCATTCAAAGTAATAATGTCAGGATTCACCAATCTATCACAAATGATTACGTCAGCATCTGCCAACCTCTTTTGAAGCTTTATTGTAATCAATTCCGCATCACCAGGTCCTGCACCTGCGATAATTACTCTACCTTTTTTTGTTATGTTGTTTTCCATTAGAAATTAAAATTAATAAGGTCTGCCAAGTATTTAACCTCAACAGACCTTTATTTTGAATATTTTTTCTAAAAACGCTGATTAAAACAATCCTTCAATAGATAAATAGCGTTCGCCAGTATCGTAATTAAAGGTAAGAACAGTAGCTCCTTCTGGAATATCAGCCAACTTCTGAGCCACAGCAGCCAAAGAAGCACCAGTAGAAACACCTACTAATATACCTTCCTCTTTTGCGACTCTTTGGGCGTAAGTGAAAGCTGAATCTTTACTAACCTTTATCACCCCATCCAAAATAGATGTATTTAAAATAGAAGGAACAAATCCAGCACCAATACCTTGCAAAGGGTGCGGACCAGGTGCGCCACCACTTAATACTGGAGACAATTCTGGTTCTACCGCAAACACTTTCAAATTGGGAAATTTCTCTTTTAATACCTCAGCAACACCCGTAATGTGTCCACCAGTACCCACACCAGTTATAATGAAATCGACCCCATCAGGAAAGTCGTTTAGTATTTCAATAGCGGTGGTCTTTCTATGAATTTCTGTATTGGCAGGATTGTCAAATTGTTGAGGCATCCAAGTATTTGGTGTAGAAGCAACCAGTTCGCCAGCCTTTTCTATTGCCCCTTTCATCCCTTTTTCACGAGGGGTTAATACAAACTCAGCACCGTACAAAGCCATCAAACGTCTGCGTTCAATGCTCATACTTTCTGGCATTACCAAGATAATCTTATATCCCTTTACAGCAGCCACCATCGATAACCCAATACCTGTATTACCAGAAGTAGGTTCGATAATAACGCTGTCTTTGTTCAGTAATCCCTTCGCTTCTGCATCTTCAATCATTGCCAAAGCAATACGATCTTTGATACTAGATCCTGGGTTAGTTTTCTCTAATTTAATAAACACATTGTGCTTATTACCAAAAAGGTTGTTGATGCGTACGTGTGGCGTGTTGCCAATTGTACCTAAAATGTTATTTGCTATCATAATTAATGATTAGTGATTAATGTTTAATATTTTTTGTGCCTCTTTTTGTCTTTCTGTTTTTGTGGCAATACGGTTAAATAACGAAATTCAAAACATCGGTAAATACTACTTTCTCTCTCACTTTTACTTCGCTCTTATGATAAACCAATGAGAAAGATTCTACACTGTTAGTCAACCAAACATTGCCACCTATGATACTATCCTTACCGATAACTGTCTTACCACCTAATATGGTTGCGCCACTATAAATAACCACATTATCCTCAATAGTCGGGTGACGCTTACTAGAAGCGTGTGCCTTATCTACATTCAAAGCTCCCAGGGTTACACCTTGATAAAGCTTTACATTGTTACCAATAATGGTCGTTTCGCCAATTACAATCCCCGTTCCGTGATCTATTGTAAAAGCTTCGCCAATAGTAGCACCGGGATGAATATCTATACCTGTCTTGCTGTGTGCATACTCAGAAAGTAAGCGGGGTAATGTTTGTATTTCTTGTAGGTGTAACTGATGCGCTATCCGATAAACTGCCGTGGCATAAAAGCCAGGATAAGCTATTAATACCTCTTCGATAGATTTAGCAGCAGGATCAAACTCTAATGTCGCTTCCGCATCTCTTAATAGTTGTTTGTAGATGACAGGAAGTGCATCAAAGAAAAGCTTGGTATTTGCTTCTACCTTTTCTTCGTTCTTTAATAGTTCGAATATTAAGGCAGAGAAAGTATTTCTTAAATTAGTATAATGATTAGAAAGAGCAGTTTCAGTCTGGAACTTCTCTTGGTAAGAAGCAAACAAGAAGCTAAATAAACCATCCATAAAACTCTCAGCCAATTCCTTGTCAGGAAAGTTTCCGTAGCATCTTTTGTTACGCTGAAATAACTCTTTTATAAAATCCGCTTCGTTCATAATAATCTATTTTGCCACAAAGACCCAAAGTCTCAAAGAAGCACAAAGGCTATAAAACCATTAAGACATAAAATATAGAATTTCCTTACAACTTATACCTTATCACTTACGACTTACGCCTAGTTATTGAATCATACAAGCACCCACCGTTACATTGCTTGTTTCATCTATCAAGATTGCACCACCATTCACACGAAGGTTTTGATAACTGTCGAAAGCAATAGGTTGTGCAGTTTTAATGGTTGCACGTACTATATCATTCAATCCAACTTTCTCTGGTGCGTAATCCTTTACCAAACTATTTACGTCTAGTTTATAATCAACAGATTTCACTACACTTCTAACCCTTGTACTATTTATCTGGAAAAGATATTTATTGCCAGCTGTCAATGGTTTGCTATCCATCCAGCAGATTAATACTTCTAGTTGTTGTTCCACTTGAGGTAAATCTTCATCACGAACCAACACATCGCCACGGCTAACATCCACGTCATCTTCCAAGTGAAGGATTACACTTTGTGGTGCAAAAGCTTCTTCAATTGGTTTGCCACCCAATTCTATCAAACTAATCTTACTTTTTACACCAGAAGGTAAAACTGTTATAGCGTCCCCAACTTTATAAATCCCACTGATAATCTTACCTGCATAACCACGATAGTCGTGCAATTCTTCTGTTTGAGGACGAATCACATACTGAACAGGAAAACGGCTATTGGTAAGATTAATGTCATTCTCAATAGATACATTCTCTAAGAAGTTCAATAAAGTGTCGCCTTTGTACCAAGGTAGGTGCTGAGATGGGTCAACAATATTGTCACCATTCAAAGCTGAGATGGGGATGTAAGTAATGTCTTTGATGCCCAATTGCATGGCCATTGTTTCATAATCAATCAAGATGTTATTGTAAACATCTTCGGAATATTCTACTAGATCCATCTTGTTTACCGCCACTACAACATGTGGGATATTCAATAAGGAAGCAATGATAGAATGCCTTCTTGTCTGTTCGATCACACCATGTCGAGCATCAATCAAGATGATAATCAACTCAGAATTTGATGCACCAGTCACCATGTTTCTGGTGTACTGAATATGACCGGGAGCATCGGCGATAATGAATTTTCTTTTTGGCGTAGAGAAGTATTTATAAGCCACATCAATCGTGATGCCTTGTTCTCTTTCCGCACGCAAACCATCGGTTAATAGAGCGAGGTCAATCTCACCATCTTCCCGATTTTTAGTTTGCTTTTCAATAGCTTCCAAGTGGTCAATCATAATACTCTTGCTATCGTATAATAAGCGTCCTATCAAGGTGCTTTTACCATCATCAACGCTTCCTGCTGTTATAAATCTTAGTATATCCATTTGCATTTTCTTTTTAAGCCCCTTCGAGGGTTTGGGGGTGGGTCTAAAAATATCCGTTCTTCTTTCTGTCCTCCATAGCGGCCTCACTCACCCTGTCATCTATTCTTGTTTCACCACGTTCACTAGTTTTTGTAGCAATAATCTCATTGATGATGTCATCAATTCCAGATGCATCACTTTCTACTGCGGCAGTACAAGTCATGTCGCCCACAGTCCTATACCTTACTTTCTTAATGGAAATTTTATCAGTAGGTTCTAGTTCTATAAACTTAGACATGGCAACCAATTGACCTTCATATTCCAACACTTCCCTTTCGTGGGCGAAATAAATAGAAGGTAAAGCAATGTTTTCCCTGCGGATATAATTCCAGATGTCTAGTTCTGTCCAGTTGCTTATTGGAAACACACGCACATTTTCCCCTTTATCAATCTTACCATTATAGATGCTCCACAATTCGGGGCGTTGTAGCTTAGGATTCCATTGTCCGAATTCATCCCTCACAGAAAAAATTCTTTCCTTAGCCCTTGCTTTTTCTTCATCGCGCCTTGCGCCACCAATACAAGCATCAAACTTAAATTCTTCTATTGTATCTAATAAAGTATAAGTCTGCAAGGCATTTCTGCTGGCAAACTTTCCCTTCGGTTCTGTCAGGTTTTTTGCTTTGATGGTATCCCCAACATTACGTACAATCAATTTCTCCCCTATTTCAGTGGCAAGATTATCTCTGTAATCCAATGCTTCCAGAAAGTTGTGTCCAGTATCAATATGTACCAATGGGAAAGGAAATTTTCCTGGACGAAAAGCCTTCAATGCCAAGTGAACCAACACAATTGAATCCTTACCTCCCGAAAACAACAAAGCAGGACGTTCGAACTGCCCCGCAACTTCTCGCATAATGTGTATGGATTCCGACTCTAGCTGATCCAAATAATCTAATCTGTTATTACTCATGTATTTTAATTCTATCTTAACTTATAACTTAATATCTGTAACATACAACTTTATTTGTGTACGTGAAGCCCGCATTCTTTTTTATCGGCATCTTCCCACCACCATCTTCCGGCTCTGAAGTCTTCGCTGGGTCTGATGGCACGGGTGCAAGGTAAGCATCCAATACTTACAAAGCCTCTGTCGTGCAATGGATTGTAAGGAATATTGTTTTTTGCAATTTCTTCCCTCACCTGTTCAGTAGTGTAATGCAGTAATGGATGAAACTTAATGATGTTATTACTCTCATCCCATTCCAACATTTCAACTCCTTTTCTGTCCGGAGAATGTTCTGCCCTTAATCCTGTTACCCAAACCTGATTGCCGCTCAACGCTCTTTTTAATGGCTCTACCTTACGAATATAACAACACCCCTTCCTGTTTTCCACGCTCTCATAAAAAGAGTTTGGTCCTTTCTCTGTAACAAACTTACCCAATGCCTCTGCTTGTGGATAGTATGGAATTATGTGGGTATTGTATCGTTCATTTGTGCTTACCCATACACTATAAGTTTCTGAAAACAACCTGCCAGTATCAAGCGTAAATATGCTGATAGGAAGATTGTTATGTAATATTTCGTGAGAGATTAATTGATCTTCAAAACTAAAGCTTGAAGAGAAAGTGACTTTGCCCGGAAATGATTCAGCCAATAAAGCCAGTGCATCTTTTGTGCTGACTCCATCGATTCTTTCGAGTAGTTCTGCTATTATTTTTTTATGAGTAGATGCCATACGCTTATTTTAATCCGTAAAACCTTTTTCAACAATAACCGTGTATTGTTTCAGGGAAATTATATTTATAAAAGAAAAAAGTCCACTAAAACGGGGGGCAAAAGTAATTGCTTATTCATTAACAGTATATCATTATTAGAAATAAATTTATTTGCTTGCCTATTAGATAATGTGTAAAAATAAAACCGCCATTGGGAAGCATCTTTTTTAGGTACTGTATCATAGCATACAGATTGCGTTATTCTTTGATAATGATTCACATTTTTCTAGAGGCAAACTGATTGTACAAGTCGCTCGTAAATATGTACAGACTTATTGTACATCCATACGGGTGTTTTGTACGGAGATCCAGAAGTGTTGTACGGTGATACCGAAGATGCGGACGGAGATACCGAAGATTCGGATGGAAGTGCAATTAGTTTGGCTTCAGGCTGAAAAGTTGTATTGATTGATATAATTTTGAATAAATTTAGTATGAATGGTTATCGGTTACCCCATTTTTAAATCTAGTTTAAATAATTTTTATCTTATTTTACACCCCATTAATTGGTTTACCGGCTTTGAAAAAACTTATATATATATTATTACATCTAGTTGCCATCAATAGTGCTTTCGCTAATCAAATTGATGAAGCCACCGCCAAAACTGTAGCTGTTCATTTTTTGATGACTAAAACAAGCCATCTTAATAACAACCTTAGTGCCTTGACGCTGGCTAATACGGTAAGTGATAATGCCCAACCTTTCTTTTATATATTTAATATCGCTTTTTCAAACGGCTTTGTAATTGTTTCTGCCGATGATAATGTGAACCCAATATTGGGCTACTCTTACGAAAGCAGTTTTAATCCTTCGAATATCCCAATACAGCTTACGGATTGGCTTCAGAAACGAAAGGCAGAAATAGCTTATGTTAAAAATTCTCATTTACAAGCCAATGATGCCATAAAAACTACTTGGCGAGAACTAATTAATCCTCCAAAACAAAAAGAGTATCAGTTGTTTGGAAGTGCCTCAACAGTTTCCCCACTGCTTCATACCACTTGGAATCAGTCGCCTTATTACAATGCCTTGTGTCCGGGTGGCTCGCTTACAGGTTGTGTTGCTACGGCTATGGCACAGATTATGAAATATTGGAACTATCCCTCAAAGGGAACAGGTTTCCATTCCTACACACCTCCCAATGCCTCACTAGGGGTTCAATCGGTTAATTTTAGTGATACCACTTATCATTGGAACCTGATGCCAAATAGCATTTCAGCATCTTCCTCTCTGACTGAAATAAATGAAGTAGCCAAATTGATGTACACCTGTGGGGTTGCTATCAATATGCAATTCAGTACATCTGAAAGCTTGGCATATATGTTTGGTGGGGGCTATGATGCCCAATATGCTTTTAAAAGTTTCTTTGGTTACGACGATTCTTCAAAGGGATTAACAAGAAGTAACTATGTTGATGCTGATTGGCTGAATCTAATACAAGGTGAACTAAATGCCGGTAGACCTCTTTTGTGGGATGGACGTGGTCCAGATAATTCTAGTCACTGTTTTGTTGCTGATGGGTATGATGCCAACAACTATATTCATTTTAATTGGGGATGGGGCGGACAGGCAAATGGATATTTCAACATTGATGCACTCAATCCAGGGCCATATCCTGCTGGATTTAATATAAATGAGCGAGTAATTATTGGAATCAGGCCAACCTTTGCCCATTACAATTTAAGTTTGAGTAGTGCCGTAACAGTTCCTTCAACACAAATTACTTACGGTAAACCGATTGCCATCAAAACGAATATCATCAACACAGGCGATTCTAGTTTTAAAGGTGATTTTTGCGCTGCCATATTTGACACTTCTTCAAATTTTACCAATTATATTCAACTGCTTGCATCTCAGACCCTTTTGTCGGGTGCATCTTATCCTAGTGGAATAACTTTTACTAATCTTGATTC
The DNA here is from genome assembly GCA_903895845.1 of uncultured Chitinophagaceae bacterium. Taxonomy (GTDB): domain Bacteria; phylum Bacteroidota; class Bacteroidia; order Chitinophagales; family Chitinophagaceae; genus Parasediminibacterium. Next base: position 19,814 of record CAITVK010000132.1, read on the forward strand.
AGCAAAAGTTGCTCCTGGCACTTATTCTGTCTATATCTACTACAGGAAGCCTGGTGGCAATTGGGAGAATCTAATTAGCAATGATACCTTCCCTAACTATGTAAAAGTAACTGTTCAACAAATTGGTGTTGTGCCCCCAACAACTGTGTATAAGACTGTAAAACAAAGTATTTGTGCCTCGCAATTGCCTTATTTATGGAATGGCAACTGGTACACACAATCTGGCAATTATTCTTACACAAGCAATGCCATCAATGATACTGTTACCGTGTCTACGTTGGTTCTCTCGGTAAAAAATCCAAGTTATGGCACCAAGACTGTCAATCTGTGTTCTGGTAAACTTCCTTATGTTTGGAATGGGGTTGCCTACACTACTCCAGGCACCTATACCAAAATGCTTACAAATTCGGTTGGTTGCGATAGTACTGCTATTTTAGAATTAAACGTAATATACCCAACAAGTAACGTTGTTTCTTTGGTGGGTTGTGGCTCGGTTATTTATAATGGAAAAACATACACAAAATCTAAAGTTTTAAGTGATACACTTCGCACTTTTCAAGGTTGTGACAGTGTATATCAGATTGTAAATATCACAGTCAATAAAATTTTGATCCCATCGGTAAGTATTGCTACCAATACAGATACAATTCCTTGTAGAACGTCGGTTACCTTCACTGCTACTCCAGTAAACAATGGCACTACCACTATTTTCCAGTGGAGGAGAAACAGTAACTACATCAACGGGGCGAGTGGGAATACCTATACGTTCGATAGTCTGCATAATGGCGATACAATCAGTTGCCTGTTGATTACAGTAAATAGTTGCGGCTCCATCTCTACAATTGCTTCCAATCGCATCATCATAAAAGTTCTTCCAAAGTATTTACTTTCTGGAAACTTCACCAATCCAATGGGTGTTAGTATCAGTCAGGTCTCTGTTGATTTAAATGATGCAGATTCCGTCTTCTCCGGTAATTATAAATTCTTTGCAAATCCCAACAATAACTACACCCTTCATCCTTTTAAAAATACGGATACATACCCATCTAATGGTGTTTCTGTAAAGGATATACTGTTAATACAAGCGCACCTTCTTGGCAAGACACTGCTTAATTCTCCTTACAAGATAATTGCCGCCGACGTAAATAATGACGGACAAGTAACCGTGTTGGATATTCTTTACATGAAACGACTCATTATGGGATTAGATACTTGCTTTCCCAATAATCGTCTTTGGGCTTTTGTGGATAGCAGTTATCAGTTTCCACATTCTTCAACCCCTTTTCCTTTTAAGGATACGATTTCGTTTAATAATTTATCTGCTAGTCAGTTAAACAAAAATTTTGTAGGAATAAAGTTGGGTGATGTTGATTTCGATTGGAATCCTGCTGTGCTCAGCAAGCCTAGTTTGCAAGGAAAACAACTAGGACTGTCTTACAAAAGCAAGGCCTTGGGTAATGCTTTTATTTCGGTTTCAGTTACTGTAAAAGACTTTACGGACATTGCGGGAATGCAGTTTACGCTCAATTACGATAATACCTTATTCAGGTTCCTGACTATTAAAAATAGTCAGCCTAATTTACAATTCACAACTGATTCAACTGCAAAAGGGAAGATAGCTTTCTTGTGGAGCGATGATTACCATTCTGCTCACTCTCTTGCAGACAGCACAGTATTAATGGAATTGGTGTTTGTCCGATTAAGCAATTCATCTAATCCAGTTTTGCATATTACTTCCGATATTGCCCCTGTCGAAGCATATAATACCAACCTGCAACCTGTACGATTAGGAATGAATGCGCTGGATGCCGACAGGTCTGTCGCAACAGAATTCTGGAGTATCTCCCCAAATCCTAGTGTGGGGCCAATAGTAATAACACTCTTTTTGAATCAGAGTAAGTCTATTCAGTTTGAGTTGGAAGGAGCCGATGGTAATGTATTATTTCAACAAACTACGATTGCACTTTCTGGCAAGAACACACTCAGCTTAAATCTAAACAAAAATGCCAGATTACCCAAGGGAGTCTATTACTTAAAAGCGATTGGTGTAGACGGGGGAGAGGTAAAAAAGGTAATGATTAAATAATTGTGGGAATAGGAAAGGGAAGTGTAAACTAAGATTTCAAATAAATAAATTCTATCCAAAGAATCGGACAGCATGCTACAATACTGAGATTAACAAACTAAACGCTTCAACTACCAAAAACTATACATTGCTAGCCTAATGCGACACAAAGAAATTCGGAGTGTATCATAATAATTCTATGACATTGTTTTATTGGACAGCTAGAGACAAAAAAAGTCCCAACCAGAATAAACTGATTGGGACTTAATGAATACGGCAACTACCTACTCTCCCGGCATAATGCGAGTACCATCGGCCATGGGGGGCTTAACTTCTCTGTTCGGAATGGGAAGAGGTGGACACCCCCGGCAAAATCACCATAAGAATGTAAAAGATGTCAATATTGCTACCAACACCTCAATAAAGTACATATTGAGAAAGAAATCGTAATACAAGAAATAAAAAATAAAGCTTACGGGCAATTAGTACTACTCGGCTTTGTTGTTGCCAACTTTACACCTATAGCCTATCAACGTCATAGTCTCTGACGACCCTTAAAAGTAAACTCATCTTGTGGAAGGTTTCACGCTTAGATGCTTTCAGCGTTTATCCTTGCCGCACGTAGCTACTCTGCATTACACCTGGCGGCATAACAGATACACCAGCGGTGCGTACATCCCGGTCCTCTCGTACTAAGGACATGTCCACTCAATTTACTAACGCCCACCACAGATAGAGACCGAACTGTCTTGCGACGTTCTGAACCCAGTTCACGTGCCACTTTAATCGGCGAACAGCCGAACCCTTGGGACCTTCTCCAGCCCCAGGATGTGACGAACCGACATCGAG
>CAITVK010000133.1 GCA_903895845.1 uncultured Chitinophagaceae bacterium
ATATTTTCTTTAAGCTTGGTAACTCTAAGAACGTATGTATCTCTTTTTTAGCATGTGCCCTTACTTCTTTTAAAGAACATTTTTAAACAGGCTCTTAATATCTTTAGAAAGGCCTAGATTATCTAAACAAATTTGCAACTAAACACATGCACCTACATTAGTTTGTAAAATAAATAAACTATAATTGCAGTTAAACCCATTACTAATCGGCATCCACTTACACAATAAAATTATTAAAATGAAGAAATTATTTATTACAGCTATTACGTCGCTTTCACTTTTTACAATCCCTAAAAAGACTTTTGCATGGGGAAGCAAGGGACATCAGTTGGTGGCAGAGATTGCATTTAAATACCTAGACGACAGCACACAGAAAGTAGTTAGGCATTACCTGAAAAGAATGAGTATTGAAGATGCAGGGACATGGATGGATGATATGCGCTCCAATAATTATTACGACTACATGAAAACATGGCACTATATAAATATCCCCAAAGACAGTACGTATAAACCATTGAGTGAAGGAAATATATTGACGGTTTTAAACAGCATCATTTTGGAAATGAAGCACAAAGAAAAATTAAAAGATAGCCAAATCAAACAAGATATCTTGATGGCTTTTCACTTATTGGGAGATTTACACCAACCTCTCCACAATGGATACCCAGATGACAGAGGGGGGAACTCAGTGCCTATCAATGCTCCTAGCTATTCTGGTAATCTTCATAGCTACTGGGATACAGAAATCATAGAACAGAAAAAGATAAACATTGATAGCTGCACAAAATTCTATTCAACTTATACACCCGACCAAATAAATGATATACAGCACATTGATCTGCTGAGCTGGATGAATGAATCTCGTTCCTATTTAGGTGAAGTGTACAACTTTAAAGATGGCAAAATTACTAAAGAGTATCTAGATAAGAACATGGTTGTAGTTGAAAAACAGTTATTACTCGCAGGGCTTAGGCTAGCAAGTGTGTTAAAAGAAATATGTAGCTAAATCTTAGAAAGTTAATAGTTGTAGTATTAGTAACTTGTAAAGCTAAAAGTTCCCTCCGCAGCCACATTTATCCAAAATACAAAAGAGGCTATTAAGAAGTTTTAACTTCTCAATAACCTCTTTCTTTTTTAGCCCTAAAGCCTTTTATCTATTATATAAAATCGGGTAACTAGTAAGTTGCTTTCAGTTCTACCCTTCTATTCTGAGCCTTTCCTGCGGCAGTATTATTATCTACAACTGGTTTAGCTGAACCATATCCTTTGGCAGTCAATCGGGCTGCATCAATTCCTTTCTTGGTGAGATAAGACGCTATCGCATCGGCACGCTTTTGAGAAAGTTTCTTGTTAATCTCTTCACTACCTGTATTATCTGTATGTCCTTCAATAGACAGTTTAGCTGTTGGGTTAGCTTTCAAAATAACTATAACTTCATCCAAAGGTTGCAAGGCTTTACTGGAGATTGTAGCTGTACCTGTATTGAAATAAACACTCTTAGCCAGCTCATTTATCTTCTTTTGTATTTCCGGGCAACCAGAGTTCTCTTTAGTACCAGGTACAGTTGGGCATTTATCTTCTTCATCATTTATACCATCACCATCCGTGTCTGGTATTGGGCAACCGTGATATTTAGCAATACCAGGTACTGTAATGCAACTATCCTCCTCATCATTGATGCCGTCACCATCTGTATCAGGCACTGGACAACCGTGATATCTTGCCACACCCGGCACCGTTGGGCACTTGTCTTCCTCATCATTGATGCCATCTCCATCTGTATCAGGTATTGGACAACCATTATACTTGGCTACACCCGCAACAGTAGGACATTTGTCTTTACTGTCTGGAATGCCGTCACCATCAGTATCAACTTCTGGGATAGGTGGTGGTGGTGGCGCCACAACAACCTTTTCTGGCTTAGTCTTCTTAAAGATAGGGGCGGCATATCCAATTGAATAGTTTAGATTATTCAATATTTGATGATTTATTTCAAAATCATACACTGTCTGAATGTAGAAGAAAGTTCCTTTTCCAATATTAAATTCAAATCCTGCCCCTGTGTTAACACTCTCGTAGAAATTGCTCATGTTGAAATCAGAAATACCTACCCCCCCTGTCAGATAGGGATTAAAGAATACTTTATCTGTAAATAGTTTCAAATTTAACTGCGCATTCAGGTCTACAGCAAATTGCTCTGTTGTGGCAAGATTATTAGGGGTCGCTCCATATTTGGTAAAACAGCCTCCCAATGCCCCCTTAACATCCAAATGACTCGTAAGTCCTTGATAGTAATGAATATCAACACCCAATGACATATCTGATAGCTTGCCATAGTTATGATTACTCAATACACTACTAAACGATGTTGAGTGGATATTTACCGGCGTAACAAAGTCTTTCAAGAAAAAACCGAACCCTAAAGAAGGATCTCGGGGACTAGGAGATGATGTTTGTGCAAAAGAGAAAGCCATTACAAAAAAGGCAGCCGTAGATAAAATAATCCTCTTCATTTGTTTTTTTTAATTAAAATAATAAAATTATTGCAGTTATATTTCTTTACTAATTTTTGCAAACTTATCGTATTAATACACTCGTTCCTTTGAATTCTTTAGGAGGAGCATTAAAAAGTTCATAATCCAGATACCAGATATAGGCTCCTGCCTCCTGAACAACGCCATTTACTGTACCATCCCAACCTTTATTTAAATCATGACTTTCGTACATAAGGTTTCCATAACGGTTATAAACCCTAAAAGAAAATTTCCTAATGGCAGACGAACCACCATACGGTCTTAATTGTCTTCCACTGTAGAAAGAGCCGTATGGTATAAAGGCAGTAGGAATATACAACGTATCACAAGTAGCGTCAACTCTTAATTTTAACTCAATAGGAAAAGAATCCACAATACACCCCAAACTATTGTATATCAATGCTTCATAAATGCCTGTGCCCAAGTTGATAGCGGCAGAATCACTATTATACAAATTACCATTTATTCCATAGAAATATGATTTGTCGGCACCGCTTATACTAACTGTAATACTTCCAGAAGAAGGCGCTATACAAGTAGGTTGCTGATTGATCATATATTTACTAGCTGCCTTCTCTCCTACTACGTATATCAGTTTCGCTTTGTAATCTGTTCCACAAGAGTTGGATATGGTGTACTTAATGCTATCTGTTCCTGCATTCAATCCAGTCACAATGCCACTAGCAGCATCTACACTTGCTACAGTTTCTTTTAGACTACTCCATTTACCAGTAGTTGACTGTTCAAACAAGTTAATGCTGTTATTGATACATACAGAATCCGGTCCTGTAATTGTGTACACCATCGGGCTATCCACAACGGTTACATCTAAAGATTGAAAATTGATGCCACAACTATTTTTTATTGAATATACAATCTCACTAGTGCCTGATTTAATACCTGTAACTATCCCCAAAAGAGAATCTATTGTAGCATTACTGATTGAATTACTAGCCCATTTACCTCCAACTGATTTATCTGTAAAAGTGGTTGTCTTCCCTTGGCAAACACTCCCCCCCCCTACTATCGGAGCCACAACAGGAGGACTAATCACGGTGATGGTAAGTGGCTGGCTAACAGCATCTTTCTTTGTTAAGCATACTATATCACTGGTTAAATCACAGGACACTTTTTCGCTATCTGAAAGATCAGTTGTGGTAAATTGAGCAGAATCCGTTCCCGCTTTTATCCCACTTATAAACCATTGATAGATGGGTTGGACACCACCATTTGTGGTACTTGCAGAAAAAGTAATGGAACTACCAGTACAGATTGTAGTGGTATCTGTTTTTATAACTATTGTTGGTGGAATATCCTTAATTACTTTAAAAGCCAACCGATTGCTGTAAATAGTATCTGTTCCGCATCCATAGTCAGTTATAAAACGACAACTTACTGTATCATCGTCTTGAAGAATGCTGGTAGAGAAGGAATCATTTGTGGTTGCTTCGATATAAACATTATTTACACCCCAGTCTAATTGTAGTTTCCTTGGAGAGGTAGCTATAAAAGTTGTTCTTGAACCCGGACAAATATTAGTGTCGGCCGTTTTAATGACTATTATGGAGTCTGGCGTATAAAGTACTTTCATTGTGATGCTACTTTGGGCAGTATTAGATATTAAACAAGCCTCGTTGCTGATCATTGTACAACTCACTACATCATTATTCTTTAGCGCTGCAGTTTTAAAAATGCTTGAGTCCCCATTCAGCGCGTTATTCCCGTTGATACGCCATTGGTAAGCAGGTGGCGTTCCTCCATGCGTCTCTACCGAGGTAAATGTTACAACCGTACCACTACAAACAACGCTGGTGTCTGTATGAATAGTCAATGTGGGAAGAATTTTGGCTGTAACCGACATACGTATCTTGTTGCTTCTAATCGTATCTGTCACCAAACAAGCAGCATAATTACTTACCAATCCACAAGTAATCGTATCTCCATTTACTAAGCTATTAGTTGTGAATATCGAGTCGCTGTTTCCAACTATCACTCCATTTTGTCTCCATATAAACTTAGGCGCAGTACCTCCATTGGTAGGTAATGCTTTGAAAGTAACAAAAGTACCAGGACAGAATGAGGTATCACTCGCAGCAATCTTGATTGTAGGCATCGAATCGATGGTATTTACAGTAATGGCGATGGTATTACTCATGGCATTGGGCGTAAACAGGCATTGGGCATTACTGGTCAGTTTACAACTGATATTACTGCCATCCTTCAGCGAGTCATTCATATAAATACTTGTATCGGCACCTACATTTAGTCCATTCACTTGCCATTGATATAACGGCGGCGTCCCTCCCCTTGTAGTAGAAGCTGTAAAAGTTACTGGCGCACCTGCACACACTGTTGTAGCACTGGCAGCGATGGCAATGGTTGGGGACGAAAACGTGTCTACATTTACGACTACTGGCGACCGATCACTTTCGCAGCCTGTCGTAATATCAGTCTGACTTACATAATAAGTTGTTGTTGTTTGCGTATTGCCAACCACTGGCGTTGGTACCGGAATAGCTGCACCGCCTGATGCATCGGTGTACCAGTTAAGGATATCATTGCTTGTTGAAACAGTGGCAGTGAGTGGAACTGCGCTAGTGTTAACGCAATATACCACGGGGTTTGGTGCTACTGGCGGATCTGGAGGAGGTGTACTTTCTGTTTCTGCTATACTGGCGGCATCATTGATAGATATATTTAATCTACAACTAGGTGTTGTTGTTTGAATTCTGTTCTTCATATCAACAGCATAAATATCCCCCGTTTTAGAAACTGCAAACATCTGATTAGGGCTGCAAGGCTTGGTCACACTGGCCAAGCCAAATATCGTACCTGCCGTAAACTGCATATACACCTGACTAGCAGTAGGATTTGCCATATTTACAGCCACCAAGTTATTATTGCTACACATTTCATACAATGTTCCCTGGTAAAATAACAAATCTCCCCCAATTGTTAAGTTAGAGGGCAGCTTTCCCAACGTGCCAAATACTTTTGTAGTAGGATTGTAGGTTTCTATCAGGTTGCCACTTGCAGCGTACACAATGCCACCTGGACCAACTGTCAGCCCATAAATAGCAGAACTACCACTATTAAACTTACCCAACGAGTCACAATCCCCTACTGTACCTGTTGGCCCAAGTGTGATTCTGTAGAGATTTGCTTTATTGTCGTTGATATAGAGAATAGTTCCATCAAGACCAATTGAAAGTGCCGATCCTGCAAAATTTGAACAAGAGGATGTTAAAGGGGTAGTGGTACAATTATTTGTATTGATAGAATACAATCCACTAGAACCGATGGCTATAAAAGTGCCCTGTTGACCAAAAGCTACGCAAGTAAGGCAGATAAAAGAAATAACCAGTAAAAATATTTTAAAATTAAACATAGTAGCCAATCAGCAAATTAACTGCAAATAATACAATTACAACAAAAAATATAGAAATGAGCGCTCATAAATAAATATTTTTCAGAATAAGCAAACAATCCATGCATGCTATTATAAATTAATCCAATTACTTTGCATCCAATTAAACAAACAAATATGACACTAAAAAGAATTAAACAAGCAGTTATTATTGGTCTTTTCACCTATTTGCCTATTGCGGCAATGGCTTGGGGACAATTGGGACACCGCATTGTAGGAGAAATAGCCTCTACCTATCTTACCCCTAAAGCAAAGTTGGCAGTACAAAAGATATTGGGCAACGAGAGTCTGGCAATGGCTAGTAACTGGGCAGACTTTGTAAAATCCGACACGGCCTACAAATACCTCAATAGCTGGCATTACATAGATTTTAAGGAAGGGTTGTCAGAAGCCGACATTAAGAGTTATCTGGCCACAGATTCTGCTACAGATGCCTATACCAAACTAAACTTCATCATCAAAGAACTTAAAAAAACAACGCTTCCACAAGATAAAAAAGTAATGTATCTACGTTTGCTGGTTCATATTGTGGGCGATGTACACCAACCCATGCATACAGGCAGGCCAGAGGACTTGGGTGGCAACAAGATAAAGCTTTCTTGGTTCAATCAGCCTACCAACTTACATGCAATATGGGACGATAAAATTATAGAGAGTCAACAATTAAGCTATACCGAATATGCCAAAGCCATCAATTTCGCCACCCCGGCACAAGTAGCAGCCTGGCAGAAAGAACCTATTTCGGCTTGGTTGTACCAATCACACACAATTGCCGAAAAGCTATATACCGAGGTAGCCCCCGACGATAAACTCAGTTACCGTTACACCTACGACCATCTTGGCATCATCAACAATCAGTTGTTGGAAGGTGGGGTACACCTCGCAGGCATTATCAATCAGATTTTTCAATAAAGTTTAGTATTTAGCATTCATCGTAATCTTCGGCGGCGATAACTACTCCCAATACAATGAGCAATACAGCACCAGTTTTATTCAACCAAACAAAGCCTGCCCTCATCCGTATCTGGCATTGGCTTGCAGTCATTTTCTTTGCCGCATCTATTACCACCGTCATTCTCAACGGTACTTTATTCAAAACAAAAAAGAATATCGAAATGGTACAGCAGAAAGTAAAGGAAAAAGGTGGAACCATTACTCCCGATCAAGCTAAGAATGTGGCGCACGAATACAGCGATAAACTGTGGGATCTCCACAAACTCATTGGCTTCGGTCTTTCCTTTCTGATGCTTTGGCGTATTGTGTCCGAGTTTATTATTTCGAGGGATAAAAGACTCGCTTCCCGAATCAAAACCGCAAACGCCCTACCAGACGACACCTATGATAAAGGTCATTACCTGATGGTACAGTATAGCTACCTCACATTTTATATACTTTTCTTCATAATGGCTTCCACAGGTTTAGTCCTCGCATTCGAAGACGTAGAATTACTGAAGCCCATTCACAAATTAGCCAAAAACATTCACAGTATCACTCAATGGGGTATGTATGGCTTTATGGCCTTTCACATTGCAGGCGTTTTATTGGCTGAATTAGGTGAACAAAACGGAATTGTATCTGCGATGATTAACGGAAAGAAGTAATTGCCAATTAGAAGCTGTTTGAGTTAGAGCCTGTTTAAAAATGTTCTTTAAAAGAAGTAAGGGCACATGCTAAAAAAGAGATACATACGTTCTTAGAGTTACCAAGCTTAAAGAAAATATGTATTCGACAAATTTAACAGATGCCCAATGGGACAATATTAA
>CAITVK010000134.1 GCA_903895845.1 uncultured Chitinophagaceae bacterium
TTATCGAGAGAGGCCAAACATCAAAGAAAAGTTAAGCTACTTTAAAAGGCTCAAGTTTACTTCGAAGAATTTTTCATATGGCAAGCAATCGTTAGAGGTCAGTCTGTTTCTACAGAGTGACCCTTTTTTTGGGAATCACATTGCAAATATATACGGTTTGATATTCCAATATTAATTTTTTGTGAAAATTATTTTAAAATAACCGTACCCAATCTTTTAGTGATCTCCCTTTCAATGTCTTTAAGGTCTTTGTGTATCCTAATTAGTTGTAATTGCTCTTCCAATGGGGCTTTCTCCATTTCGCTTTGGTTCTCCTCAAACATCTTTTTCAGCTTCTTTAGCTTGTAATAATTGATGCTCATCGTTGCATCCTGGTTACTGTTATCAGCGTTGGTAATTGTTTTGCCTTCATATAAACTATCCCAGTTGGCACTCAGTTCATACGGAAACAAAGTGATGCTTATTGCCAGTTCGCGTATGCTGTTGTCTTCATAATACAGAAATGTTTTGGTGTCTGGCTCCTTACCTTCTTCATACAATTTCTTGTAGAGGCCCAATAGTTTCTCTAGCTCTGGATTTTCGAATGGAAAGCCCTGCAACTCTTCAAAGATATAGTCCGCAATAGTGGTCTTAGTCTCCAGATACTCTTTTAATCCAAATTCCAATAGGATGCGCAGCACGTTCCGCTCATGCTTTTCCTCGTTGGAGGTGATGTTGCCAACATTATCTGTTTCAATCGTCTGAAACTGTTCTGCATTCAGTTGGTCAATAGCGTCATTGGGGGCTTGTTTCTTTTCTTCTTTGGCAACTTTATCCCGCTTTATTTTATTAACCAGCGTAATCAATCCACCCTCATCAATCTTCAGTAGGGCAGCACATTGTTTAATGTAGGCTTGCTGTTTGGTAAAGTCCTCTGCTTTGTTGATGCGGCTGATTGTTTCTGCAATCTGATTGACCAGTATATTCTTCTGGTTCAGATCATTGCCTACATCTTTCAGCATGACTTCCAGCTGAAAAATGATAAAGTCTTTTTTATTTTCCTTTATAAACTGCTGAAACGCCTCCGTCCCCACTTTATTCACGTAGCTATCGGGGTCTTCGTTGTCAGGTATCAGTACCAGCTTTACGTTCAAGCCTTCTTCCAATGCCATGTCCAACCCACGTAAGGCAGCTTTCACACCGGCACTATCGCCATCGTAGATGATGGTGAGGTTGTTGGTATATTTCTTCACCAAACGCAACTGATCCACCGTTAGCGAGGTGCCTCCACTTGCCACCACATTCTCCACGCCTGCCTGGTGCAGACTCACCACATCGGTATAGCCTTCAACCAGCAAACATTCGTCTAGTTTGTCAATGGCCATCCGCGCAAAGTAGGAGCCATACAGCAGCTTACTCTTTACGTACAGTTCGTTTTCGGGTGTGTTGATGTATTTTGGGGCCTTGTCTGCTTTGCCAATTACACGGGCGCCGAAGCCAATTATTTTACCGCTGTTGTTGTGAATAGGGAAGATGATGCGCCCGCGGTAGTTGTCTACCAGTTCGGTTTCATTGCGCACAGTAACAAGTCCGGTGCGGGGAAGCAGTTCTCGGTTAAACTGATTGGCTAGTAACGCTTTGGCCAATGTATCGCGCTGTTGCGGGTTATAGCCAATCTGAAATTTCTTTATTATCTCTTCCCTAAAGCCCCTTTCTTTCAGGTAGCTTAGGGCGATAGCCCTGCCGTCTTCGGTATTAAAAAGTTGATCGTCGAAGAAAGTCCCTGCAAACTTATTAATCACATACAGGCTGTCGGCCACCTGCATCTGTTGTTTTTGTTTGTCGCTTACTTCAGTCTCTTCAATTTCTATGTTGTAGCGTGCAGCCAGCCAGCGGAGTGCATCCACATAGCTTAGCTTTTCGTGTTCCATCACAAAAGTGATGGTATTGCCGCTTTTGCCACAGCCAAAACATTTATAGAGTTCTTTGGCAGGGGAGACGGTGAAAGAAGGGGTTTTTTCGTTGTGAAAGGGGCAGTTGCCCAAGTAATTACTACCGCGTTTCTTTAGCTTCACAAAATCGCCAACGACATCTATGATGTCCAGCCGATTCTTTATTTGTTCTATTGTATTGGGAGTAATCATCGCCGCCGAAGATAACACGGAAATAGGAGTTGTGAGATATTAGATATTAGATATGAGTTATAAGTTATGAGTTATGAGTGTTGGGACTATGCAAATAAAAATCCTTTGAATTTTTTATCTCAAGGGATTCTCTACTAACTATTAAACATAAACATTGAAAATTATTAACATGGGAGGCTTCTGAATAATCATTTTTTTATTGCTAACACATTTTATTTTTAAGTGTAAGCCTACTTTAGGACAAGGCGTTTTGCTGAAGTGGAGTGATAACCTAATAAGAAACTATAATTCTGTTGGCATGTTGGTCAAATAGAGTGCCACCTTTGGTATTTGACTTTTATTTCTACTTTTAGCTGACTGCTATTTTTAATTTGTGTCTGATAAGGCAGAAAAGAACCCACCTAAGGGAAACTTTAGGTCACTTTCCTCGCGAGGAAACCCACCCGGTATTGGCAAAAAGCCACTTTTGGGGCAAAAAAAGGCTATTTACTACTATTTTAGGGACTAAAAGAGGTGTTTTGGGGGTGGCAGTGCCCAAATGTTAATCTTTTAGAAATGGAAATTTGTGTGTCATGTTTACCAGCGATATGGCAGGAGTGGAGCAAAAAGATGTCGGGACATAATGACATAAAAACCACTTTGCATTATTTGCATGCAAGCAACAAGGATTTGTTGAAGATATTAAGTCCATTGGATAGTTTGGATTTGGAGAAAGAAAGAGAAAAATGACTGAGACCTTAAACAATACAAAATGTACGCAACCGAATAAAATCCTACATTCGCTATTGAAATGATGTGGGTAAAGGGTTTAAAGGTTATTGTTAAAATTAAGCTTTTTACTGTTTATAGCGTCTATTAAAAAGTTATGCGCAACCCTTAAACTCAACTTTCTTATTCATTAAAAAAATGTTTTATGCTATTTACAAGTTTAGAATTTCTCATATTACTGATAATTACTTTTTTAATTTATTATATCCCTACTCTAAAAAAAATACAAGTACAAATACTGATAGTATCTAGTTTCGTTTTTTATGCCTATAATACTCCAATACTGTTGCTTTTACTATTTTTTTCAATTGCTGTAAATTCTGTAACAAGTTATTTGATTTGTTTTAAAGATTTAAAATACCAAAAGATTATAGCAACTATCGGTGTGGTTATCAATCTAGCAGTTCTTTGCTTTTTTAAATACACACCTTTATTTGCTAACACTTTTTTATCAAATGGTGATAATATTGAACGTTTTCTGATTTCAATACCACTGCCGATTGGTATTTCGTTTTTTACTTTTGAAGGCATTACGCTTTTAGTGGATACTTATAACAATAATGTATCTGAAAGGAGAAAGAAAATTTTAATTGCCAAAGACCCTTTAACTCATTTAACCAACGTAGCCTTTTTCATTTCCTTTTTCCCACACCTAATTTCAGGACCAATTCTAAAGGCATACGAATTCTTTCCACAAATAATGCAAAAAAAATTAAAAGATATAAACTGGGATAAGACAATAAAATTGCTCGTAACTGGCTGTTTTCTTAAAACGGTAATTGCTGATAATCTTAAAGAGCAAACTGCAAATTTGTCTTTTCCTGCTTTTTTAACAGTTCCTACTTCAACCCTTTTATTTCAGCTTTTTGGATATTCAATTCAAATCTTTGCAGATTTCGCAGGATACTCATTGATTGCATTGGGTCTTGCATCACTTTTTGGGTATGTTTTGAATCAAAATTTTAACTATCCTTATATCTCAACTTCTTTTTCTGAATTTTGGAGACGGTGGCATATTTCATTATCTTCATTTTTGAGAGAGTATTTATACTTTCCGTTAGGAGGGAACAGAAAAGGTAGACTAAGAACATATTTCAATTTACTAATTGTTATGTTTTTGGGGGGCTTATGGCATGGTGCAGCGTGGAGTTATGCGGTTTGGGGTACTTTCCACGGACTCTTATTGGCATTTGAGAGGTTTATAAAAGATTACACCAATATCAAGCATAATAAAATAACAAACGTGCTTTGTGGAATAATGGTTTTCATTTGTGTTAGTTTTGGGTGGTTGCTTTTTAAGCTTCCAGATTTCAATTCCGTGATACTATATTTTAGATCTTTATTCAATAACCGAGACATTGCTTGTTCCAGTTTTTTTATGCGAATAAATATGTACAATTTTTTATACGCTATTCCTGTTTTACTCTATCACTTTTATTATCTGTTTAAGTTTAAATTTCCAAATTCTATAATATTAAAATATGAGTATATCCTATATGGAATAATGCTTTTTTTTATTATTACCAATAGTGGAGTCGCTGGAGATTTTATCTACTTTCAATTTTAAATTAATTTAAAAATGACCAAAAAAATATTCATAACAACAATCTTTTTATTAGTATCCTATTGTTTGCTATTAAATTTAAAAAAAGTTGAATCTCTTTGTAAACCGCAGAATATATGGCAGGAAAATATGGTTAGACTGCAAGACTATGTTTATGGTTCAATTAATTCTGAAAGGGTAATAATTGGCTCATCGCTTTCTATGCGAATTACGATTTTAAATGATAATTATTACAGTCTTGCAGCAGGTGGTGGAAACCCATTCATTGGATTGGAAATATTAAAATACAAAAGCGGAAATGTAAAAAAGGTATTAATTGAAACTAATTATCTGCTTACAAAATCTCCAAGTGATGATAAATATACGGGTGAACTTTTTAAGCCTATTGTCTACAATTTAAGAGCATATTTTCCAGTTCTACTTGTAAAAAATCAACCATTTTCAGTATTAGGGACTTTTTTGATGCATAGAATGATACTTAGTAAAATATTGGAATCTAATGGTAAAGTAAGAAATGGTTTGGATCGTACAAAAGAGAAACGAATTGCAGCGTTTAAAAAAGACTACTCAGATAGTATATTAGTAAAGAATTTAGTAGAAATGAATATCTCACGATTAAAGGTTTATTATCGTTTTTTTAAGATGAAAGGCATTGACTTAATATTTTATGAAATGCCAGTAGATTGTAGTCTAGAAAATGACCCTTTGCCAGTATATTGTAGAAGGATGGTTGATAACTTCTGTAAAACATATAATATAAAACAAATCAAACTCGACTCCTGTAATAAATATGAAACAAGCGATGGAAATCATCTTACTGACGAAAGTGGTATTAGGTATAGTCATTTCTTTTATTCTGAAATAGAAAACAAATAAAAAATATCAACTCGTTTCCATTTTCTTTTGGTAAATTTTTCCGAGATCTTGTTTAGGGTATGCACACAACAAAAGTGTTTAGTAAATATAAAGGATTGCTATGAACAAACCAAATAAATTTTGAGGCTACCTTTTGATAATTTTCCACATACTTTTCTTGCTTATTCACAACAGCTACTACCCTTAGTAATAGTTTATTCTTTATTGCATTTACCACACTCAAACCAGGCTTGCCCTCTGCCTTTTTCCGTTCATAATATGCCTTCATTTCACTACTGTATCTAATACTACTCACCGCACACATGTGTATCAACTTTTTAAGTTCTTTGTTGGCCATTTTATGTACCTTATTTCTGCCCCTCACACTGCTTCCACTACTATGCTCAAAGGGTACCACACCCGCATAACTTGCCAGTTGTTTGCCACTCGGTTTATTGGCAAAATTGTTGGTGCAACAGATAATATAAATAGCCGTTATTGACCCTATCCCCGGTATGCTTTTAATCAACTCATAATTGCGGTATATCTTCTCATCTGCCTCAATCAAATCGTTGATTGCCTTCTCTATTTGTGCTATCGATTTCTCTATGCCATCAATAGCTGCTTTGTGTGCCTTTTCTAATGTTTTCAACAGTGCTTTGTCGTTGGTGCACAACAACTCCTTGACGTAGCTTTTGGTAGCTTGTAATTGCGCTACCAAACGGGTTCTTGATGTCATCAGGTCTTTCAGGTTCATGAACACAGGATTCAATACTGGCATTGCTTTCAACTCGTCCGACTGCTTGTAACAATAGTTACAAAGGCGTTTACTATCTATCTGATCGTTCTTTCCTCTGGTGATGCCCAAGCTCCATTTTATATGGGCTGCATTACCTATATGAAGCGGCAGATTGTGCTTGCTGCAAAACTCCCATATTGGGCGGTGATATACCCCCGTATTCTCTATTACGATGAGTGTGTTTTCATCGAAGAGAACACCTTGTTGTTCAAGCCATTTTTGGAAACTGCTAATGCCTTCTTTGGTGTTGACAAACTGCTCTGTAAGCATCGGTTGCTTTTCATGATTCACCACCTTAAGAACAGACACATCGAACCACGATTTGGAGACATCGATACCCAGATAAAATTTAATACTTGTTTCCATCTTTTTATATTTATTTTGTAATCAATGCTTAACCATTTTGCCCCATCGTCCTAGTCCTTAATAATGGGTAATTAACCCTAATTGCTATATGGACACCAAGGGAAAA
>CAITVK010000135.1 GCA_903895845.1 uncultured Chitinophagaceae bacterium
CTCACTCGTTCATTGTAAGGCTTACTATGAGCATTGTAAGGCTCACTCGGTCAATAAATCGTTAATTCTGTCAATAAATGGCTCACTCGTTCATTGTAAGGCTTACTATGAGCATTGTAAGGCTCACTCGGTCAATAAATCGTTAATTCTGTCAATAAATCGCTCACTCGTTCATTGTAAGGCTTACTATGAGCATTGTAAGGCTCACTCGGTCAATAAATCGTTAATTCTGTCAATAAATGGTTCACTCGTTCATTGTAAGGCTCACTCGTTCATTGTGAGGCTTACATCAGCCGAAGTGAGCTAATAAATGCAGTAAAAGAGGCTTTTGTAGAGGAATCCTTTCTTTATTACCTTGTTTTACCCCGTATTTCTACGGGGTTTTATGTATTTATATTATTTATTGGATAATTGTTGGCATCTTTGGGATAGGGGTATAACAAAGATGAGTGAATACCACGCGCAAAAGGCGATGCAATAGCAGTGAGAAAGATGAATAAAAAAACATAAACTTAAATAGAGTACCTAGTTTGTCTATTGAATATGTACGTACGTATCTATTTTAAAATATTTCATTTTGAGTAAAATACTAATCCCATACATTTGGTGTTGAAACTGATGCAGTGATAGGGTTTGAGGAATATTATTATAATTGGGCTTTATCAACAAACCTGCGTCTATTTGAGAGTTGTGCGCTATTTTAAACCGACAACACTTATAAAAATTTATAATACAAATGACAGACACTAAAAAAGAATATTTCATTTCAGTCTATGCACTAATATTCAGCTTAGTTATAATAATACTCTTGACTTCTTTCATTACGTTTATACTTTATGGGTTATTATTAGCAGACTTGACAATTGTTATGTTCGGCTGCATAATCGTTGGCTTAGTCATACTTTGGATGCTTATAGAGTCTTGCCAAAGTCTATATAAATACGGAAGGTTATACTTCAAAGACATACCAGCATTAGCCTTGACAAAAGACACATTAATTGACAATATTAATAATCAGGTTTACAGTTGGACTGAAATAAGAAGCATATCCAAAGAATCAACTCAAGGTAGGACAGGTACTAATTTTATTGCAATTTCTCTAGTTGACCCAGGCGAACATATAAAAGAAATTAAAGGCTCGTACAGAAGGCTTATCGCAAGAATAAACGAAAAGTATTTTAGAGGAGCATTTTCAATCCAGCCGAACTTAATCAAATGTAAAAGTTCCGAGCTCTATGAAGACCTGACACATTATTTTGACAGTCACCAATTATAAAACAGCGTACAACAAAAGTGTTTAGTAAAGTGCTTGCAGACTGAAGAAATTCAGCAATAGTGCTTTCATTAGTATTAGTTTAGCAGCCACCAACAACTTTTCTCTTCACTTTTCATTTCTATGGGTGCTATTGTTTATCTTGTAGTACCATATTATGTACCCCATGTTGCTGCGTGCGCTGTAGATACATAAAGCTGATTTCAATTAAACCATTACCGCCTACTTTTATCCAATAATGAAATTATTGCTTAAAATAGATCGTATGAAACAGCTGCACATTCCCGCTTTGCTTTTGATTAGTAACTTACTGAATGCCCAAACTACTTTCTATGTCAGCACTGCTGGAAAAGATGGTAATGCGGGTACCAAAGAGAAACCTTTTGCCTCCCTGAATAAAGCCCGCAATGAACTTCGCAAACTTGGTGATAAAAAGCAAGGTGCAACGGTTATTATCCGCGGTGGTACTTACAACTTTACGGAACCCTTTGAACTGACAGAACAAGACGGAGGCACAAAAGATAAGCCCGTTACCTACAAAACGGCTGACAATGAAACGGTTGTTTTTACAGGTGGCACGTCCATTTCCGCAACTAAGTTCAAGCCAATCAAGGAGGCGGCAACACTTAAGCGCATTCAACCAGAATTACAAGGCAAAATTGTGGAACTAGATTTGGCTGAACTCAACTTGAATCATTCTAAAATATTGCCAGATATTTATAATGACGATGGTGGCATATTGGGACTGTTTGTTGACGGTGAAAGGATGCCTTTGTCCCGCTACCCCAACAAAGGATATATGGCAATGAAAAAAGTAATTGTGAATGGCGGTGGTCAGGAAGCAAAGACTGATGATTGGGCAAACTTTTATGCTGCCGGAAGTAAAGAGAAACGGCCACCTCGTCCCGGTGTATTTGAGTACAGAGACAACAGGGCTGCCAACTGGATAAACCAACTGGACAGAGGTGTCTGGCTAAAAGGGTATTGGCGCATTCCTTGGCAAAATGAATGTGTGCGTGTGGCAGCAATAGATACCCTTGCACATACCATTACCCTCAAGAAGCCGGTGCCAGGTGGTATTGGTAATAAATATACGCGTCCCGAGGGAAATGGAAAGGAACAATATTGGTTGTTGAATCTGTTGGAAGAGATTGACACACCGGGTGAATGGGCGATTGATTACATGGATAAGAAACTTTATTTTTATCCACCTAAAGCATTGAAAGACAGTAAGATAGCCATTGGAGACAGTAAAGGTGCCGTGATAGCAATGAATAGTGCATCGAATATTGCCATCAAAGGAATTATTATCGAACAAAGTGTGAATGAAGGAATAACCATTTCTGGTGGCACCAACAATTTGATTGCTGGCTGTACTATTCGTAATGTAAACAAATATGCTATCAAAATTGAGGGTGGCAATAACAATACAGTGCAAAGCTGCGACTTATATAACCTTGGCGAAGGTGGCGTTTGGCTAAGTGGTGGCAATGAAACTGTGGAACCACGGATTGCAGCGGGGCATCGCGTGGTTAATAATCACATCTACAATTTCAGTCAGCTGGTTCATATCTACACGCCAGCCGTAAATGCGGGCTTTACAGGTGGAGGTGGTGGTGGTCACCATACCTGCGTGGGTAATTATGTGGCGCACAATCTTATACACGACACCCCACATGGCGGCATCA
This sequence comes from uncultured Chitinophagaceae bacterium, assembly GCA_903895845.1. Lineage (GTDB taxonomy): Bacteria > Bacteroidota > Bacteroidia > Chitinophagales > Chitinophagaceae > Parasediminibacterium. Next base: position 2,962 of record CAITVK010000135.1, read on the forward strand.
TATATGGCAGTTGGGATAATGTATTTGAATACAATGAGATATTCAGGATGTGTACCGTATCCAACGACCTTGGTGCTTTTTATAGTTATGACCAGTACACCCGTTCGGGAAATAACACATTTGCGTATAACTTCATACATAACAGTGATGACGGTGATGGCATTTACTTCGATCATGACCATTTTGGCATGCACGTTTACGGAAATGTATTGGCACTAAACAGCAGAGGCGGAAAGAGGGGAACTGGCTTTTTATTTAAACATGGCTCTATGCCCAAAACTGCGTATGGACTAGATTGCTACAATAACATTGCCATCAATTGTGGTTATGGATTTGAATTTGTGACAAGCGAATCAGCTACTAATAACTGGAAAGACAATATTACTGTCAACTGTCGTGTTCCATTCGAATATAAATTTGTTCGTGCCGATGGTAAAGAGATAAAGCAAGACTCAACGGTTGCCAACGGTAAAAACCTAACCTATTCAACTGATCCAGGTTTTGAAGACATGGCCAAGATGAATTTTAGATTGAAGCAAGATGCACAGGTATTTAAAGACCTACCAAACTTTAAACCTATCCCGATGGATAAGATTGGTTTATATCTGGATGAGTATCGCCAACATCTTCCTACAGATAAAGAGATAAACAGGTTTAGTAACGGTGATGGTGCCATGTCCTTGAATCAGGCGGTATTGGATAGAGGAAACTAATTATTGATTGAAATAAACTGAGGTAAAAACAAGATACTAGACTTCCAAGTATGGACTTATAAAAATAAAGGCTGCCCAATTTTGGGCAGCCTTTATTTTTATAGTTAAGCAAAACTAGTTTATTGTTTTGCATGTAGCTCTACTCGTCTGTTTTGTGCACGTCCTTCTTCAGTTTTGTTATTAGCTATTGGATTGGCTTTACCATAACCAATTGCTTCAAGCCTGTCGGCATTAATACCTTTACTGATAAGATATTTCTTTACTGCATCCGCACGTTTTTGAGAGATGGCCTTGTTAATCTCAATACCGCCGATATTGTCTGTATATCCTCTTATCTCAACAGTAACGTCAGGGAATTTATTCAATACGTTAACTACTGAATCCAACGAGATTTTAGCATCATCAGTAATCACAATTTTTCCAAAACCAAAGTAACTCTTTTTCTTTTCAACTTCTTTCAGCTCCAACTTAGTATCTGGGCAACCATGATTTGAGAGCAAGCCAACCAGATGTGGGCAAGAATCTTCTTCATCATTAATGCCGTCACCATCACTGTCTGGTATAGGGCAACCATGATATTTAGCAATTCCTTTTACTGTAGGGCAAGAATCTTCTTCATCGTTAATGCCATCACCATCACTGTCCGGAATTGGACAACCATGATATTTAGTAATCCCTTTTACTGTTGGGCAGGAGTCCTCTTCATTGTTAATGCCATCACCATCGGTGTCTGGTATAGGACAGCCATGGTATTTAGCAGTTCCTTTTACAGTAGGGCAAGAGTCTTTGCTATCAGGTATAGCATCTCCATCAGTATCCTTTTCTATTGTGTCAATCGCAATAGAAGAAGCTTTTGATTTCTTTGTTTTCTTTAGGATTGATATCGGAAATGAATACCCAATGGAGTAATTAAAATTCTCTTTCGTGGCACTCTGTGTGCCGGTTTTGATAAGTCCTAAGTCTAATAAAGTCTGTAAGTAAATAGACGTATTTCTTGTTGGATTTATCTGAAACCCTCCACCAAGCGGTATTGTTGGAAGAAGGTATATTCCATTGTACAAAGAAATTCCAACACCACTGGTAACGTAGGGAGAAACCAAAAACCTATCAGTGAATAATTTATAGTTTACCAAGGCTTTTGCATCTATAAGCAATTTTGCGTATCCGTCGTCCCCGTTTTCAGGGCTGTGATAGTAGAAGTATCCGGATGATTTTTTGTATTTTGTATCGCAAACACCTAACGAAGCAACAAAATCGAAGTGATTGGAAAGCCCTTTGATGTAAAACCCATTACCGCCAAGTGCTAATTCCTTGTTCCACCCCCAAGGACTTAGTTTAAATAATTTTACTGCTGTAGGAAAGTCCTTTTCGAAAAGAGAACCGCCTACGGATGGTGCTTTTTTGTAAGTATCACCCTGCGAAAATGACTTCAACATAATCGCAACTAATAGAGAAAGGAATAATACTTTTTTCAAAATGTAGTGTGTTGTTTTATTGTTTAGTAGTAAAACGGCTACAAAAGTAAAATATTATCTGTCAGACTTAATAAATAATTATATTATTTGCTTAAATGAGTACAGATTGTTAAAAAAAAGATGTATTGACTATTTATTTTCGCTATTTGTGATAAAAATTATCGACAAACTAATTATTTTAGTATTATTGCATAATAAAATTAGCTATCATGAGTTATGCAGGAAAAAATCTTCGCTATTTGCGCAAGTCAAGAAACTGGACACAAGAGGAATTTGCTATTAAACTAAATGTAAAACGTTCTCTTATCGGAGCTTATGAGGAAGAACGTGCAGAACCTAAGCTTGAAGTGCTGGAACTGATTAGTGAACTGTTTAATCTAAGTTTAGATGAACTGCTTCTTCAGGAGCTGGACAAAGAAAAAAGCGGTGATTATCTACAACAGCGCAGAAAATTGAAGATGGGTTCCGATGCTGCTATTGTGCAATTTGTTCCCATCAGGGCTGCTGCTGGGTATATGGCCGGCTATGCCGATCCGGACTTTGTAGATGAACTGAATACATTTACTTTACCGATGCTTGCTCCAGGTCAATATCGTGCCTTTGAAATTGTGGGTGATAGTATGCTGCCTACCCCTAGCGGAAGTGTGATTGTTGGTGAGAAAGTTGAGCGGATGGATGAGTTGAAGAACAACAATAGCTACGTTGTGCTATCAAGGAATGAGGGGATTGTATATAAGAGAATTGCAAAGGATAAAGAAGCAAAAAACAAGCTGACACTTATAAGTGATAACCCAATTTATGAGCCTTACACGGTCAGTGAGGAAGATGTTCTGGAAATCTGGAAGGCGGTTTACATCTTACAGAAGGCGAGTGCAGTACCTCGTTGGGACGTAAACCAATTGGCGGGCATGGTGAATAATTTGCAAGAGGAAGTAATAACACTTAAAAGAAGGTTTGCTTAATCGATACCGCTTGTATCTGAATTAAACTTAAAACGATTCGCTTACAACCTGTAGGATGTTTTTTACTTTATGGGCTGTATGGGTGAGTTCGGTATAATCATTACCTAACACTGTAACGTGCCCCATCTTGCGGCCAGGCTTGGTTTGGGTCTTTCCATACAGGTGTACAAATACATTATTCAGGGCAAGAACTTTATTCAGGCCGCTGTAAATGGCTTTTCCGGTATAGCCTTCTTCACCTACTATATTCACAAGTGCTGATGGCTGTATGGCGACGGTATTACCCAATGGAAGTTGTAGTAATATTCGCCAAAGCATATCATACTGACTGCAATAGTTACCCTCTATGGTGTGGTGTCCGCTATTGTGTACCCTTGGCGCTATTTCGTTCACCAATACGTCGTTCTTTATATCAACAAATAGTTCTACCGCAAAGATGCCGGGGCTCTTTAACTCTCGTACAACTTTTAAGGCAATGGCCTCAACTTTCCAGAACACTTCCTTTTCTAGTCTTGCAGGTGACAGTTGATAATCCAATAAATTGTATCTCGTATCAAATACCATTTCGGCAGGCGGGTAAATGGTTGTTTCCCTGTTGTCATTCACCGCAACAATAACCGCTATTTCTTTCTGTATCTGAACCATCTTTTCTAATACAGATGGTTGGTCAAACCCTTTTTCCAGATCTGCCCCTTCTCTAAGTAATTGAACCCCTTTGCCATCATAACCCCCTTCGCCAAGTTTATGTACAGCGGGTAGGAAGTTCTCGTGGCTCAGCAAATCGCTTAACTGATAGGTAATCTTAAATTCGGAAGTGGGAATGTCGTGATGCTTGTAGAATTGTTTTTGGTTAATCTTATTCTTTATAATGCGCAAGGCCGCAGGATTGGGGTATACCCTTACACCTTCTCTCTGCAGTTGTTCCAACGCATCAACGTTTACAGATTCTATTTCTATCGTAATGGCATCTAGCTGCTTGCCGAAGTTGTAAACCGTATCATAATCCCTGATATCGCCTTTTGTGAAGTGATGGCATAAATGTGCGGAAGGGCAATGTTCATCATTTTCGAGTATATAAGTTTCTACAACGTAATTGATGCCAGCCTGTAACAACATTCTTCCTAATTGACCGCCTCCCAATATGCCTATCTTCATTTATGTCCTTTTGAAGCGAAAATAGTTTATCAAAAATAAATATGCAGAAAGATTAATCCACAATTTGGAGAAAATGCATCCTTATTCCTAAAAGAACAAATCAGTAACTACGCTGCTTCGGTCTGTACTTAAGCGTAATATTTCTTTGGATTAATCTTCCTTTTAGCAATGCAACAACCGACTGTGCTTTGCTTTTCGCTACAAAGACGCTAAGGTTTAAAGTTGCACTAAGGGAAGAAAAGACAAAGTAATACTTGTGAGGTGGGATTTAGCAATGGTATACATTCTAAATCAGTACCTACTATTAATATAATTTGCTACTGTAATCATATCCTTTGTCCTTTGAACGCCATAAAGTTATCGTTTGAACGACATAAAGATGTCATCTGAACGACACAAAGGTGTCATTGAACAACATAAAGTTATCGTTTGAACGACATAAAGATGTCATCTGAACGACACAAAGGTGTCGTTGAACGGCATCAGCGTATCGTTGGTAAGACATAAGAACGTTGTTGGATGACAAGGAGGTGTTGTAGTTAAGACAAAAGAATGTCGTTGGATGACAAAGAGGTGTTGTAGTTAAGACAAAAGAATGTCGTTGGATGACAAGGAGGTATCGTTTAAGTGTTTTCGCCACAAAGACTAAAATGCCAATGTCATTAGGTTGAGGAACGGCTGTCAGGTTGAGCTTGTCGAAACCGGGTAAATTAAGGTTCTCCCAATCTTATCCCGCCTTCGACAGGCTCAGGCTGACACCCTGATTTTCGGTCATAATCCTTAACTTAATGACATTGCTCAAAGGCTCAAAGTGAAACAAAGGGAAGTAAGCAGAAAAAGCCCTTTTCTTAACAGAAGAGGGCTTTTTAGTGTAAAACTTATCGTTTAAGTGTTTTCGCCACAAAGACCCAAATGTCAATGTCATTAGGTTGAGGAACGGCTGTCAGGTTGAGCTTGTCGAAACCGGGTAAAATCAAGGTTCTTCCAATCTTATCCCGCCTTCGACAGGCTCAGGCTGACACCCTGATTTTCGGTCATAATCCTTAACTTAATGACAAAGACTCAAAGGCTCAAAGTGACACAAGGGCAAGTAAGCAGAAAAAGCCCTATTCTTTACAGAAGAGGGCTTTTTAGTGCAAAACTTATCGTTTAAGCCTAAGACTAACTCATAAATATATCAAAACTACCTGCCTCTGTGGCACTGAGGTTTGTGATTACTAAGTTGGTCCAGCCTAGTGGGATTGTAAACGAAGATTTGGGGTTTACGTTGATGGTATTGAGAGAAGTGCCCCCCTTTACCAAAAAGGAAAGTATTGTATTTCCGGTATTTACACATGTTGTATCTGTGGCTACACCGCCTAGTGCAATCTGCATACCTCCGTTGATGGAATAAGAAGCCGCAGTTTTGTGTGTGCGCTTATAATGCGTGTTACTGATATTTGTGACCAATTTCTTTATATCCGCATCCTTTTTGCCAGCAAGCTTAGCGTTATCTAGGATATCGATACCAATAATCCGCCTGTTGTTTCTTAATACCTTGGCTCGATGCGCCATGATAGAAGCAAGCGCAGTATAGGACGCTTCCAATTTATTACAATCTTTTTCTTCCTGCATAGAAGTTGCGAGTGTAGCGGTGGTAACACCATCAGGATACAACGCTGGATATTCGCTTCCCATTTCAAAAATATCTTTTAAAGAAGATTCTGTTTCTGTTGAAACTGGCAACAAACCTAGTTCCTGTGTTGAGGTTAAAGGGATAGCCAATGTATCGGCAATAATGTGTGCGGTGACAATTTCTGCTGAAAGGGCTGTTGTATTGGCAGGAGTGAGCGATGTAGTTAAAACAATTGTTTGGGACATTTTAATAAATTTAAAGTTTGATAAAATAAAACTAGTAAGCGAAGGAGGAAATGCTTTGTTTTAAGTGGATGCCTTTGTAGGCAATTGTTAACTTTAAACTCTATTACAGACCTAATGGGCAATAACGATTCGTTTTGTTGTTCGTTATCGGGGCAATATTACAAGAACCAAATGAAAGGGATATGATAATAGTCATGTTTTTAATTATGGAGCGAAAGAGGCGGGAGAATTATGAAATATGAAATATGAGTTATGAGTTATGAAATATGAGTTATCCTTGCTTCAAGCTTTATCATTGTGGCTGCACTACCATTCTATCTATTACACACCATAATCTTTAATATTAACGATAATAACAAGTGGGGTGTCATATTCTTTATCTGTAGTATGGTGATATGTCTTTTCCTTTTTATTGCTTATGGGAGGTAAGTAATACAATTTTTAAATACTCTGGTTATTATTTAAACTCAATATCCACTTCTATATTCTCCATCTTTTCATTCATATATTGCTTGTAATTTTTTGCATCTTCTGCAAAGTCTTTGATGGAAGAAGTTAAAACCTTCCTCTCCCAAGTAATTTCTTTTCTAAATGAAATTTCACCCTTAAAGGAATAATCATCTCCAAAGTGTGAAAAAAGGTTTTCTTTACTGTGAGTTGTTTCCGCTTCGAGATTAAGGCAATATTCATAATCTTCAAAAAACACCCACCATCTTCTATGATAAATACCACCGGTATTATTTAACCCAGTCTGAATCTCATAATCAAAAATGTCTAAACAGATATTCCACTCCCTTTTTGTTTCTATCTTATCTATGTTTATTATAAAAGCATCAATCTTTTCTGCTGCTTCCTTGTCTTTTGCAGTAGCTTCCTTTAAATTGGCAACAAAGCTTAGAAAGGTTCTTAGCTGTTGCAATTCATCGTAGGTTTCTTTATCTGGTTGCCAATATTCAGTGATACTCATTCCTCATCCCATTTAGTTCTAAACACTTTAAAGTCATCATAAAAGGCAAGAGGATATTTATCTGGTTTGTGGGGTATTGTTGTATCATCATATTTTGTTACAAACTCCGAGATGTTCAAAAAATCCTCACCAAACTTCTCTTTTACCTTGTCAACTATATCTTCAAATGTGGGAGTGCCAAAGTCTTCCATTTCAAATATAAATGCCGAAGGTCCTTGGTCATCAAAATAGATAGCGGCTTTACCGCCAAGTTTGTGTGATTCTGTATATACACATCGCCTAAAAAAATCCAACCCAGGCCAATGATCCAACTCTCCCGTGAAGTGCCTGCAAAAGCACCACCATCTTGAATCGTATCTTGCACTAGCTTCAAAAACGTATTTGTATATGTTTAAGTATTGGTTGTGCCGTCCGTATTCAATGGTTAAGTCATAGCTAACTGAACCCTCATATTTAGTTGGTTCTACTATCCTATCCAAGTAATCCCAATCCCTTAAAGTCCATATATCTTTAGTTCCTTTTTCAACCTTTCCCAATACTATAAACTCATGGTCACCTTTGCTAATTCCTTCTATAAACGTATCATCGCTGTAGCCGTAAACAATAGTTGCATCCAGCCTGTCGGACAAGTCTTTTGCCAAACTTTCCATTGAAGATGTATTTAAGTTGTGACCACTTACTGCCTGTATATCATGTCCCATATTGTTACATTTTAATTTTCTTCATAATCTCCCCGTCATTTCGAATTGTTCATCTGGCGTGCCACAAAAAAATGGGAATGACGTTGCTGTTCATTCCGAAAATCAAGTTGATTGTCACGCTGAGCTTGTCGAAGCGCAAACAGGCTAAACATATTATCCCGACTTCGACAGGCTCAGTCTGACAGGCTTATTTTTGATGTGTACTTTACAAAGTTTAAAGGCACGTCATTGTAACTCTAGGAGAAATCTCATCCCAATATCAAGCTTCCGAAACTTCAGTTAGATTTCTCGTGCCTCGAAATGACGGAACTTACCCCTTCAAAAACCCCAACTCATACACCATTGGTTGCAGTTTTTCAGTGAGTGCTTTATATGCTTCTTCGAAAGGTTTGAAGCTTACGGGTACAAAGTCGCCACTGGCGTTGCGTGCTTGAAGGGCTTTACGCACTTGATACCAACCTACATCTGGACGGTTCAGTTTTAGTTCATCCCTTACGGAACGTACATCGGTATGGGCAAAATAGACTTGCCACAGTGTTTTGCCAGCTTCCATTACCGCATTGGCTTCATCGCTTAAATTGGGGTAGCTGTTATTAACCCTTATAGGGCTTTGAGCCCTATAAGGGTTGGTAGGTAGGTTTGCTAAATACTCTACCATAAAATCACTCTCAAACCTATCTGTTGCGCCTACTTCTGCTTCGGTGTAGGGGATAAAATGATTCACGATACTCCACTTTTTACCATTCCATTCTAGGTCGTTGGCACTAGCGGTAAGGTTGCTGCCATTAAACAACATCCATATTAAACAATCACTTTTAAACTCCTCAGTCAATGGTTCAGTGGGTTGCAAGAACTGGTCTCGGTCATTTAGCCAAGTTGGTTTTATTAATCTGCGAACAGAAAATACAATTGCTGCTTGCCAAAGATTTATTTCATTAACAAAAACGCCTCTTCCACTTGCAAAGCCTGAGGAAAACATCCCTGTAAGATTCGCTTGTTGTATATCATTCCCAGGACAATTTAACCAACCTATTGCCCCATCTGCCCATTTTGTACCTCTTAAATCTTTACTTGAAGTTGCAGGGGATACTGCATTCTTTAAAGGCAAAGCGTCCAACTTATTAGTTTTGATTCGAGTTATCCAATTTGTTAGTAGTTGATAATCTTCTGCACAATAAATTGTTTTCATACCAATCGGTAAAACGTTCTTATCATAGATTTCAGTAATTACTTCCTTGATAGCATAATTGGTTTTATTTTTCATAAAAGTATTCCAAATTAAAAATCCAATTGGAAATTCTCCTTTTAGTCCATCAAATGATTTGCTATGTACAATAAATCCTCCTAAATAGATTGCCTTCCACTTATTTCTAAAATCTCCTAATGTTGGCGAGGTGATGTATTTAAGCTTACTAAACAATGCAACAGTTGCATTAGGAATTTCAAGTGCTATCCTTGATAAAAATTGCATGAAAAGTTCATTACTTGCTTTTCCATAATCGTCCATTCCATATTCAGCAAACTTTGTTTTTTTAACCCCTGTTTTGGTTGTAGTCTCCTCTCCTCTAATTGAAACAGCCGCATTAGCAGAGTTGGTTGCTTCCGCATACGGCGGATTAATCAATACCAAAATCTTCTTTCCTTCCGCAATCGCTTTTCGTAGGTTTTCGGGTACTTTATTGGTGAGTGTATAATCTATTTTGCCATCATCGGTAATATCATCATTCAAATAATCGTACTGAAACCTTGTGGCTGCCACACAGGTTTTGGTTGCCCGCATCACATCCACATCGGCACTGTCCAGCGTACTCATATAAATGTTTCGTGGGTTGCTGTGCTTTACCTCTAGGTTGCCCACGCCGCAGCACATATCCCACACTATGTATTCTTTCTGCCAGTTTTTGCCCAGCGTTTCGGTTAGTTTGTCGTAGGCTTTGTCCACCACGGCAAGCGGTGTATAGAACGCCCCCTTAAAACTGCGCTCGTCTATGGCAATCAAACTGTCCCTGCGTTCCAACAGATAATTACGGTATTCTGCCTTTGGCGGTTTGTGGTAGATAGCCCAAAACTGACGGTAGCCTTCCTTGTTGCCCAGTTCGTAAATCTTTCCACCGAGGCTAAACACGGGGCTATTGTTTTTGTGCAACAGTTCGGCGGGTAGGTTGTCGTGGGTAGAAACAGTGCCATCGTGCATGATGTCGGCAAAAAACAAGAGGGCATAATCCTCTTCGCTCACGCCTTTTATTTCCCGCCCAATCATCAGCACCCATTTGTCAAACACCTGTTTCAGGTTGTCGGGCGTTATCTGTGTACGGATGATGTCGCCGTTTTTAATGGCATTCTTTATCGTGTTTATAAACTCCTCCTCGTGGGTTTCTATCTTAAAAGAAACAAAGTGCGTACCGATGTGTGCCGACACGGCATCCAACGCTTCTTGTGTATAGCCGCTTGCACTCTTGCCCCATTTTATTGTTTTTTTGGCGAGGAAAGGCACTACATCGCTGCTCTTCATGATGGCAGCTTTTACCGTATCAATCACACATAAAAACGGCGGGATGTATTCGCCCTTATTCAGTGCTTGCTGCACATAGTGCATCAGTTGGGTAAACATGGCATACGTACTGTGCCTTCCTGTGTCCTTTGCCTCAAACCATATTTCTTTTGTTTGAATGTCTATCAGGTTCTTTTGGTATTCCTTCAGTCCGAGGGCTTTTATGTAGGCATCTTTCACATCTTCCTCACTGGTAGCACGCTGTAGTTTCTCGAAAAGGCTCATAAGTGTAATAATATAAAGTTGTCAAATCTAAAGATTTGGAAATAACTATTCGCTATTTGGTAAAATATTTCTACTAGCTTACCATATTTGAAGCCTATATATCTATTGCTAACCCTTGTATTGCAACCTTTTATTTTCTCTTTCTGAGTCGCCTGATACTCTTCTGTTAAAACTATCCCCCACTTAAACCCAACAATAGACTACTCTTGTATAAAATAGAAACAGTATGCGTTGTATCTCGTTGGATTTCGTTGACAAAGATTTAATTGACCCTGCTTATGCCTACAAAATAAATGTGGGATATGTCCTAAGCGATTATTTAGATATTATAGGACATACTGTTTTTCTGTTGACGTTGGAAAGGAGATTTCCTAAGATGTCGCTACTGCATAAGGCTGGTATTGTTGCTGCCTTCCAAAAAAGTGAACCAGAGGCGAAGAAGGCCTTCGAGGACTTTTTTGTACAACAGAAACAGAAAAATAGTATGAAACACCTACCTACTAATCTTTTTGTTCTTTCGAAGAAATACGAATTGCAGATGGAAAAAGTAGTAAATGAATGGATATTACTTGTACAAACAAATATGAGGAAAGCTGGTTACTTTTCGTTTTATTACTGCTTTGACAAAGGAATATTTGAAAATCATTCATTAGTTGAAACAAGAGAAGAGGTTAAAGGTACTTTAATAATGAAGCAGGATATTTTTGAAAACAAAGCACCCATTGATGGAATAAATAAAATGATATGGTTGCTAACAGAAGGTTTCTTTAATGATAGCATCTATGAGGAAGCCGCTACTACTAACCTGGACCTCATTGAAGATGATAAACCTTATCTTATAAAGTGTCTCGATTTGCCAAATTTAAATACACTGACTTCGCCAGAAATGGGTAATTTAAAAGATCAAGTTAACGAACATATTACATTGTTTAAGGCAGAAGCCGAGGTTTGGGCAACTAAATGTTACAGCGGAAAAGATAATGCAAGTTATTTTAAAGAGCATCTATTTCCCACAATGCAATCGGTACAAACTGCTATTGAAAATGACTCAATTTTGAAACAATGGAGCAATATGGATATAGTTAAAAAAACGTCAGCTGTTTACTTTGGAACTGTATCGCCATCCATGCTATGGAAATATTATAAGAATGCCTTGATTATTAAGCCAGCATTATATGATCAGTTAATGGCGAACTATTTATTGGGAGAGCGTTATACTATCCCAGTTATGGTCTCTGCTTATAGTGTGGATGCGCTAATATTGGAAACAGAACCGGTTTATGACGGAGCAACGTTTGAAGCAATACTTTCTGTAAAGAAACACATTGAGGTGTCTTAGTTGCAATAATTCGTTTGTCATGAAGCCAATGAATGTTTGGTAATGATTTAGACTTATGCTTTTTTTGCCACTAAGACTCAAGGGCTCTAAGTTGCAAAAAGTGAAGGAAAAGGATCTTGCATAGCTGTAAAGATTTGACAACTTAAAAGAGTTGCCAAATACAGTAACTATACCAATCTACAAGGAACCACTAAATCCTCCGATAAAAAATAGATGGCACATACCCGATGGTAGCCATCTGCTATAATGAGTTTGTCGCTGCCTCGTACCAATAGTATTGGCGAAAGCTTTCCTCCCTTTTTTACTTTCTTGATGTTGGCCTTTACATGTATGTTGCTTTCGGGCAGCATCGATAACATACTCGCTCGTAAAATGTCTTTCGCTTTCTTTTGTACTGTTGGCGCTTTGCGAAGTAAATCAACCTTTTGTTTTGCGATATCAGGGGCATAAATTAATTCTAAATAATCTTGCGCTGCTGGGAAATCGTGTTCTTCAGGATTTTCTAACCAATAAGTAATCATCTTTTTATATTTAAGAAATAAAGGTAATAAAGTTAGAGCCTGTTTAAAAATGTTCTTTAAAAGAAGTAAGGGCACATGCTAAAAAAGAGATACATACGTTCTTAGAGTTACCAAGCTTAAAGAAAATATGTATTCGACAAATTTAACAGATGCCCAATGGGACAATATTAA
>CAITVK010000136.1 GCA_903895845.1 uncultured Chitinophagaceae bacterium
CGGGAAAGAGTCAGGGAGGTAGTTAGTGTCTTCCCGGACGTCCGGGAAAGAGTCAGGGAGGTAGTTAGTGTCTTCCCGGACGTCCGGGAAAGACTTAGGGACGTCCGTGAAAAGGGTAACGAGGTCGCTTCGAACCAATACATTGTTGTTGTATTAATTAAAAAGAAGTTTATGAAAGAAAGGAAGAAACAGCTAATTAATAACTGGCACGTTTTAGTTTGATATGGTAGCGTATGCGGTATCACAGGCAATATTTATTCGTTATTTGTCCTGCAAAGTAGAACATGTTTTATATCTCAACGATTTATTTTTAATAGCCCATTCTGCCTTAGCGGCTTATCAAATTTCCCCCTATCGGCTAAGACTCGTATGAACATTAATTATTAATTCTTCCTCATTATCTTCTTCTTACTTTTCTTTGCGCTTCATTGAGGCTTCTTGCCTTGGTGGCAAAAACGCCTGGGTAGCAAAAACAAATTTATGCAAACAGCTTATATCATAGATGCAGTCCGTACCCCCATTGGAAAATATGGAGGCAAGCTCGCAACCATTCGTCCCGACGATTTATTGGCGGTGGTTATCAAGGCATTGGTTGATCGGAATCCTGCTGTTGATGTAAACTTGTTGGAAGATGTAATTATTGGCGACAGCAACCAGGCGGGCGAAGATTGCAGGGATGTGGCCCGGATGGGGGCGTTGTTGGCCGGACTTCCTGTTTCGGTGGGTGGCAATACCGTCAACCGCCTTTGTGCTAGCGGGATGCAAGCGGTGATGGATGCGGCCCGTGCCATCAGTTGTGGCGAAGGACTTTTTTATATTGCAGGTGGGGTGGAGAGTATGACGCGTGCCCCTTTTATCCTGCCAAAGAGTAAAGGTGCTTATACCCGGGAAGTAGAGATGGTGGATAGTACCATTGGGTGGCGGTTGACTAATAAGAAATTGGCGGCTATGTATTATCCCTATAATATGGGCGAAACGGCTGAGAATATTGCCAACCAATGGGGCATCAGCAGGGAGGATCAAGATAGATTCGCCCTCCATTCACAAGAAAAATATGCAGCCGCTCTCGCCGCAGGCAAGTGGGATAATGAAATTATTCCCGTGCCTTTGTCCGACAATGCCTCCCCTACTTATTTCTCCAGAGATGAGCAACCACGCACGACTTCCTTGGAAAGATTAGCGGCTTTGCGTCCGGCATTTGTAGCAGGTGGAAGCGTTACGGCAGGCAACAGTAGCCACATCAATGATGGGGCTTCTGCCTTATTATTGGCTAGTGAGGAGGCAGTAAAGCTTTTTAATTTGAAGCCTTTAGCCACCATAAAAAGCATGGCCATTGCTGGTGTACACCCCGACATTATGGGGATTGGCCCTGTAGCTGCTACCCAAAAAGCCTTGAAAAGAGCCGGGCTTTCCATCAACGACATCGGCATTACGGAGCTTTGCGAAGCCTTTGCTGTGCAATGCTTAGCGTGCATAAAAGATTTGGGGTTGGATGAAAAAACAATCAACCCCAATGGCGGAAGTATTGCCATGGGCAACCCTTTGGGCAGTACCGGAAGCCGTATTATTGGTTCGCTGGTACACGAGATGAACCGAACTAAAACCAATTATGGCTTGGCAACCATGTGTGTAGGCGTGGGACAAGGAGCAGCTATTATAATAGAGGGCTGCCTGTAGAGACGGATTACAATCCGTCTTTTATTTGATAAGAAATGGCCTTTCAGGTTGAGTTCGACGACTTTCAGGTTGAGTTCAACGACTGTCAGGTTGAGGCATTAATTAGTGTTCTCAAGTTTATTGGAGATGACAAAATATCTTCTTCGAAAATCAACCGGATTGTCTCCCTGAGCCTGTCGAAGGGCAAACAGGTTAAATTATCACTATTGATTTTCAAATTTTTATAAAGATGTCATTAGCAGCTTGTCGAAACCGGGTGTAATAAAGCTACTTTCATTTAACAAACGCCTCCGACAAGCTCAGGCTGACACCTTTAAATTAAAGAAGTATTATTAGAAAGCATCCTAAACGAAACGAAAACGAATTAAAATCCATGTTCCCCCATATTAAGTGTAATACTTACATTTGTAATCTCAAGTGGAGTAGGTGCTAAGGTTTATATTACTTAGTCAGCACATGAAATTTAAATTCAACAAGAACTTATCATTCCAGAAAAACTTATAAAATGACAGAGAGTTTCGACATTGTAGAGCATCCGCACAGAAGATTAAATATCCTCACTGGCGAATGGGTTCTAGTCTCTCCACACAGAAGTAAGCGTCCTTGGTTGGGAAAAGTGGAAGCCGTTCCCTCAAACAACAGACCTAGTTATGACCCCGCTTGCTATCTGTGCCCCACCAATACAAGGGTGGATGGTTCCGTAAATCCCGATTACAAGGGACCCTATTCCTTCACCAATGACCATGCGGCTTTAATCCCAAATACACCCAATGGTAGTATAAACATCGATAATTTATTTCAGGCAAAGAGTCAGCGGGGAATCTGTAAAGTCATCTGCTTCTCGCCCAAACACAATGAGACACTATCAGAATTATCAGTGACCGAAATAAAGGCTGTGATTGATTTGTGGCAGGAGGAGTTTAAGGAATTATCCCAAAATGAATGGATTAAATACATACAGATATTCGAGAACAAGGGCGAGATAATGGGGTGCAGTAACCCTCATCCGCACGGGCAGATATGGAGCAGTGAAGATGTACCTGTGGAACTGGAAAAAGAAACAAAACACCAGTTAGCCTATTATCAAAAGCACCAGAGAAGTATTTTGGGCGACTATCTTGCTGCCGAAATAACAAATAACATCCGCATCGTTTACAGCAATGAACACTTTGTGGTATTGGTGCCCTATTGGGCTACCTGGCCTTTTGAAACGATGATTATCAGTAAGCGCCAAGTACAAGTTATCACGCAGTTTACCGAAGAGGAAAAGGTGGCTTATGCGGATGCGCTCAAGAAATTGTCCAATGGTTATGATGCTCTTTTTCAGACCTCATTCCCTTATTCAGCAGGCATTCACCAGGCTCCGGTAAATGACGGCGAACACCCCGAATGGCACTGGCACATGCACTTTTATCCACCCTTGTTGCGCTCTGCTACTGTAAAGAAGTTTATGGTTGGTTATGAAATGCTGGCAAGTCCGCAGCGCGACATCACCCCCGAATGGGCAGCAGACAGGTTAAAGTCGTTGATAGCGGATTAATCATTTACTTCCTCTTTTCATGCGAACACTTACAAAGAAACGCTCTGGAAAGTATGCTGATAACAGAGGTGATTGACTGTTTGGGGCGTGCTTTTATGTCTTTGATAAGTAGATAAACCTAAATTAACTTTTCTCCCAACTAAACCAATCGCACTTTCATTTACTTTCGTACCTATTAATTCATAAAATGAAGCTTCTTAAACTATTTCTTGCATCAATTGGATTGCTGCTTCTGACTATCTCAGTTCCGGCACAGTTTGTAAAATATGCCAATGACTTCCTGAATGTGGGTGCAGGAGCAAGAGGCTTAGGGATGGGAGGCGCACAAATAGCAAGTGCAAAAGATGCGACTGCGGGCTATTGGAACCCTGCGGGACTAGCGTATGTGAAAGACAATCCGCAGTTGAGTGCCATGGATGCGGAATATTTTTCGGGCATTGCCAAGTATTATTATGCGGGGTTGGCTATTCCTGCAAAGAACGGGAAAGGTACTTTTGGAGTTTCTTTCCTTCGTTTTCAAGTAGATGATATTCCCAATACCTTGTACCTGGTTCAGCCTGATGGAAGTATCAACTACAATAACATCACCACTTTTACTTCGGGCGATAATGCCGTATTGCTTAGTTATGGACAAAAAGTAAACGATTTCAAAGGATTCAAAGTAAGCTTGGGAGGTACTGCGAAAATCATCTACAGAACGGTTGGCACGTTTGCACAAGCATGGGGCTTTGGTTTTGATGGCGGTATTCAATTGTCGAAAGGAAACCTTAGATTGGCAGCAGTGGTGAAAGATGTAACGTCCACTTTTACAGCATGGAGTTTCACGTTTACAGACCAAGAGAAACAGGTATTGTATTTAACTCAGAATGACATTCCCACCAAGAATACCGAAATGACAGCGCCCAGTGTGGTAGTGGCGGGAGGTTATAATTTTAACCTGAACAAGAAGTTGTCATTGTTGGCAGAAGCTAATTTGCACCTCAGCTTCGATGGCAGGAGTAACACTTTAGTCAGTTCTAACCTATTGAATATTGACCCGAATGTAGGCGTAGAATTTGGTTACAACCGTACCCTATTCTTTAGGGCAGGGGTATCTAATTTTCAACGGGCATTGAGTGACGGTGATCTTACTAACCAGAAGAAGGTATGGATTTTTCAACCTAGTTTGGGCGCAGGTTTCAAAACAGGAACCGTTGCCATAGACTATGCGTTCACGAGCTTAGCCAATCAGTCAAACTCCCTCTATTCAAACATAGTATCTCTGAAGTTAGATCTGGTAAAATCCAGAATAACAAGAAGGGGATAACAATTCGTTCTTTTTGCTGTTTTATTGTATAGGCTCGAGAGTAAATATTTCTGATTGGCTCACTTAATCAACCACATTTTATGCATATTGGAATTGTTTGCTATCCTACCTTCGGCGGTAGTGGTGTTTTGGCTACGGAATTGGGAAAGGCATTGGCAGATAAAGGTCATTTCGTTCATTTTATCACCTATCAACAACCAGTAAGGTTGAATGTTTTTAATACCAACATCTACTACCATGAGGTAAGAGTTCCCACCTACCCACTATTCGATTATCCTCCTTATGAGATCGCGCTTGCCAGCACTATGGTAGATGTAATTATCAATTACGACCTCGATTTGTTGCACGTACACTATGCCATACCACATGCGTCGGCTGCATATATGGCAAAGCAGATAGTAAAGCAAAAAACAGGAAGAAATGTTCCAATAATCTGTACCCTGCACGGTACGGATATAACCCTTGTTGGAAGGGATAAAACCTACGAACCAGTGGTTACTTTCTCCATCAATGAGTGCGATGCCATCACTGCTGTTTCGGAGAATTTGCGTGAAGAGACATTTAAGAACTTCCCAATTGTTAAGCCAATAGAAGTTGTTACCAACTTTGTTGATGTAAGCCGATTCAATAAAAAGCCGATAGATCCATTCAAGAAGGTAATTGCGCCCAACGGAGAAAAGATATTGGTACACGCCAGTAACTTCAGAAAGGTAAAACGTGTGAATGATGTTATCAAGATTTTTAGTGAAGTTCGCCGCTATATGCCAGCTAAACTATTAATGGTAGGAGACGGCCCCGAAAGATCAGCTACAGAAGAACTGGCAAGAGAACTTGGTGTGATGGATGATATTCGTTTTGTAGGAAAGCAAGAGCAGATAGAAGAAATATTGTTGGTGAGCGATTTGTTTTTATTGCCGAGCGAATATGAAAGCTTCGGATTGGCGGCTCTTGAAGCAATGGCAGCAAAATGTGTCGTTATCAGCACCAATGCGGGCGGACTTCCGGAAGTAATCATTCAGGGGAAAACAGGCTTTATGGCAAATGTGGGGGATGTGAGTGCTATGAGTGAGTTTGCGGTATCGATTTTAAACAATGAAGAGCGATTGGAATTAATGAAGGAAGAAGCCTATAAGCACGCACTCAAATTTGATATCAGCAATATCGTACCTCATTATGAAAATATCTACAGGCGATATTGTAGGATGGATCCTTGTGTGTAGTTTATTTTTACTTTTTAAAGAATCCTAAGGCAACTTTTGCCAATCCTACTAAACCGACTTGTTTGGCAACATCTTTCCAAAGAGAGACTTTATCTGTTGTAAAAGGAGATAATAGACCGACTGCATCTTTTACTAGGTTCCAGGAACGGCCAGCTATCTTGTTATTGATAAAAGCTGGTACCACCAATCCAATTGTCGCCTTGAAGGTTTCTTCCGGCAACTGATCCAATCTTGCGCTTAATTCCTTTTCCCTAAGCTTAATCCGGCTTCTCACCTCTCGTTTAGCTGCGGCAATATCTTCCAATGAGTTTATGCTCGTATTAATTGTTGCTGGTTTCATTATTTTCCTCTTTTTCTTTTTCAAAGAATATTTTAACAATGGTATTCCCTACCCACTTCTCAATCAATACTTTTCTGTAACTAACAACTAGTATAAGGAGTAACAAATAGAAAACGGCAATGATTCCGAAACCGATATATTGGCTTCCAGTGAGACTAGCAAAGAAGTAGCCTCCCATGATACTAAGGAATAACAGTACGAAGAAACTGAGTAAAGCCAATACAATTCCTGTAAACAACAATCCGGCAACACGTGCTGTCTTCTCGGCAGTCTGCAACTTCAGCAGCAATAATCTGTCTTGTATGTAGCCTTCCAGATATTGACGGCTTTCCTCAAAAAAGGAAGATTCTTCTTGTTCCATAATTTATACAATTGATTCCAGTACTTTATTTTCAATCTCAGTAGCAACAACTTTTCCTTTTTCTACCAAAACATCCATTTCTTTGTCGAGGGACTGTAATTTTTCTTTGATATCATTGCCAAACTTTTCGGCAGTATCTTTAGCGTCTGCAAGAACTTCTTTGCCCTTTTCGCTACTGAGGAATAAAGCAATAGCTGCACCAGCTGCAGCACCTAGGAAAAGACCAGTCCAGAACTTTTGATTACTATTCATAACAAATGTTTTTTGATTAAATAATTTTCGTAAAAGTACACTAATAAATTTGACATCATCATTATGAGAAATAATAACGCGGCATACACCCCCAATAGGTTTTTTCTTTTAACCATTATCATAGTCATCGCAGGTGGTTTATTGTGGAGTTTACTTGATTTTTTCACTGCTTTCCTTGCGGCAGTTATGTTCTACGTGCTCAGCAAGCCTTTGGTGGACTGGCTTACAGTTCGCTGGAACTGGAAGAAGAGTTTAGCGGCATTACTGGTAATTTGTATTTCTTTCTTCATCATTCTGCTGCCCATCGGATTAGTAGCGACCATGCTTTATGAAAAGATTATCAGCGTGACAAAAAATCCCACAACCTTCATAAAGCCAATTGAACATTTCGGAGCAATGATTCAGTCTCGATATAAGATAAATATTGTAACAAGTTTGATAGGCAACATTCAAACGTTTGCTACACAGTTTATTTCCTCGATAGTGAACACAAGTTTCAACTTTTTTACCACTATCACTATGATGTATTTCTTTTTGTACTTCATGATAGTCAGCACGGATCGCATGGAGGCCTCACTCATGTTATATCTTCCATTCAAAAGAAGTCAGACAAAGATGTTTACTTCCGAACTAAGGATGCAAACATTCAGTAACTCTGTTGTGGTGCCGCTTATTATTGTCATACACGGAATCCTATTATTTATAGCGTACTTAATTGCTGGGGTTCAAGATGCAAGTTTCTGGTGCGTGATATCTGGTTTCGCTTCAATCATTCCATTAGTGGGCACCTCTTTAATCTGGATGCCAATGGGGTTATACTTACTGGTACAAGGACACATCTGGCAGGGCATATTCTTGATTGCATGGGGATTGATTGTTATTGGATCGAGTGACAATATCATTCGCTTTGCCTTAGCCAAAAAGATGGCAAACGTGCATCCTGTCGTTACCGTTTTGGGCGTGATAATAGGTTTAAGGTTCTTTGGAATAACAGGATTGATATTCGGGCCACTCATTATCTCTTACTTTCTGATTCTATTAAAGATTTACTACGTGGAATACTTACAGCTGAAACCAAAAGAATAAAGGGGGGGACAGTCCACACAATAATTACAATAATTACGTTGGTTGGTAATTGACCAGATGAAGAATTTAGGCTCTTTTGCCACGCTAGTAGTGCGCTAGGGTACGGGGTATAGGCACAAGTGAACCTCAGTGGTAACATAAGTTGATGATAACTGCTACATACCTTTTGGATCTATACAACCAACAAAAAAAAGCCCCATTTCGCAACCAGGAATGGGGCTTTTTTTCTTACTGCTTACAACGCATCATAATCGCTCATAACTACTCCTGCCTTGCTTAACAAATAGATTAAATAACTCTGCCATTAGTAGCGCTCAAATTAGTGATAATTACATTTTTGCTTTAGCCCCACCTCCTCCCAAGGAGGTGGATAGCGAATGAGTTTGGGCGGGAACCAGTTAATTTATTGATGGAATGCTTTGCTATAATTGAAATCTTACTCATAGAGTGGTATTCATCATCAACTAAATATTTATAGAAAGAGAAGCCCTTACGGTAGCTTTATAAAGCGAAAGATTCGCTTTCATTCAACCGAAAACTGCTAATGTGTATAGAAATGCCATGTTCTTCCCATCATCATGCAGAATGTTAATAAAAATAAATATTGTATTAGCTTACAATAAAGGACATTCGTGAAATTCGCTAGGTAACCAAGCGTTATTGTTAGATTATGGCAAAAGAGAAAATAGAAAACAGGGTATTTGAGAATGAGACGGGGGTGCAAGGGCAATACAAAAACTGGTTTTTAGATTACGCATCTTATGTAATTCTTGAGCGTGCCGTTCCTGCCGTTGAAGATGGCTTGAAGCCTGTGCAACGTCGTATTCTTCATGCAATGAAGGAGATGGATGATGGTCGTTTTAACAAAGTTGCCAATATCATTGGACAAGCCATGCAATATCACCCACATGGTGACGCAAGCATTGGCGATGCATTGGTTAATTTAGGACAAAAAGATTTACTGATTGATACACAAGGTAACTGGGGTGATATCCGCACAGGCGATTCTGCCGCTGCACCCCGTTACATAGAAGCGCGTTTGAGCAAGTTTGCACTAGACGTTGCTTTCAACGCCAAAACCACCGAGTGGCAGTTGAGCTATGATGGAAGAAAGAACGAACCCGTTACCCTTCCAATGAAGTTTCCATTGTTGTTGGCACAAGGCGTAGAAGGGATTGCGGTGGGTTTATCTACCAAGATATTGCCTCACAACTTCTGCGAGATCATACAAGCAGCCATCAAGTACCTGAAAGGAAAAACCTTCGAATTATATCCCGACTTTCAGACTGGAGGCATGGTAGATGTGTCCAATTATCAGGATGGGAAGCGTGGCGGAAAAGTAAAAGTACGTTGCATCATCGAGGAGTTAGACAAGAAAAGCTTGATTATCAGGGACGTTCCTTTTGGTGTTACCGTTGCGCAGTTGTGCGAAAGCATTACCAAAGCAAATGATCAGGGGAAGATTAAGATTAAGAAATTAACAGAGTTTACGGGTAAGAATGTTGAAGTGCAGGTTGATCTGGCACCCGGCATTTCGTCGGACATAACGATTGATGCGTTGTATGCCTTTACGGATTGTGAAGTAAGTGTATCGCCCAATGCTTGTATCATCGAAGGCGATAAACCTCGCTTTGTGGGCGTGCAGGAGTTATTGTCTGTTTCGGTGGAAAGAACAAAGGGTTTGCTGAACCGTGAATTGGAGATTAAACTAGGCGAACTAAACGATAAGTGGCACTATACTTCGTTAGAAAAGATATTCTTCGAAGAAAAAATTTATAAGGAACTAGAGCAAAAGCACGAGACTTGGGAAACGGTGATACAAGCAATTGAAGCTGGCTTTGTTCCTTTTCAACCCATGCTAAAAAGATTGGTGACAAGGGAAGATGTGTTGAAACTGACCGAGAAACCTGTTAGAAGAATCTATAAACTGGATATAGAAGACCTGAATAATCAAATCAGGGGGATTGAGGCAGACATTGCACAGGTGCAGCATGATCTGGCGCACCTTACCGACTTTGCCATCGCTTACTTCGAGAATCTGTTGAAGAAATACGGAAAGGGAAGGGAGCGCAAGACCGAGATAAAACTCTTCGATACCATTAGCGTTCAGCAGGTTGCGATTGCCAACACTAAATTATATGTGAACAGAGTGGAAGGCTTTATTGGCACTGCCCTAAAGAAAGAAGAGTTTCTGTTTGATTGTAGTGATATAGATGATATCATTGTGTTTACCAAGCGCGGCATCATGAAAATAGTCCGCGTAGGTGATAAAGTGTTTGTGGGTAAAGACATTATTTATATAGCCATCTTTAAAAAGAATGATGAGCGCACTACCTACAACATGATTTATCTGGATGGCGAGAGTGGTAACTCTTATGCTAAACGTTTTAATGTAAATGGCATCACCCGCGATAAAGATTATGACCTCACCAAGGGACATGAGAAGAGTAAAGTACACTATTTTACAGCCAATCCCAACGGAGAAGCAGAAGTAGTGAAGGTTATACTGAGTCCGAATTGTACGGCGCGAAGCAAGGAGTTGGAATATCATTTTGAAGAATTAGAGATAAAGGGAAGAAGCAGTCAGGGGAATACCGTCACTAAATATCCCGTTAAGACAGTTCGTTTCAAAGAGGCAGGGCGTAGTACGCTAGCGGGAAGAAAACTTTGGTTTGACGATCAGTTTGGACGTTTGAATGTTGATGAAAAGGGAACGTACCTCGGTAGTTTTGAAGGGGACGATAAGATTGTGGTGATGTACAATGATGGTCAGTATGAGATAACAGATACGGAGTTGACCCAACGATTCGATTCGGATAAAATCATCCTGATTGAACGGTTCGATCCACGTAAAGTCTTTACGGCCGTCTATCTGGATCATGCCAAACAACAATACAACGTCAAGCGATTCAAGATAGAAACAACTACTCTCAAGAATAAATACTTATTCATCAAGGAAGGTGATGGCAATATGCTAGAAGCGGTTACTTCCATCGATGAACCGATACTCTCCGTGAAAGCAGGCACAGGAATCAATGCCACCCGCTCCAAATTCAAGATTGCAGATATGGTAGAACTGATGGGATGGCGAGCCATTGGTGCCAAACTGATGAACTATTCCAAAACAGTAGAGATGGAATGGGAAGAATTGCCGAAGGAAGAGAATCCGCAGCCGGAGTTGTTTTAAAAGGAGAAGGAATAGGTTGGTAACAAACCCCTGTCAGGTATTGAAGACCTGACAGGGGTTATCTCCAAAGCAAAAATCCTAGAGACTCAATTGTCGCTTATACATCTGGACAGTGTTCTCATATCCAAGGTATAAAGCGTCGCAAACAAGGGCATGACCAATGCTTACTTCATCTAGCCAAGGAATGTTTTGGGCGAAGAATTTAAGATTGTTTAAATCGAGGTCGTGTCCCGCATTAATGCCCAAGCCTAACTCTTTTGCTTTGAGGGCGGCATCAACATACGGCTCAATACTTTTCTGTTTATCGTTACCATCTGCATAAGCTTTGGCATATCCTTCGGTATATAATTCAATCCTGTCTGTACCTGTTTCTGCTGCACCTTCAATCATTTCAATAACCGGATCTACGAATATGGAAACACGGATGCCCACATCCTTGAAGCGGGCAATCGTTTTGATAAGGTATTCTTTGTGTTTGATGGTATCCCAACCGTGGTCGCTGGTAAGTTGTCCCAAAGCATCAGGCACCAATGTTACCTGATGCGGTTTGGCAGCGAGTACTAAGTCTATGAACTTTTGTTCGGTAGGATTACCTTCTATATTAAATTCTGTGGTAATAATTGGTTTGATATCGAAGACATCTTTGTAGGTGATATGTCTTTCGTCTGGGCGCGGATGCACCGTAACGCCATCGGCACCAAAGCGTTGTGCGTCTATTGCAGCCTTTGCAACATTGGGATTGTCACCGCCACGACTATTGCGGATAGTAGCGAACTTATTTATGTTTACACTCAACTTAATCATCGGGCGAAGATAATAAAGAACAAATAGCAAGCAGGAAAGAGTCTACAGATATGCCTTTCTATTTGAGGTGTTAAAGACTAAACGGAAGGGTTTGTCGCCTGTAAAATACTATTTCCTAAGTAGTTTGGATATTAATTCCGACTTAGTTCTGACTTCCATTTTTATGTAGATATTCTTCAGGTGGTCATTTACTGTAGAAGCCGAAATGCCCAATACAGCTGCGATTTCTTTGTAGGTAAGACCCTTTAATAGTTCATTTACGACATCTTTTTCGCGGGTGGTGAGGTTATCCGTCACATCCTGATAAGTGTCTTGTGGTTTATGAATTTTTTTAAACAACTTCATGGCTACATCGGGTGTAATGAGTGCCCCTCCGTTTCTGATGATGTCGATATTTTTAATGAGGTCATTAATATTAAATGGCTTTAAGATATAACCATTTGCGCCGCGTTGGATACAGTCGAAGATCACGCTTTCATTGTCATTTCCAGTAGTCACAACAATATGGGCTTCTTGCCATTGTTGCCGGATAATAGAAATACCCTCCATTCCAGAGATACCCGGTAAGCCTAAATCGATAAAGATAATAAAAGGTTCATCTAGGTTTTGTCGCTCTTCCAGAAAAGCTTCCATGCTATTGTAGGAAAAGACAATGTGAAGATCCTTTTGCATATTCACAAAAATCTCCAGATTTCTCCTCAGTGGGCGGTCGTCTTCTATTATTCCAACTGTTATCATAAAACTAAGTTAGCGGTAATAACCTTTCAAAACTTATTTACCAAAAATAAATCGAATAAAAATAAGCAAGAATACCTTAAAAAATAGCAAATAACCGTATTTTAATCATATAATTAACACAAGTAAGATATTTTTTGTTAGGATAGATTACAATATTTTACTTAACATGCCTTACTTTTGCCGACTTTTCAAATTGATGCCGTAACATCAAGCGAACTTAACCAGCTAATTTAGTTCGTCTTAATGTGGCCTATTATCAAACACTTAAATAGACACATGAAATTATCAGCGTTCAGGTACGACCTTCCACTTAACCTCATTGCACAAACCCCTACCAAAAGGAGGGAAGACAGCCGTATGTTGGTTGTAAACCGCAAGACGGGCAATATGGAGAACAAACACTTTAAAGACATCCTGGAGTATTATGATGACAGGGATGTTTTTGTGGTGAACAACACTAAAGTTTTCCCAGCCAGAATGTATGGGCGTAAGGAAAAAACGGGTGCTAAAATAGAGGTTTTCTTATTGAGGGAACTTAATAAGTTGAACCGTCTGTGGGATGTAATTGTTGACCCTGCCAGAAAGATACGGGTGGGTAACAAACTTTATTTTGGTGACAATGAAGAATTGGTTGCCGAAGTAATTGACAACACTACCAGCCGTGGTAGAACAATTCGTTTCCTTTGGGACGACGATGACGCTTCTTTGAAAAAGATGCTAGACTTTTTGGGCGAAACACCTTTGCCTAAATATATCAAGCGTGTGCCTGATAATGAAGACAAAGAACGCTATCAGACTGTTTATGCAAAATATGAGGGTGCTGTAGCTGCACCAACTGCAGGGTTGCACTTTAGTAAAGAACTGATTAAACGTTGCGAAATAAAGGGTATTCGTTTTGCTGAGTTAACTCTGCATACTGGTCTTACTACCTTTAAACCTATCGAGGTTGAAGATTTGAGTAAGCATAAAATGGATGCGGAATATTTTAAGATAACCGATGAAGCAGCTGCTATTGTAAACAGAGCCAAAGAAGGTGGTCACCGTATCTGTTCTATTGGAACAACAACCATGAGGGCTTTGGAATCTAGTTTTACAGCACAAAGACTTTTGAAGCCAACAGAGGGTTGGACCAACCACTTTATTCATCCTCCTTATTCATTTAATATTGCGGATAGCCTAGTTACCAACTTTCACTTACCTAAAACAAGTTTGTTGATAATGGCTTGTGCCTTTGCTGGTTACGACCTTACAATGGAAGCATACAAGAAAGCTATCAAGGATAAATATCGTTTCTTCAGTTATGGAGATGCTTTGTTAATTATATAAATAAGCAGAAGAATCGGTAAAGCTTTTAATATAACTGTTATCATCATTCGCCATTGGCTTCAACTGAAAGCTGATGGCGAATTTGTTTGTATGGGTATCTAAAGCTTCATAGGTAAGATCGGCATTGTGTATTTCTGTTATTTTATTGATGATAGATAATCCCAAGCCGAACCCTTTGGTTAAAGATGCGTTTGCTCCCCTGAAAAAAGGCACAAAAAGCTTGTCGGCATCAGTTGAAGAAAGGGTGGTACCACGGTTTATAAAAGTAACACTCACCTTATCTGGCATTGTAGTGATCAAAATTTTTACTTTATTATCATCTGAATAGAGATAGGCGTTTTTGATTAGATTCCTGAAAGCGGACTTCAGTAATACCTCATTACCCCTTACAAGTAATTCCTTTTCGTCTGAAGGAGTGGTTTCAAATGAAAGCTGTACCTCTATATCAGTGAAGAGTCGCTTACATTCCGAAATGCTTTCGTACAACAATTCGTCTACTCGCAAAGAAGGCCAGTTGAGTGTATTACTCAATTTTTCAAATTGCGATAAGGCCAACAAAGAATTTGTTAGTTCTATCAGCTCTATTTGTTCTTCATGCAAAGACTGTAGCAGCTTTTTATATTCTGTTGGGGTCAATTCCCTGTTTAGTGCTGCTTCTGTTTGTGAAAGCATGGTTGTGAGTGGGGTTCTAAGCTCGTGGGAGGCGTGTTGTACAAAGCTCTTTTGCCTTTCAAAACCTTGATTCAGCCTATCAAGCATTGCATTAAAGTGCTTGGCTATCTGTTCCAGCTCATCCCTGCCTTTGCCTTCATCCAGCTTTGTAGCTAAGTTGGTTGAAGTAGTCTGTTGCATCTGATGACTTAGTTTGACCAATGGTTTAAAAGCTTGTTGAACCATCACGAAGGACATAAACGCAGAAACCAACAAGCCACCCCCAAATACACCCCCCAATATGTAAATCAGTTTAGTCACTTTCCTGATGCCTGTTCTATCTATTGCACTACCAATTACATACAAGCCGAGCTCTTCATTATAAATGCCTAAACATTCTGAGGGACCTTGTTTAAAACGTACTATTTTCTCTTTCTTGATTCTTGCCAGTAATGCAGATGTTACTTTGAGTTCGATGGTGTCGTTTTCTTTGTAAACAATTTTATTGGCAGGGTTTATAAGCAGAATTTGCTCATCGTATAAAGTTCTACGTTTGTATTTAGTGGTGGTTAAAGCTGTACTGTCTGAGTTGAGGGTTTTGTAATCATCAGCTAGAGATGTACAATGTTCTTTAAGTCGTGCATAATAGTCTTCTACGCGGTTACTTGTATAAAGAAAGTAAATGGATAGTGAGGAGATAAATAGAATTACAGCTACAAAGAGGGTAAAAAAAAAGGCGAATCGAAGTTTTAAATTCATTGAAGCCGAAAGTTATTCTTTGATGTAATAGCCAAAACCTGGTTTTGTAAAAATAAGCTTGTTGTTGAATGGTTTATCTATTTTGTTTCTAAGAAAGCTAATGTACACTTCGATGGTATTTGTGTTGGTATCAAAACTAACGTCCCAGATGTTCTCCAGTATTTCTTTTTTTGAAATTATTTTCCCTTTGTTTTTGCATAGTAAGGAAAGCAATGCAAACTCTTTTACTGTAAGTGTTATTTCTGTACCACCCCTTGTAACAGTTTTAGTATCAAAATCAAGAACCATATCTTCCACTACAAACTTACCGCCGCCAGCTATTTGCCTTTCCGATCTTCTGATAAATACATTGATTCTTGCAAATAGCTCATCAAAATAAAAAGGTTTTACAATATAATCATCCGCACCTATAGAAAATGCTTTTACCTTATCATGTATTTCCCCAAGTGCCGTCAACATGATAATAGGGACTTTTTTATCAAAATCCCTAAACTGCTTGCAAAGAGTCAATCCGCTTTTGTAGGGGAGGCTTACATCCAATAAAATCAATGAATAATTAGTAGCGTTAAAGAGTGTCTCGGCTTCTTTACCATCTCTAGCAATGATGGTTTCATAACCTTTTCTGTCTAGCTCCTCCTTTATAACCTCACCTAGTTTAAGCTCATCTTCTACAAGCAGAATTTTGTACGCTTTTTCCATACGGTTTTCAAAATTTCAAATATGAAATTAAATTGTCAATATTGATATATACGACAACCGAAGTTAGGCAAAAGTTGCAGACGTGTAGAAAATACACTTCTTTTTTTGTAGTAATAGTACTATTTAGCAGTTAAATTGTATTTTTTAATCAAATTGAGTGTGT
The DNA here is from genome assembly GCA_903895845.1 of uncultured Chitinophagaceae bacterium. Lineage (GTDB taxonomy): Bacteria > Bacteroidota > Bacteroidia > Chitinophagales > Chitinophagaceae > Parasediminibacterium. The sequence goes on from CAITVK010000136.1 coordinate 16,110, forward strand.
TTGAAAACACCCTAGTTGTTGCCAATCACTACATCGGCTTCCCTGCTTTTTGGTGTGACTTTTAGGTTTGTAATCTTTCCATCTTTCACATGACCTTCAACAGTTGTGTTGGAGGCGGCGTGTAATTTGAAGTCGGCTTCCCATTCTTTTGGCCAGGCAGGAAGCAGTCTAATCTTTGTTCCTTCCGACTGTAGCAGCATCAATTGCAAAGCATGTTGTCCATTACCTCCATTGTCGGCATCAGGTGCATAGTCATGTCCTTTGTCCCAAAAGGCAGGAAATTTAAGGCGGGGATCTTTATTAATCAAGGTAGCTATTACATCTCTTTGGGCTTCGTGCGCCAAGCCAAGATAAGCTTCATCCAAGGCATCCTGATGCCAGCATTTGGTACGTTTAATGCCTCTTTCGTTATAGGCATTCAGCGCAATGTCATAGTCTGGTTTCCCCAATCCATATACCCTGAACGGATGTATCGCATATAATTCTGGATTCTCCGTATTGTGTGCAGGTGCAGTCTGGGGGCCGGCGTACGGAAGGATTACCTTCTTTCCATTCTTTTCACCAACAGGTATTTCAGGAAGTTCCTGTAGCATCCGCTCCCAAAGCCTGCGACTTTTTGCATCTACCAGGTCTGTCGGAATAGATAATAACTGGGGAATTATAAAATGTAAGGCAGCAATATCAGGCGTAGGATTTACTACCTTCCAATACATTTCTATCGAATTCACAGAATCTAAAAACAGTTTGCCATTCGCATCCCTTCCCCAATGTTGGTCATAGAAGGTGAGCCCTGCATTCACAACTGGCAGCAATGTTTCCTTCAAAAAAGTGTTGTCGTTGGTGTGATGATAATAATCCAGCATCATCGTACTCAACTCCAGGATGGGCAGGTAATAATGTTTGGTATAAACGCCCTTTTCTTCTTTTGTTAAATGAGGTATTCCTCCCCAGAAGGGTGCTGTTTCTTGAAAATAGGCGCCATCATGACCATAGAATTCCTTCACATTGGCACTATTGCGGGGTAGCATGCCTTTGTACATTTTAAAAAGGGGCAACATCAGGTCATAGTCGCCTGCGGCAAGCATAGGCCAATACATAGGTCTTGTATTTTGAAACCAATACATGCCACCCCAAGCGCGCATGTCAGCATCAAAAGGATCGGGGATTTCAACTTTACTTCCTTTTTCTTTTTTGGTATTGTTGGGATTATCCATGTTGAAGATAGTGCCATTAAACTTGATGGGATACGCCCCTCTGCTGCTGCAAGCATCCAGGTAACGTTGCAGGTTATAGCCCAAAGCCACTTTCTGGGCAGTAGTGTCTCCCTTCAGGTAGATATGACTTCTGTTCCAGAAATCTGTCCACCATTGTTGGTGAGCAGTGCGTGCTTTTTCAACATCTACTTTCTCGTTATTCGCAACAAGGGCATTCACTTGGTTTATCCATTCCTTTGCACTTTCGGTAACGGCTGTAAGCGGATATACCGAAACCCTATTGTTTTTCTGGGCTTCGGAGACTAAGTTATTTCCTTCTCCTTTTGTCATTTTAGTGCCCTTTATCACAGCCCCAAAAGTGAGGTGATTGCTGGGTAAAAGGCTATTTTCGTTCCGATGATACCAGGTTATACTTGATGCTACAGAGGGAATAACAACATCTGCACTTATCTTATTTACAACAGTTGTACGCCAAGGCTCCAGCGTTACTTTCATGGTAGTGGGTTGTGCTGATTGAGATTCAACTCTTATCACCGGGGAATTCGCATCTACCCATACACGCACTGTTGTACCGCCACCTTTAATTAAAATCTCGCCATTGCCAAGGTGTAGGGACTGCGAGAAATCTGTTGCAGCAGTAAAAGGATTGGGGCTCAAACTTACCCTCACTTTTCCTACTTTCACCAGTTGTGTATTATTGGCTTCGCTCCACGCGTCACTCTTGCCGATATAAAAAAGGATGTCCCCATTCTTTTCTGTCCACACATTCAGTCCAATGTCGCCATTGCCAATTGGGAGTGACTCTTGCGAATCATTACTGAAATCTGTCCAGTTGATATTGTACGCATCAATAGGTTGTTTTAGTTGTGCATCAACAAACGCTACTATCATCAGTAGAAAAGTGGAGACAATCAGTTTTTTCATAATAATATTTTTGCCAGTTAGGCTCTAAGAAAAAAGAAAGAGCACAAAGAAGAAAGCGAAATTTATATATCTCTTTATTTCTTCTTTGTGCTCCTTAAAGACTTGGTGTCTTTGTTGCTGTTTAATCTACTACCAAAAAATTATTTACTGATGCTAAATAACCATTTGCTAAAGTCATCAGCAGCTTTATCATTATCCCAACCTTTGTCGGTACCCAATCTACCGTTCAGGTATTCATTATAAAACCAAGGGTCACCCACTACAACTACTGTTCCTTTGCCTACTTTGGCAGCAGCGGCAACGGTGTACTTTTCTGTTTGATGCACTAGTATTGGCTTTGCAGTTTTAGACAAAGTCAATGAGGTAACTTCTTTCAGGTACACTTTCTTAGCTGTTTTAAAGATAGGGTCACCAGCAGGAACATAAAATGCAGCCATATCGTATTTGTCGTTATACACATGGCTCTTAATGTCTTGGTTCAGCGTGATGCCAAAAGCTGCCGTCAAAGGTTTCACATGGTCAAACTCACAGTTGGAACTGTCGTTCATCATTATTACCAATACGCCCCCTTCCTTCACCCATTTCTTCAAAGTCTTTATGTGTTCGGGCAATACATAATTAGGGGTAGGCGTCTCCTTTTCATTATCCGGATCCACAATCAGGTACACGGAAGTACCCTTTAAGCTTTCCTCGGTAGGTGCTGTTTCCAGACTTTTCAATGCAAAGCCATCTTTCTTAAAAACTTCACCCCATCCGCTGTAGCCACTTTGGTCTTTATCTTCCCACGTGTAGTGAAAGCGTTCAGCAGTAAATTTACCATCCTTATTTTTCTTGAATTCGTGGTTGAAATAATAATCCAACGTTACTGTTTTAGTCTGTGCAATGCCCACAATCGTTAGAAGTGTCAGGGCAAAAGTTAGTAGCTGCATCTTTTTCATAAATACTATTTATCGTTTTATAATTAAGTGGCAATGTTAGTCATCATTTTTTGATTAGAAAACGATTTTTCTCAAGTACTCCTAAATGGTTAATGGACACCCTTGTTTTACCAATTAAAACAAAGCGATTTTACTACAAGGAAATAGTTTTTGCCTTCGTTGATAGATACGGATTATAATCCGTCTCGCATGAAATGTTGTTTGTTAAAGACGGATGAGCATCCGTCTCAACCTTTTCTCCATCCGCAATCCTAAAATTACACTCCCCCCAACTGGTATCTTCTACAAACCTACTCAGGTATCCGTAAACCCAAAAAAAGTAGTCATAGATCCAACCGAAATCTACTTAAATACAGCTTTGCGTGTTCCTCCTTTCACCTGCATCTCAGTAGAATCAAGTTAAAAGGTTCTAATCCATGTCTAAATCTACTTGGAATCAAGCTGCATCTACATGGATTTAAGTTGAATCTATATAGATTCAGCTTGATTCTAAATAGATTACAACCGGGTTGTGATAGATTTAAGTTAGATTTACATCCCCGCAACTTGCCGCTACAGAGATTCTAACATGGATTAGAACCTTTTTGACTGATGCGGAGAAGAATTTAACTGGTGAAGGGAGGGTTTTAATCAAAAAAACAAAGAAATGGCCGTTACGAGAGACTGGATTCCTAAGCAGATTCATAAATTTAAAATCTTTGCCGACAACCTCTGTAAGCGTGTCAGAGATAATGCCGAGGCGTGGCATCTTGATGCCGAGGAAGTGAGTAAGCTACTTTCGCTGAGACTAAAATTCAATAAGTATTATAAAATTTCAACCGTCCAATATACGCACAACCTCAACGACATTGAAAATACCAAAAAAGCAAGAAAAGAATACCAGAAAGCGTTGCGGACGATGGGCATTTGCCAGTTGAAAAGTAACCTGTTCATGAACGATAGCGACCGTATGAAATGTGGACTGAATACTGGCGAAAAAGGCTATAACCTGTCCCCCGTTGCATCCTATTCTCCATTGATAGATTTCAGGTCTGCGGGTGATTTGGGCGGTACCATCATCAGTATGGATCCTGCTTCGCACAAAGCCTGTAAACCAGTTGGGCAAAACGGAATAAGGGTACGGTTTGGATTTTATCCGGCAAATGAACCAATAACGCTGGAGGCCGACTGTACCCAAACAATTGGGCTCACAAAAAGCTTTGGAAAGGTCGTTTTTGACCCCACAAAAAAGGGGATGCGCTTTGTGGGTTATGCACGCTATTTTAATACCCGTCAGATAGAGGGAATTATTGCCACTACTTTCTATGGAATAGTTTGCTGATATTTAAAGAAAGTTCGCCACTAAGCCGCAAAGACAGAAAGCAGCACAAAGGATTGCTAATTTGCATTTGCTTTGCTTAGTGCTGCTTTGCGGCTTAGAGCTTTAGTGGCGAAAACCATTTGCCGCAAAGACACAAAGACAGAAAGAAGCACAAAGGATTGCTAATTTACTTTTGCTTTGCTTAGTGCTGCTGTGAGGCTTAGAGCCTTAGTGGCGAAAACCATTTGCCGCAAAGTCACAAAGACAGAAAGAAGCACAAAGGATTGGTTATATCCTTTTTCCTTGCTTAGTGCCGCTTTGAGACTTAGAGCCTTTGTGGCAAAAAGATTGGAAGCAGACGCAAAAGGAAAAATCTATTCCTTGTTTCCATGAGAAAACCAATACATATACAATTGTTTATTCCTACTTTTACCGCCTAACTTTTTTAGGATATGCATCACGATACGCACAAGCCAATAGTAGGATTTACCTGTGGCGATTTGAATGGAATAGGACTTGAATTGATCATCAAAGCATTAAGCGACCCGCATATTGTAGATTTGTGTACGCCAGTGATATTTGCCAGCAACAAATCAATCAACTTCTACCGCAAATTGTCACCCGGCGTCAACTTCAACTTTCATAGCACCACTGTACTAAACAGGTTGAACCATAAGCAAGTAAACGTTTTTAACTGCTGGGAAGAAGAAGTAGCTATTACACCTGGTGAACTAAACACTATAGGTGGAAAATATGCTATTATCTCTCTGGAACAAGCTACAACTGCACTAAAAGAAGGACAGATCCAGGTGTTGGTAACAGCGCCTATTCATAAAAAGAATGTACAATCAGATAAGTTCAAACATAGCGGACATACCCCTTACCTGAAAGAGTTTTTTTCGGTAAAAGATGTACTGATGTTTATGGTGGCAGACAATATGCGTGTGGGACTGGTTACCGAACATGTGCCTGTGGCAGAGATTGCCAAACACATTACAAAGGAGAGCATCCTTAGCAAGATAAAAATAATGCACAGTAGCTTGCAACAAGATTTTGGTATTGATAAACCAAAGATTGCAGTATTGGGCTTAAATCCTCATGCTGGTGATGGCGGACTGATAGGCAATGAAGAAGAAACGGTGATAAAGTTTGCCATCAAAGATGCTAAGCACAATATGTTGGTTTTTGGTCCTTTTAGTGCAGATGCTTTTTTTGCACGTGGATCGTACGAACAATTTGATGGGGTATTAGCTATGTATCACGACCAAGGATTGATTCCATTTAAGTCGCTTGCCTTTGGCGAAGGCACCAACTATACCGCTGGGCTTCCTGCTGTACGCACTAGTCCCGACCATGGTACCGCCTTTGATATTGCTGGAAAAGACCGCGCAGATGCCAGTAGCTTCTTGGCGGCAGCCTTTGAAGGAATAGACATTTACCGTAGAAGACACGGCTATAAAGATGCCCGGGCAAATCCTATGCGTAAAATAAGTGCAAGGATGTTTGCCAACAGTGTAGATGAGAAACTGGAAGAAGCATAAGATTGAAAAATAAATAGAGATGATAAAAATAACGAACGATTGCTTAGAAGTTACCATAGCCGAGGCGGGAGCAGAGCTACAAAGTATCTACAATAAACAAACCAGACTAGAGTATATGTGGAGCGGCGACCCCGCTTTCTGGGGAAAAAAGAGTCCCGTATTATTTCCTGTGATTGGCGGAATGAAGAACAATAGTTTTCAGTATGAGGGCACCACTTATACCCTTCCAAGGCACGGTTTTGCAAGGGAACAAGTGTTTGAAGTGGAAGACAAAACAGCAGATAGCGTTACGTTTACCTTAGCTACTTCTGAGGAAACATTGAAGGTGTACCCTTTCCATTTTAAGTTTTCTATTATCTACAGCTTGCGTGAAAATGTATTGGACACTACTTATCTGGTAGAAAATAAAGGTGGAGAAACAATGTATTTTTCGGTAGGGGCACATCCTGCTTTTAAAGTACCGTTGGTTGATGGCGAAGATTTTTCAGACAGCTTTATTGCGCTAAGCGAAACAGAAGTTGCGCCTATCTATCGTGTGCTGGATACCATCGTTGTGGATACCAATCCAACCCCTTTCTTCGACAATACAAACAAATTGCCACTTACCAAAGAACTCTTTTATGGCGACGCATTGGTGTTTAAGGAACTGAAATCTACCTCGATGTCTATCCTTAGCAAGAATAACAATCACGGACTGACCGTAACGTATAAAGGGTTCCCATATATGGGTATCTGGAGTGCAAAAGACGCCAACTTTGTTTGTATTGAACCTTGGTGTGGCATTGCAGACAGGGCAGATACCACAGGCATTTTACAGGAGAAAGAAGGCATTAATCAACTGGAGCCCAATGAAAGTTTTAGCCGTACCTGGAGTGCCGCTACCTTTTAAATTGCTTCTTTAAATTATTAGAGTATACCTTTTTGTGTAATACCTCTTTTAGTTATTTAAAGGGACTTGTAAATCACTTAATATTTCCAAACAATAAAGGCTTGAAACATCTGTTTCAAGCCTTTATTGTTTATGGTAGTTAAACTTATTTCGGCAAGAAATAGTCTTTAGCGTGAAAGTTGCCTTGAAGCTTTAAAAAGGTTAATGGATTAGGAAGAACTGCTTATTTACATTTGAATCCCATAATTGAATTTTATGACTGCGAAGAGATTGGTTGCTTTTACCCTATTGATATTTGTTTCGGCTATTAATGGTTTCTCCCAAAGTAACATGAATACGCCCGGTGATGAGTTGGAGCAACGATTCCAAAATCCACCCACTACTGCCAAGCCCTATGTGTGGTGGCATTGGATGGGCAGTAATTTCTCCAAGTATGGCATTACCAAAGATCTGGAAGCAATGAAAGCTGCGGGAATTGGAGGGGCTACAATTTTCAACCTTACTTCTGCGGTTCAAGAGGCCAACGCCCCAACAGAAAACCTCCCTTGGCCTGAGCAAACATATAGAAGTCCCGCCTATTGGGAAGCTGTCAGGTTTGCCGCCTCTGAAGCTTCAAGGTTAGGGTTGGAAATTGGGTTACATAATTCGGTAGGATATTCCACCACAGGCGGCCCCTGGATTACGGAAGAGCAAGGAATGAAAAAGCTGGTATGGAGTTGTGTGGAAGTAGAAGGAGGCGAAAAACGCTCAATTAATATTCCAAAGCCCCCTTTGCCAATTGAAGAAGGGTGGGGTAATACTAAAAGACAGGCGACTTACTATAAAGATATTGAAATACTAGCTGTGCCTGAAATAGATAGCTTGCAACTAAAAGCGGTTGTAACTTTAACTTCTTTGGCTGATGCGGATGGTATTATTCAATGGAATGCGCCTGCCGGTAAATGGAAAATATACAGGATTGGATATAGTCCAACGATGGTTTCTCCGCACCCTATTCCCGACGAACTAATTGGGAAAGCGTTTGAAGTAGATAAAATGAGTGCCACTTTGAATGAGCTTCATTGGAATAGTGTAATTGACCCCATCAAGAAAAACCTTGGGGAGTTTGTTGGAAAAAGCTTTAAGCACTTACTGATTGATAGTTATGAATCGGGCTACCAGAACTGGACGGCCAACTTTAGGGAAGCGTTCATTAAACTCAAAGGTTATGATCCTGTACCTTGGCTTGTTTGTCTTGGTAAGCCTGTTACTGGAGCAAAAGACGACAAGCAACTACATATAATTAACTCATTTGAAGAAACCAAGCGATTTGAATGGGATTACACAGATGTAATCAATAGATTGTACACCGACAATGGGTGGGCAGTTGGGAAAAAGATTTGTAATGAAAATAACCTCGCCTTGCAATGGGAACCTTATTCGGGGCCTTTTGATATGGTAGAAGGTGCAGGATTACCCGATTTGCCAATGGGCGAATTCTGGACAAGTGGAAAGGGAGGTATCAACACTGCTATCCCTGCGGCGGCACGTGCCGCTGGTAAGACCATAGTGGGTGCTGAATCATTTACTGGCGCTCCATCAATCAGTAAGTTCACCGAAGATCCTGCCTTTCTGAAACCTTCTGCGGATGGCACGTTTGCTTCTGGGGTAAATAGGTTAGTGCTGCACCATTGGGTACACCAACCTTTTGACGACAAGTATCAGCCGGGCATGGGAATGGGTTGGTGGGGTACACACTTTGGAAGGCATCAGACATGGGCAGAACCTGGCAAAGCCTTCTTCGCCTATTTGGGTCGTACACAGGCTTTATTGCAATATGGGGAGCAAGTGGCAGATTATCTCTGCGTAGATAAACAAGATGGATTTAGTGATTTAATTGCTACAAACGATTTTCTTGTGAGGGATATAAAAGTAATAGACCATAAAATCATTCTTCCCTCCGGCAGGAAATATGCGTTTATGGTGTTTCCAAATGGAGCTTCAATGCTTCCTGCGGTAGCAGAGAAAATAAAGAAACTGGTAGCTGAAGGGGCTTACATTGTGTCTCCCAAGCCATTAGCTTCACCTAGTTTACAGGATTATCCAACGGCAGATGTCAAAGTAAAGACAATTGGAGAGGAAGTTTGGGGTAATACACCAGAACATAATTATGGAAAGGGATGGGTTGCTGCCAATGTAAAGATTGCGCTTGCAAAATGTAATATTACTTCTGACTGTATTGTAGAAAAAGCAGATAGTACTAAGTATATTAAGTATGTGCACCGTAGCAATGGGGACCAACATTTATTTTATATTGCCAATACCGATAATCATCCCGAACAAGTAACCCTTTCTTTCAGGGTCAGTGGATTGCAGCCAGAGCTTTGGCAAGCAGAGGATGGCAGCATCTCTATAGCATCAATTTGGAAGGAAGAAAATGGCAGAGCTCGCGTGCAAATTTTTCTTAAAGGGAATCAATCTGTTTTTGTGGTTTTTAGAAGACCAATTCAAAAAATAAAACATGCTGAATCCATTCAACTAGGTACCGATGCTACTGATTATGCGCTACTGAATTTACCTAACAACACGGCATTAGTAGCTTACAAAGATGCACTTGCAACTATCAATTTCTCTGATGGAAGTAATCAGTTAGTTAACCTACATCCTGCTGCACCAAGGGATATAGCTGGTAGCTGGAAGGTTTCTTTTACACCTAAACTGAATAAAGAATTTGCATTTGAGTTTCCTCAGTTAATTGATTTCAGCAAGAGTGATAATCCTGATGTAAAATACTTTGCCGGTACAGCACATTACACTAAAACTATTCAAATTAGTAAAGAGGAGTTAGGGGAGAAGAAAAGGATACTCCTTGATTTATGTACAGTAAATGATATTGTACAATTGACAGTAAATCAGAAAGATTTAGGGGTAATGTGGTATCCGCCTTATAAAAAAGATATAACCACCGCCTTGAAGGTGGGGGAGAACACTTTAGACATTGCCGTTACCAACAATTGGGCAAACCGATTGATTGGAGACGAGCAAGAACCTGCCGACTTTGAATATGGCACAGACAGAGGCGACAGAGGACGTGCTTTGAAGGAATATCCAGAATGGTTTATCAAAAACAAGCCTCGTCCCTCACAAGGAAGAAAGGCTTTCACCAATTGGTATTATTATCGAAAAGATAGTCCGCTGCAACCCGCAGGATTGGTTGGACCTGTGCTTTTGCAATATGGGGAGGCTGTGAAATGGAAGGAGTAGCTTAATGAATTCACTTTTTCTACTGCTATTCCGTTGTTTGAACAACACTTTCCACACTTCTTACATACTAGGCCAGTTATATAGTATTTTAATTTCAATCTATAAACGCTTTACTTACCAGAGCTGGAAAGGCAAGATTAGTCGGGGGATTTAAATCTTTTGCAAGAAGTAAGTATCTAATTGTGGTTCTTTATTCTTTATGTTTCTCATTGGTTGCTTGATTCTTTGGGTGTTATTTGGGATAATTCAGGATGTGGCGGGGTTTATTTTGTAAAAATTGGGAGAAAATTTGAATAAGATTTGTCTGTTAACAAAAAGCCCCCTATATTTGCACCC
>CAITVK010000137.1 GCA_903895845.1 uncultured Chitinophagaceae bacterium
ATTGCCGAAGAGGAGATTACAGATCACTACCAATTGGCCGATTTGTTTATTATGCCTAGCAGAAAAGAAGGATTTGGGATTGTGTTTATAGAAGCAATGGCTTGTGGCTTACCAGTAATTGCGGGCAACCAGGATGGTAGTGTAGATGCATTAAAAAATGGAGAACTGGGATTACTGATTAATCCTGAGAACAGAAATGAAATAATAGAGACACTTGAAAAAGTATTGAATAGCAATAGCTATACGGTACCTAAAAAACAACAACTGCAAAAGGAAGTGAAGGGTTATTTTGGCTTCCCACAGTTTTATCAAAACTTGAAACAACAACTAATTAACTAATAAATTATGAATAATACTCTGACAACAGATACAAATTGGGATTTAGAGATAAAACCCCATGACAATCTGTTCAATCTTCATTTGAAAGATGTATGGAGCTATCGAGACTTGTTGCTATTGTTGGTTCGACGCGACTTTGTTTCGTTTTACAAACAAACTATTTTTGGTCCGGTATGGTTGTTTGTTCAGCCCATTTTTACGACCATCACTTTTACAATTGTGTTTAGTAAGCTAGCAAAAATTTCTACCGAAGATATTCCTGCACCGCTGTTTTACCTCACGGGTAACATTGCCTGGAACTACTTTTCCGATTGTCTCAATAAGTCGTCTTCTGTGTTCAGAGACAATGCCAGCATCTTCGGGAAGGTCTATTTTCCCAGATTGATTATGCCCATCAGTATTGTTATCTCCAACTTGATACGGTTTGGTATCCAGTTCCTGTTGTTTTTGTGCATGATGGTCTACTTTGCTTTTCAGGGACACCCTTTGCATCCCAATTTATATGTGTTGTTGTTTCCTGTCATCATTTTGCTGATGGCCATATTGGGACTAGGATTGGGAATGATTATCTCGGCAATGACTACCAAATACCGTGACCTAACTTTTTTGATGGGTTTTGGGGTACAGTTACTGATGTATGCCACGCCCATCATCTATCCATTGTCGGCAGCACCTGCAAGATACCGGGCGTACATTTCCCTGAATCCGTTGAGTGGGTTGATAGAAACTTTCAGGTATGGTTTTACGGGGAAGGGCGAATTCTTTGTGGGGGCTTTTATGTATAGTGTAGCAGCAAGTATTGTCTTGTTTTTGTTGGGATTGATTGTCTTCAATAGGGTAGAAAAGACTTTTGTGGATACGGTATAATAGTTTCCGACCTTTATTTGCATTTAGTGAACAGTTATAATCGTTATCAACGCCTCCTATTTAGCATCAGCAAGGTCGTTTATGGCATCAGCAGGAGCAAAGCCCGGCCTATCGGCCACCCCTCTATGAGGGGAATTGGTGCGATTGAATGTAAGATTTAATTAAATGACATTTAATAGTAGATAATTCTACTTTTAACAATTAACAAATGAGCATAGCAATAAAGGCTGAAAATATTAGCAAAGCCTATCAGATAGGAGAGTTTAGTACGGGCACTCTCACTAGAGATATAGAAAGATGGTGGGCATTGCTTCGTGGCAAAGAAGATCCTTTTTTGCGTATTGGTGAAACCAATGACCGTAGCAGCAAAGGGGGGAGTGATATTGTCTGGAGTTTGAAAGACATTAATTTTGATATCCAACAAGGTGACGCAGTGGGGATTATTGGAAGGAATGGGGCAGGCAAGAGTACGTTGCTAAAAATATTGAGTCGGGTAACGACACCTACTACTGGAAGTGTAAAAGTGAAGGGTCGTATTGCCAGTTTATTGGAAGTAGGCACGGGTTTTCATCCTGAGTTAACGGGTAGGGAAAACATCTTTTTGAATGGAGCCATCTTGGGTATGCGCAAGCACGAGATAAAAAAGCACTTTGATGCCATTGTAGATTTTGCAGGTGTGGAACGCTATGTAGACACACCCGTTAAAAGATATAGCAGTGGGATGTATGTTCGCCTAGCTTTTGCTGTTGCCGCCCACTTAGAAAGTGAAATATTGATTGTAGATGAAGTATTGGCAGTAGGTGATGCCGAGTTCCAGAAGAAGTGTTTGGGTAAAATGGGGGATGTAAGTCAGAATGAAGGTCGTACTGTTTTGTTTGTTAGCCACAACATGGGTGCAGTAAATCAGCTTTGCAAAAAAGGAATTCTCTTAAAGAATGGACAACTCGCATTTAGTGATACTGCCGAGAAGACTGTGAGAGAATACTTGAGGAGTGAAGTAGGAAATGGGATGATATCTTCAAAGTCAATCGTTGGGACTTTTACCGATAAAATCACCTTCAAGCGAGTGTCAATAAATGGAATTCTAGATAGTCAACCAAGTGTTAAACCTAGCGAAAAAGTAGATATTAAAATAGAAGGTACTTGTTTTAAAAGTATGGATGCTTTCAGGGTGAATCTCTCACTCTATAAAGATGGAATAAGGATATTTACAGCACATGATACCCACTCGCCTTATTCGATTGAAACAGGAGAATTTCAGAAACACATTATCATTCCCGAATATCTTTTAAGGCCTGGAGAATACCTTATTTCAATAGGAGGACATTGTGCAGGATATGAGAACTCTAGTATGGATTGGATTTTTGCATCCGAGGTTTTCTCGTTCAATATTATTGAAGAATGGTCTCCAAATAACGACTTCAATGGAGCAGGCCTAATAAATTTACCTCTGATCTAAATGAAAATTTACATTCTACAAGTTCCAATTTTGTAAACACTATATAGTATAAGATACCTAGATTAAAACTTTTGTCCATTGTATTATCAAAACAATATTAATTATTAAAAATGATAGTTATTCAACCAGTAGGGAGATTAGGGAATCACATGTTTCAATTTGCTTTTGGATATGCAATGTCTAAAAGATTAAAAACAAAGTTCATTTTCAACACGTCCTTGTTGGAAGAATATTTTGAATTGGGCACCTACAATAACCCGATAAAAAAGAGAGTTAGAAATTTACGCTACAAGTTCTCTTTGAAATTTAATAAATATTCTTCAATCGATTTAAATAGATTCATTCATCCTAAAGAAATAATGGATGAATTAAAAGATAATCAAATCATTTATGGATACTTTCAATCGGAGCTTTTTTGGGTAGAATATAAAAAGCAGATTCGTAATAATTTTACTTTTCAATCTAAGTTTAAAGATTATTTTAAAGAGAAATACCATTCAGTATTATCTCAGCCTTATATCTGTCTAAATATGCGCCTTGCAGAAGATTACAAAAATTGGATAGTAAATGAACTTGGGGATAATGGTGAAAAAGTAATGTTGCCTATTGAATACTATAAGAAAGTATTACGAATATGTACAGAGAAATATAAAGAATATAAAATTGTCATAACAGCAGATGATATAAATATGAGTAAGTCAATTTTTTTTGATAATGAAAATATTATTTACTCAAATGATGCCAAATATAAAATTGTAATTGACTATCTCCTAATCTCCAATGCTAATGTAGTAATAGCCTCTAATAGTTCATTTTGTTGGTGGGCTTGTTATCTGAGCACAATAGAAGAAAAAGTTATTTATGCTCCCAAATACTGGCTTGGACACAAGGTTAAACTAGAATATCCCGCTAAAATAATTCCAAATGATTGGATTCAAATAGAAGTAGATTAATGAAAATATACATCCTTAAAGTTCCTTCTTTATTGCAACCTGCAAATCAACCGTTTGCCTATCCATCCCATAATAAAGATTATGGTGTTGAGCAAGATTTTTTGGTATGGTTACAAAAGAACAAGGAACTGATAACCAATAATCCTGTTGAAGCAGACTGGCATTTTCTACCTGTATTTTGGACACGTTGGCATATACATCATCAATTTGGTGAGGATAAAGAAAGTTTGCAGTTACTGCAACATGAAGTTGATAAAGTACTTATTGATGATTCCAAAACGTTCACCATCACTCAATTTGATGGAGGTACGCTTTTGAAATTGGGCAATACAATTGAGTTTACCGCAGCAAGAACAACTAACAAGGGTATCGATATTCCCATTCTATGTTCACTACATAAAAAACCACTGTTTCCAATCAAGAAAAAACATCTGGCATCTTTCAATGGTTCAATGTGGACACATCCCCTCAGGGAAGAGTTGAATGCCCGGTTTGAGGATAATAAAAACTTGCTGATTGGCAATACATTGCCTACACGTTTTTATACCCGTTGGATTCAGGGATATCAATATAACATCAATACGCAAGCTTCCTACATTGCATTGGCACCAAGAGGCACTAGTTGCAACTCTTTTCGTTTTTTTGAAGCCATGCAGTTTGGTGTTGCTCCTTTGCTTTTGGGCGATGTTGACGCAAGACCTTTCAAACAATTTATTGATTGGGAAAGCATCAGTTATTATGCGAGTACCGTGGATGAACTGGATAATCTATTGTGTAAACTCAACAAAAAGGAAGCATTGAAAAAGGGAAAGAATGCAGCAGTGGCGTTTAAAAATGAGTTGTATTACCAGCAATGG
>CAITVK010000138.1 GCA_903895845.1 uncultured Chitinophagaceae bacterium
ATATTTTCTTTAAGCTTGGTAACTCTAAGAACGTATGTATCTCTCTTTTAGCATGTGCCCTTACTTCTTTTAAAGAACATTTTTAAACAGGCTCTAAAAGGATTCTTATTGAAAATTGTATTGTTCTTATTTGCAATACAACTAAAGAAAATTAACTAGCAACTTGAATTAATTATTCCTTTTTTAAGCGTAGGAAAACGTGGATTTAAATCGAAGGTATGCTTAGTAAGGGTTTTCTTGCTAGTACTGAAGCGTATGAAAACAGTTTGTCAGTGGCGGGAACTAAGCATAAAGGAGTACTTTTTAGAGGGGGAAGTCTGTTGGCAGACAATTTACTATTACTTTCATAAGTGGAGTATGGACTGTTCTTTCAAATTTGTATGGATCAACCTACTAAGGCAGCATAAAGAACAACTTGATTTATCAAGTGTCCAATTGGATGGTAGCCACACCCCATGCAAAAGGGGCGGATTGGCTGTAGGTTACCAAGGAAGAAAGTCCTGTAAGACCAGTAATAGTTTGTTTTTGTGTGATAACAGGGGGCAGATTCTGGCTGTGGCTAGCCCTCAAAGCGGGGAACACAATGATTTGTATAATCTTCCAGCATTATTTACGGAGATGCTGGAATTGTTGACCGATGCCACGATAGACTACAATGGGATATTCTTGAATGCAGCTGCTGGTTTTGACTGCGAAGAATTAAAAGAGACCTGTTTGGAAAGAGGAATAGAACTGAATGTAAAACCTAATGCCAGAAACATCAAGAGCAAAAAGGTTCAGTATCGATACTTTGACGAAGAATTATACAAAAGGAGGAATAAGATTGAACATGCAAATGCTTGGATTGATTCCTTTAAAGCTTTAATAATCAGATATGAAAAAAGAATAGAAACTTGGTGGGCATTACAATGGATGGCATTAATCACATTATTTGCTAGAAAATAAAAGTTCAAACAACTTCTTCTTTAAAAGAATAACGAAGAGGATTATCGAGAAAAAAAATATTTTCACTAAATAGTATGAAATCTCAAATTTAAACTTCATATTTGCAATGTGTAAAAATTACACATTAATAAAATTAAACAAATACAAGGCTGTATGAAAAAATTACTTACCCCCTTTCTTTTGTTGGCAGTATGTTTCGCCAACGCACAGTTACTCAGTTGGACCCCTTCCTTTATTCAGGAGACTTCTATGCCAGTTACTATTACTGCCAATGCAGCCTATGGCAATCAGGGCCTGAAAGGACATAACCCTTTTGATGTTTTCATCCACATTGGTGTTATAACCAACCTAAGTAAGTCTTCTGCCGACTGGAAGTATGTGCGTGGGGTATGGCCATCAAAGTTTACGTGGGAACAAGCAACTCCAGGTAGCAACAACCAATGGACCTACAAAATAGATAGTACCACCTCCCTAAGAAGCTATTTTGGAATTACCAATGCTAATGAGCACATTACCGCATTGGCATTGTTGTTTAGAAGTGGAGATGGCACTTTGAAATTAGCCAATACAGATGGTAGCGACATGTACATACCTGTATATACTAGTACTGAAAATGTCCGCATCGATGTACCATTGATGCAACCCTTATACACGCCTGCCCCAATTGCAGTTACAAGAAAAATTGGTGATAATGTTCCTATCGTTGCTCATGCAAGTATTACAGGTAGCAGCATGAATGTCTATTTTAATGGTACGCTTATCTCTTCTACCACTGGAACTACAGATTCTACCGCTGCAACAATTACTGCATCTGGCACACAAACGATTATTGCCACAGCTACAAGTGGTGGTGTTACAAGTAGCGATACTGTAAGCTTTTTCGTTGCACCGTCCAACAATGTAGCTGCTTTGCCAACAGGTGTTTCCGATGGCATCAATTATGAACCTGGTGATACATCAGTAACATTGGTACTGTATGCTCCTAATAAAAAGAATATTGTGGTGGTTGGTGATTTCAGCGATTGGGTTCCTTCTTCCAATTATCTGATGAACGTAACACCAGATGGCAATAGATTCTGGCTACGTATAACAGGACTTACAAAAGGTACAGAATATGCTTACCAATACTTAATTGATGGCACTTTGCAAGTATCAGATTATAATTCTGAAAAAATACTAGACAAATATGTTGACCCATTGATTCCTGCTACAAGTTATCCAAACTTAAAAGCTTTTCCATCTAAGGCAGCAGGCTCATTAGTAAGCGTTTTACAAACAGGACAAACTCCTTACACCTGGCAAGTACCTAAATTTACCAGACCAGATCAGAAGAACCTGATTATCTACGAGCTTTTAGTAAGAGATTTTGTTGCTGCACAAAACTGGCAAACCTTGACAGATACACTTACATACTTAAAAAGATTAGGGGTAAATGCAATTGAAGTAATGCCTTTCTGCAACTTTGAAGGCTTTAGCAGTTGGGGTTATAATTCTAATTTCTTTCTTGCACCAGATAAAGTTTATGGAACATCAACTGCGCTCAAACAATTTGTAGATGCATGTCATGCACAAGGTATTGCTGTTATCATGGATCTAGCAATGGCTGATGTTTCTGGCAGCTCTCCATTGGCAACAATGTACTGGAACTCTACCAACAATACACCCGCTACCAACAATCCTTGGCTAAATGTAACATCCACTAATGGCTATACAGTAGGTAGTCAGTTCAATCACACTAGTCAAGCCACAATAGATTTACGCAATAGAGTCTACAAGCGGTGGTTGATTGACTATAACCTCGATGGTTTTAGATTCGATTTGGCGGGTGCCTACACACAAGCTACTTTGGGTGACAGCTACGATCAGAGCCGTGTAAATACTTGGAACAACATCTATGCTTCTGTACAAAGTATTTCTCCGGGCAGTTACTGTATATTGGAAAGCTTTACTGCCGACAACTCTACTTACGTAAACAGTGGCATGTTGGTATGGGGAGCAGGCAACCTGAACAGTAGCGTAACACAAGCTACAATGGGCTTTAACAGCAATTGGGACTTTGTAAGTCAAGGTCTTTATACCAATCAAGGTTGTAATCAGGCTGGCTTAGTAGATTATCAAGAAAGCCATGACGAAACACTTACAGGTGACAGAAGGGTTATGTTTAAGAATGAGCAGTATGGAAATAGTTCTGGTTCTTACAATATCAAAGATATTCCAACTGGTTTAAAGCGTGCAGCAATGGCGGCCTCTTTCTGGGCTTTAATGCCTGGTCCTAAAATGATGTGGATGTTTGAAGAGCTAGGCTATGACTATTCTCCCAATGAATGTACAAATGGATTAACAGCAACTTGTAGTAACCTAGATCCGAAGCCTTTACCTTGGGGAAATATGTATCCAGATGCAAACAGACAAGCCCTATACACTGTATACAGTAAGCTTTTCAAAGTACGCAATGCTTACCCATCTACATTTTACAACGCTAACTCTACAACCTACAATACTTCTGGTGCCGTGAAGTTTATGAGCGTGTACAGTTCTGCATTTCAAGTAGTTGTCTATGGCAACTTCGATGTAGTTCAACAAACAGGAAGCGTTTCTTTCCCTAGCACTGGCACTTGGTACAATTTGTTTACGGGTGCTTCTATCAATGTTACCACAACTAGTTACCAAAATGTAACATTGAGTCCGGGCGAATATTATGTGTATGTAAATCAAACAAATGTACTTCCTGTTTCTTGGGTTGACTTTACCGGACGCTATGAGAATGGTGGAACAGTAGCTCTAAACTGGTCTACAACCAACGAAATGAGTAATGACCACTATGATATTGAACGTAGTAGTGATGGTAAAAACTTTACACACATTGGTTCTGTTACTGCTCAAAGGGGTGTGAGTGGCAAAGGTGACTATAACTTTACAGATGTTACCGCACCTGCCGGGAAAATCTATTATCGCATCAAACAACTTGATGTTACTGGTAAGTATAGCTTCTCAAAGGTAATCTACGTTGAAACAGATGTCAAAACAAGCTTCTGCCGTACCTTCTATACAGGTAGCGGAGTAAAATTGATTGCTCAGATTGACATGAACAAGGTAAATGTTACATTACGTGACGCCTCTGGAAAACTTCTGACACAGCAAACAATCAACAACGTATCTAATGGACAATCATTTGAGATACCTACAAGCACCTATGCGAAAGGGCTATATCTAGTAACTGTTTCTTCTGAAAAGTGCAATAGAACAGACAAAGTCGTAATCAGATAACAAATATCTTTCTACAAAAAAAAAGAGGGTGAGAAGTAATCAAAACGATTATTTCTCACCCTCTTTACATTATTTAATTGTAAATTATTTAAACGCATAATAGCTAGGAGATTATATCCTTGGCTTTACCATTTCTATATGCTCAATACCATCTTCTAAATAAACTTCACTAGATTGTTCAAAGCCAAAACTTTCGTAGAACTTACGCAAGTAAAGCTGAGCTCCAATCTTTATGTCATCTTTACCAAATAGTTCATAACAAAGTTTGATAGACTCTTCCATCAAACCCTTGCCAGCCCCAACTCCTCTATATTTGGGGGAAGTAGCCACTCGCCCAATACTCATAAGCTTGTAGGCTGTATTCTTATCTAAAAGACGAGTAGAAGCTACCAAATCATCGCCATTATATCCCATTAGGTGATACGCAACCTGGTCTTTGTTGTCCATGTCCAGAAATACACAATTCTGTTCCACCACAAAAACCTCACTTCGCAACCGCAAAATAGCATATAACTGATAAGGAGTAAGTTCCTCGAAAGGTTTGCAGACCCAATCAAGTTTTAGCGCATTCATACTCTATAATTTTATGATCCCCATTTATTAGCGATAAGCGACCTTAACCACATAATGCTGCTTCAGTTCACTTTCCCGTGTTCTGTAGTTTATAAAGGTCCCTGTCAGTTCACTTGCATGGAAGAAATTAAACGCCCTAGGGATATTAGTACTAAAGCCAATCTTTTTTAAAGAGTCAAGGCCTTGCTTGTTAGTGTAAACTATTACAGGAGTTTGTTTTGCCCTTGATTTCAAGGTATCCAAATTACCAAAGAAAATAGCCTTTTTTGTGTAGAAAGTAAATGAATAAGAGTTTTCATTGAACATAGTTGCGCTCACTACATCTGGGAATTGATTATTTACATAAACAGCAGCTTTGCTACCTGCCTGATACTGCATTAATGAAGGATAAACACAGGTATTCAAGAACAGATATACACCGGTAGCGGCAACAAAACTCTTTCCAAATGCTTCTGATAAGGTATCTTTATTAAATAATAAAAGGCACGCTGTAGTTGTTGACGCGAACAATATGATGGCAAGAAAGTAGTTTTCAGGGCGATAGAATATTAATAATAAGGCCATAATCAAAAGCATAGCAACAATCAAAACATATTGAACCCAACGGATAATTGTAACTACAACCGGCATTGAGACTTGTAAAAAGAATTGCGCAGTGATAATACTAAAAAATGGGAACAAAATGTTTAAGTAGTGGGGCAATTGAAATTTGGACAATGAAAATACCAGGAACATGAGCCCTCCCCCACCCAATGTGATAAATTCATTTAATTTCGGAGCAACTTTGATACTCCACACTTTCCATCCAAAAGACATATAAAACAACAGGCTCCAAGGTAGAAAAGCCCACAGTATGGTGTGAAGGTAAAAAAACTTATCCCCCTCTCCTTTTATCGGACCATTGTTAAAAAAACGTCCAAACTGGCTATCCCACCAAAAGAAGTGCACACCAGAAACCCCCGTTCTATTAAAAACAACCTTTTCTGGATGCAGGTCAAATTGTTGATACAAACAATACAATTCAGGAAGTGTAAATACAAATATCAATAAGATAGCAATCAACCATTTAATACTGTAAAACTGATTCCATTCCTTCTTCAGTATCCATTCTATGATGAATCCTCCCCCAATAGCAATTAATATAAAAGGACCTTTGGTCATCAGGGCGCAACCTGCATACAACGACGCAATCGCAATATCCTTAACCCATTTTTTTGTGACAGAAGCTAAATAATAGTGATAAACCGCCCCAATCAACAAACCAGTTAAATAAGGCTCTGCACGAACATCATTGTTGGATATAAACAAATGCGTAGCAGTTACATACATCAGCACACTCAATTGAGCAACAGATTTTCCATAAAATTTATTGGCAAAAAGAAAAGTGTAGACGGCTCCCATAGCCCAAAAAAGGAATGCAGGAAGTTTGTAAGCAAACGTATTAATCCCAAATACTTTGTAACTAATTGCCGCCATCCAAAAGGGAAAATGAGGCTTATCGAGCCAATCTTGCCCTTGCACCTTTAAGTTAACAAAATCGTTTGTTTGGGCAATTGTCTTAGCAATACAAGCATATAGAGTTCCGTCAGAATCAAGGATGGTAATAAATAGTCCAGTCGCATTCACCAATATTCCAATACTGAGCAACAAATAGAACCATTTGTTTAACCATGCCCCAATAATATTTACATCTTTTCCCATTCTCATTTTGTACAGTTGGATACTTACTTTATTATAAGGGACGAATGTAAGGCGAGGAGGCAAATAAGTAACGATAATGTTAATAAACCTTCTTTTCAAAAAACAATTAAACAAGAGAGAGAGGGGGTTTTATCAACTATCTCATCTTGTGAAAAAATTCCCTTTTAGATTCATTTTTAATTTAATCCAAGAGACCAAACCTGTCTACTTCTCCATAAAAATGGCAACTCAAAGAACAGAATGGAACCCATTAGGATACTTAAACGCTTTTCCCCCACAATAGTAAGTTTTCCGTTAGATTTGGAAATAAAGCGCAAAAGTCAATATCTTTACGCACACCTTTAAATGAAAGACAAGTGATAAAAACAGTATTGTGCATTGAAGATGACTCCGTAACGCAGTTTCTTAACAAAATAGAGTTAGAAGATGCAGGCTTCTGCGAAAAGATGGAAGAAGCGTGGAATGGTCAAGTTGCTTTAGACTATTTTGAGGTACTTTCAAAAGATGAAGATGGATTATCGAAAGCCCCAGAAATAATATTGCTAGATTTGAATATGCCAGTAATGGACGGTTGGGAATTTTTAGAGATATTCCTTGCAAAATATCCTCAATTCGCCGAGAAAGCGAAGGTATTTGTAGTAACTTCAAGTATTAATCCAGCAGATAAAATACGATCTACAAACGAAGATTCAGTAAAAGGTTTCTTATCTAAGCCATTGGATGGTGCACAAATAGAAGTATTGAATCAATTTATTCAGTCAGGAATCAAGAAAATATAAATACTAACATTCATTTACATTAATGTACCCCTTAGAGTTTTACCAAGCCGATAGATTCAAATAAAATAGCTACATCCAGTCTATTATCGACAACACCCAACCTGATTTGTTTTGATTGAGCCCTTTATTTTCGTTTATAATCTTTACTTTTATTAGATGCAGAAAGTATTATGGCTAGCAAGTTGGTATCCGAACAAATATGATCTTTATAACGGAGATTTTATTCAACGACATGCGATGGCAGTTGTTCCATTCTGCGGGTTAGATATTATCACCATACAATTTGTACCAACTGATTGGCAATCGGCATTAATTGTTTCTGAACATTTAAGAGTAAATTCTTTCCAAGAAATAATTATTTATCTCAGACAAAGCACTCTCCCTTTCCCATTCAACAAAATTGTAGATCAATACAGATACACATGGGCCTATAAACAAGAAGTAAAAAAGTATTTGAGCAATACATCCCCTAATTTGATACATGTACATGTGCCAATAAAGTCTGGAATTATTGGCCTATGGCTTAAGAGGAAGTTGAGAATTCCACTTGTTGTGACTGAACATTGGGGTATTTACAACAACTACGCTCCTGATAAATATGTTGGGCGCAGCTTTTGGTTTAAGGCACTCACCAAACGAATTATTGCCAACGCTGACACATTGTTACCTGTAAGTAAAAATCTGGGTGATTCAATAAACAGTCTTGTTACTAAGAAACCATTCACAGTAGTATATAATGTAGTGGATACCCGTTTGTTTTATTACATACCAACCAATAACTCCCCTTTATTTTGGCTTTCACATGTGTCGATGATGAATCATCCTAAAAATCCAAAAGGATTATTGAGAGCATTCGCTGAAGCTGTTAATGAAAATAAACAATTGCGGTTGCGGATGATTGGACAAGCAAGCGATGAAATCATAAATTATGCCCATGAACTGAGAATAGGTGAGTTTGTAATTTTTACAGGAATGTTACCTCAAAAAGAAGTTGCGCAGCTATTACAACAAAGCAACGCATTCTTACTTTTTAGCCACTATGAGAATATGCCTTGCGTAATTGCTGAAGCACTTTGTTGTGGCTTGCCAGTGATTTCATCGCATGTAGGTGGAATCAGCGAAATTATTGATACAGTAAATGGCATTTTAGTACCCGCCTCAGATGAAAGCGCTTGTACACATGCAATTTTGGAATTATGTACAAAACACGATCAATTTAACAATAGACTTATTGCTGAAAGAGCCTCAGCTATTTTTTCTTATGACACCATCGGGAGACAGATAATTGAGGTATATGAACAACAATCTCTACGCTAAGTACAGCCAAGTAAACCAAACTACTTTACCCACTACATAAGATAATCATTTCATTATTGACTCATAGATTTTACATTCATAGCTCAAATATATACCCAACTAATCAAACTTAAAGATACCACCAATAACCTTTTATTCATCTACAACGCATTTTCTAGAGCACCAATAAATATCTATCTCCTTTTTTCTTTTACCGAAAACCCTATTATTTTGCTATACCAACCATGTCATTTTAATATTGAATTAATTTTTTAATATGTATAAAAATAAACATGTCACACTTAAATATTCAAAAAATATCAAGATAAACAAGATAAAATTCGCTAAATACATTAATTATTTTAATTTTGTCTAAAATATTTGGCTCATATTTAGTTGCCACATATCTAGCAATTCTAAATAAGAATAGCTTAATCCTATAAGAATAAGGACTTGGTACATTATTTTTTATCTTGAAAAATGAATTATGAAAAAGATTGAAGCAATTGTCAGGACATCAAAGTTTGAAGATGTAAAGGCAGCATTGAAAGAAAGTGGTATCGACTTCTTCTCTTATTGGGAAGCGTCCGGTATTGGTAACGAACACTTGAGGAATCACCACAATTACCGTGGAACAGTTTATGATACCCAGTACATTCCCAGAATATTTATATCAATTGTATTGAAGGATATCAATGCAGAGAAAACAATTGCTTGTATAGAAAAGGCAGCCCACACCGGAGAAGTGGGGGACGGAATGATCTTTATGTACAATATAGAAGAATCTGTAAAAATAAGAACCGGAGAAAGAGGGGAAGCTTCTACAGCAGGCCCTAGCGACAAACTGTAACTACAATTATTAAACAAAAAAAACACTTAAAAAATGATAGGCAAATTCAGAACTTTCTTATTGATAGCGATGCTTTCTTTAATCGCATTTACGACTACTGCACAGACAGCAACAACCAAAGCACCAGACCCAAGTGGCATAACAACTGGCACAACAGCAGACATCACTGCCGCCAAACCAGGTGCTCCTACACCCACAGAAGTTACAGATCAGGTAGGCAAAAACAAAGTAGGTATCAACATGGTGTGGCTATTACTTACTGGCTTCTTGGTATTCTTTATGCAAGCAGGTTTTGCCTTGGTGGAAACAGGATTGACCAGAGCAAAAAATGTAGCCCACACAATGGCCATGAACTTATTTATTTATCCTGCTGGCGCACTCGGTTTCTTCGCATGTGGCTTTGCAATCATGTTTGGAGGAGTCGGCGCTTTGGGCACATTGGGGGGATATGACGGCTTGAATCAAGAGGTCTCAATCACACTATTTCACCATTCGTTTGGCTTGTTTGGTACAAAAGGCTTCTTTATGCATGGCATCTATGATGTTGGCGTACTAGGATTTTTTGTATTTCAGATGGTTTTCATGGATGCTGCTGCTACCATTCCTACTGGCGCGATGGCAGAAAGATGGAAGTTTGCTTCTTTCGCTTTATCAGGATTCTTTGTTGGTGGATTGATATACCCCATCTTTGGTAACTGGGTATGGGGCGGTGGATGGTTGGCCCAATTGGGTACCAACTTTGGATTAGGACACGGAGACCTAGATTTTGCAGGCTCTTCCGTCGTGCATCTTACAGGCGGTGTATTGGCTTTTGTTGGCGCAAAAATGATTGGACCAAGAATTGGAAAATACAATAAAGATGGTTCTGTGAATGCCATCCCGGGACACAATATCCCTATGGCAGTGCTGGGCGCTTTGGTATTAGCCTTTGGTTGGTTTGGTTTCAACTCAGGATCCACTTTTGCTGGCACCGATTTAAGGTTCTCAGTCGTTGCATTCAATACGATGATTGCCTCTTGCGGTGGCACACTAACAGCTACTTTATGGATATGGTATGTGCGCGGTTCTAAGCCCGATGTAAGTATGATGTGTAATGGATTGCTGGCAGGACTTGTTGCCATCACAGCGCCTTGTGCATTTGTGTCTCCTTTGGGTGGTTTGATAATCGGTCTGATTTCAGGTATCATCGTAGTAGAAGTTACGTTGTTTGTAGAGAAAAAATTAAAAATAGACGATCCGGTAGGTGCTATTGCAGTACATGGCGCTAATGGTCTTTGGGGTGTGCTGGCACTTGGTTTATTTGCAGATGGAACTTATGGTGATGGCTTGAATGGCGTAAAAGGAAATGTAAGAGGGTTATTTTATGGTGATGCTGGACAGTTTTGGGCAGAAGCAATTGGAGGGATAACCAACTTAGTATTTATTGGTGCTTGTGGATGGCTATTATTTACCTTACTAGACAAAATAGCAGGAAACAGGGTTTCTGCAGATGTGGAACTATTTGGACTAGACCTACCCGAAATGGGTATCGATGGCTATTCGGGCATCAAGATGGATAAAAATTCTGAAACTCCTTTGTCAAGATAAATATTTTTTTTCTGTGTTAATACTAAAAGACTGTCTCAAACACCGAGACAGTCTTTTTTATTTGAGCATGAATCTCAACTACCTGATCGATTTTACCATTTAACCGTTATCAAATTCATCTTTTATTTGAACATCCCCGCCGATAATTCGTTTAAAATGCCTTGCAAATGGGTGGCATCACATTTCCTTAACACTTTAATCTTATTTTAAGGTATTATTTTCGCCGACAAATTAAATAGCCTTCATCCGAAAGGCATGTTTAATAACCATTCATATAACTCTAACATTTTACAGCCGACTGAGCATCGGAGTTTTGACAATAATTACAAAAAGAAAGTTATGCAGAGAATTTACTCGTTATTTATCGTAAGTTTTATCTTTTTCAGTGCTGCTGCACAATATCCTGGTGGAGGCGGCACTTACAGCAAAGGGGGTGCAGCCAGCAGAGCCAATCTGAACATCGGTCACTTTTATGGTAAAATTGTTGACGACAAAAAGAAAGGGGTTGCTGGTGTTACGGTACAGCTTTTGGGAAGTAAATATGATACCGCTACCAAGCAGATAAAACAAAAGGTTGTAAAGACAGATATTACAGAAAACAATGGTGACTTCGACCTAGATGGCATTTCGCTGATTGGCAGTTACAAATTAAAAATAACTTCTGTAGGATATAAGAAAATAGAAATGCCTGTAACCTTTGGTATTCAAAGACCAGCACCTGGTACAACACCTGATTATCAAAAGATTGCCGCTATGGCCGACAAGGACTTAGGCAACATCAAAATAGAGACAGAAGCTGCCGACCTTGGTAACGTAACAGTAACATCGGTGGCTAAGCCTGTGATGGAAGTTGGTTTGGATAGGAAAGTATTTAATGTAGACAAAAACCTTAGCAGCACTGGTCAGACAGCAACAGAAATCATGAAGAGTATCCCATCGGTAAGTGTAGATATTGATGGAAATGTGACCATGCGCAACGCCACCCCTACCATCTTTGTGGATGGGCGCCCAACTACACTTACATTAGACGAAATACCATCTGACATCATAGATAAAGTAGAAATCATTACCAATCCATCTGCCAAATTTGATGCAAGTGGTGGTGGTGCAGGCATCCTGAATATCATTTTGAAAAAGAATAAAAAGAATGGCTACAATGGAAACATCAGGGCAGGTATCGACCAGAGAGGAAAGGTAAATGGTGGTGGCGATATCAACTATCGTCAGAATAAAATAAACTTTACTGGTAGTGTCAATTACAATCAAAGGAAATCCATCGCCAATACTTCCAACAATTCGGTGTACTACACTTCTCCCAACAGTACCAATGTAGATTATACCACTACAAGTACCAACGATGGACACATTGGTTTCTACAGAGCTGGTATCGACTACTTTGCAGACATCAGAAATACTTTTAGCCTTGCAGGCAACTTTGCGCAAGGACAGTTCAACAACAGGACGCCTTCTGATATTGACACTTCCTACGCTCAATCTCTTTCATCCTACACTTTTAGGAATTCTATTGGTCAAGGTAAGTTTCAGAATGTGGGCGGGCAGTTAAGCTACAAACACAACTTTACAAAAGATGGGGAGAACATTACGGCCGATGCCAACTACAACGCTATCACCAATAGTAACTATACCGATATTAAATCCATTACATACAACCAGTTTGGAGGTACTCCAAAATATCCGTCACCTTATCTGCAACAAAGTAATGGAAGTGGTTATAACCATTATTTCACCATTCAGAGTGATTATGAAAACCCAATTACAGATGACAAAAAGATAGAAGCGGGTGTGCGTGCTGCCATCAGGAACTTCAAGACAGAGAACTATCAGTATGCAGGGGATTCAACACAAAACCCTCTTCCCTTTAGCCCTAGTGCCAGCAGTTTATATAAGTACACCGATGAGGTATTTGCGGCTTATGGCACCTACAGCTTCAGAATCAAAAAGCTAAGTTTACAGTTGGGCTTACGGGCAGAAAGCTCCAACTACTTTGGCAATTTAGATTCTCTTCCGGGTCAGGTTGGCTTCAAGGATACCAGCTTCAAGGTTACTTATCCCATCAGCCTTTTTCCTAGTGTATATCTAACGTATAAAGTAGATGACAATCAAAGTTTTCAGTTGAATTATTCCAGAAAAATAAATCGTCCCAACTTCTTTCAGATATTACCGGTTTATAACTTCTCCGACCCTCAAAATCCATCTGTGGGCAATCCCAATCTTAAGCCCGAGTTTGCCAACAACCTCGAGTGGTCGTACAACAACAGTTACAACCGTACAGACAATTTTCTGGCAACAGCTTATCTTAAATATTCAACAAATCTCATCACTTCATACATCTACAAGGATGTAAATAAGGATCTGCAAGCTGGCGCATCAACAAGTGATAGTTTGTATTACACCAGTTACACCAATGCCAACTACTCCTATTCTTATGGGTTGGAGTTGACGGAGAAGATGACCGTGGTAAAATGGTGGGATGTATTATTGAACTTCAACCTGTTCGACTCTAAGTTGAGTACAGATATACCTAATCAAACTACCGTAAACAATAGCCTATTGAGTTGGTTTTCCAAAGTAAACACCACTTTTAAGTTTGGCAAAGGCCTTAGTTTGCAATTGTCATGGGAAAGCAGGTCTAAGCTAATTACCCCACAAAGCGGCGGTGGCAATGGCGGCGGCGGTAGAAGCAGTGGCATGTTTGGTGGCGGCCCACAAACATTGGCACAGGGCTACACATTACCACGCTATTGGGATGTGGATGCAGGCATCCGTAAAGACTGGACATTGAAAGGTGGAAAGGGCGCCTCCCTCACCCTATCTGTAAACGATATTTTCCGCACTGGCAACAAAACACAAGCTTACTCTACCTATTTCTCTCAATATGCAGAGCGCTACAGGGATCCGCAGTTATTCAGGCTCAACTTCTCTTACCGTTTTGGCAAGGTAGATGTAAGCTTGTTCAAACGCAAGAATACCAAGGCCGATCAGAGTGGTGCATTGGAAGGAATGGGTAACTAATTGCGGTTCTACAGATACGGATATTTGCTATAGATTAGTTTTCAAACAACTTCACAAAAGAAAATCCAACATTAGGCAGATCCCCTGAAGGAAATGTCTAATGTTGGATTTTGCAATTTCTATTTAGACAGTAAACACTACCAGAGATGTTTCACCTCCTGCTTGATGTACTTTTCGTAAACTGACTGAATTTGTGCCAATTGTGTTTCCGTTAAATTGGGCAACGAAAGACAATGTAAATTGGATGCAACTTGTGCAGGAGTGGACGCGCCGGGGATAATGCAGCTAACCGCATCAAATTGCAATATCCATTTCAATGCCAATGGAGCGAGGTTGGGTTGATTGGGAAAGATAGCTTTGAGTGCTTCCACCGCTTCCAGTCCTTTGTTATAATCTATTCCGGAAAAGGTTTCTCCTTTGTCAAAAGCCTCTCCATTGCGGTTAAAGTTCCGATGATCGCCAGCAGTAAAGGCAGAGTCTTTTGTAAACTTACCCGTCAACAATCCGCTTGCCAGAGGCACGCGTACAATTACCCCGATGTCTTTCTTCCGGGCTTGTTCAAAAAACAATTCAGCAGGTCTTTGACGGAAGATATTAAAGATAATCTGTACGGTTGTTACATTGTCATATTCAATTCCTTTCAATGCTTCTTCTACCCGTTCCACACTGATACCAAGATTCTGTATCTTACCTTCACTCTTTAATCTATCGAACAATTCAAATATCTCTGGGCGGTAATAAACATCTGTTGGCGGGCAATGCAGCTGTATTAGATCGAGGGTTTCGAGTCCCATATTCTTGAGGCTGGCCTCTACAAACTTGCGCAATACCTCTGGCTGATACGCTTTGCTTACATGAGGGTTCAACTGTCTGCCACACTTGGTAGCCACATATATCTTCCCGCTACGGCTACGTACAAAATTGCCAACGGCTTTTTCGCTTTCACCATCAGAATATACATCGGCAGTATCTATGAAGTTGACACCATTGTCTACCGCTTCGCCTAATATCCTATCTGCATTGGCATGACTAAAAGTATCACCCCATTTGCCCCCTACCTGCCAGGTGCCTAAACTGATTGCTGATACCTTATATCCTGTTTTACCTAATTTTCTGTATTCCATCCTTTTTAATGATTAATGATTAGACTATTACTCATTTAAAACTATTTCTTTCCACCTTTCTTTATCGGCTTGCCATACTTCTTCATCATTTTGTCCTTATGACTCACCTTCACATTTACCTTGCTATTCTTTGCAGACTTCTGATGAAAAGCTGGCCCTACTGCTTCCTTCTTGGGTGGCTTTACCAGAAAAGTCTTCATCTTTATCTTAGGCTTTTCGTCTTCAGTCAACACATCGGATATCAACAAATCATCAGGCAATAATGTTACTGGCACCTGATAGTTCATCAATTCCTCAATAGCAGCCAAAAACTCCATTTCCCTTTCGGTCGTAAAAGTAATAGAGATCCCTTTTTTGTCTGCCCGGCCTGTTCTACCAATCCTGTGTATATAACTCTCGGGCACTTCGGGCGTATCAAAATTAATAACGTGCGTTACTTCGGATATATCCAAACCACGTGCAATGATGTCTGTCGCAATCAGGAAGTTGCATTTTCCTTCCTGAAAAGCAATCACAGTATTCAAGCGATGATTCTGGTGTTTGTTGGAATGTATCACCCCTACCCTCTCTGGAAATTCTGCTTCCAGTTCCTGATACAATTCGTCCGCCAGCTTCTTTGTAGCCACAAATACCAATACTTTGGTCATGGTTTCATCGCGGCTTAACAGTTGAAGCAACAGATTTACTTTGGTATAAAAGTTAGGGACATGATAAACATGCTGATCGATGTTGGCCAACGGCGTCCCTGTAGGCGCAGCCTCAATGGTAATAGGTGCATTAAAAAAGGTATGAATCAACTCTTCCACTTCCTCAATCATGGTAGCCGAGAATAACAAGTTCTGGCGTTTCTGTGGTAAGGCATCCAATATGTTTTTAAGCTGTGTCCGAAAGCCCAGATTCAGCATTTCATCCACTTCATCTACTACCAACCGCTTTAGATTCTTTGTTTTGAAGGAGGCATCATAAATCAAATCAATCAACCTGCCCGGTGTGCCTACCAATATATCCACACCGTCTTCTACTGCCAGTTTTTGTGTATTGATGTTTACGCCACCGTACACTCCTACCACTCGCAGACTTGTGTAGCCGCTGAGCAATCTGACAGTATCTACTACCTGTACCACCAGTTCCCTTGTGGGTACGATAATTAATATCTGTGGATTTTTATCCTTGGTAAAGTTCCAAAGCCTGAGGCAAGGCAACAGATACGCCAAGGTTTTTCCTGTTCCCGTTTGGGCGATGCCGCACATATCACGACCCGACATAATTACCGGAAAGGCTTTGTGCTGAATAGTAGTGGGGTGGGTATAGCCCAAGTCGGTCAATGCCTTACGAAGCGGGGTATTTAAATTTAAATCATCAAAAGTTATCATTGTATATACCCTTTATGGTTGAAAACGAAGCAAATGTACCTGATAGGAAGTTATAACTAGTGCCCATCTATCAATTTGGCTATTGCAAATGCTGCACCTGCTGCTGCTGCACCAATCAGCATAACTTTCAGCCCGCCAATCAATGGATTAACGCCTGTGAGTTTACTTTTAAAATATCCAAAGATGAAAAGGCAGACAAGGGTAACGCAGACCGAAACTTTTAAAGCCCCAAAAGCATCTGGCACAAAGAAATAGGGACTCAGCGGCACCAATCCACCAAAAATGTACGAGACACCAATGTTAAAGGCACTCTTTCTGGCTCGCTTGGGGTCTGGTTCATCAAGTCCCAATTCGTGTTTCATCATAAAGTCCGCCCACTTATGTTTGTCTCTCGCTATTTCTTCCACTGCTTGCTCTTGTAATTGTTTACTAAAGCCCCATTTACCAAAAATGTCCCTTATCTCTTGTTTCTCAACTTCTGTTTTATTTTCTATTTCGTCATATTCCCTTGCCAGTTCGCTACTGTAATGGTCTTGTTCTGTTTTACCCGCCAGATAACCGCCCAAACCCATTGCAATGGATCCGGCAGCTATTTCGGCAATACCGGCAACCGTAATGAGGGTGGTATTACTGACCGCCCCACTCAAGCCGGCAGCCAAAGCAAAAGGAACAGTAAGACCATCGCTCATGCCAATGACAATATCTGTTAATAAATCGGAACTCTTTAAGTGCTTTTCGTTGTGGTGAAGATGAGAATCGTGCATAGGGCAAAGATAATGGTCAATAATGAGTAGACTACGCTCGAAATTAATTCTCATGCAAAAGCAGTTTAAGGCAGGCTCCTTTTTTAGCAAAGCTGGCTTCTAGCACCAACCCATTCTCACTGGGCAAGAGTAAAACCTCCATTCCCTCACTTGGTTCCGTCATTTCCTCACTTGGTTCTGTCGTTCCCTGCTTGGTTCCAGCATTCCCTCGCTTGGGTCTAGCATTCCCTTGCTTGGTTCCAGCATTCCCTTGCTTGGTTCCAGCGTTCCCTTGCTTGGTTCTAGCATTTCCTTGCTTGGTTCCAACGCTCACTCGTGCAAGGGAACGACAGAACCAAGCAAGGAAATGACACTTTTGCGGCCAATTTGAATGATTATGAGTGAGTAAACAGCAAACGAGATACCACCAAACCTTTATATAGTAAGGGTTTCAGCAAGGAAGGCTTCGATTTAAGCGAAACCTTCCTTTGGCAAGAGTATATTGCTAGTTACTGATTTTTGAAGAGGAGGTGATTTATCAATAGAAATAAGCTAATACTCCTATCGGCATAGCCAAGCTTAATGTCATAAAAAGGAAGTAAAATATTCTATCAACATCAAGACCATCACTACCTAAAGACATACTCTTAGGCGGGTTTTTAGGATCGCGTTTCTTTATTTTATGGAAGGTGATCAACATGATTCTCAAAAGAGATAATGAAAACAACGGGCAAAGTAGAAATAGATATAAATCAGGCTTGGCTGTTGATGATGGTTTATGTAATACCAAACCAGCAATTCCAAATATTAATGCTACTATGAAAAAGGGGGGAACGAATCTTTGGTCAAAGTGAATTTTTGGAAAGAATAAAAAAGAAAATGGTACAATCATGAGCCCAACTAAAAAGCAATAACCTTCAAAGTCCATCGTCTTAAATTTAATTTGTAATGAAACAAAATTATTAATTTTCAATTATCCATTATCAATTACCTCATCCCCTCCAACTCCTTTTGCAACCTAAACATCTCATCCCTTAGTGTGGCGGCTTCCATAAAGTTTAGGTCTTTGGCGGCACGTTCCATCAGCTTCTTGGTTTGGGCAATTGCCTTTTCCATCTGTGGTATGGTCTTGTAGCTCACCTGTTCTTCGGCGGCCGTGTTCAGTTGTGCATCGCCCATTATTGCATACGGTTTGCTATCATCAAAGCCCTTAATGTCCAACACCGAAGTCTGTTTCATTATCTGGTCTATCGATTTGTTTACCGTGGCAGGCGTAATGTTGTGTTGAATATTGTAGGCAATCTGTTTCTCTCGGCGGCGGTTGGTTTCGTCAATGGTGCGTTGCATACTCATCGTCATCTTATCGGCATAGAATATAACTTTGCCATCCACGTTCCTCGCCGCACGTCCTGCCGTTTGTGTCAGAGAGCGTTCATTACGCAGAAAACCTTCCTTATCTGCATCCAGTATTGCCACCAAAGCCACTTCGGGTAAGTCCAATCCTTCTCTCAATAAGTTTACACCCACCAAAACATTGATATCCCCCAAACGTAAGGAACGCAATATCTCAATCCTTTCCAGTGTATCTACATCGCTGTGAATGTATTTCGATTTAATGTTTATCCGCCCTAAGTATTTGTCCATCTCCTCCGCCATCCTTTTAGTAAGGGTGGTTACTAGCACACGGTCGCCTTTTTTCACTGTTTTGTCAATCTCGTCTAATAGGTCATCTATCTGATTTACCGAAGGGCGAACTTCTATGGGTGGCTCCAATAATCCAGTAGGTCTTACCACTTGTTCTACTACCACACCGCCTGTTTGTTGCAATTCATATTCACCAGGAGTAGCACTCACAAAGATGGTTTGCCCTATCAGATTCTCAAATTCATTAAAGTTCAGCGGACGGTTATCCATTGCACTCGGTAGGCGGAAACCATAATCTACCAACACCATCTTACGACTTCTGTCGCCGCCATACATCCCCGAAAGTTGCGGTATGGTCTGGTGACTTTCATCTATCAGACAAATAAAATCCTTTGGAAAATAATCCAACAAACAGAAAGGACGAGTACCCGGTTCGCGCCTATCGAAGAAGCGAGAATAGTTTTCTATGCCCGAGCAATAGCCCAATTCTCTAATCATTTCCAAATCATATTCCACCCTTTCCTTCACCCGTTGCGCCTCTTCCTTCTTACCCACTTGTTTAAAGTATTCCACTTGTGCCATCATCTCATCCTGAATCTCATTCATCACCTGCACCATAATATCCTTTGGAGCGAGATATAGATTTGCAGGAAAAATAGCCGCATTCTCCAAAACCCCAATTCGTTTGCTAGTCTCTTTTTCCAGGCTTTCAATCTCTTCAATTTCATCCCCAAAGAAGGTAACACGATAGGCGATATCCAGATAAGGCAGGTTAATATCAACCGTATCACCCTTTACCCTAAACGTTCCCCTGCCAAATTCTCCCTGACTACGTTGATACAAACTATTCACCAATGCGTGCAAGAATCCTTGCCTAGAAATAACTTGTCCCTTATGAATCCGTACCACGCCATTAGCAAACTCGGTGGGGTTTCCCATACCATAAATGCAACTAACGCTCGCCACCACCACAATATCACGGCGACCACTTAGTAGTTCGCTAGTGGCTTGAAGGCGTAGTTTATCTAATTCTTCATTGATGCTTAAATCCTTTTCTATATAGGTATTGCTCACAGGCATGTAAGCCTCGGGCTGGTAGTAGTCGTAATAACTTACAAAATACCCCACCGCATTATCTGGAAAGAACTGCTTGAACTCGCCATACAATTGCGCCACCAAGGTTTTGTTGTGTGTAAGCACGAGGGTGGGACGTTGCGTTGCGGCAATAATATTTGCCATGGTAAAGGTTTTTCCACTACCCGTTACCCCCAATAAAGTCTGGAATCTTTCTCCCTCTTCTATGCCTCTCACTAATTGTTTGATGGCGGTAGGCTGATCGCCCGAAGGCTCGTAAGGTGCGTATAATTGAAAGGTCGACATGAAGCAAATTTAGTTAGGAGATATGAGTTATTAATATTAGTTGGAAATGATTTGTGTTGCCAGTCAGGAAGTATTTTCTACACTGCCAAAATGGTATTTATCTTTTCGCTTATCTCATTATTAAGGCTTCTTGAAACAGGAATCAATTCATCGGTGCCATCCAGATGTAGTTTATAACCAGTGGCATTCCCAGAAATGTGGCGGATATAATTCAGGTTAACCAGATAACTCCTATGGCAGCGGTAGAAATTATCGAAAGCGCCCAACTTTTCTTCAGCCCCCTTCAACGTTCCTCTTACCAACACATTCTTCAACACCTGATTTTCTGTATAAAATACCCTGATATAATTGTCTGCTGCAACAATATACATCACCGCAGATGGGTTAATCGGCACATCGCCACTACTTGTATCTTCTCCAAAAAAGATTAGTTTGTTGTTTACTTGTTCTTCTACAAGAATCTCATGGGGCTCAGCTATGGACAGCTTTGCTTCTAGCACTTGTGCATTGGCAGAATACGTTTTTAGCAATCGATATTGCCTGATAAAAACAAATATCAAACTAGGAAAAGTACCAACAACAACTGTTTGAAGTAACCATCTTACGAAAATAGACCAGGTAAGTGGTTGTTTGCAAACAAAGTGATCGGTCAGGCTATTAAGTGTTCCAATAAAAAACAATATCCACATCTGCATGGCAACTTCGGCACCTACAGTCCATCTTTCTTCCAAAATACTGTTTCTCCGATTGATGAGTTTGAATATTACGAGATTCAGATTTACTCCTAAGAAAGTAACCATTGCAAAAATGAAAGCATTGCGAATGATTACTGCCATTGAAAAGTTATCCAACCCAAATGGGCGCAGCATTACCAAAACAAAAAACACACTTATTCCAGCTACTGACGCAGCTTTTATGTTCGGCAAATCGAACTGTACCAGATTACTGGGATAAGGTTGCTTTAGTATTTTGAACATATTGTTTGTAATTCCGGTTGCTAAATTATTGGTTTTATGGATTAAGATAGTGTCATCTCTTTAAACTTCTCTGCATCATATTTGTGTTTCCAACGCTTGTGCGTCCACAAATAATTGGAAGGACGTAGCCTTATCTGCCCTTCCAGAAAATCTCTGTAAGCAATTGTAATTGCTCCTTTGGGCAATGTTTTAGGCTCGGTGGTGTATAGACTAAACTCCGATTGATAATATCCGCGCTTTATCCGATAGGTGGTTGCAAACACAATGGCGGTATCTTTTGCAACTGCCATCCGCTCCAAACCTGTAACAAAGGGTGCCATTCTTCCAAAAAAAGAAATCCAATAGGCATTTTCCAAATTGCTAGAGTTTTGGTCGCCACCCAAAGCCAATGCATATCGTCCCTTGGAATATTTAAAAAATTCCCTGTTGAAGTTTGCAACAGAAACCATCCCTGTCCCAAATCTTGAACGCATATTATACATAATCTTACCAAAAATGGGACTAGTCAAAGGCTGATAGACCCCAACAAAGGGATAAACAAGGTTGGCGGCATAAGCCAGATTCAAGTATTCCCAGTTAAAGAAATGCCCACCATGCAATTGAACGTTTTTTCCAGTAGCATACAAATCATCTAACAACTCGTAGTTGCATTTAAAACGCTTATTCAGTTCCTCTTTGGTGATAGAAAGCAACTTGATTGTCTCCAGAAACGTATCAAAGAGTTGCTGGTACATGTCTTTTGCAATAGCTATTCGCTCCTGTTCTGTCTTTTCCGGAAAAGCCGTCAAGAGGTTATTCATCACCACTTCTTTTCTATACCCTACAAGATGATATAAGATGAAATAAAAGAAATCGCTCAGCCTATAAATAATAAACCAAGGCAATAACGAAATCAAGTATAGAGTGTAATAAACGATATAATACATCGGGCAAAAGTGTGAAGCAAATATATTGTTGAGCAGTTATAAGTAAATTCAAATTGAAGAAATAACTACTTGGGACGAAAACCTACCGTTTTCTATACTACCCTTATATCTATGAGGACTACCTAAAAGGTTTTTATACCAACACCGCCTTCCGTTCTCCTATCTGTTGACGCCACATAGCATAGTATAATCCTTTTTCGGCCAGCAATTCATTGTGACTACCCGTTTCAACAATTTGACCTTTCTCAAGTACATATATTCTCTCGGCGTGCATAATGGTACTTAATCTGTGTGCAATCATCACCGTTATCTGGTTCTTTTCGTCAGAAATAGCCCTGATTGTATTGGATATAGCTTCTTCCGTAATTGAATCAAGCGCAGAAGTTGCTTCATCAAAGATTAAAAGATGTGGCTTTCTGATTAATGCCCTTGCAATGGACAGACGTTGTTTTTCGCCCCCACTCAACTTCAGACCACCTTCGCCAATCATTGTATCCAATCCTTTTTCAGCTCTTTTCAATAAATTTTCGCAGCTTGCTTTGTGCAACGCATCATACAAATCAGCTTCTGATGCATTAGGTGCTGCAAACAACAAATTCTCCTTAATGGTTCCGCTAAACAACTGTGTGTCTTGCGTTACAAAGCCAATTTGCCCTCGCAATTCGTCAAAATCAATATCATTTCCTTGGTTGCCATTGTAATAAATGCGTCCCTCTTCTGGTCTGTATAATCCCACCAACAACTTTACCAACGTACTTTTACCAGCCCCACTTGGTCCCACAAAAGCAATTGTTTCTCCTTGTTCTACGCTAAAACTAATGTTCTCCAACGCCTTGTATTTGGCAGTTGTATGTTGGAAAGAGATATTCTCAAACTCCAGTGTCTTTATCTCACCTACTTCCAGTGGTGTATTGGGTTTGGGATCAACAGGCTTTTTCATCAACCTATCAAAATTATTGATAGAGGTTTCAGCTTCGCGATAAGAAGTGATGATACTGCCCAACTCCTGCAATGGCCCAAAGATAAAGAAGCTATAAAACTGCATGGATATGAGCTGACCAGTAGTCAACTTACCTCCAAACACCAGATAAGAAAGGATGAAAAGGATGACAGCACGAAGAAAATGTACCGTTGTCCCTTGTAAAAAGGAGATACTGCGAACCCGCTTTACTTTAGACAATTCAAGTCCCAGAATCTTGTATGTATTTATATTCAAGCGTTTAACCTCTTGTTGCGTTAATCCCAAACTTTTAATCAGTTCAATATTTCTCAAACTTTCTGTTGTGCTACCAGCCAAAGCTGCAGTTTCTCGAACGATATTGCCCTGAATAGCTTTAATCTTCTTACTCAATGCCCCAACCAAGAAGGCAAGTATCAGAATACCAACAAAATAAACCAGGATCAAACTCCAATGTACACGCACCGTTACAATCATCAGAAAAATGATTCCCACTACGATTGGGAAAAGTAGATTAATGAAATAACCAATAAACTGGGAGCAATCCTGCCTTACTTTTTGAAGAATAGACAAGGTTTCACCACTGCGCTGATCTGCAAAGTCGTGATAAGGTAAGCGCATGGAATGTTGCAACCCATCGGTAAATACCTTAGCACCAAACTTCTGCACCACCACATTCACCACATAATCCTGAAAGGATTTTGCAATTCTAGAAACCATAGCCACGCCGATAGACATCCCCATCAGCAAGGCCATGTGGCGTAGAAACGGATGCAAATCAATGGTTTGACTAATTATTAATCCTTTTTTGCTTACGACACCAGAGGTGTTGAGATAGTCGATTATCTTACCAAAGATGGTGGGATCTAGCAATGAAAAAACCTGATTAATAGCAGCAAGAACCATTGCTAGGGCAAGCTGCCAGCGGTAAGGGGATAGATACTTAATTAATATTTGCATGAAATTATTTTAGGTTGCACTAATGAAATGCAATAATGAGGTATTTATATCAAATACACAAACTATTGGTGTTTAAACGCACAATGCTACTGAAAAGTTTTGAGAGAGAATTTGCTTTAAAATATAATTCTAAAATACTTCACCAAGATTTACGAAGAATCCCCTGGAGCCGTTCTCTCCGAAACCATAGTCTACACATAGGTTTGCACCAGAGAACTTATTTAGTTTCATCCTAAGACCTACACCATAGCCAGGTGCAATAGAATTGAATTGTTTGGATATTTCACCAGAAAATTTTTCGGCATTTGCAAAGACAACGCCTCCAAAGAGTCCATTGCGAGAGATGCGATACCTGTATTCGGTTTCAAAATAATACATGTTATCTCCCCTGAAACGACCTTGGATATACCCGCGTCCACTGTTGTATTGATCATCCCAACCTGTACTGGGCAATAATAAATAGGGAGGAGCACCACCAGTAGTAAGCCAGTTCAAACTCCAAAAGGCAAACACGTTGTGAGAGTTTTTTGGGAAAGTAAGATATTCACGTATATCCAGCAACAAAGATTGCCAGTTGGTTTGACTACCCATAAAAGTAAAGCTAGGCCTGTAAACAATATTGGCATAAGTACCCTTGGATGGATTCAATTGGTTTAAGCGATTATCGTAAAGCACTTTAAATGCAAGCCCTGAAGCAATCTCCTTGGTACCAACTGTATTATTAAATCGAAGAGCAGTCCTTTTTTTCAAGGTATCGATAGCATAGATGTCCCAAAATTTATCAAAATAAAACCCAAGACCTAGATATAAATCTTTATTGACAGCCCTTAGAACGGTTTCATGTAATTTCAATCCTGAAAAGTTAATAGTCACGCCTTTATTTGGATCAGTCCTCCCCCCCAAACCATAAATATCAGATGGATATTGAATAAACCTATTATCAGAAACAATATTGTATTTATTATCCTTTGTCCAGATATCAGCCTGCAAAGGGACTATACTTTGATTGTATTGTGAATAAGTAAAACTTGTCGTAATACTGGAAAGCTTGGTATCAGGATTTTTATCAGTTTTATAAGCCAAGTTTGCACTTACAATTCCTGCGAAACCAGTTTGAAGGGTATAACCAAGTGCTGGAACAAATGAGAATTGATATTTTTTGCTGGATTGCTCTTCAACAGAAACAACTTTACCTTTTTTCCTAAAAACATCTTTAAGGTCGCGTTCTTTAGAACTATCGAACTTATTAACTACCGTATTGAAGTCTGTTTGAGCAGTTAACATAGAGAAACTACTAGCGGATAGTAAAAAGAAAAGAAAGCATTTTAAATTCATTTGCTTTTTTTGAGTGAAAAAAAAAGACGCATAAAAAACTTTTTTGTTGCCCGAAGAAATGTGAAACTTTATATAAAGCATCTTTTAAAGCTTATTTGCAATAAAAATGCCGAAAGAATGTTATTCTGTAAAATAAAATAGGCCGACTAACACTTTAGCCGGCCTATTCATGCAATTACTTATCAAAATATTATCGTTATTCTACAACCACTTTACTACTGTAGATAGATTGTTTTGCAGCATTTGTAACCTTTATGAAATAGACACCCGCACCAACGCTCTTGAACAAATTAATCTTAGATAGTGAGTTCGCGTTTAAAGAACTTTCATAAACAGTCTTTCCTTTAACATCAGTTACCTGCAACACAAATTTATCTGTTGCAGCACCGCCAACTTGCACTTGGAAAGTTTTTCCAACTGCAGGGTTAGGATAAACACTCACCTTAGCACTTGTTGCTGCCAAAGCTGGTGATGTAACTTTAGACTGATACAACAAATTTGCACTAGCAAGATCCGAGGCATTATAAACGCCAGTTCCTGTTTTCACAGAACCAGTTACAGTCAAAGAAGCAAAATCGACTTTAAAATAACTTGCTGTATAGATAGCACTACTCAAAATTAAATCCCCGTCTTCGTTTACAGCGGCACCATTTGTAGTAAACCCTTCAGGCAAGCCTTTTATTGCACCAACATAATCTGCTACCAAAGTTTGTGTATTTACTTTATACACTGCATTGTGCATATTTACAACGTACAAATTACCTAAAGCATCACCAACCATATCACCACCCCAGCTGGTAATTGTATTGTGTATTGAGTTTGACCCACTATTTGCACCATCAATCAAACGCCCCAGATTGGTTACAACTGGTTTATTGTCAGTAGTAAATCGTATTAAATGTTCTGCATCATTTGACAGGGCATAACCAGCTCCATCTGCACCAAAAGTCATACGGGTAATGATGTTTGCCTCTGATTTAAACTTGTCTCCTGTATTGAAAGCTGCATCTTCGTTACTTACAACTGTTAATCCCCCCTCATTTAAATCAACATAATTCAATGTATTTCCACGCATGTTGGTATAATACAATCTGTTAGTTTTTGCATCATAGGCAGTAGCTGCAATCGCAGTAAAAGCAGGCTCAAGAGTTGGTGCCACATTTCTGTTTACAAGAGACTGGTAGCTAAGAGGTTGCTTAGCAGAAGGCGTGTAGATTGTTGATTTCAAAGAGCCATCTACACTGTTTACTTCCCTGAAAGCATTCCAATTCAAATTTCCTTGTACATCACCAGTTACTGCAAAGATTTTTGCACTTTGCGCATTAACATTCACTGAAAGTGCTATTAAAGCACTAAGAGGTAAAAATAGTTTCTTCATAATTTGACAATTTAAATTTGCTGCGTAAAAATAAGGGGGTTTTATTTAATTTGAACTAATAGCATTTTTAATTTTTGGAAATTATTAATAAAACACTCTTTTGTTGGTAGAAAAAAGAAAAACTACTTTTAACCTTGCTAATGATAAATGAGTACGCTTTATTCACAATATCAACTCTAAGACATTCCATTTGCTGACATAATGCCAGATCAGAACCTGATATAGGTCATAAATATTCTGATTACTCACATCCTAACTTCGTTTCTTTTTAAATCTGAACATTTAACCTCAGTGAAAAACATTGCGACTACAGAAATAAATAGACTGGGGACAATTGTCTCGCTTGTGAGTGAAACACCTTTTTTTTGGAAAAGTTTGTTGCCACCTGTAGGCACCAAGCTTTTTTCCTTTAAAGACAAAGACATAAATATACACATTAAAGAAGCCATAAACAAGGTCTTGACTACAGGGTTCCCAACTTCATTTACGACTATACTAGAGGAACATCAATTGCATGTCTCTTTAATAAAACATGCAATAAACTCAATCTATGTCTGTTGGGAAATGAATCCACAATATGACCTAATTAATTCATCAACGCCAAACATATCGAAGCTAGATTCCCCGAAACAAAACAATTTAGCAGCCCCCCACCTCAATACAACTGATTCTACATTAAGAAGGTTTTCAGATAATCTACCGCTTGTAGTCTTTGAGATATACTTATTCCCAAATGGAAAATTCAAACTAGGCTTTGTAAATAAAGAGATGGAAGCCTTTCTGCCTGGTCAGAGTACTGATGCAGTAAATGCCGACAACAGCCTGTTGTTTGTAGATGTACATCCCGATGACCGACAAAAGTTGATGGATTCCATTTCAACAGTAGCCGTAGCAACTTTAAATGTTTGGGAAATCGAATACCGACTCTTAGTAAATGGAGAAACAAAATGGATACGTGGATATGGAAGACCCGAAACAAAAGAAGGCTATATTGCTGTATGCACTTATCTTCAAGATATAACAAAAGAAATAACCGACAAAGAGAACCTATTGCAGGAAAGAACTTTACTGCGTACCCTAATAGACAATCTCCCTGTATCTATATTTGTAAAGGATGAGAAGGGGAGGAAGATAGTTGCCAACAAACTTGATGTCGAGTATATGGGCCTTAAATCCGAAAAAGAAGCACTTGGCAAAACTGATAAAGAAATATTTGCAAATAACAGAGGGGGCGGTGGCTATTTGCAAGATTTGAGAATTATAAAAACAGGTATTGCTGTAATAGATGAAGAAGGCGAAATATTGAATAATAACGGGAACAAAAGAGACATTCTGGTTTCTAAGATACCATTAAAAAACGAGAAAGGAGAAGTAACAGGGCTAATTGGCATTTGCAGGGATACTACGAGCATTAAGAAACTGGAGGAGCGGCTTGAGATAATAGATTATGCCAACAGAAATTCTAATGTCTCAATATATCTTGTAAAAAATGATGCTACATTTTACGACGTCAATGAATGGGGTTACCAGTCACTTGGTTATACCAAAGACGAAATAATGACCAAGAGTTTACACGACATAAACCCATTTTATTCAGCTGATCGATGGGCTACTCATTGGAATAATTTAAAAGGAGATACAGGAGGCATTTTCTTAGGGAAACACAAAAAAAAAGATG
The DNA here is from genome assembly GCA_903895845.1 of uncultured Chitinophagaceae bacterium. Classification (GTDB taxonomy): domain Bacteria; phylum Bacteroidota; class Bacteroidia; order Chitinophagales; family Chitinophagaceae; genus Parasediminibacterium. The sequence continues at coordinate 28,508 of CAITVK010000138.1, forward strand.
GCACATTGATCGATGTAGAGATAAATCTAAAAACATTCTGCTACAAAGGTCAAGAATTCCATTGCTCCTATGTAACTGACATCACTCAAAAGAAAAAACAGGAATACCAGCTCAAACTGGTAGAACATTCATTTAGAACTGCAAAATTGCCAATGTATTTCTTGAGAAGGGATGGTAGCATTTATGATTACAATGAAGCTTTCACCCATGCACTTGGATACAGCAAAAAGGAATTTGACAAACTTTCAATTTTTAATATAACAACAAGACATACTCCTGATAGCTGGAGAAAACGTTGGGATGAAATCAAAGCAGGTGAAATAGCTCCAATAAGAACTCGATTAAAAAAGAAAGACAATACCTTAATTGATGTAGATATCAGTGCCAATTTTTTTGTGTATGAAGGCACAGAACTAACCTTTACATCTTTTATAGATGTTACAGAAAAAATGAAACTAGAGAACAGACTCAACCTAATCGACTTTGCTTTCAGGAACACATCTACTCCAATGAATTTCTTTAAAGAAAATGGCACATTATATGACTTCAACAATGCTTCATGCGCCACATTGGGATACACTAGAAGCGAGTTTCAAAAAATCATTGTCACAGACATCAATCCCTTATTCAATCTGGAAAAATGGAATGAAAGATGGAAGGATATAAAAGCCGAGGGGGGCAAGCCATTCTACACTAAATTAAAGAAAAAGGATGGCAGTTTGCTTGACATCGAGGTAAGGGCAAACATTATACAATATGGCAATATCGAGATTAACTGTGCTACTTACATTGACATTACAGAAAAGAAAAAGTTAGAAGAAAAGCTTAGGATAGTAGACTATGCATTTAGAAATGCAAGTACGGCCAACCATTTTCTGCACAAAGATGGAAGTGTATTTGACTTTAACAATGCAGCCTGTAGATTATTAGGTTATAGTAAAGAAGAATACAAAAGCCTGACTTTGTTTGACATTTCGTTAAGGCATAATACAGAAAGCTGGAAAGAAAGGTGGCAGGAACTGAAAAACAATGGGACTACTTCTTATACCACAAAACTAAGAAGGAAAGATAATACGATTGTAGAGGTAGAAGTAAGAGCCGATATATTCGATTATGATGGCATGGAACTAAGCTTCACTTCGATGCTTGACATAACAGATAAGAAGAAAAAAGAAGAAGAACTAAAAAGAAGTCACGAACGATATGAGAATGCAACGATTGCCACTTCAGAAGTAGTATGGGAATGGGACTTGTTGGAGGATAGCAACTATTTTTCAAAAAACTTCACCGAAATGTTCGGGCATCCCATAAATGGTCTTCAATTTGGAACAGAAAATATTTGGCGAAGTAATCTCCATCCCGAAGACAAAGAAAGGGTTCTAGCCTATGAAGCTGCAGTTACAAGAGGAATGAAAGACAAGTGGCAAGTAGAATATCGGCTAAAGAAAGCAAATGGAGACTATGCATTCGTACTAGATAAAGGCTTTAGTGTGAAAGATGATTCAGGGAATGTGGTCAGACTTGTCGGTGCAATGAGAGACATCACAACCAAGATGGAAGAAGAAGAAAGGCTGCAATTATTAGAGAAAGTAGTTACTGAAACCTCTCAGTCAGTTGTGATTGCGGTTGCAATAGATGGAAACGATACACCAATTATTTATGCCAATGCCTCTTTCACAAGAATTACTGGTTATACCATAGAAGAAGTTATTGGGAAAAACCCCCGGTTTCTACACAAAGACAGAGATGTAAGAAATGATGAAGGGCGTAATATTATGAGAAATGCAATCAGAAATTATATCCCTTGGAAAGTAGAAATAATCAACACAAAAAAGAATGGCGAACACTATTGGGCTGAGGTATCAGGATTCCCGGTATACGATGCAAACAAGGGTAAATATTCGCATTGGGTAGCAATACAAACAGATATTACAGGAAGGAAACACTCAGAAGAAGAAAAAGAACACCTTGTTAAAGAATTGGTAGAAAATAATAAAGAGCTAAAGCACTTTGGTTATATAACAACACACAATTTAAGAGCTCCATTAACCAATTTAGTCTCTATCTGCAATTTAATCGATTCAGGAAAAATTGATGATCCTCGTACCAAACAGCTAATCAACGGGTTCAAACATTCCACAATGCTTTTGAATGAAACCCTGAATGATTTAATTAAAGTATTATTCATAAAAGAAAATACCAATCTGATTCGGGAAGAATTATTTTTTAAAGATGTCTTAGATAAAGTAAAAAACTCCATCTCAAGCCTGCTGTTAAAGAATGCTGTAAAAATAGAAATTGATTTTGCTACTTGTAAATCAGTCAATTTTATTTATGTCTATCTAGAAAGTATTTTTCTAAATCTAATGACGAATGCCATCAAATACTCCCATCCATCCAGACATCCAGTAATCAAAATAAAAACTACCAGAGAACCCGATGGAAATGTTCAACTTTCCTTCACAGACAATGGAATGGGAATGAATTTGGAGAGGGTAAGAAATCGGATATTTGGATTATATCAACGTTTTCATAACAATCCCGACAGCAAAGGAATTGGATTGTATTTGGTTCATTCACAAATTACCGCACTCGGAGGCTCCATCGATGTAGATAGTGAGGAAAACATTGGAACTACTTTTACAATACACTTTAAATAAGCCATAGGGTTGCCATACTTACTTGTTTGCAACTGCTTTTGCCGCAATCCAACCTGTTGTCCAAGCATTTTGAAAGTTAAATCCACCTGTTACCCCGTCAATATCTATTATCTCCCCTGCAAAAAATAGGTTTTTGACCTTTCTGCTTTCCATTGTATTGGGGTCAATCTCACTAAGTTTTATTCCCCCACAGGTTACAAATTCCTCTTTGAATGTGGTCTTTCCTGTGACAGCAAAAGACTGAGAAGTGAGGATAGCAATCAATTTATTTTGGTTTGCTGCTGGCAATTCAGACCATCTCCACTCTTCTTTTATACCACAAGAGGCTAGAAAATATTGCCACAACCTACTTGGCAATCCAAATGGGTTTTTATTACCTATTTTCAAAGCAGCATTTTCATTTCGCCTTTGTGTCCATTCTGCCCGAAGTTCAGTTTCAGTAATATGCCCTAACCAGTTAACAGTTACATCAAATTTATATTCTCTGTTAGCCAACTCTCTGGCTGCCCATGCAGAAAGTTTTAAAACAGCAGGGCCGCTCAAACCCCAATGAGTTATCAACAACGGACCATTTGTTTGTACTTTACTACCTGCAAGCTTCACAGTTGCATTTGGAACACTCAAACCCATTAACTGAGTGATAGGATTCTTAGGCATATTGAATGTAAAAAGAGAAGGCACAGGCGTTTCTATTGTATGTCCGAGTTGTTGTAACCAGTCGAATTTGGCCAGCGTATTATATCCTCCAGCAGCAACGCATAGATAGTTGGCAGTGTAGGTTTTACTTCCTGCAACTACTTCCCATGATTCTTCTTTTGGGTTTATCGAAACAACATCCACACCCGTATGCACTTTTACGTTGTACCTAGAGGCTTCTTTCAGTAAGCAATCTATTACGGTTTGGGAGTCATTGGTAATGGGAAACATCCTTCCGTCAGATTCTGTTTTCAATGCTACTCCCCTTTCTTCAAACCAGCTGATGGTGTTGTTTGTATTAAACCAATGAAATGCCTTTTTAAGAAAGTTTTGTCCTCTGGGATAATACTTTATCAAGTCTTCAATCTCAAAGCAAGCATGGGTAACATTGCAACGACCTCCCCCACTCACCTTTACCTTACTCAATAGTTTTTGCTGTTTTTCCAACAATATCACCGTTAAAGATGCATCCATCCTTGCAGCATTCACAGCACAAAAAAAGCCCGATGCACCACCTCCTATTACTATTAATGTTTTTGCCATTCAATCAGTTTGCAGCATTCATACAACCTATCTATAAAAATATATAACTAAATTTAGTCTTCTTCTTCATCGCACCATTCTTGGCTACAGGCAATAGATTCTATCTCGAATGTAGAATGGTGGACATTCAAATGCTCCAGTGTATGTTTTATACTATGTTTTGCCTTTTCAAATACTGTAATATCACTATTTTGTACAACAACATGTGCGGTAAGTGCATTTTCACTACTACTCAATGCCCAGATATGAATGTGATGAATGCTAAATACCTCATCATATTCAAGTATTGCTTCTTGCACTCTTTTTATGTCCACATTCCTCGGAACACCGTCAAGTGCCAGGCGGATACTATCCGTAAGCAACTGCCAGGTACTAGTCAAAATCATGATAGCAATTACAAAACTCACCACTGTATCAATCCAAAACCACTGGGTAAAATAGATGACTACTCCCGTAAGAACTACCCCAAAAGACACGAGAGTATCACTTAACAAATGAAGATAAGCCCCCTTCACGTTGATGTCTTTTTCTTTGTCTTTGAAGAAATAGAACGCAGAAATACCATTGACAAATATGCCCATAAAAGCCACTACAGATACAAGCACACCTGGAATATGTACTGGATTTTTTAATCTTACCACCCCTTCCCATACAATAGCGCCTGTAACAAACAACAATAAAATAGCATTTATAAGCGAGTTGAGGATGGTTGCACGCTTGAAACCGTAGGTATATTTATTGGTGGCTTTTGCCTTTGAAGCCTTGAAAGCAAACATTGACAACAAAAGACTAAATACATCGGTTGCATTGTGGCCAGCATCAGACAAAAGTGCCAAAGAAGAGGAAGACCAACCAACTACTACCTCGGCAGTAACAAAAGCTGTGTTGAGGATAATTCCTACTACAAATGCCTTATTTAAATTGGTAATCTCATGATGATGATGGTGATGCCCAACCTCTGCTTCATGATGTGCATGATTTTCATCCGATTGATTATGATTATGTCCCATTGTGAAGTTATTGTATATCCGTTAAAGCTTATTCAAGTACCAATTGTTGCTTATTAATTCAAATATATAATTCTATTGATTCCCAAATGATAAAAAGTAACAAAATAGACGCTTTCTTTTAAACAGAGGTTGAAAACAGTTATTTTTTGACTCTTTTGATCTTGCAGTATTTCTCTCACTGTCAACCGGATTTCTCTCACGGTATGAAATCAAGCATCCACTGCTAGCGGGATTTGCAATATTGTTTGAAGTAAATCTCTTACGGTTATCCGGATTTCTCTCACTGGTTGCAGTTAACCCCTTGCGGATAGAAGTAAACCAGAAACTGATAGAAAGTAAAGAGTAGAAACGATTGGTTCTATGCTTAAAAATGATTTTGTTAGTAAAAGAGAAGTTCTGAATTAAAGGCTAAGAAATATAATTTAGGATTTCATATAACATCAATAAACTTCCATTCCACTCTCGTTTTGTTGTTTCAATGACCAGTCGCCGGTCATTTTTATTTCCAACCAAAGATTACCACTCTTCCGAAAGAAGTTTGTTTTTAGTCCGAAGTTTTCAGCAAACTTCTGAGCTATCTGCTTGATGGAATTGTTTTCATTAATACTGATAACGCCCTCGGGGCTATCTTTTATGATATCTCCTAGTTTTAGTTGTCCAATAGGCGTATTCCTTCTGAAACCAGTTGAGGTAGAAGTAGCAATGGGGTCTAACTTAAAATCTATTTTAAGATAGGGGAAGGCATTATTAAATTCCTTCTTTATATCGTCAATTAATCTATCTTTCGAAATAATAATCTTCATTGCTTGTGTTCTTCTTGTTTAAGGGGGATTCATAATAATCCTTTCCAAAGTCAAAATTGTGCTTTTGAGGTAAAATAAAAACTGACTTTAATCATTTCGACAAAATACTTTACAAGATTTGTAGGTAATTGATGAAAATCATGTCAAGGTTTGACAAGCGTTTGGTTGTCCGATGACCACCGCTACTACTTTTGGCCTCTCAAGACATACTATGCCTAATTACAACACACTGATAGAAAAGTACAACAAATCGGTCCCCCGCTACACGAGTTATCCTACCGTTCCTTTTTGGAAAGACTGGGAAGACAACCTTCAATGGAAGGATACTTTTAGTGAAACAATAAACATTGACGAGGACTACGAGAAGGGATTGAGTATCTACATACACCTCCCCTTTTGCGAATCGCTGTGTACCTACTGTGCCTGTAACAAGCGTATTACGACCAACCATTCGGTTGAAGAAAAATACATTGATGCGGTACTGCAAGAATGGGGAATGTACAAGAACCTGATGCAAAAAGCGCCCATCATCCAGTCAATACACTTGGGAGGTGGAACACCTACCTTTTTTTCGCCAGAAAACTTAACCAAACTTATTAACGGCATTCTTGAAGGCGCAAGCATTGCCCCCAATCATGCATTCAGTATAGAAGGGCATCCAAACAATACAACAGAAGCGCACCTGCAAACTTTATATAACCTAGGATTCAGACGCATCAGTTTTGGTGTTCAAGATACAGACCCTGTTGTACAAAAGGCCATCAACCGGATACAGCCAACTGAGAATGTACGCCGTGCCACCGAAGCGGCTCGTAGGATTGGCTTTGAATCTGTTAACTTCGATTTGATATATGGTCTCCCCTTTCAAACCATCGAGGGAATGCAAAACACCATCAGAGAAGCTATTGAAATTCAACCAGATCGTGTTGCTTTTTATAGCTATGCACACGTGCCTTGGAAACAAAAAGTGCAACGTTTGTTTGATGAAAACGATTTGCCTAGTGCCGAATTGAAAACAAAACTTTATGCCATTGGAAAGAAGATGTTTGCAGATGCAGGCTATACTGATATTGGCATGGACCATTTTTCGCTACCTACAGATGAACTGTATTTTGCACGAATGAATGGTTCGCTTCACCGCAACTTTATGGGTTATACCGACACCAATTGTGCTGCCCTGATTGGATTGGGCGTTTCTGCCATCAGTGATATTGGTGTTGCTTATGCGCAGAACCACAAGGAACTGGAAAACTATTATCGCAGTATAGGAGCGGGCGAATTACCTACCATAAAAGGGTGTTTTCTGGATGAGGCAGACCTCATTTTCAAAAAGTATATACTCCAAACAATTTGTCAGGGACGAACCACTTTCATGGAAGAATATAAGTACTTATTAAGTGATTATTCGTTACCGCTCTTGCAAGACATGGAGGCGGACAACCTGCTACACTTTACCGATGACGGCATTGAGGTTACTAAACTAGGTTTTCACTTTGTTAGAAATATATGCAAAGCCTTTGACATCAAATGGCTTACCGATGAAACCAATCATGTTGGATTTAGTAAAGCGGTTTAGGTAGTAAACGATAATGTATCAGGCGCATGTTTGTACCGTATGTTGGTAGGAAATGAGACGATTTTTTCAGGTTTAGATACTTCTCTCCAACATAAATACCTTTTTTTCTCAGAGAAGATACCTTTATTCAAAAAGAAGATACCTTTTCTCTCAGATAAGGTATCTTTATTCAAAAAGAAGTAACCTTTTCTCCTAAATTGCTACAAAGATTGTTTCCTGAGGTTCATCTCTCGTAAGTTGCAGACGATACAGCTCGGCATAATAGCCTTCTTTCCCCATCAATTCTTCGTGCGTACCTTCTTCCACAATCGCACCTTCCTCAATCACCACAATCTTATCAAATCTAAAAGTAGAAAAGATCCGATGGGTGATGATGATTGCAGTCTTCTGTTCGAGGTATTGGTAGAAATTATTGATAATTGTACTTTCAGTCTTTGCATCCACCGCACTAAGGCAGTCATCAAACACCACAATCTCAGGATTTTTTATCAGGCTACGAGCGATAGAAATACGCTGTTTCTGTCCGCCACTCAAGGTCACACCACGCTCCCCAATCATGGTTTCATATCCCTTATCAAAGCCTAGTATTTCCTGATGAATGCTCGCAAACCTTGCAGCCTCTTCTATTTTCTCTTGCGATGGTTTATTGGCCAATCCAAAACCAATATTATTAGAAACAGAATCACTAAATAAGAAAACATCTTGTGGCACATAGCTGATTCCGTTCCTCAATTTGCTTAGGGAAATATTGGCAATATCATTATTCCCAATAGAAATACTACCCTGATCGGGATTGTAGAAATGCAATAACAATTGCGCCAGCGTAGACTTGCCGCTTCCTGTCTTTCCAATTATCAAAACCTTCTGTCCTTCCTTAATAGTCAGGTTGAAATTACTGATGGCCTTAATGCCCGTGTGGGCGTAAGTGAAAGAAACATTATTGAAAACAATATCACCCTTTAGAGCATCTAGTTGTACCGCTTTTGAACTATCTACTATGGCAGACTTGGTATCCAGAAACTCATTCAAACGCTTTTGAGAGGCAGCCCCACGTTGAATCATACTTGCCGTCCAGCCAAGCGCCATCACGGGAAAAGTGAGTAGGTTTACATAGATTACAAACTCGGTAATAGTACCTGCACTAACGGCTGGAGAATGACCAGAAACGTGGTACCACCCTCCTATTGCAATCGTCAACAAGGTACTGATACCAATCAACAAAGCCATTGAAGGAAAATAGACAGCCTCCACCTTTGCGAGACTGATTGCATTCTTTTTATACAGGTTACTATTGTCATTAAAGAACCCCATCATAGCCTTCTCCTGAACAAAAGATTTAATAACCCTGATGCCCGAGTAACTTTCTTGGGCAGTAGTGGTCAATCCTGACAGCAAAGCCTGAATGCGCTCACTTTTTTTATTGATGATGGTATTTACCGAATAGATGGTAATCGTTAGTATGGGTAATGGCGCCAATACATAAAGTGTCAACTCCACATTCTCCTTCAGCATAAAATAGACACTGAAGCTAATAGTTGCAGTCAGGTTTATTACATACATCACGGCAGGTCCGGTATACATTCTCACTTTACTTATATCCTCAGAAATACGATTCATCAGATCACCAGTACTATGCACTTTATAAAAGCCCGCATCCAGTTGCTGATAGTGTTGATAGACTTCATTCTTCTGGTCGTATTCAATATGCCGGCTCATTACAATGATAGTCTGCCGCATCAAGAACATAAAGAAGCCCCCCAACAAAGCCAATACCAATAAGGTGATGCCGCTAAAGACAATCATTCTGCCAAAAGAGATGTTGCCATCCTCCACCCAAACAATCAGTTGTTTCACCAATACATCGTAGTTAGCGTTTCGTGGAGCGTGTTTGGCAATGGGCAATCCATTCTGCATTTTGATAGCTTGGGTCACCTTATCAACCACATAGCCAGACACCTGAGGAGCCAGGATTCTGAAATAGTTGGAAAGTATAATAAATAAGATGCCCAACCCAAAGCGAGTTCTGTATTTCCAGAAGTATTTATTGATTGCTGCTAGGTGTTTCAAATTGTATATTTTGGCAAATGTAATAGAACTGATATTAATTTTATTTGGCTATTAACTTCCATACCCTTTATTTTGCACCCGGAGAGATGGCAGAGTGGTCGATTGCGGCAGTCTTGAAAACTGTTGACTGTTACAGGTCCGGGGGTTCGAATCCCTCTCTCTCCGCCAAAAACTAAAAAACGCCGCAATTATATTATTGCGGCGTTTTTGTTTGTCTGAGGAGGTAATCAAAATTTAGAACCGAAGTTGTTTAAACTTCTTTATGTAATAAAACTGATTCCAACAGTTAATGATTTTGGCTAAAAAAACAAAAAAGTGGGAATCATCAAAGAAGATAAAGACCGTCATTTAATTATTCTTTTTTTAGGTGTAAGAAAACGGGGCTTTGAGTAGAAGGCATGTTTGGCAAAAGTTTTCTTACTAGTGCCTAAGCGTATTAAAACAGCTTGTCAGTGGCGGTTGAGAGGAGGAATTGGATGAGATAAAGGCGTATTACGAAGGATTTACAACGGAGAGAAGCCCAATAGAACTGATTAATTATCACGAGAAGTACCCGGTGTAACGCGTTTATATACTTCCGTCCAACATTTATATCTCTTTTCCCAACTTTTATATATAAATCTCTGGCTTTTATATATCTCCATCCAAGATTTATATCTATTTTCTCAACTTTTATATATAAATCTCCAGCTTTTATATATGTTTTCCGAACATTTATATATGTTTTTCCAACTTTTATATATAAATGTGAAACTTTTAGGTATTAATATATGAGGAAGGCTTTTTGATTGATTTCTACCCCAGCCTTCTTATCTTTTCGATGATACCTGTCGTAGAAAAGCCTTGCACTATCGGATTGATAACAACCCTTCCGCCATTAGCCATTACTTCTTTTGCACCCACAATCTGTTCTATGGTATAGTCGCCACCTTTCACTAAAACATCGGGCAGAATAGTGGAAATCAGGTTTAATGGCGTATCTTCTTCAAATATTACAACGGCATCCACTATTGCCAAACTAGCCAACAATAATGCCCTGCTTTGTTCATTATTAATTGGGCGCTCCTCTCCTTTCAATCTTTTGGTACTAGCATCGCTATTTACCCCAACAATCAATAAATCGGCCTCTCTAGCCGCTTGAGATAACGAAAATATATGTCCTTCGTGCAGGATATCGAAACAACCATTGGTAAAAGAAATGGTCTGACCTTTCAAACGCCATCCATTTACCGCCGACATCAAAGTTGGAAGGGTATATATCTTAGTTGCTATTGCATCAATTTGTTTCATCTGTAAGTGTTTTTTTATTGTACCAAGGAAGTAATCCCAAACATATAGAACCTACTATTACTACTATCAGAAATTGAGCGAACCATTGCAAAGTACCATTGGCATATCCAATTTCAAAAGGAATATCATTCTTCTCCAATACTTTGGCTAGGAAAAAAGCATAAGCACCGATGCCCCCCGGCGTTACAATCATACCAATACTAGCAAATGCAAGGGCAGACAAAGCAGCACCTAATCCAAGGCCAGAAGTTCCCTGCGTAGCATATAATCCCACCCAGGTTCCTGCAACATACAAACCCCAGATGCCAACAGTACAAGCAAGGAATCTGGTTTTTTGTTTTAAATACCTAATTGCAGACAGTCCTTCCCAGATACCTTTTAGTATTTTTTCGATTGCTATAACAATTGTAAGGTGTGCAAACTGCTTGAAGAAAGCTTTGATTACCAAGATGAGGACACCCAGAATTGCGATGATAATGGCTACTTTAGTCCAGGAGAAAGTGCCGTTTTTATTGGCAAACAACTCAAGAACCAATTGTTTACCATATTCCCCAATTACCTCATATTGCGACACAAAAGCCAGAATAAAAACAATACCCAAACACACCACATCTACCGCACGCTCTACTACTATGGTACCTACCAATTTTTCGGCAGGCACTTTTTCATATTTTGCCAACAAAGTACATTTCAAAACCTCACCCAAGCGTGGAACAGCCAGATTAGCGAGATAGCCAATCATTACCGCAAAGAAAGTATTGGCGAGCCGAGGTTTATATCCCATTGGCAGCATTAATGTATTCCAACGGATGGCTCTAAGGAGATGACTGGTAGAAAGGATTACAAAAACAGGTATTAACAACCAAAAGTTAGATGTTACGAGTGCTCTCTTAAATTCAGCCCATTTATTGTCCGGAATCTGATGCAAACTCCACCATACCAAGAAAATACCTATCCCAAAAAAGAGGATATACTTTATGCTATTGGCTATTTTCTTGTTCATTATGACAATTTAGTTGTTGAAGGCGGCAAGTTACTAACCTATCGTTTTATAATTTATTCCCTTCTTTAGGAAAAACAATTGTGGGTTTAAATGTTTTAGCAGCTTCAAAGTCCATTTGTGCGTACGAAATAATGACTACCACATCTCCCACTGCACCTTTCCGTGCTGCGGGACCATTGAGGCAAATAACGCCACTACCTCTCTTCCCTTTGATAATATATGTTTCAATCCGCTCGCCATTGTTGGCATTCACCACTTGTATCTTCTCGTTCTCAATTAAATTAGCGGCTTCCATCAGTCCTTCATCAATTGTGAGGCTGCCCACATAGTTCAAATTCGCTTCTGTAATCACTGCCCTGTGAATCTTCGATTTCAGTATCTCTATCTGCATACGTCGCAAAAGTAAGGAGAGAAAGTGTTAAGGATTTCCTTTGTCAGGAAATAACCATGTTATCTATCAGTCTAACCCCCTCAATAAAGGCAGCTACCAACACCACTGTCGAAGTAGTTGGGGTATAATCTGTAATCGTTTCAAGGCTCGCTGCATCGCATATCTCTACATAATCAACGGCGCTGAATCCCTGTTGAAGTAATGAAGTTTCTACCTGATTTTTCAAATCTACCAAAGGCAACCGGGCAATATTTTCTTTAATAAACAATAAAGAATTATAAATAGCAATCGCTGCAACTTTCCCGCTGTCAGACAAGCGTATGTTTCTGCTACTCATGGCTAGCCCACTATTTTCCCTGAGTGTAGGGCAAACGATAAGCTGTGTATTATAATTTTTTAGTTGAATTAGTTTTTGAAGCACCATACATTGCTGATAATCTTTCTGTCCCAGATAAATGGCGCTAGGCTGAATGATACTTAGCAATCTGTCTACCACCTGACACACTCCCTGAAAGTGTCCCGGTCTATATTTACCTTCCAGCACGGTTTCCAGAGATCCTAGATTATAATGAGCTAAACTATTTTTATCTGGATAAATTTCTTCTACAGAAGGAAGAAACAAAACATCGCATCCCACGCTTTCAAGTGCGGCAATATCAGCTTCGATGGTTGTAGGATATTTCTCAAAGTCCGCTTTATCATTAAACTGTGTTGGGTTCACAAAAATGCTACAAACCGTCAGTTGGTTTTGTTTCTTGCTCATTTCAAGCAAAGAGATATGTCCATTGTGCAAAGCTCCCATGGTGGGTACAAATCCAATTTGTGCATTTAATTTTCGACAATTTTCAAGGGATAAGGAAATATCAATAACTTTTTTATATATAATCATTCCGTTTGTTTTGCTTATTAATATCAGTAATAACTAACTAGACCCTTTTTTATGTAACTTTGCCGACTTATTTTCAGGCTACCCATAAAAAAGTACGACTTAATAGATGTCAAAGAAAAGAATTTTATTCATAGCCACAGAAATGTCGCCTTATTTAGAGCTAACGGAGTTCTCTGAAATTGTAAACAGATTGGCTATCAAAAGCAATGAGACCGGATTGGAGGTTCGTTGCATTATGCCACGTTTTGGAGTTATCAATGAACGTAGGCACAGGCTGCACGAAGTTGTACGACTATCTGGTATCAACATATCTGTAGACAACGACGATTATCCCTTACAGATAAAAGTTGCTTCGTTGCCGAATGCAAGATTACAGGTTTATTTCCTAGAGAACGAAGATTTCTTTAAGAGAAAACAAATCTTTCATGATGATGAAGAGAAGTGGTTTGATGATAATGGCTTGAGGGCCATCTTCTTCTGCAAGGGTGCATTGGAAACTGTAAAGAAATTTGGATGGGCACCTGATGTTATACATTGTAGTGGCTGGATGAGTAGCCTAGCTCCTGTTTATATCAGAACAGCTTACAAAAGAGAACCTGTCTTTGGAAACAGTAAAATTGTTTTTACAATTGGCGAAAATACTTTTGAAGATAAATTTCCAGCAGATTTCATCAAGAAAGCGTTGATTAATGCCAATATCAAAGAAAAAGATCTGGAACCATTTAAAGAGCTTAACAATACAGCGCTTTACAGAGGCGGAGCAACTTATGCTGACGCGATTACTTTTGGTGCCGAAGAACCCAACAGTGTTTTGGTATCTGAATTTGCAAAAGCTAAAGGAAAAAGAATCGTAAACTTCAAGGGGTGGGATACAGACTTATCAGAATATCTGGAGTTGTACAACGAACTTGCAATCTAACTTTATAAATTCAATAGCATTTTATTTGAAGCCTACTATATAGGTGTGCTATTATATTTGCGGACATAAAAAAAGATAACAGATGCCTTATTTATTTACATCGGAGAGTGTATCCGAGGGACACCCAGACAAAGTTGCTGACCAGATATCAGACGCTTTAATTGACAACTTCTTAGCATTCGACCCCGAGTCGAAGGTGGCTTGCGAAACATTGGTTACTACAGGACAAGTAATTTTGGCAGGAGAGGTAAAGAGTAAATCTTATTTGGATGTTCAGGAAATTGCGCGTGGCGTAATCCGTAAAATCGGTTACACCAAGAGCGAATATATGTTTGAAGCTAACAGTTGTGGTATCCTATCTGCAATACATGAGCAGAGTGCAGACATCAATCAAGGTGTTGACAAAGCAAATAAAGAAGACCAAGGCGCTGGTGACCAAGGTATGATGTTTGGCTATGCAACAAATGAAACCGATGACTATATGCCTCTGGCGCTTGACTTGGCCCACAAAGTATTGATTGAACTAGCTGCATTGCGCAGAGAAAATACTGAAATCAAGTACTTGCGTCCAGATGCAAAGAGTCAGGTTACTTTAGAGTATGATGACAATAACAAACCAGTTAGAATAGATGCTATTGTGGTATCTACACAACACGACGACTTTGATTCGGAAGAAACAATGCTTGCTAAAATCAAGGAAGACATCATCAAAATATTGATTCCTCGTGTAAAAGTTAAGTATAGCAAGTTTGCACACTTATTTAATGATGACATCAAGTATCACATCAATCCTACTGGTAAGTTTGTTATTGGTGGCCCACATGGCGATACAGGTTTAACTGGCCGTAAAATTATCGTTGACACTTATGGTGGAAAGGGTGCACACGGTGGTGGCGCTTTTAGTGGAAAAGATCCGAGTAAAGTAGATAGAAGTGCTGCTTATGCAACAAGACATATTGCCAAGAACTTAGTAGCAGCAGGTGTTGCCGAAGAAGTATTGGTACAAGTATCTTATGCAATTGGTGTTGCAAAACCAATGGGTATCTACATTAATACTTATGGTACATCTAAGGTTGGCAAGACAGATGGTGAGATTGCAAAGATTGTAGAATCTATTTTTGATATGCGCCCCTACTTTATTGAGCAACGTTTGAAATTGCGCAACCCTATCTACAGCGAAACTGCTGCTTATGGTCACATGGGTCGTAAGAATGAAGTGGTAACCAAAGAATTCAAAGATCCACAAGGTGTTGTTACTACAAAGGAAGTAGAATTGTTTACATGGGAGAAGCTAGACTTTGTTCCTGCGGTTAAGCAAGCTTTCGGATTGTAATTTACCAATAAATATAGTCATTATAAAAGGCAGCTAGGTTTTAGCTGCCTTTTTTTTTTGCTGTAACGAATACTAAGGGAACTTCCGCCATTACCTGGCCCACCAATGCCCGGATCATCAGCCGGGTTTGTGCGTTTACACTTGTGTTTATGCAAAAGCTTATTGCCAGAACTCAGGCTATTGCACCGATTGTTTTTGAAAACAATTAATACTTTAATATCAATTGAACGATTTTATCTCATTAACACCCCCCTTTTACTGACCTCAGTAAGTCTTTTACTGACCTCAGTAAGACCTGTAGTTTACCCAGTAACTCTTTTACTGACCTCAG
This sequence comes from uncultured Chitinophagaceae bacterium, assembly GCA_903895845.1. GTDB lineage: Bacteria > Bacteroidota > Bacteroidia > Chitinophagales > Chitinophagaceae > Parasediminibacterium. The sequence continues at coordinate 44,019 of CAITVK010000138.1, forward strand.
TAAGACCTGTACTTTACTCAGTAAGTCTTTTACTGACCTCAGTAAGACCTGTACTTTACCCAGTAACTCTTTTACTGACCTCAGTAAGACCTGTACTTTACTCAGTAAGTCTTTTACTGACCTCAGTAAGACCTGTACTTTACCCAGTAACTCTTGTACTGACCTCAGTAAGACCTGTACTTTGGTCAGTAACTCTTGTACTGACCTAGTTTAAAGCCCTTTTTAAGTAATCTATACCACCATCATCTACACAAAGAACTCTTCATTATTTAATCAAAAGCCTTACCAACAAGCACTTTGAGGGTTTCTTCTCCTAAAAAACCAAGGATGCTGCCACACTTAAACACTACTAAATATGGTATTTGCCATTGCTCCGTGTAGTTCTTGAAGGAGATTCTAGTCGCTGTTGAGCAGTATTGACCAATTCTAAATGTTTGCCTGTAAAAACGAGTGGTTCTTCTTTTTTCTTAATCAAACTAATACCTCGCACACCAATCCTTGCCTGTTGGTATGTAAGATTTGAAAATGCATGTGCATCCAGTCGAATAAGTGGAACACTATCACTCGATTGAGAGAACAGGGGTGTTGAAAATATCAAACAAACTATAGTATTCAGTAGCCAATTTAAATTTTCTAGATTCATTCCCATGCTTTTTAATGTTAGAAATTTTATTGTATTCTGAAACAACTTCCAATCCAATTCAGACTCTCCTACATTGACTCAGGGTTGTATTTTGCGATTTTTTCATGTTAATACATCTTAATAACCGATTAAAGTTTGAAACGGGTATAGTAGCCGCAGTTATTAGTCTTGAGTAAAACAGATTAATTAATTCTTATGAAAAAGGATCATAAATAAAAATTAAATACCTAACTTTATCTTCGTCTATGATTTACACTTTTGTAGCCGAAATCATTTGCTGATGGGAATCAATTTTATTGTCTAAATAAGTTTAACAAGCTCAATATAAGTTTATGGCTATCAGGATTTTTATTACAGGAGGTACTTTTGATAAGGAATACAATGAGTTGAATGGTCAATTGTACTTTAAAGATACACATCTGCATGAGATGCTGAAACTTGGTCGTTGCAGAGTGGAGGTAGATATCAGAACATTGATGATGATTGATAGCCTTGAAATGAGTGATGCCGATAGAACACTGATTGTGCAACAATGCATTAAAGCAGACGAAGACCGGATTGTAATTACACACGGTACCGATACCATGGTAGAAACGGCAATTGTACTGGCAAAAGCAAGCATCAACAAAACCATTGTCATTACAGGCGCTATGATTCCTTATAAGTTTGGTAGCAGCGACGGTCTCTTTAATCTTGGAAGTGCTTTGGCCTTTGTACAAACGCTTCCACATGGGGTTTACATAGCAATGAATGGAAAATATTTCAATTGGGATAATGTGAGGAAGAATCGCGCCACCGCGCAGTTTGAGGAGTTATAGTTTGAATATGCAACGGTCTTGCCTGCTCATTTTTAATTAAGCGCTAAGGTTTTAAACTAGTTGTTCCAGCAAATGAATAAACTGTTCCCGCATAATCATCTTGGCACCAAGGCTTTCCAGGTGTTCGGTATAAACCTGACAATCTATCAATAGTACACCCTCTGCTTTTAGCTGTTCCACATACTTGATGAAGGCATATTTACTAGCATTGCTCTTATGGCTAAACATGCTCTCCCCAAAAAAGAGCCCGCCCAAGCGTACACCGTACAAGCCACCCACCAATTCGCCATCACTCCATGCTTCTGCACTATGGGCATAGCCAAGTTGATGCAAATTGCAGTAGGCATCTACCACTTCATTCTTTATCCATGTGCCGTCCTGCCCCTTTCTTTCCTTCGCTTTACAATTGTTTATTACGGCAGTAAAGTCCTGGTTGATGGTGAATTCAAAAGCCTCCCTTTTCAACAAAGTCTTCATGCTTTTGCTCACAATCAACTCGTCGGGCAGTAAGACAAAGCGGGGATTGGGACACCACCATAACGGCACATCGCCATCGTACCAAGGGAATATTCCCTTCTGATAGGCTAGTAATAATCTTTCGGTGCTTAGGTCGCCGCCCATTGCCAATAGTCCGTCCTCCAGTGCCTCCTCAACGGGTGGAAACCAAATTTTTTCATTTAATAAGTGCAAGGGCATAAGCAGATTGGGGATTATTTGTCTATATGACCTAGCACGAGCAGGTTTTATTGTCTTACGTTTTGTTCGATGGTCGCACTGATGCCACGTTCGGTAATGGCATCGCACATAGGCTTCAAGGTATCATAAGCGCCTTCTTTAACGGCATATTTACCATTGTAATGAATGATGAAAGCACATTGCTCGGCTTGCTCTTCTGTATGGCCACATACTTCCATCAGGGTTGTAATTACCCATTCAAATGAATTTACATCATCATTCCAGACTATTATACAAAAGCTATGTGCGCGCTCTGTCATCACATCGGAGTCCTCTTGTTCCCAAGGCTTTGTCGAAAAAAAAGGGTTGTATGCCATACTGTAATGATAATATTATTGCTGCAAAAGTAAAAAGTAATTGTAAAATACAATGCAACGGCAGTAAGTTTTAATAGAAGCTTATTCAGGCAGATGTTTTCAGACTAGTAGAACAGTGTTTTTATTGCACTTAAATATTCATTTAGATAAAGTTTCAATAATCGCCTGAATGTTTTTTATGGTAATGTAGGATTAGTAACAAGTTTAATAAACTCCTTTACGCTACTTTTGTCCCTTGTAAATTGAAACGATTGTTCTTTTGTTTATTCTAAAATAAAATTGGATGTTGCGAGCTTATTGGTGGAAGATATTATGTTTTGTGTTGGTGATGTATGTTTGTATTTTCGGTTTTTATGTAGAAGTTCCCAGGATGGATGACAGGATGCAGCAAACAATCCGTAACTTCTTTTTTCATGTGCCAATGTGGTTTGGCATGATGATATTGCTCACCGTATCCTTGGTATATGCCATCAAATATCTTGGCAATCCAACCCCCAAAAACGACTTTTATGCTACTTCGTATGCAGCTACAGGCACTCTCTTTGGCTTTGTAGGCATTGTTACTGGAGCCGTTTGGGCAAACTATCAATGGGGGCAGCCTTGGAACAACGACCCCAAGCAAATTGGTGCAGCCGTTGCCTTGCTTATTTATCTTGCTTATTTTGTTTTGCGCGGAAGTCTCAATGATGAAGAGAAGCGGGCAAGGATAAGTGCCGTGTACAACATATTCGCCTTCTTTATGCTTTTCCCCACTTTATGGATATTGCCAAGGCTTACAGAGTCATTACACCCCGGCGGACAAGGTAGTGCTGGCAACCCCGGCATCAATGGAAAAGACCTCGACTGGAGGCTACGGATTGTCTTTTATCCGGCTGTTATCGGCTGGACTTTACTCGGTGTATGGATAACAACTTTGAAAATTAGGTTACAAATTTTAATTGAAAAGCACTCTTAATATGAATACAATGAAAAAGATTATCGCAGCGATTGTTTTTGCCTTTTTAAGCGTTTATACCAACGCACAAACTTCAGTAGGTACGCCACCTGTCACCACCGACCTGATGCGTAGTAACGGGAAAATTCTGGTAGTAGTAGCCGTGATAGTCATCATTATGATTGGTTTCTTTGGCTACTTGATCAGTGTAGACAAGAAGCTGACTAAGCTGGAAAAAGAAGGGATCAAATAGAACAATGATCGCTCATAATTCATAACTCATAACTAAAAAAGTATGTACAGTTTTTTTGAGAGTGTAGAAAAGAGTTTTGACAAAGCCTCCGCATATACCAAGTGGGACAAAGGGCTTCTGGAACAGATTAAAGCCTGTAATAGCATCTATAGTATGCGTTTTCCGGTGAAGATGGACGATGGTAGAATTGAGGTGATTGAAGCGTACAGGGTACAACACTCTCAGCACAAAACACCGTGTAAAGGTGGGATAAGATTTAGTAATGAAGTGAATCAGGATGAAGTGATGGCGCTTGCCAGCTTGATGACCTATAAATGTGCTATTGTAAATGTGCCTTTTGGCGGTGCGAAGGGGGGCATTAAGATTAATCCTAGAAAACATAGTACCTACGAACTGGAAAAGATAACAAGAAGATATACTGCAGAATTAGTTAAAAAGAATTTTATTGGTCCAGGCATTGATGTTCCTGCGCCTGATTATGGTACTGGTGAGCGTGAAATGGCGTGGATTGTAGATACATATTCATCCTTGAAACCTGGTGAAATTGATGCGGCAGGTTGTGTTACAGGGAAGCCAATATCGCAAGGTGGTGTTCATGGACGCAAAGAAGCTACTGGCTTAGGCGTTTTCTTCGGCGTGCGTGAAGTGTGTAATATGCCTGAAGTAATGGCTAAGTTGGGACTTACTACTGGCATTGTAGGTAAGAAAGTAGTGGTGCAAGGCTTGGGTAATGTGGGGTATCACTGCGCTAAGTTTTTTAGGGAGAATGGGGCGATAGTCATTGCAATAGCTGAGTACGAAGGGGCTGTTTACAGTGAGAATGGCATTAATGAAGAAGAATTATTTCAGCATAGAAAAGCAACTGGCTCTGTAAAGGACTTTGCTGGAAGTACGTTTATTGCCAAAAGCGCAGAGGCCTTGGAATTGGATTGCGACATATTGATTCCAGCAGCTTTGGAAAATGTAATTGATGGCAACAATGCGCCACGTATCAAAGCAAAGATTATCGGGGAAGCCGCAAATGGTCCTCTTACGCCTGAGGCTGATGAGGTATTTATTAATAAGGGGGTGCTGGTAATACCAGATATGTACCTGAACGCAGGTGGTGTGACTGTTTCTTATTTTGAATGGTTGAAGAACCTGAGCCACGTGCGTTATGGTCGTTTGGAAAAGCGTTTTACAGAGAGTATGAACCATCATATTCTTACCGAAATAGAAACACTCACAGGAAAGAAAGCAAGTGTAAAAGCACGCAACTTGATAGAACATGGGGCCGATGAAATTGACCTGGTACACAGTGGACTAGAGGAAACAATGATTAGCGCTACTCAGGAAATAATGGAAATATGGTTGAGTAATCCAGCAATTCCAGATATGCGTACTGCGGCTTATGTATGTGCTATTGATAAAGTAGGCATCAGTTATACCGAATTAGGTATTTTCCCATAAGAATTTGAGAGGTTGATTAATAGGAGGGGTTTGAACTTTTGTTCAACCCCTTTTTTTATGCAACAGGCTTGCCCTGAACTTTAATTTGCAGGAATAATTTTCAAACAAACAGGACTACCCACTTCAATTGTATTATCTATCCGACTCAATAAACCTGTTTGCTTATTTCTTTTAAAGATGGTGATATTGTCTGACTTCTGATGCCCTATCAATAGGTAAGAACCAGTAGGATCAATGGTAAAGTTGCGCGGCATCACACCTCCCGTGGGCTGCATAGCTATAAAAGTAAGCTTGCCATCTGCCTTGTTTAAACTGTAAGTGGCAATTGTATTGTAGGCACCTCTGTTTGTAGCATAGAGGAACTTTCCGTCTGGCGATAAATGGATATCTGCACTTGCTCTAGTTGTGCTTCCGTTGTCTGTTGTATCTATAATAGCGGTTTGTAACTTCTGTAACTGTTCCTTATCAACAGAAAAAGCATCTATATTACCGCTCAACTCATTTATAGTATATAGAAACTTTCCATCAGGGCTAAATGTAAGGTGTCTCGGACCATTGCCGGGCGTGCTGTAGGTAACAGAGTCTTTAGTTGGTGTTAGCGGATTGGTAGCAGATGCATCAAAAGCGTATCTGTTAATTTTATCTGTTCCTAAATCTGTTGTAAACAAATATTTTTCATCCAGAGATAATACTGCGGTGTGCACATGCGGTTCTTTTTGTCGCTGTGGATTGATACTGCTCCCTGTGTGCTGATAAAACTGGCGGACAGCATCAATGCTTCCATCCTTTTTGATGGGCAATACAGATAAGCTTCCACTCCCATAGTTGGCCATAAACAACCACTTATTGGTTTTATCTACCGTAATGTAACAAGCACCAATGCCATTGTTTGGTTGTTTGTTGATGAAGGACAACGTTCCTGTTCTTTTATCAAAATGATAGGCTGCCGCCTCGCTGCTTGTATTATTTCTGTTGTCCTCAATGGCATAAACAAAGGATTCATCTTTACTGATGGCAAGGTAGGATGGGTTATTGGCCTTAATCTGACTGATGAGTGCCGTTTTGCCATTGGTAGCGTCAAAATTATACACGTATATCCCCTCGCTTTTGCCGTTAGTGTACGTTCCAACCAATAAATAATAGCGCTGCTGCTGGCTGAAAGAAACCGTAAAAATTAAACAGCATAAACATAAAAACAGGAGTCGCATAAATCAAATTTTGATGGGAAAAGAAGGTTATTATTTATACGGTCTATAAATTGTAAAACTTCCGCGTAGGATGTTTGATAAGTCCAATTCACTTAATCCCACCTTTCTGCCAAAGTCGCTTGTGTTCTGATGCGCAATAATGTACTGTCCTTTTCCTTGCACTTCATAGATTACAGCTGTGTGATGCTCCAGATTCGACATGATTGTCATGTTCCCAATTACTTTCTTAATCTCAACGCCTTCAAATTGTATGATGTCGCCCGGATAAATGCTGTCTCTTCTATAATCCACTACTTTGCCATATCTATACTCTTTGTCCCAGATTGCCCCCGATTCATTCAGTGGCTGTGCTGCCAGATCCCAACATTCTCCCCTGCCAACCTTCTGTTTTAAATGTGCAGATACAAATGAGACTATCTGCTGATTGAGTTGTGGGATACTATCACTATTTATAGTTTTATTTAATTGATTATCATTTATATTCAGTCTATTATTTGAAAAAGAGAATAAAATAAATTGACTAAGTAAAATGCCTATCCAAGCTGCTTTCATTGATTTAATTTGGCAATGAAAGTAATTGGAATTGAGTAATAGAAAATATTTTTAGCGAATACTTAACCACAAAGCCCACAAGTACATACAGAAAGAACGTTTAGTATATTCGATACCAAGCATAATTCCGGGTAGTTTACTTGTGGGCTTTTTTAGTTGCTGTTTTACGGCAAATAACTATAAACCTTATAGTCCCAAGGCTTCAAATCAAACTGTTGCCCATCTGATATTGTTTCTGCTTTATTACTGAAAATTTCAGTTGCCTTTCCTGATAGGGTATGGTTGGAGAGGGTTGCGGTAACTGCATCCTTACTCAGGTTCAATACCACCAGCACTTTTGCCCCATTATTTTCACGGGTGTAGGCAAAAACCTTATCGTCGGCACTACTTTTTATCTTGTTGTAGCTGGCGTTAGCTGCCAATGCTTCATTGTTTTTTCTAAGTGTCAGCAATTTGGAATAGAAGCCCGCACGTGCATATTTTCCAAAAGGAATGGTGTTTTTATAAAAGAAACTGATGCTATCCAGATAAGGTTCTTCCTGACTGCTATAAATCAATGGTAAAGAGCGTTTCATTGTTTGTGTCAGCACTGCAAATGGCGCATGTGTTATTCCCGGCATCGTTCCATAATCCGATTTATTCCAGCTGTTCTCGTCGTGGTTACTGGTAAAGTACATCCGCAACGCATTACTTTGGAAATCGTTGTCCACTTTGTTAATGATGCTATCTAGGGCAGTCGCTTTCACGTTTCCCTTCACTATGTCTTTCATCACATTCAACTCCGGCCAGGTATAAGTAGCATCAAATCCGGCTTCATGAATCCAGGGTTCCGATGCTTCAGCCAACATAAACAGGCTTCTCCCTTTGCGAAGTGTGGCAATACATTTAGACCAGAAGTCTTTGGGTACTTCAAACGCCACATCGCAGCGGAAGCCGTCAATATGGCTTGTTGTAAGCCAGAATTCCATATCAGCAGTCATGCTATCACGTAGTTCCTTGTTGTTATAATTCAATTTGCGGGCATCTGTCCAGTCAAAAGGAGACACAGCTTTGTGTGTAATACTGTCACGCACATAGAAGTTGGGATGGGTAGTAAGCCAGTAGTGATCGGCGGCTGTATGGTTTGCCACCCAATCGATAATTACCTTAAAGCCCATTTCGTGGCATTGTTTTACCAGTTTGTTCCAGTCTTCCATGGTACCGAACTCCGGATTAATGGCTTTGTAGTTGCGTACGGCATAATAGCTACCCAATGCGCCTTTTCTGTCCAAAACACCAATTGGGTTTATCGGCATGAACCATAATGTCTGCACACCCATTTTTTTCAGTCGTGGCAAGTGTTTGGCGAAGGCATTAAAGGTTCCTTCGGGGGTATATTGGCGCACATTCACTTCATAGATATTGCCTTGCATAATCCATGCAGGATGCCCGTCAATAGTGGCAGTGTTGGCAATAACTTTGGCAGATTGCTGGGCATTTGCCACAGAATGAAGGAGCGAAATCGTGAATAATGCGAGGATTATTAATCTTTTCATTTGCATAACAATTGTTTTAGGCGGTAAATATCTGATTTATTGTGTAAAAAATACACATTATAGAAAGATTTTTTTCTGTGCCTTAGAATGTATGCTTTGTTTTCGCCCAAAGACTTAAAGGCTCACAGTGGTACAAAAGAAAGTGATGTGTTCTTTTGTTTTGTGTATGGTTTAAAGATTGGCATTTAGCGTTTTTTATTGAAGTAAAATAATAATTTGAATTCTTTCTTTAGTTTTTGTGCAGATAAAGTTCCTGTTAAGAGTAAAAAGCAGATTAATGATAAAAACTTAGTCATATAGTATTTAGTTTAAGTAGCGTTCTTTGCTTATATCAATCAATAAAACGTGGGTCATTAATGATTTTGACAAATATAGATTTTCTGCTTATACAGGAGATGATAAATAATACTGCCTGCCGCCAATGTACCCTCTCGCACATGTATTCCGTAGAATGTTATAACATATTATTCTAACCCGTTTGTAAAAAAGAAAAAGGAGGCTTACCTAGCTAGTCGCTCGCTACAATCTAACAGGGCCAGAGCACGCGTTTGATTTTTCTTAAATTGGATTTGATTGTTCTTAAATTGAATTTGATTTGTCCTAGATTGAATTTGATTTGTCTTAAATTGAATTTGATTTGTCTTAAATTGAATTTGATTGTTCTTAGATTGCATTTGATTTGTCTTAAATTGAATTTGATTGTTCTTAGATTGAATTTGATTTGTCTTAAATTGAATTTGATTTGTCTTAGATTGAATTTGATTTGTCTTAGATTGTGTATGACACGTCCTAAATTGTGTATTACAAGTGTTTTATCTTGTATTACACGCCTTAAACCTTGTATTACAAATGTTTTATCTTGTATTAC